>JAJDUK010000040.1 GCA_022826665.1 Alphaproteobacteria bacterium | reverse complement strand
CGGAAGAACGCGACGAAGTGCGAGCCGCCGTCCACCAGCGCCGCCTCCTCCAGCTCGATCGGCAGGTCCTGGAAGGTCTGGCGCACGATCACCACCACGAAGGGCAGGATGAAGGTGGCGTTGACCAGGATCAGCGCGGCGTGGGTGTCCAGCATGTCGAGGGAGGAGAAGACGATGAAGAAGGGCACCGCCGTCGCTACCGGCGGCAACACCCGCTGCGACAGGAACCAGATCGTGAGGTCCTTGTTCTTGATGCGCTTGAAGCGGAAGCGCGCCAGCGCATAGGCCGCGGGCAGGCCGAGGACGAGCGCGATCAACACCGAGCAGACGGAGATGATCAGGCTGTTGCCGAAGGCGTTGTAGGCCTCCGGCGTCGAGATCTGGGAGATCCAGTTCTCGAGCGTCGGCGTGAAGTCGATGAAGGGGACGCCGAGGCCGGCCACCGTGAAGGTGTCCGCCGGCGCGCGCAGGCTGTTGGAGACCGCCCAGTAGATCGGGAAGAAGAAGATCAGCGCGACGAAGATCGCAATGATCGAGAAGCCGGCATCGGCGAACCAAAGCCGTTTGCGCTTGCCGCGTGCCTGGGGGACGCCGGCGGGCTGCCCGAACAGCGACTTGCCCAGCCCGCTAAGCATAGGTTTGCCTCAGGCGGCGGAAGAAGAGCGTGACCACGATCATCACCACGATCAGCAGCAGGTAGGCCATGGCCGAGGCGTAGCCGAAGTCGTTGAGCTTGAAGCCGCGGGTGAACGCCAGATAGCTGTACGACTGGGTGGCGATGCCGGGCCCGCCCTTGGTGAGCGTCGCGATGATGTCGAAGAGCTTGACCGCCTCCGCCAGGCGCAGCAGCAGCACGATGATGATGACCGGCTGCATCATCGGTATCACGACGATGCGCCAGAGATCCCATGCCGAGCCGCTGTCTAATCGCGCGCACTCCACCAGGTCGTCAGGGATGGATTGCAAGGCGGCGAGGAACACAAGGAAACAGAAGGGTGTCCATTGCCATATGTCGACGATTATCACTGATACGAGAGCCCAATCGGGCTGGGATAACCATGGTATGCCCATGAATTCGAGCGGGCCGCCAATCTCGTAAAACACTGTAAAGAATAGGTATCCGACCGCGATCGGCGTCGCGAAGATCGGCAATATCATGATCGTTCGCAGCACGGGTCGCCCGAATATGTATCGGTGGAAGAGGAAGGCGAGCAGGAATCCCAGCACAATCTCGGCGGTCACCGCCGTGAACACGAAGATCGCGGTGACCTTCACCGCAGAGCCCACTTCCTCGTCGCCGAAGGCGCGGATGAAACTGGCGAAGCCGTTCCAGGTGAAATTGGTCTGAAGCTCGCGGTGCACCACCGTCTTGGTGCGCGGCTCGCCGCTCTTCTTGAGCACGGGCTCGCCGGCCTCGTTCAGCACCGGCACTTTCTCGCGCCCGGTGACGACGACCTTGCGGTCGACATCGTGAAGGCTGATGTAGAGCGAGTAGCCGAGCGGAAAGACGGTGAACGCCAGCACCCAGAAGACGGCCGGCAGCAGAAAGACGAACTTGACCGGCTTGGTCCAGCGGATCATGGCCGGCTAGCTATTTTCGTGATCGGCAGTCGGCAGGGCCCGAGGCGGGCACGGCAAGCCGCGCACCGCCCCGCAAACCCTACCGGATGGCCTTGGTCTATCCGCCGTAGCCGATCGCTTCCTGATACTGCTTGAGAATCTTGTCACGGCCGAGACGGTCCGTGATCTCTTCCCAGGTCGCTGCGGTATCGGAAAGAGCCTCGGCCGCCGTCTTCTGGTCGCTCATGGCCGCCGACAGGTTCTTGTCCATGATGTCCCAGTACTCGGGCGCACCCTCGATCCTCAGATAGGTGAGGATCGTCGGCGCGGTGAAGTTGTCGTAGTAGGCCTGCGTGTACTCGGCGACATCGTCGGGATGCCAGCCTGCGGCCACGTAGTCCTCGATCTTCGCCTCGCCCAGCGGCTCCAGGAACTGGTAGTAGTACCCCGGATCGACACCGGTCCAGCCGTGATACGCGCCCCAGTTCGACGACGGCTTGATCGCCATCAGCGAGAGGAACGAATAGGCGGCATCCGGGTTCTCGGAGAACGCCGAGATCACGCCGTGCCACGAGCCGCCGGTGGTGTTGCCGACAGGCTGCGGGTCATCGGTCTCGACCCAGCTGCCGTTCTCATGATCCCAGTACTTGTCCGAGCTGGGCATGAGCGCCGAACCGCAGATCCCCTTGATCTTGGACCGCGATTCATCCTGGCAAAGCGAGCCAACATCGCCCCAGCTGAACACGAACACCGACTTGCCGCGCAGGAAGTAGTCCCACGCCTCGCCGAGGCTCCAGCCCACTTGCGCCTCCGGCCCCGTCTTGTGCAGCTCTTGCAGGAACTCGAGCGCCGCGACGTGACCGGGGCTGTCGATCAGCGGGGTCATGTCGGTGGGGTCGAACCAGTAGACGTTGTGATACTGGGTGACCGCCTCGCCCGGCGTCATGGCGAAGGACGCAGACAGCGACTGGAAGTGATAGTGCCCCTGCTCGCCCACCTTGAGGTGGAGCACGGTGCCGCTATCGGGCTCGTCGTCGTTGGCATCCCAGTTCTTGCCGTCGAAATACTGCGAGATATCGAGGAGCTGCTGCCAGGTCTTGGGCGGAACCGGCATGTCGTAGCCCTTCTCCGCCTTGAACGCCGCCTGATGCTCGGGGTCGTTGAGAACGTCGCGGCGGTAGTAGAGCACCTGGCCGTCGGCGTCGTTGAGCACGCCGTAGCCGGTGTCTCCCCAGGTGTGCAGGGTCTTCAGCGAGTCCGGCATGGAATCGTAGGTCCATTGCGGATGCTCGCCGCTCTCCATGTACTCCTCGATCGGAAGCATGTAATCGCCTGCGACCAGGTCGCCGTAGAAGAAGGCGCCGACGATGATCCCGTCATAGAGGCCCGTGCCCTGGCGCAGGTCGAGCATCATCTTCGCGTAGAGGTCGGTGATGGGGGTCAACGCGATTTCCAGCTTGCCGCCGGAAAGCTCCTCCCAGATGGGCCGGAAGCTGAAAATGGGCCCCGAGATGCCGCCGCGCGGCCCCGAATCAAGGGTCAGCACCGTGATCGTGGTGCCTTCGAAGGGTTTCTCACCAGGCCCGAACAGGGAGCCCAGCTCATCCCGCGAGGTCTTGATAACGGCGCCATCCTCCATGATGAGGTCGACAGACCCGTCATCGTGCCACGTGACGTGCCCGTCTTGCGCCATCGCGTCTGCTGCGGTCAGTGCGGCGAGCGCCACACCTGCCGAGACTAAACCGGCTCTCAAAGCCTTCATTCTCCATCTCCCTCGTCGTGAACGGCTCACAGTGCCGCCAAACGTGGCACGACTATAATCAATGGCGTCCGGGCGGCAAGCGCCCTGCCCACGTTGACCGCGTTGGGGCGAGTCCCTAAGGTCGCGGCCGCCGCGCCGGCGGCGAATGGGCGGCAATACAGGAGATATCGAACCATGGCCGTGGAGCGCAAAGAGGTGGCCGAGCAGCGCTATCGCGAAGCCTACGGGCGCTATTTCGAGGACTTCGTGGTGGGCGACGTCTACGAGCACCGGCCGGGCCGGACGCTCACCGAGTACGACAACATCTCCTTCACCCTGCTCACCATGAACACCCACCCGATCCACTTCGACAGCCACTACGCCTCGCACAGCGAGTTCGGCAAGCCGCTGGTCAACAGCGCGCTCACGCTGGCGATCGTCGCCGGCATGTCGGTGAGCGACATCAGCCAGAAGGCGATCGCCAACCTCGGCTGGAACGACATCAGGCTCACCGCGCCCGTCTATGCCGGCGATACCATCTATGCCGAATCAGAGGTGCTGGAGACGCGGGAGTCGCGCTCCCGACCCACCCAGGGCATTGTCACGGTCAAGACGACGGGCAAGAAATCCGACGGCACCATCTTCATGACATACGAGCGCACGGTGCTGGTGCCCAAGCGCGGCCACGCGGTGGACGACCGCGCCGATTACTAGCCCGCAACTCTCGTCGCTCGGGTGCCCTGGAGAATGGCCTTAACTTAGGAATGGTTTATGATATGGACCGAGCGAGACGCTCGCTGTCAATAACAGCGCGCTGCGCACTCACGATGATTGGGCGCGATGCGGATAGGGGTATTGTGCCTCCAAGAACATAGCACGCCGTGCGCTCTTGATTGACTGACTTTGCTATGCAGCAGCCTCTGCCTAGACAGAAAACTCCACAAAACGTGGAAGACCTTTTCGGCGTGGGCCGCGATGTTCTCTCTCTTCACCCGTTTCCGGAGGGATGGTATTTCGTCACGGACCGCCGCTCGATATTGAAGCAGACATTAATCCAAAGGCAGTGGCTCGGAACGAATATTGTTGCTTGGTCCAACGATGAGGGCACCATTTGCGTTGCCGAGTCGGTGTGTCCGCACTTGGGCTCCTCCTTGGGCCCTGAAGCGGGCGGACGCGTGCGCGACGGCCATCTGGTCTGTCCCTTTCACGGCTTCACCTACGATGTCGCCGGCATCTGTGTTGCAACGCCTTTTTCCGAGCCGCCCAAAACCGCGAAGCTGAACGTCTTCCACACGCGAGAAATTTGCGGCCTTGTCTTCGCATGGTGGGGTATCGATAGACGCCCGCCGCAATGGAGCCTTCCTGAAGAGCCATCGACTGCAGGTAAGTGGAGCAACCTGGAAATCCGGACTCTCCGATTTCCCGGTCACCCGCAGGAGACGTCGGAAAACTCAGTAGACTTGGGTCACTTGCGTTATGTACATGGCTACGACAACGTGAAAGCCATTGGAACGGCGACGGTGGACGGCTCGTGCCTCGTGAGTCGTTTCGACTTCAAGCGTCGCCAGCGCATCGCCGGAGTCGCCGACCTCACTTACGACGTTTCCGCCACCGCCTACGTTCATGGGCTGGGTTATTCGTTTGTCGATATCCACGAGCGCACCATCGGCATGGACACTCGCCTGTGGGTTTTAGCGACGCCGATCGACGGCACGTTGATTGATCTGGTTCTGGTCGGACAGACCCGGGAAATACGAAAGCCCAAGCGCCTGATTTCTGGCCTCGGATTCTTGCCTGTGAAGCTGCGCACCAGGATCATGAACAACATCCTGATTTCTGTGCAGGAGCATGATGTTCTCCAGGATGTCGAGATTTGGAGCCGAAAGAGCTACCGGCCTCATCCCCGTTTGTGCCGCTCCGACGGCCCCATCGGTAGATATCGGCGCTATTGCAGACAATTCTATCCACCCGACGCCGAACATGGCCACAATTAGCTGCAGTCCAAACCAACTGGATTTGTCGATCCAAAATGCTCGGTTGGCAGTGCAGAAACTGGAATTAGCACGAGAGCGCCGACCGGCCGGAGAGGTCTGTCGCGTCTTCGCTGGACAGCAGCAATCCCTATTGCCTTGCCGGATGCGGTCGGGTCCTCCTTGAGACCGTCTTTGTGATATCTACGAGGCTTCGGCACTCTCCACACGTTTATCGGGATTGGACGCCAGCAATGTTGACGACATCGGACCCGAAGAGACTCAGTCGCCTGTCTCGACGCACCTTGTTGGTTGCCGCCTTGATTGCCGCCCTCGTGGTTGCGGTCGGAGGACAGCGAGTGGCCGCATCCGACGACCCGGCGATCGCGTTCGTCCAGGGTGTCGGCGACGACGTCGTGGCCATCCTCGGGAACAAGGACAACAGCACGTTTGCGGAGCGCGAAGCCGCGTTCCGTGACGTGATGGTCCGGGGCTTCGACGTTCCGCTCGTCACCCGCTTCGTGATCGGGAGGCACTGGAAGTCGGCAACCGATGAGCAGCGAGCGGAATTCTCGGCGATCTTTCTCGACTTCCTCGCACGCGTGTACGCGAGCCGGTTCGATTCCTATTCCTACGGGGGCGAGCAGTTCACGGTGCGCTCCGCCATCGCCGACGAGAGCGGCGACACGATCGTCCGCGCGCGGGTCGCCCGGCCCTCCGGCGCAGATCCCGTCGAGCTCGATTTCCGCGTACGTACGAGGGATGGGACCCACAAGGTCGTGGACCTCTACGTCGAGGGCATCAGCATGCTGCTGACCCACCGGGTTGAGTTCAGTTCGGTCATCAACCGCAAAGGCATCGACGGTCTGTTGCGCGACATCCGGGCACGTATCGAGGCGCCTATCGGGGACGCAGAGGAATAGCCCGCGGCAGCTGCTTAGGCTTGAGCCCGAAGATTTAAGGAGACCCCTCACCAACGATGAGGTGACGGCCGCCGCTTGTACGTTCGCAGACGACCCAAAACCGTCGCTTGCCGGCTCGGTTAGAACGATACGCAGGCCTCGGTCACCACGCGGAGCACGCTAGATTGGCTGAAGGCGCGCCTGTAAGCGTCCGCGATTTCATCCGTGCGCTGCATGGCATCCTTCCCTGGCGGAGCGAGGACGAGCAAGAGCTTGGTGCGCTCTCGCACGATGGTGCCCGAGCCCTCGCGCCACTGCCCCGCAGCATCAAGCACGGTAAGGCCGTCCGGAAAGCGCGGCGTCACCTCCTCGGCGAGGAAGGCGCGCCAGGCCTCCTCGCTCACCACCTCAACCTCGCCCTGGCTGCGCCCGAAGAAGAACCTGTATTCGGCGAATAGCTCGGTGCCGGACGGGCAGGCCGCCGCGTTGGCCCCGAGCGTGGGTGCGGCGACGAACGCGAAGGCCGCGAGAATCGCCGCAGCGAAGAGGCGGCGGCCCCGCACGGCCATTCTGCGTTTTCCCCTATGCGCTTGCGCGCCTACTCGGCGGGAACGGAAACGTGCTCCTCTTCCACCGCCAGGGCGTCGCCTGCCGTCTCACCCATCGTGTCACCGAATGCGTCGCCGGCATCCTCGATAGCAGCGGCTTCGGCTTCCGCCTCCGCCTCTTCGGCCTGCCTGAGCAGCTCGCGCTCCACAGCCTGCTTCTGGATGCGGTTGACGACGCTGCCGGTGCCGGCCGGGATCAGGCGACCCACGATCACGTTCTCCTTGAGGCCGAGAAGATTGTCGGACTTGCCAGAGACCGCCGCTTCGGTGAGCACCCGCGTGGTCTCCTGGAACGACGCGGCTGAGATGAAGGACCGGGTCTGCAGCGATGCCTTCGTGATGCCCTGGAGCACGGGAATGCTGTTGGCGGCATCGCCGTCGACGCGCTCGTTGACCTCGTCGTACTCGACCCGGTCGACCTGCTCGCCGACGAGGAAGGTGGTCTCACCCGGCTCCACGATCTCGACCTTCTGCATCATCTGGCGGCAGATCACCTCGATGTGCTTGTCGTTGATCTTCACGCCCTGCAGCCGGTAGACCTCCTGGATCTCGTCGATCAGGTAGGTCGCGAGCGCCTCGACGCCGAGCACGCGCAGGATGTCGTGCGGGGCGCGGTTGCCGTCCATCAGCGGGTCGCCCTTGCGCACGATGTCCCCTTCCTGGACGCTGATGTGCTTGCCCTTGGGGATGAAGTACTCGGCCGGCTTGGCGTCGCCGTCGTCGGGCACGATGACGATCCGCCGCTTGGCCTTGTAGTCCTTGCCGAACTCGACCCGGCCGGTGATGTCGGTGATGACCGCGTGGTCCTTGGGCTTGCGTGCCTCGAACAGCTCGGCCACCCGCGGCAGGCCGCCGGTGATGTCGCGGGTCTTGGTCGATTCCCGCGGGATGCGGGCGAGCACGTCGCCGGCATGCACGGTCTCGCCGTCCTCGACATTGAGGATGGCGTCGACCGAAAGGAAGTACTGCGCCTCGCGCCCGTTGGGGAGCGTGATGATCTCGCCACTCTCGTCTGCGAGGCCCACGCGGGGCTTGAGGTCGCTGCCGCGCGGCTGCTGGCGCCAATCGACCACCACCTTGTTGGAGACCCCGGTGCGCTCGTCCACCACCTCGCGGAAGGAGAGACCCTCCACCATGTCGGAGAAGCGCACCACGCCAGCGCGTTCGGAAATCAGTGGCAGCGTAAACGGATCCCACGACGCGACCGTGTGCCCGCGCTCGATATTCTGGTCTTGCGAGACATAGAGCTTGGCACCGTAGGGGATGCGGTGGCGCGCACGCTCCCTGCCCTGCTCGTCGCGCAACGCGACCTCGAGATTGCGGCCCATCACCACCGATGTGCCGGTGCTGTCGCTCACCACATTCTCGTTCTCGATCTCGACTGTCGCATCGATCGGCGCCTCGACGCTCGACTGCTCCGCTCCCCGCTGGGCTGCGCCGCCGATGTGGAATGTGCGCATGGTGAGCTGCGTGCCGGGCTCGCCGATGGACTGCGCGGCGATGACGCCGACGGCCTCGCCGATATTGGCGAGCGTGCCGCGCGCGAGGTCGCGCCCGTAGCAGAGGCTGCACACGCCATCGTCGCTCTCGCAGGTAAGTACCGAGCGGATCTTGACCTCTTCGATATTGGCTCGCTCGATCTGGTCGACGGTGCGTTCGTCGATCATCTCGCCGGCGTCCACGATCGTCTCACCGGAAAGCGGATCCAGAATCGGCTCCGACGCGACCCGCCCCAGCGCCCGCTCGCCGAGCGTGGCGATGGTCTCGCCGCCCTCGATCACCGCCTTGATCGTGAGCCCGGCGGTGGTGCCGCAATCGTCCTCGACGATGATGCAGTCCTGGGCGACGTCGACGAGGCGGCGGGTGAGATAGCCCGAGTTGGCGGTTTTGAGCGCGGTGTCGGCGAGGCCCTTGCGCGCCCCATGCGTCGAGTTGAAATACTCGAGCACCGTCAGTCCTTCCTTGAAGTTGGACTTGATCGGCGTCTCGATGATCTCGCCGGACGGCTTGGCCATCAGACCGCGCATACCGGCGAGCTGCTTCATCTGCGCTTCCGAGCCGCGCGCACCGGAATCGGCCATGATGTAGATCGAGTTGAGCGCAGGCCCACCCCGCCGGTCCTCACCCACGGTGAGGTCCGACATACCCTTCATCATCGCTGACGCCACCTTGTCGGTGCACTGCGACCAAGCGTCGATGACCTTGTTGTACTTCTCGCCCTGGGTGATGAGACCGTCGGAGTACTGGCGCTCGTAGCGGCTCACCTCACGGTCGGTGAATTCCACCAGCTTGGCCTTGTCGCGCGGCACCACCATGTCGTCCTTGCCGAAGGAGATGCCGGCGCGGGTCGCGTAGCGGAAGCCGAGATTCATCACCTGGTCGGCGAAGATCACCGTCTCCTTCTGGCCGCAATGGCGGTAGACGGAATCGAACACGGCGCTGAGCTCGCGCTTGGTGAGCAGTTGGTTGATCGCCTCAAAGCGGACGTTGGCGTTCTCCGGCAGCACTTCCGAGAGAATTAGCCGGCCCGCCGTGGTCTCGACCCGGACGGCGTCTGCCCCGTTCTCGCCCGCCCTGCGGCACGTGATATTGGCATGAAGCGAGATCACGCCTGAATCCAGCGCCTTTTGCACTTCGCCGATGTCGGAAAATGCCATGCCCTCGCCGCGCTCACCGTCCCGGCTGTAGGTCAGGTAGTAGATTCCCAGCACGATATCCTGGCTCGGCACGATGATCGGCTTGCCGTTGGCCGGGCTCAGGATGTTGTTGGTGGACATCATCAGGACCCGCGCCTCGAGCTGCGCCTCGGGCGAAAGCGGCACGTGCACCGCCATTTGGTCGCCGTCGAAGTCGGCGTTGAAGGCGGCGCAGACCAGCGGGTGAAGTTGGATCGCCTTGCCCTCGATCAGCACCGGCTCGAAGGCCTGGATGCCAAGACGGTGCAGCGTCGGAGCCCGGTTGAGCAGCACCGGATGCTCGCGGATCACCTCCTCCAGGTAGTCCCAGACCTCGGGCCGCTCCTTCTCGACCATGCGCTTGGCGGCCTTGAGCGTGGTGGCCATGCCGTGGAGTTCGAGCTTGGAGTAGATGAAGGGCTTGAAGAGCTCGAGCGCCATCTTCTTCGGCAGGCCGCACTCGTGCAGCTTGAGCTCGGGCCCCACGACGATCACCGAGCGGCCTGAATAGTCGACGCGCTTGCCGAGGAGATTCTGCCGGAAGCGCCCCTGCTTGCCCTTCAGCATGTCGCTGAGCGACTTCAGCGGGCGCTTGTTGGCGCCGGTCATCACCCGGCCGCGGCGGCCGTTGTCGAACAGCGCGTCCACCGCCTCCTGCAGCATGCGCTTCTCATTACGGACGATGATGTCCGGCGCGCGCAGCTCGATCAGCCGCTTCAAGCGGTTGTTGCGGTTGATGACGCGCCGATAGAGGTCGTTCAGATCCGAGGTTGCGAAGCGCCCACCGTCCAACGGCACCAGGGGGCGGAGCTCCGGCGGAATCACCGGCACGACCTCGAGAATCATCCATTCTGGCCGGTTGCCCGAGAGGATGAAGGACTCGACCAGTTTCAGACGCTTGACGAGCTTCTTGCGCTTGGCCTCGGAGTTGGTGGTGGCGAGCTCGCCCCGCAGCGTGTCCCGCTCCTCTTCAAGATCGAGCTTGGCCAGCATCTTGCGGATCACTTCGGCCCCGATACCGGCCTCGAAGGCATCGGCCCCGAAATCGTCCTGCGCCTGGCGGAACTGATCTTCTGTGAGAAGCTGGAACTGATTGAGCGAGGTGAAGCCGGGCTCGGTGACGACATAGCTCTCGAAGTAGAGGACGCGCTCCATCTCCTTGAGCGTCATGTCGAACAAGAGCCCGATGCGCGACGGCACCGACTTCAGGAACCAGATGTGGGCGACGGGCGATGCCAGTTCGATATGGCCCATGCGCTCGCGCCGGACCTTCGATTGGATCACTTCGACGCCGCATTTCTCGCAGACGATGCCGCGGTATTTCATGCGCTTGTACTTGCCGCACAAGCACTCGTAATCCTTGATCGGGCCGAAAATACGGGCGCAGAACAGCCCGTCGCGCTCAGGCTTGAAGGTCCGGTAATTGATGGTCTCCGGCTTCTTGATCTCACCGTAAGACCAGGAGCGAATCTTCTCCGGGCTCGCGATGGAGATCTTGATCTGGTTGAATTGTTGGGCCGTGCTTGCCGGACCAAAGAGATTGATCAACTCATTCATCGACTGTCCTCCGAACCTGCCGCGATGCCGGGTGGCCGTGCCGGCTCTGCGTCAGCTCGTTGTCCTGAGATCGATATCGAGGCCGAGGGATTGCATCTCCTTGACCAGGACGTTGAACGATTCAGGGATTCCGACTTCGAAGTTCTCGTCGCCGCGTACGATCGACTCGTAGACCTTGGTGCGGCCCGAGACGTCGTCCGACTTGACGGTCAGCATTTCCTGCAACGTGTAGGAGGCGCCGTAGGCCTGGAGCGCCCACACCTCCATCTCGCCGAAGCGCTGGCCGCCGAACTGCGCCTTACCGCCGAGCGGCTGCTGGGTGACGAGACTGTAGGGCCCGATCGAGCGGGCGTGGATCTTGTCGTCGACCAAGTGGTGCAGCTTCAGCATGTAGATGTAGCCGACCGTCACCTGGCGGTCGAAGGGCTCGCCGGTTTGCCCGTCGATCAGCCGGACCTGGCCGCTCGCATCGAGGCCCGCGAGTTCCAGCATCTTCACGATGTCGACCTCGTGGGCGCCGTCGAACACCGGGCTCGCCATCGGGATGCCGTCCCTGCTGGTCTCGCCGATCTCAGCCAGTTCCGAGTCCGACATCTTCGCAACCTGGCCGTCGGACTCCCGGTCGCCGTCGTAGACCTCGCCAAGCAGGCTCCGTAGTTCCCCGTTGGCTGTGCTGCCCGCGGCCTGAGCCTGGTCCAGGATCTCGCCGATCTTGAGGCCGAGCCCGTGGGAGGCCCACCCCAGATGGGTCTCCAGGATCTGGCCGACATTCATCCGGGACGGCACGCCGAGGGGGTTGAGCACGATATCGACGCTGGTTCCGTCTTCCAGATATGGCATGTCCTCGACCGGCACGATGTTCGAGACCACGCCCTTGTTGCCGTGGCGGCCGGCCATCTTGTCACCGGGCTGCATCTTGCGCTTCACCGCGACGAACACCTTGACCATCTTGAGCACACCCGGCGGTAGCTCATCACCGCGCTGCAGCTTCTCCACCTTGCTCTCGAAGCGTTCCTGAATCCGGCCGATGTTCTCGTCGAACTCCTCCTTGAGCGCTTCGAGGCGGGTGAGGATCGGCTCGCTGGCCGGCACGATCTGCCACCACTGGCCCCGGGAGAGGGAGTCGAGAACCCGACCCGTGATCTTGCTGTTGGCAGCGACATCCTTGGGGCCGCGGGCTGCGATGCGGTTCAGCAGCAACGCACGCACGCGGTCGTACATGTTGCGCTCGATGATCGCGCGCTCGTCGTCGCGATCCTTGGCGAGCCGCTCAATCTCCTCGCGCTCGATCGCGAGCGCACGCTCGTCCTTGTCGACACCGCGCCGGTTAAAGACGCGAACCTCGACCACCGTGCCCATGCCACCGGGCGGCACGCGCAGCGAAGTGTCGCGCACGTCGGAGGCCTTCTCGCCGAAGATCGCGCGCAGCAGCTTCTCTTCCGGCGTCATCGGAGATTCGCCCTTGGGCGTGATCTTGCCGACCAGAATGTCGCCGGGCTGGACCTCGGCACCGATGTAGACGATGCCTGCCTCGTCCAGGTTGCGGAGGCCTTCCTCGCCGACGTTGGGGATATCGCGGGTGATCTCCTCCTGGCCCAGCTTGGTGTCGCGCGCCATCACCTCGAATTCCTCGATATGGATGGAGGTGAAAACGTCGTCCTTGACCAGCCGCTCGGAGATCAGGATCGAATCCTCGAAGTTGTAGCCATTCCACGGCATGAAGGCGACAAGCACGTTGCGCCCGAGCGCAAGCTCACCGTAGTCGGTGCTGGGCCCGTCGGCGATGACATTGCCCGCCACCACCCTCTCGCCGACCCGCACCAAAGGCCGCTGCGTAATACACGTGCTCTGGTTGGAGCGCTGGAATTTCAACAAGTTGTAGATGTCGACCCCGGCGGACTCCGCATTGCCGCCCTGCTCGCCCTCGGCGCGGACCACGATGCGGGTGGCATCCACCTGCTCGACCGTTCCGGTGCGGCGCGCGGCGATGGCAGCGCCGGAATCCCGGGCCACCACCTCTTCCATGCCGGTGCCCACCAGCGGCGCCTCCGCGCGCACCAGTGGCACCGCCTGGCGCTGCATGTTGGAGCCCATCAGCGCCCGGTTCGCGTCGTCGTTCTCGAGGAAGGGGATGAGGGCGGCAGCAACCGATACCAGCTGCTTCGGCGAGACATCCATGTATTCGATGTTGTCGGGCGCCGACATCACGAACTCGCCGTTGCGCCGGCAACTCACCAGGTCCTCGCTGAGGGCGGCCTTCTCGTCCGTCTTCGCGTTGGCCTGGGCGATGGTGTACTTCGCCTCCTCGATCGCGGAGAGATAGATCACCTCGTCGGTCTGGCGGCCCTCCTCCACCTTGCGGTAGGGACTCTCGATGAAGCCGTAGCGGTTGACCCTCGCGTAGGTGGCGAGGCTGTTGATCAGCCCGATGTTGGGGCCTTCCGGCGTCTCCACCGGGCAGATGCGCCCGTAGTGAGACGGGTGTACGTCGCGCACCTCGAAGCCTGCCCGCTCGCGCGTGAGCCCGCCGGGGCCCAGCGCAGAGAGCCTCCGCTTGTGCGTGATCTCGGACAGCGGGTTGGTCTGGTCCATGAACTGCGAAAGCTGGGACGAGCCGAAGAACTCGCGCACTGCCGCCGCCGCGGGCTTGGCGTTGATCAGGTCGTGCGGCATGACGGTGTCGATATCGACCGAGCTCATCCGCTCGCGGATTGCGCGCTCCATCCGGAGCAGGCCGATCCGGTACTGGTTCTCCATCAGCTCGCCGACCGAGCGCACCCGGCGGTTGCCCAGGTGGTCGATATCGTCGATATCGCCGATGCCGTCCTTGAGCGCGACGAGAGTCGTGACGACGGCAACGATATCCTTGCGCCGCAGCACCCTGAGCTCGTCGTTGCCGTCGAGATTGAGCCGCATGCCCATCTTCACCCGGCCGACGTCGGAGAGGTCGTAACGCTCGGAGCCGAGCGTGGCGAAGGCCTCCGCCGGCACCCAGACCGGCGCATCGATCTCGTCGGGCCGGTCGGCGGCCGGGACGATGATCCTGAGCCAGTCTTCCTCCTGCTCCAGGATCCAGACTTCGCCCATCTCGGCCCGCTTCAGCCGAACCAGCACGTCGGCAGACTGTTCCGGCTCTGCACGCGCCTCGACCGATTCATCCTTCAGCCGGGCCTTGCCGAAGAACAGGTCGTAGAAGAGCTTTTCGGCGGTCTCGACAGTCGGCGGCTCACCCGGCCGCATCACCTTGTAGATCTCGAGCAGCGCTTCTTCGCGGCTCGTCGTCCGGTCCTGCCTGATGGTGTTGCGGATGTAGGCGCCGACATTGATGTGGTCGATGCCGAGGACCGAGATCTGGTCGATGCCGCACTCCTCCAGGGATTCGAGCGTCTTCTCCTCGATTTCACCGCCTGCCTCGATCAACACCTCTCCGGTCTCGGTATTGATCATGTCGTCGGAGGCGTACTGCCCGATCAGCTTGTCGGCGCTGATCAGCTGCTCGGTCATGCCGGCATCGCTCAGCTTCTTGAGCACGCGCGCGGTCACGCGGCGCCCGGCCTCGACCACAGTCTTGCCGGTGGCCGCGTTCACCAGATCGTCGAGCAGCTTCACGCCGCGCAGGCGCTCGGGCTCGATCGGCGCCTTCCAGCCGTCTTCGGTCCGGGTGTGCATAACCTTGGAATAGAAATGATCGAAGATCTCCTCCGTATCCATGGCGAGCGCGCGCAGCAGCACCGTTACCGGCAGCTTGCGGCGCCGGTCGATGCGCACGAACACCAGGTCCTTGGCGTCGAACTCGAAATCGAGCCAGGAGCCCCGATAGGGAATGATCCGGGCGGCATAGAGATACTTGCCCGAGCTGTGTGTCTTGCCGCGGTCGTGGTCGAAGAAGACGCCCGGCGAGCGGTGCATCTGGGAAACGATCACCCGCTCGGTGCCGTTGATGACGAAGGTGCCGTTGTCGGTCATCAACGGCATGTCGCCCATGTAAACGTCCTGCTCCTTGATGTCCCGCACCGAGCGGAGCCCGCTGTCATCGTCCACGTCCCAGACCACGAGACGCAGCGTAACCTTGAGCGGGGCCGCGTAGGTGATGCCGCGCTGCTGACATTCCTCGACGTCGTACTTGGGATCCTCGAACTCGTAGCGCTCGAACTCCAGCGACGCCTTGTCGGAAAAGTCCCTGATCGGGAACACCGACTTGAAGACCCGCTGAAGCCCGGACTCAGAGCGCCGGTCGCCCTCTATCTCCCGCTGAAGGAAGAACTCGTAGGAGCGCTTCTGCACCTCGATGAGATTCGGCATCGAGGCAACCTGGGGAATGCGGCTGAAACTGCGACGTAGCCTGCGGTGGGCCTTGCGAGACTGCACCATGGTACCCCTCGGACTCTCGGCCCCGGCCGCGGCTCAAGCGCCGCGGCGGGCCGGGGGTTAGTCTTTACGTGCGGTGCGGCGGCACACGCCGCGCAGCAATGGCCGCGCGTGATCGTGCCCGCCCGCGCCGCGGCGCGACGGCGGGGCCGGTGCTACCCGGCACGTGACCGGGCGTGCGCCGGCGATAGCCAATCGTCTCTACTTGACCTCGACGGTCGCGCCTGCAGCTTCGAGCTGCTCCTTTATCTTTGCCGCGTCGTCCTTCGACACGTCTTCCTTGACCGCGTTCGGTACGCCCTCGACCAGCGCCTTGGCCTCTTTGAGGCCGAGGCTGGTGATCGCGCGGACCTCCTTGATCACGTTGATCTTCTTCTCGCCAAAGGAGGTAAGCACCACGGTGAATTCGGTCTGCTCTTCGGCCTCCTCGGCCGCTGGCGCGGCACCGGGGGCGGCGGCGACGGCAACGGGGGCGGCCGCGGAGACCCCCCACCTCTCTTCGAGCATCTTGCTCAACTCGGAGGCCTCGATCACCGTCAGGGTCGAAAGCTCGTCTGCAATTTTGGCCAGATCAGCCATATCGTTGGTCTCCTGGGGGCTTGGGCTTTTCTTGGTGTGCGTTGGCGATTAGTCGCCGGATGGTTCGCTCTTGCTAGCGGTGTCTCCTTGTTCCGAATAGGCGTTGAGGACGCGCGCGAGCTGGCCTGCCGGCGCGCTCAGCACGGCGGCGATCTTGGTCGCCGGTGCATTCAGGACGCCGATCAGCTGGGCGCGTAGGGTATCGAGCGAGGGCAGCTCGGCGAGTGAGCGCACATCGCCCTTATCGAGGGCAGCGCCGCCGAGGGCGCCGCCCACGATGATCAGCTTGTCGTTCTCCTTGGCGTAGGCCACCGCGACCTTCGCCGCGGCCACCGGGTCGTCCGAATAGGCGATCGCGCTGGAGCCCGCGAAGAGGTCCGCAAGCGGGGCGAAGGTCGTGCCTTCGACCGCGCGCTTCGCGAGCCGGTTCTTGGTGACACGGAAGGTGGCGCCGGCCGCGCGCATCTGGCGGCGCAGATCGGAGGCCTCCGCCACCGAGAGCCCGCTGAACTGCGTCACGACGACGAGATTCGTGCTCTCGAAGATGCCGCGCAGGGCTTCGACGATCTCTTCCTTCTTGAGCCGTTCCACGACTTCCTCCGGCTTATCCGGCAGACACGAGGCGCAGACGCGCGCCGCTCACGCCGCCAGTCACGATGCCGCTATCTCCGCCTGCAGGGCGGCAACGTCGAGCTTCACGCCCGGCCCCTGGGAGGAGCTGAGCGCCGCCCGTTTCATGTAGGTTCCTTTGGCGCCGCTCGGCTTCGCGCGGTTGAGCGCGTCCACCAGCGCGCGGGCATTCTCGGCCAGCGCCTTCTCCTCGAAGCTCGCCTTGCCGATGCCGGCGTGGACGATGCCGGCCTTTTCCACCCGGAACTCGACCTGGCCGCCCTTGGCCGCCTGGACGGCCTCGGTCACATCGGGCGTCACCGTGCCGAGCTTCGGATTTGGCATGAGCCCGCGCGGGCCCAGAATGCGGCCGAGCTTGCCGACCACCGGCATCATGTCGGGCGTCGCGATGCAGCGGTCGAATTCAATTTTGCCGCCTTGGACCTCGGCGGCGAGGTCGTCGTCGCCGACCAAGTCGGCACCCGCCTCGCGCGCGGCCTCGGCCTTATCGCCCTTGGCGAAGACCGCGACGCGCACCGACTTGCCGGTGCCGTGAGGGAGCGCCACGACGCCCCGCACCATCTGGTCCGCGTGGCGCGGGTCGACGCCGAGGCCGACGCTCATTTCGACGGTCTCGTCGAACTTCGCCTTCGCGCTCTGCTTCACCAGCGTGATCGCCTCGCCCAGAGCATAAGTCCTCTCGCGGTCGACCTGTTCCTTGGCCTGCCGCAGCCTCTTTCCGATCTTCGCCATCGCCGCTAACCCACCACCTGGATGCCGATGGAGCGCGCCGAGCCTTCGATGATGCGGCAGGCCGCATCCATGTCGTCAGCGTTGAGGTCCGCCATCTTCTTCTCCGCGATCTCGCGCACCTGCGCGCGCGTCACCTGGCCCACCGGGTCGATCCGGCCGACCGTCTCGGAGCCCTTCTCGATGCCCGCCGCCTTCTTGAGGAAGAAGCTGGCCGGCGGGCTCTTGGTCACGAACGAGAAGGTCCGGTCGTGATAGACCGAGATCACGGTCGGGATCGGCATTCCCTGCTCGAGGTTCTGGGTCTGCGCGTTGAAGGTCTTGCAGAACTCCATGATGTTGAGCCCTGCCTGACCCAGCGCCGGGCCGATCGGCGGCGACGGGTTGGCTTGCCCCGCCGGCACCTGCAGCTTGATCGTCCCCGTGACTCTCTTGGCCATGTTTCTCCCGCCCTACCTTCAGGCCTTCTCGACCTGCGCGTATTCCAGCTCGACCGGGGTCGCCCGGCCGAAAATCGATACCGCAACCTTGAGGCGCGCCCGTTCCTCGTCGATCTCCTCCACCAGCCCGCTGAACGAGGTGAAGGGGCCGTCGCAGACCCGCACGGTCTCACCGATCTCGAAGATGACCGAGGGCTTCGGCCGCTCGACACCTTCCTTGACCTGCTTCAGCACCCGGTCCGCCTCGTCGTCGCTGATTGGCACCGGCTTGCCGCCACTGCCGAGGAATCCGGTCACTTTCGGCGTGTTGTTGATCAGGTGCCAGGTCTCGTCGGTCATGCTGATGTGCGCCAGCACGTAGCCGGGGAAGAACTTGCGCTCCGACTTGACCTTGGCGCCGCGCCGCATCTCGACGACCTCTTCCGAGGGCACCATGACGTCGGCGATCAGGTGATCGAGCCCCTGCTGCCTGGCCTGCTCGCGGATCGACTGCGCCACCTTCTTCTCGAAACCGGAATAGACGTGGACGATGTACCAGCGCCGCACCGGCCCCTGATCGTCTGCCATGTGCGTGCCTGCCGCCGACATGTCCGTCATCCGCCGAGCCCCAGGATCGCCCGCACCCCGATGGAGAGCACCTGATCCACCAGGAAGAAGAAGACCGCCATGATGATCACCATGATCAGCACCATGATGGTGCTGATGGTGGTCTCCTTGCGCGTCGGCCACGTGACCTTGCCGATCTCCTGGCGGGCCTGGCGCAGAAACTCGAGAGGCGGCGTGCGAGCCATGGTCAGCGCGCGCCCCTACCCGCGCAGGTGGCAGGAGTGGAGGGTCTCGAACCCCCAACCTCCGGTTTTGGAGACCGGCGCTCTACCAATTGAGCTACACTCCTATTCTGTCGGTGTGCCGCGGCGGGAGGCCGCGCTCTACTCGACGATTTTGGCGACGACGCCGGCGCCGACGGTGCGCCCGCCCTCGCGGATGGCAAAGCGCAAGCCCTCGTCCATCGCAATCGGCGCAATCAGATCAACCTGCATCGTCACGTTGTCGCCCGGCATCACCATCTCCGTCCCGTCCGGCAAC
>JAJDUK010000038.1 GCA_022826665.1 Alphaproteobacteria bacterium | reverse complement strand
CTCAAGCGCGGCGGCATGCGCTGGACCGTCAGCGGCGCCAACGCCATCATCGCCCTGCGCTGCGCCATCGAAAGCAATCGCTTCGATGACTTCTGGGAACGCCGGGCCGCCGCCTGAATCTCACAAACGGGGCGTGCACCCCAGGGACGGCCTTGACGAGAGCCCGGTCGGACTTTCGCTCCCCGGTCGAGGACGTTCCGGGTATCGTGCGCCCGGCGGCGCTGCCGCCGGGAGGAGGCGGTTCCCCATGTTCGAGGAGTTCGGGTTCGAGGAGCTGACGCCGATCACGGCCTCCGTGCTGCTGGGGCTGATGCTCGGCCTGGCCTATGGCGCGCTCGCGCAGCGCAGCGCCTTCTGCCTGCGCCGCAGCCTGGTGGGCGAGTGGCGCGATTGCCTGCCGGCGCTTGGCACCTGGGTGATGGCGCTGGCGACCGCGATCGCCGGCACCCGCGTGGCGGTTGCTTTCGATCTGATCTCCTTCGAAGCGCATCGCTTTCTCGCGGCCGACCTGCCGGTCGCGTCAGCGCTGCTGGGCGGCGCGCTCTTCGGAGCCGGCATGGTGCTGACGGGCGGCTGCGTCTCGCGCCTCACGGTGCTGGTCGGCACCGGCAATCTGCGCGCCTTGCTGGTCCTGGTCGTCTTTGCCGTCACGGCCCATGCGGTGATGAAGGGCGCTCTGGCCCCGATACGGGAGGCGGTGGGCGATGCGACCCTGCCCGGCGGCACGTCAACGGAGCTCGCGGCCTGGCCCGGCGGCGAGGTCTGGCCGGCGATCGTCGCGGGCGCCGCGTTTCTCTTCGCGATCTTCTCCCGTGCGCGGATCTCCCACCTGGCCATGGCGGCCGCGATCGGGCTGCTGGTGCCGCTCGGCTGGATCGGCACGGGGTTCGTGCTGCTGGACGATTTCGACCCGATCCCCGTGGCGTCGATGGGCTTCACCGGACCGATGGCGGACACGTTGTTCTGGGCCGTGGCGGCGACGTCGATTCCGGCCGGCTTCGGCACGGGCCTCGCGGCGGGCGTGCTTCTCGGCAGCCTCGCCGCGGCGCTGGCGGCGGGCGAGTTCCGCTGGCAGAGCCTGGAAGACCCCCGCCAGACCGGGCGCTACCTCGCCGGCGCGGTGATGATGGGCGTGGGCGGCGTGCTGGCGGGCGGCTGCACGGTGGGCGCCGGGCTTTCCGGCGTCTCGACCGCGAGCCTCGCCGCCCTGCTCGCGCTCGCCGCCATGGCGGTCTCGGCGCGAGCTACAGGGGTGCTTCTCACCGCGCGATAGAGCGGGAGCCGATCTCGTCTAATCAAGGCGGCCCTAAGATTCCCACCGCCCCCTGACCCCCTCCCAACTATTCATTTCCCTCAAGCGCCGGGCGCTCGCTCCGCTCGCTTGGCTACGCGCATTCGCGCGCGGCGCAGTCGCGCCGTCCGGGCCTGCGGCCCGGGAGGGAGGAGGGGGGACGCTGACGGCGCCGCCCACTCTCCCTCTCCTCCCCGGTGGGGATGAGAGGGCCGGGGTGAGGAGGGGGCTTAGCTGAACATGTCGCCGGTGATGGCGGCGTACCAGCCGAGCGATTCCTCGTAGGTCGCCTTGCGCAGCTCCGCGCTCTCACCGGTCTTGGAGATGAAGCCGTCGGTCTTGGCGATCTTCTCGTCGGTCGCCTCGTAGGAGGCGCCGACCTTGACGCCGTCGTCGGTGCCGATGAGCGACCAGCAGGTGTTGGAGTAGCGCGGCGGGAACGTCGAGGACCCGGTGAGCGCGCCCCGCACCGCCATGGCGCAGGCCTTGGCCTGGCTGTTGGCCGAGAAGCCCGACTTCGGCATGTCGCCTTGCTGCGAGGCATCGCCGAGGACATGGATGTTCTCGTCCGCCCGGCTCTGCATGGTGTGCGGCACGATCGGCGCCCAGCCGGCCTCGTTGGTGATGCCCGCGACTGCGGCGATGCGCCCGGCCTGCTGCGCGGGGATGACGTTGCAGACGTCCACCTTGGTCGCCTCGCCGTCGATCACCACCTCCATGGCTTCGGGCCGCACCTCGACCTTGTCGCCGCCGAAATCGGGGCCGACGCGCTCGATCATGCCGGCGTAATGGCGCTGCCAGCCTTCCTCGAACAGCCCCTGTTTGGAGAACTTCGCCTTGGGATCGACGATCAGGATCTTGGCCGTCGGGTTCGACTGCTTCAGCACGTGGGCCACCATCGAGATCCGCTCGTAGGGCCCTGGCGGGCAGCGGAACGGATTGGGCGGTGCCACCATGCAATAGGTGCCGCCTTCCGGCATGGCCTCGATCTGCGCCTTGAGCAGCTGGGTCTGCGAGCCCGCCTTGTAGGCGTGCGGCATGCGGTTCTGCTGCGACAGGTCCCATCCGGGAACGGAGCCGTCGCGGAAGTCGATGCCCGGCGAGAGGATGAGGCGGTCGTACGCGAGGCTGCCACCACCCGCGAGCCCCACGCTGCGCGCGTCGCGGTCGACAGAGACCGCCCAGTCGTGCACCACGTTGATCCCGTGATTCGCGGCGAGGTCCCCGTAGCTGTGGCCGATCGACGCGTAGTCGCGGAAGCCGCCGATATAGAGGTTCGAGAAGAAGCAGCTGTAGTAGGCGCGGCTCGGCTCCACGAGCGTCACGTCGATGGCGCCTTCCGAATCCTTGGCGATGTAGCGCGCCGCCGTCGCGCCGCCCGCACCGCCGCCCACGACCACAACGCGCGGGCGCCCCTGCGCCAGCACCGCCGGTGCCGACAGCGCCGATACCGCCGTTGTCGCCGCTGCTGCGGATGCAAGGAAGTGGCGCCGGTTCAAGCCGCTCTTTCCGTTCGGTTTGCTCATGACGTGTCTCCCCTGGCTCACGGATCGTCGTCCGCCTTGTGGAAGTGAACAGCAAGGGCGGCGATCTCTGCGTCCGACAGGCGCCCAGCCACCATCTGCATGACGGGATGCACCCTCTTTCCGCCCTTGTACGCGTGCAAGGCTATCACGAAGTCATCGAGCGGCCATCCGGTTATCGAGGGGATGCCCTCGTTGGTGCCGTCCGTCCGGTGGCAGGTGGTGCATTCGCCGGCGAGATAGGCGCCGTACTCGGGGTCACCCTCGATGGCGAGGATCTGCGGATCGAGGCCGTATTCCTCGGGCGTGGCGGTGGGCTCCGCCGCTGACGGATTGGAGTGATCTCCCGAAAAGCCACGCAGCCACGCCACGAGGTCTGCCCTGTCGTCGGCCCCCTCCATGCCGTCGAAGCTCATGCGCGAGTGCGGCACGAATGTGTGCGGATCGGAGAGGAAGGCGTCGAGCGTCGCCTCGCTCCAGACCAGGCCGCCGGACCCGGCCGTCTTCATCGCGTCGGAATAGCGGAAGTCCGCGAACGAGCCGGCCGTGCGGCCGAAGACATCGTTGAGGTGCGGGCCGATGCGATGCGCCGCGCCGCTGCCGACCTGGTGGCAGCGCTTGCACTGGCCGAAGAGCGCCTTGCCGCGTTCGGCATCGGCGCTCCATGCGCCGGCGGCGGGGAGCAAGAGCAGAAGCGCCACGGCGAGCATCCCGGAGGCGGCCCATGCCGCGAGTCCGGCGGCCCGGTGTCCCATCGTGGCCCTAGTCGACCTCAACCTGTTTGCTGAGGCTGTAGACGGAGCCGTCGTCGTCGAACCACTGGAACTCCAGAACGCCCGACGCCGGGACGGCCATCTCGAATTGAACGTAAGGGTCGGCCGAGACCGCCGGCTCCAGATCGACGGTGATCGCCACCTCGCCGTTGTAGCTGACCACGAAGCGGTTGATGATCCGGCGGGGCACGAGCACGCCGTCGCTGTCGTGGCGCTCCCCGGTGTGCATCGGGTGGGTGATCCGGGTCTTGACCGTGAAGGGGACGTCCGCCTCGATCGACCTAGGCAGCTTCACGCGCGGCCTGGGTTGCGCCATCGCCCGCTCCTCAGCCGCAGCCGCCGACGGTGACCGCGATCTTCTGGGAGGCCTCGCGGTAGGTGCCGTCCGCCATCTCCGCCACCGCATACACGGTCTGGCTCTGCGCCAGCCGGATGCGGATCGTGGCTTCCGGCGGCACGAGCCTGCCGAAGTTGAAGACCGCGACGCCGGGATTCGGGTTTCCGTCGTTGAAGAGCGCGATGCGCCGCGCGCCCTCGGCGACGACCCGAATCGGCACGGCGCCGCCGTTGTCGAAGATTTCGGGCGCGTCGAGCAGCACGCCGCCTTCCAGCCGCAGCGCGCTTCCGGTGAATTCGTCGATGGCCTGCCAGACGCCGTTGGAGGCCTGGGCCGCACCGGCGGGAACAAGCGCGGCCGCGACGGCCGACGCACTCAGCAGCAACACATCCCTGCGTGTCGGGGCCATGGCGCGGCCTCCTCTAGCTCGCCGGGCAGCTACCGATATGGCTACCGATCGCTGCGCCCGTCAAGTCCCCGGTGTGTGAACGCGCGCTCTCATTGACGTGCCCCGGCCTTCGCGCGAGCATAACGGCTTCCGCGAGCGTGGCTCTCAGGGAGGAACGGGACATGGCGCGCACCGTCTTCACCAACGTCAGCATCTACGACGGCACCGGCAAGAGGCCCTTCCGGGGCGAGGTGTCGATCCAGGGTAACCGCATCGAGAAGGTCGCCAGGAACGGCCAGAAGCTGTCGCGGCGGGGCGCTGCGGTGGTGGACGGCGATGGCGCGACGCTGATGCCGGGCCTTGTCAACGCCCATTGCCACATGAGCTACACCGGGCCGGAATCGATGTCGGAAATCCCGCCTGAAGAGCACACACTCATCACCATGCACAACGCCAGGACGATCATCGATCACGGCGTGACGGCGGCGGTGGGCGCGGGCGCGGCGAAGACACGCCTCGACATCGTGATCCGGAACGAGATCGACGCCGGCCGCATCCCCGGCCCGCGCTATCGCGCGTGCTCGCCGGAGATCACCGTCACCGGCGGCCTGGGCGACCAGCGCATGCTGCACTACTACAAGAACGACCTCTCGCTCTTCGCCGACGGGCCGGAGGAGATCCGCCAGGCCTGCCGCATGCTGGTCCGCGAAGGGGTGGACATCATCAAGCTCATGCCGTCGGGCGATCACCTCATCCCCGGCGCCTGCGACGCGACCCAGAGCGCGATGGACGAGGACGAGATCGCCGCCGGCGCACGCGTAGCGCATCAGCGGGGCCGCCGCCTCGCCGCGCATGCGCGCAACCCGGAATCGATCCGGCTCTGCGTCAAGTACGGGATCGAGCTGATCTACCACGCGACCTATGCGGACGAGGAATCCCTCGACCTGCTGGAGGAGCACAAGGACAAGCACTGGGTGGTGCCGGCCATCGGCTTCACCCACGCGACCGCCTACGAGGCCGGCGAGTTCGGCATTTCGCCGGAAGAGGCCGAGTCATGGGGCTTCGTCCGCGAGCTGGAGATCGGGGCCCAGACGCTGAAGAAGATGCACGCGCGCGGCATCAAGGTGCTGCCCTTCGGCGACTACGGCTTCCCCTGGACGCCCCATGGCCAGATGGCGCGGGACTTCGAGCACTTCACCAACTACCTCGGCATGAAGCCCTACGAGATCCTCCGTGCCGCGACCCACTACGGCGCCCAGGCCTTCGCTGCGCCGGACGAGCTGGGCCGCGTCAAGCCCGGCTACCTCGCCGACCTGCTGCTGATCGACGGCAATCCGCTCGCCGACCTGACGCTCTTCCAGGACGAGGCGAACATCCTGATGGTCATGAAGGACGGCGCCTACCACAAAGCGCCCCAGGCGCGGCAGAGGGTCGTGCAACAAGCTGCGGCCGAGTAGCCCAGCAGACCCGCGATGGCGGCGCCCGATCGGGAGACTCTGCTCGCCCGCGCGGAAGCGCTGATCCCCGTGCTGCGCGAGCGGGTGCCGGAGGCGGAGTCCCTCCGGCGCATCCCCGACGCGTCCATCGCCGACCTCGTAGAGAGCGGCCTGATCCGGGCGACGCTGCCGGCGCGCCTCGGCGGGACCGAGGTGGACTACGGCACGATGATGGAGATCGTGGCGCTGCTCTCGCGCGGCTGCGCCTCCACCGGCTGGGTCTACTGCAACCTCGCGAGCTGCACCTTCAAGCTCGCGCTCTGGCCCGAGCGCGCGCAGGACGAGATCTGGGATGCGGACAAGGACGCGCTGCTCACCGGCAACCTGATCTTTCCCTGCGGCAAGGCGACGCGGGTGGACGGCGGCTATCGCCTAAGCGGGCGCTGGCCCTTCGGCAGCGGCATCGACCACGCCTGCGCCAACTTCTTCGCCGCCATGGTGGTGGACAAGGAGCCGCAGGAGTTCCGCATCTTCCTGGTGCCGAAGGGCGAATACACCGTGCTCGACACCTGGCACGCCTCGGGCCTGCGCGGCACGGGCAGCAACGACGCGACGGTGGACGATCTGTTCGTGCCCGAGTACCGCACCATCGACGCGGCGGTGACGCGCCATGGCGCCGCACCCGGCAACGCGGTGAACACCGGCACGGTCTACCGGCTGCCGCTCTTCGCCATGTTCTTCACCTGGGTCGGCGCCGCGGTGCTGGGCATCGCCGAGGCGGCGGTGGAGGGCTATGTCGAGGCGACGCGCACCCGCGCCGCGCACTATTCGGGTCAGAGGCTCGCCGAGCTCGGCACCATCCATGTGAAGATCGCGGAGGCCCGCGCCGCGGTGGCGACGGCGCGGCGCATCTACCTCGGCAATTGCGCCGAAGCGACGGCGATCGCCGAGGGAGGCACGCTGCCAAATGCCGAGGCCCGCGCCCGCTACCGCGCCGAGGGCGCCTACGCCGCCAAGCTCTGCTGCCAGGCGGTGGACATGATCACGGCGGCGAGCGGCGGCGGCGGCGTCTACGACCGCAACCCGCTGTCGCGCGCGTTCCGCGACATCCACGCGGGCTCGGCCCACATCACCCAGACCTGGGACCCCAACGCGATCACCTACGGCCGCCTCTCGCTCGGCCTGGAGACGGATAACCCGCTGCTTTAGGTTCGCGAGGTTTCAGTAGCGCTTCAGCGCCGGGAAGCCGGGGTATTCCGAGACGTGGTCGCCGTAGTGGTTCGCCATGCCGGGCTTGGTGAGGCAGCCCTTGGGCGCCGCAAAGCTCTCGATGCGCCGGTTCGGCTGCTCGCACCAGCGAAGATTGAAGGCGGCGTAGATGGGGAAGAACGCCATGTCCGAGTACGGCAGGTTGTCGTGTATCCACCAGGCGAGGGCCTGCCAGGGCGTGCCCGCTTCGTAGCGCGGCACGAACCAGGGGATGACGATACAGGCAGTCGCCCCCATGTGGCCCTCGGCATCGCGGCGATCCCACACGTGTCTCGCATAATTCCAGGTTGTCTCGCCGCAATTGTAGCCCCTGTCCGACCGCTCGTGGCCGTAGGTGTTGACCTCGACCGAGCGGAAGGCGGAGCGAATCGAGACGTGGCCGAAGGTCGCGTGCAGGGGCTCGAGCAGCTCCTCGCAGAGCCGGGTCCCGGCCGCGATGGCGACGTCGGGATCGTCCGGGATGTTGGGAATGCCGTGGAAGTTCGCGATCTCGCTGTAGAGCATCTCGCGCATGAAGAAGTGCTCAGACAAGCGGACCCGGCCGAGCTTTTCGAGGGCCTTCATGGAGGCGGGCTTGCGCATGGACTACTCCTTTTCGGGACGGGACCGCAGGCAGGATACGCAATCCGGAACCGACAGCGACAGTACCCGTCTTCAGCGTTCTGCAGCGTTCTTCGGCGCGGGCATTTGCCGCGCGACCCGTTGCCCTTGCAGGACTCTTGCGACCATCGGGTGATTTAGATAGGGTCCGCCGCGTGGCCGGCGCCGGGCGCCGCGCCCTTCGCGCGCTCGTAGCTCAGCTGGATAGAGCACCAGACTACGAATCTGGGGGTCGGGGGTTCGAATCCTCCCGAGCGCGCCAATCCTTCACGGGACTTGCGGGATTATTCGCCGATTTCAGGGGTCCGATTTGCCACTTTAGTCACCCCCCATTCTCCCTTTTGGACACCATTCGGCGGTTGTGTTCCCGATTCCAGCCTCACCATCGACATCGGCGACCGTCACGTCAGCGGCTCTGTCCTCGTTCGGCTTGGGCGTACCCTGCTGCACGACTGCCGCTCTGCACGTAAGATGCTTGATTCAAAGCCGGAACCTGCACCAAGTTCCGCCTTCGGCGCGATACCAGAGACTCGAGGAGCGACACCGACGATGAGCCAGCCTGCCGAAATCTTCGGACGCGACCCGGTCGCGATCGTCGATACCCTGGTCCGTCGCGGCCGCGTGGCCATGGAGGCCTTCGCGGCCTCGGATCAGGCGCAGGTCGACGAGGCGGTGACCGCGCTCGCGTGGGCGATCTACAAGCCGAAGAATGCCGAGGCCCTCGCCGCGATGGCGGTCGAAGACACCGGCCTCGGCAACGCGGCAGACAAGGTGGTCAAGAACCAGCGCAAGACCTTCGGCACGCTGCGCGACCTCATGCGGGTGAAGAGCGTCGGCATCATCGAGGAGCAGCCGGAACTCGGCTTGGTGAAGTACGCGAAGCCGGTCGGTGTGGTCGGTGCGGTGACGCCCTCCACCAACCCCGCGGCGACACCGGTGAACAAGGCGATGATGGCGATCAAGGGCCGCAATGCCATCGTCATTGCGCCGTCGCCGGCGGGTCTCCCGACGACCACACGCGCAGTTGCGCTGATGCGGGCAGAGCTGGAGAAGATTGGCGCGCCGGCGGACCTCGTGCAGGTGTTGCCGCCGCCCGTGGACAAGGCGATCACCAACGCGCTGATGGCAGCCTGCGACCTCGTGGTCGTCACCGGCTCGCAGAGCAATGTGCGAGCCGCCTACCGTAGCGGCACGCCCGCCATCGGGGTCGGCGCGGGGAACGTCCCGGTCATTATCGATTCCAGCGCGAAGCTCGACACAGCGGCGGCGAAGATTGCCGCGTCGAAGTGCTTCGACAACGCCACGTCGTGCTCGTCGGAGAACGCGGCGATCATCCTGGACGACGTGTACGACGACGCGATGGCCGCGCTGGAACGCGCCGGCGGCTACCTGGCGAACGCGGCGGAGAAGGAGGCGATCCGTGACACCCTCTGGGTGGGCGGCAAGCTCAACCGCAGTGTGATCGCGAAGGACTTCGAAGTTCTCGCGGCAGAATGCGGCCTCGACGATAAGGTGGGTGACGCGAAGTTCTTCATGGTCGGGGGGACGGGGATCGGTCCCGAGCATCCGTTCTCCGACGAGAAGCTCGCCCTCGTGCTGACCGTCTATCGCGCGAAGACCTTCAGTGATGCCGTGGACAAGGTCCGCGCGATCATGGCGGTCAAAGGGCGCGGCCACTCCGTCGGCATTCACACGCAGGAGATGGCGCATGCCCGCCGGCTTGCCGAGGAGCTCGACACCGCCCGCGTGCTGGTGAACATGGCGCACACCTTCGGCAATGGCGGCGGCTTCGACAGCGGGCTCAACTTCACGCTCTCCATGGGCTGCGGAACGTGGCAGGGCAATAGCATCAGCGAGAACCTGAACTACCGGCACTTCCTCAACACTACCCATCTCGCGGTGCCGATCCCCGAAGACAGGCCCAGCGAGGAGGCGCTGTTCGGCGCCTACTGGGAGAAGCACGGCAAGTAGGCGTAACTGCCGGCGCCATACGGAACCGAACATCGTGAACTTCGAGGAGCACGCGGCGAAGCCATTGCTGCAGGCGGCGGGAATCGCGATCCCGCGCGGGCAGCTGGCCCGGAGCGCGAGCGAGGCCGAGGCCGCGGCGGCAGCACTCGGGGTGCCAGTGGTGGTGAAGGCCCAGGTGCCCACCGGCAAGCGCGGCAAGTCCGGCGGCATTCGCGCGGCGGATGATCCCCGAGCCGCGCGCGAGGCGGCGAGCGCGATCCTCGGCATGGAGATCGCGGGGCACCGAGTGGCGTCGGTGCTGGTCGAGGAGCGGGTGCAGATCGCGACCGAGTACTACGCGGCGGTGCTCAATGACGCGGTCTCGAAAGGGCCGCTGGTGATGGTCTCGTCCGACGGCGGTATAGACGTTGAGGAGATCGCGGCGTCGAAGCCGGATCGTCCGCGGCAGGCGCCTGTCGACATCCTGCAAGGCTTCGACCTCGCCGCCGCGCGGGCGATGCTGGGTGGCCTTGGCCTCGGCAGCGACGAGGAGCCGCTCGCCGAGACACTCGTCGCGCTCTACCGCGCCTACCGCGACAACGACGCTGAATTGCTGGAAGTGAATCCCTTGGCCCGGCTCGCGGACGGGCGGCTGGTCGCGCTCGACTGCAAGTTCGTTCTCGACGATTCCGGGATTCAGCGCAGGCGGGATCTCGCTAGCACGGGGAGCCCCGAGACACTCACCACGCTGGAAGCGCGTGGCCACAACCTCGGACTGCGGTACATCGAACTCGACGGCGACATCGGCGTGTTCGCCAACGGCGCCGGGCTCACCATGACCACCATGGACGTGATCGCGCACCACGGCGGGAGGCCGGCGAACTTCCTGGAGATCGGCGGTGCGGCGTACACCAAGGCCCGGCCGGCGTTGGAGCTCGTGCTCGACAACCCCAAGGTCAATTGTCTCCTGGTGAACTTCTGCGGCGCGTTCGCGCGCACCGACGTGATGACCGCCGGCCTGCTCGACGCCTGGGAGGCGCTCAAGCCGACCATTCCGGTCTTCTTCAGCGTGCGGGGCACAGGCTCGGCCGAAGCGCAGGCGATGCTGCGCGAACGGCTCGGCGTGACCCCCTTCGAGACGATGGACCTGGCGATCGTCGCCGCGATCGGGGCAGCCCGCGACGCGAGGGCCACACAATGATCGTGCGCGGCGGAGAGCGCGTGCTGGTCCAGGGGATCACCGGAAAGCAGGGCACCTACTGGACCGAACGCATGCAGGCCTACGGCACCCGCATCGTGGCCGGTGTCAACCCGAAGAAGGCCGGCACCCGGCATTGCGGCGTGCCGGTCTATGCGAGCGCCAGCGACGCCATGCGCGAGACGGGCTTCGACGTCTCGGTTCTGTTCATCCCGCCGCTCGGCGTAAAGGCGGCGGCGCAGGACGCGATCGAGGCCGGATGCGCGCGCCTGGTCGTTCTCACCGAACATGTGCCGGTGCAGGACGTGATGGAACTGCTGGCAATGGCGCGGGCCAACAGCGCCGCCATCGTCGGACCCAACACGGCAGGTCTGGTCACCCCCGGCGAGTGCTTCGTCGGTTTCATGCCGGCATTCGAGGCCGACGTCTTCCGGCCCGGCCGCGTGGGCGTGATCTCCCGTAGCGGCAGCCTCGGCACCCTGATCTGCCTCAATCTGGCGCAGGCAGGATTCGGGCAGTCTGCCTTCATCGGCATCGGCGGCGACCCGATCGTCGGAACCACCACCCGCGACGCGCTGCAGGTGCTCGATGCCGACGAACGCACCGATGCGGTCGTGGTGATCGGCGAGATCGGGGGGACGATGGAGGAGGACGCGGCGGAGTACGCACGAGACATGGCCAAGCCGGTCGTCGCCTTCATCGCGGGTGCCGCCTCGCCGCCGGACAAGAAGATGGGGCACGCAGGCGCGATCGTGATGGGCGACAAGGGCACCTACGCATCGAAGCGCACGGCGCTGGAAACGGCCGGGGTCGCGGTGCTGGACACCCCGTCAGAGGTCGGGCGCGCCGTTCGCGTCGCACTCGGCTGAGCACACGATTGCGCGATCGCGCCTCGCGGTTAGCATTCCGATTGCCGGCCGGCGGAAGGGGAGAGGATCATGACGGATGCGAACCAGCCCGAGGTGCATCGCGGCCTGAAGGACCTGTGCTTCGACCGCTCGCCGACCACGCTGATCGACGGCCGCGCCGGCGAGCTCCGCTATCGCGGGTACTCCATTCACGATCTCGCCCGGCACTCGACCTTCGAGGAAACCGCCTACCTCCTGCTGCACGGCGAACTTCCGACGCGGCCCGAGCTCGACGCCTTCGACGCCGCGTTGAAGGAGGCGCGCACGCTGCCCGGCGCGGTCCACGACATCATCGGCGCGGTGAAGAACTCGCATCCCATGGACGTGCTGCGGACTGCCGTCTCCGCGCTCGCCGCCGACGATCCTGAGACGAGCGACAACTCGCTGGAGGCGACGCGGCGCAAGGGCATCCGGCTGACCTCGCAGGTGCCGATGATCGTCACCGCGCACCACCACATCCGCCAGGGCCGAGACCCGGTGCCGGCAAGCGCCGACCTCGGTCACGCGGCGAACTTCCTCTACATGCTCAAGGGCGAGGCGCCGAGCGAAGACGCGTGCGCGCTGATGGACACCGACATGGTGCTGCACGCCGAGCACGGCTCCAACGCGTCGTCGTTCACCGCGCGGGTCGTGGTCAGCACCGACGCCAACCTGCATGCGGGCATCACTGCGGCGGTGGCCGCGCTCTCCGGCCCTGCGCACGGCGGCGCGGCCGAGAACGTGATGCGCATGGCCAAGGAGATCGGCGATCCGGTGAGGGCTGCGGCCTACGTCAAGGCGAAGCGGAAGGCGCGCGAGCCGATCATGGGTTTTGGGCACCGCGTCTACCGGGCCGAGGATCCCAGAGCCAGGCACATGCGCGAAGGGGTCCGGCGGCTCTCCGAAGAGATGGGGGAGCCGCACTGGCACGCGATCCTCGAGGCGCTGGTCGAGGCGATGAGCCCCTACGCGCGGCACGGCGTCAACGTGAACGTCGATTTCTATGCGGGCGTCGTCTACTACCTGCACGGGATTCCCGAGGACCTGTTCGTGCCGATCTTCGCCATCGGCCGAATCCCGGGGTGGACCGTGCAGGCGATGGAACAGTTGGAGAACAACATCCTGATCCGCCCGCGCCTGCTCTACACCGGGCCCGAGGCCCGCGACTACGTCCCTATCGATGAACGCGGGTAGTCTGCTTCAGGACATCGCCGCGGTGATGGC
>JAJDUK010000015.1 GCA_022826665.1 Alphaproteobacteria bacterium | reverse complement strand
GACCCCTGGCTCGCGCGGATGCTGGCGCGCAAGCCTGTGATGGTCGTGGCGGTGGCGCTGGCCAACCGGATGGCGCGCATCGCCTGGGCGCTGACGGTGAACAAGGAGGTCTACCGGGCTCCCGCCGCTGCCTGAGTGATCGACGAAGGAGCGGGAGGCCCGAGACGGTGCGGGCAGGACGGAGGATAGGGTAAGGGCACATGGTCGACGAGACGGGATCGGGAAAACCAGTCATACCCGGCGTGCGCTCGAGCACGGAAGCCCGATTTGGACCCGATCCGCGCATCTCCATACAGGCCCGCGGCGCACCTAAGCCGCATCGAGAGGCCGGACACACGGAAGCACCTGACCGCATGCTCCCGACCGTCGCCAAAAAAATGCTTGCATCAAAGGGGGCGTCCACACACGGCCATGACGATGGGGGTGTATTGCTGTCGCGCGTGTCCAGAGAAGGATTTCGGGGCGCGGACGGCCGATGACCGAGACCCTCTCCCTCGACCGGCTGGCGGGCCGGGTTGCCGACGGCGCCATGCTGGCGCTGCCGCCGGATTATTCGTACGTGCCGATGGCCGCCGTGTACGCGCTGGTGCGGCGCGGCGTGCGCGACCTGCACTTGCTCACCGTGCCGCAGGCCGGTATCGCGGCGGACCTGCTGATCGGCGCGGGCTGCGTCGCGACGGTCGAGACCGCGGCGGTGAGCCTCGGCGAGCTCGGCAATGCGCCCCGCTTTGCCGCGGCAGTGGAGGGGGGCGACGTGGCGATCCGCGACTCCACCTGCCCCGCGATTCACGCCGCGCTCCAGGCGGCCGAGAAAGGCGTGCCCTTCATGCCCTTGCGCGGCCTCATCGGCTCGGACCTGCTGCGCGTGCGCCCTGACTGGCAGGTGATCGACAACCCAATGGCCGATGGTGGGGGCGATCCCATCGTCGTGCTGCCGGCGCTCAGGCCCGATGTCGCGCTCTTCCACGCGCCATACGCGGACGAGCACGGCAACGTCTGGCTCGGTGCGCGGCGCGAGCTCGTGACCATGGCCCATGCCGCCAGGGAAACCCTGGTCACGGTGGAGGAGGTGCGGCCCGGCGGCTTGCTCGCCGACGAGACGCTGGCGGCGGGCACGCTGCCCGCGCTCTACGTCGCAGGCCTGGCCGAAGCCCCGCAAGGCGCCTGGCCGCTCGGACTCACCGGCTGCTACGAGCCGGACCGCGAGCACCTGGCCGAGTACGCCCGGCTCGCGGCGAGCGAGGAGGGTTTCGAGGAGTATTGCGGGGAGAATCTGATCGCCAATGAAGCGAACGTCATGAAGGGCCTCCGCGCCGCCGAATGAGTCCCAGCAAAGTCGCGCTCCTCATCGACGTCATCGCCGGGATGCTCGAAGGGCTCGGCCGCGTAGCGGTCGGGGCCTCGTCGCCGATTCCCGCTGCGGCCGCGTGGCTCGCGCGCGAGCGGGGCGGCGGACGGCCCGAGGTCAGCGTGCTCGGCAGCGGGGCGCACAGCGACATGACCGACGGCGGGCGGGAGCTCTTCGACCGCGCCGGTCAGGGCCGCATCGACGCCTTTTTCCTGGGCGGCGTGCAGATCGACGGCAGCGCCAACATCAATCTGATCGGCACCGGCCCGCATCCCGCGGCGGACAAGCGCTTCCCCGGCTCCTACGGCTCAGCCTACCTCTACTTCGTGGTGCCGCGCGTGATCCTCTTCCGCGTCGAGCACACGACGCGCACGCTGGTGGAGAAGGTGGATTTCATCAGCGCGCCGGGCACGAGCCCGCCCGAGGTCTACCGGCCGGGCGGTCCTCATGCGCTGGTCACGGGACGTTGCGTCTTCCGCTTCGATGCGGCGCGCGGGCGCTTCCGCCTCGCCTCGCTGCACCCCGGCCATAGCCTCGATGAGGTGCGCGACACCACCGGCTTCACCTTCGACGCCGCCGACGACCCACCCGTCACCCCTGCCCCGAGCGCGGAGACCATGGCGCTGATCCGCGGCCCCGTCGCTGCGTCGCTCAGGGAGGTCTACCCCCGCTTCGCCGCCAGGTTCCTGGGCAACCACCGGGCGGTGTAATCATTCCCACCCCCGCCCTGGCTGCTGTGCGGCACTCACGGCGGCCCGGCTCCGACTTCACGCCTCGTCGCGAGCCCGCTCAGCACATTGCAGATCGCATCGAGGCGTTGATGAAATGTTGAACTCAACATTTCATCAACGCCAGGAGCAGGTCAATGTCCTGCTGCGTGCCACGGACAAGCCCGTCATTGGAATGGCATCCAACAGTACCCGACCGGTGACTGCGAGGTCCCGTTGCTTCGCGGCTAGTCAGATCGCCATATGTATCCAGTCGAGATGATAGGCCATTGCTACGAAGGCGTCGGGTGGGATTGAAACCTCATCGCGTTGTACAGCGCCGAGACGGGCCTGGAGTGCCGCGTGGAAGTGGTCGTCGAGGCGGTAGGTCGCGCAGGCTAGTGCCACGCGCAAAAGGTGAAGGCGTTCCTTGCGGCTAAGGCGTTGCAAGTATTCGATCGTGTCGGACACACTTCCCCATACATGCGTATTCCGCACGAATTGTTGATGATTCATCCACATTTGATCTGGCGTGAAGAGATGATGAGAAAAACTGCCTTGTCCCGCAGCCGCGCCGACGGGTAGCTTCGGAATACTGGAAGCGCGCACACTCCGGCAAGTCCGCTGTGTCGGACTCATGGTGTTGGTGTGAGCATCCCGGTCGGGACGAATTCAGCATGCTGAGAATTGTATAGTCCGAATGGCTGGTGACGCTACCTATCTGTCGACTCCATGTCGGAAAGGTATTCCTGATCGGTGACTTTGAAATGTGGCGTCGTGACTTCTCTGCTCGATAGAGTTGGTCTGCTGGTACACCCCGTGAATCCCGTGCCTGACGCAGCATCAATCGTTGGGCTTGTGGAACAACTGGAAGCGGGCGCTTGCACGCAGTCCAACGTCGATACCCTGACGATTTCCGGATGTTTCGATCTATTCGAACGGGAGAATTTGTGATGCGAATAATGCTTGCTCTTATCCTTTCGAGTCTATTTCTGACCGCCCCATCTTACGCCAAGGACTCGTCTCCAAGATTATTGCTAGGAGCAAATTTGGCTTTGGTCGATGCGGACACTTCCCCAGTCAATATTCCAAATATACCCAGAAACATGGATCGCATGTTTGATGGGTTCGATATTGGGTGCTGGCTCGGTCTGAAACATACATTTCTAACTCCTTAGTTGTGCCCAAATAATAGTGTGGTATAATTCCTCGAACAAACTAACAGGAACAAAAGAACATGCGCTATTTGATAAGCTACGATCTAGCCCAACCAGAGCC
>JAJDUK010000043.1 GCA_022826665.1 Alphaproteobacteria bacterium | reverse complement strand
GGCCGCCCGTTCACCATGATGAGCAGGTCGCGCCCTCCGGTGAAGAAGTAGCGGATGATGCCCGTGTCGAGCATCTCGCCGAAGGTCTGGGCGCCAGAGCGCTCGATGAAGCTGCGGTCGTACTCGGTGATGATCTGCGGGCCGGGCGCGAGAGGGCCGGCATGAGCCACATTCGTCGCAAGCAAGGCGAAAACGGCGAGCGAAGCCAAAGACGCCAGAAGGGTCTTCTTCGAGCCTCTCATTCCGTTTCGACCACAATCTGCGCCGGATGGATTCACATGTGTCGCGTTCATACGGGTGCCCTCCCTTCGCCGCATACCGCCGAATCTTAGTCGCGGCGCCCGGACGATGGCGCGAGCATAAGCGCAACAATCCCCTGATCGAAGATCGATTTTCTTATGTCACAAATAGCTTATTCAAATGACGGCGAGGCCCGATGGACCCGGCTCGGCCGGCCGTCCTTAGCGCCCGAAGTTGAAGTCGGTCTCTTCGCTGTCCTCGTACTCGGCGAGCAGCTCGTCCATCTCCGCGTACATCGCCTCTTCCTCTTCCTGCTTCTTGCGGCGCTTCTTCTCGACGAAGCCGACCGAGATGATCGAGATCTCGTAGAGCGCGATCAGCGGGATGCCGAGGCCGATCTGGCTGAACAAATCAGGCGGGGTGAGGATGGCCGCGGCAATGAACACGATAACGATGGCGTACTTGCGCTTGCGCTTGAGCCCGGCAGAGGTGGCGAGGCCCGCGCGGCCCATCAGCGTCAGCATCACCGGAAGCTGGAAGGCGATGCCGAACGCGAAGATCAGCTTCATCACCAGCGAGAGGTACTCGCCAATTCTTGGCAGCAGCTCGAGGCCGAGGCGATCGTCGGTGCTTCCTTCCTGGAAGGAGATGAAGAAATTGAACGCCTGCGGGAAGATGAAGTAGTAAACCAGTGCGCCGCCCGAGAAGAACAGGATCGGCGTTATGAACAGGAAGGGCAGGACGGCCCTCTTCTCGTTCCGGTAGAGCCCCGGCGCCACGAACATCCAGAACTGCGTGGCGATCAGTGGGAAGGAGACGAAGAAGGCGCCCCAGAAGGCGATCTTCAGCTCGGTGAAGAACGCCTCCAGCAGGTGGGTGTAGATCAGGTTGGTATCGTACCCGCCCTCGGCCAGCACGTCGCGCAACGGCTCGACCAGGAAGGCAAAAATGTCCGAGGCCACGTACCAGCAGCCGAGGAAGGCGATGACCAGCCCGATCGCCGCGAAGGCGAGACGACGCCTGAGCTCGATCAGATGGTCGATCAGCGGCGCGCGCGATTGTTCGACATTGTCGACCACGGGCTAACCGCCTCTCGGGGCGGCGCCCCGCTTCGTCCGGGAACGGGCATGCCGCCCGGCCTCCGGGTCGGGCCTGCGCGGCACTGACACGCCAAACGGGAGCCGCTGCGACATCCGGCTATTCTGCCGTGCGCCTAGGCGCTCGCGCCGCGCCCGGGTGGGCCGTCCGCGCCGTTGCCTGGAGTCTCCGCAGCGGGCGCCGCGGCTTCCGCCTGCGCGGCGGTGGTCTCGCTTTCTACCTCAGCTGCGGCGGCGTTCTCGGCCTGGCCGCCGTCCGCGTCGGCCGCCTGACCGCTCGGCGGCTCTCCGCCATTCGCCTTCGCGGCCGCAGCCTTGTCGGGCGCCATGGCATCCTCGCTGAACATCTTGTTCACCGATTCCGTGCCCTCGTTGACATCGCGCTGCATCGCGTCGGCACCCTCGGCCACGTCCCGCCGCGCGGTGGCGAGCTCGCGGTTGGCCTCGTCGATTTCCTTCTTGACCGCATCGATCTCGGTCGCGTCCGCGGCCTCCTCGATGGTCCTCTGGAAGTCGCGGGCATAGCCGCGCGCCTTGCCCATCCACTGGCCTGCGGTCTTGACGATGCGCGGCAGGTCCTTCGGCCCGACGACGATCAGGGCGATCAGCATCAGGATGATGATCTCTTGCCAACCGATGTCGAGCATTGCTTCGCCCGCTACAGGAGCGGGTGATCTCCCTGTTTCTGTTCAGCCGCTCGGCGTTTTGCGTCTAGCTCTTGGCGGCTTCGTCCTTCTTGACGGCGCTGGCTTCGATGGTTGCGGCATCGCCCTCGATCACCTTGGGCTCCTGCGGAGCCTCAGCGGGCGCGGCCGCGCTCTGTGCCGGCGGCGGAGGCGCCTCGCCTTCCCGCATACCGGTCTTGAAGCTCTTGATGCCCTTGGCGAAGTCTCCCATCAGGCGCGGCAGCTTGCCGGCGCCGAACAGCAGCACGATCACCAGAACGATCAGAAGGATTTGCCAGATCGAGATACCCATGACACGGCTCCAGTCTCACCACGGCGGGGGCGGCGCGACGCCCGGTCGCAGGCGCATCAACCGCCACACGTTACCGGTCCCGCAGCCTTGTCGCCTACAGGTCCTGTGTCGCAGGGAACACAAAAGTGCGGCGTGGGTCAAGCCGAATGCGGACGACATCATCGACGCTTGGCGCGCCGTCCTCGGCGACGTTGAGCGTCAGCGGCGCCGCGTGGCCGTCGATCGCGAGCTTCAAATGGCTGGTGGAACCCATCGGCCGGCTGTCCAGAACACGGGCGGACGGCAGCCCGTTGGCGTCGTCCGCCGTGCCGTTCACCAGTTCCACGGCCTCGGGCCTGACATAGACCCGCACCTTGCAACCCTCGCCGCAACTGCTCGGCGCGCGCCCGATCGGCGTCTCCACCGCGCGGTCCTTAACCCGGCCGTCGAAGGCCGGGAGCGCGCCGAAGAAGCGCGCGACGAACGGGCTTCCCGGCTTGCGGCAGAGCTGGTCCGGGCTGCCCACCTGGACCAGCACCCCGTCCCGCATCAGGGCGATCTGGTCTGCCATCTGCAGCGCCTCGTCCGCATCGTGGGTGACCAGCACGATCGGCACCCCGGCCTCGTGGAGGAAGCCCAGAGTGTCGTCGCGGACCTGTTCTCGCAGGCGCTCGTCCAGGCCGGAGAACGGCTCGTCCAGCAGCATCGCGCGGGGTGCCGGCGCGAGCGCACGGGCGAGCGCCACGCGCTGCTGCTCCCCGCCGGAGAGCTCGTGCGGATAGGCGTTGGCGAGCTCCGCGAGCCCGAGCCGCTCCAGCATCGCGAACGCGACGCGCCGGCGCTCTGCCCTTGGCGTGGCCGTCAGCCCGAAACCAACGTTGTCGATGGCGCGCACGTGGGGGAACAGCGCGTAGTCCTGGAACATCAGGCCGATGCGGCGCTTCTCCGGTGCGACGAAGCGGTGCGGGCCGGCGACCTCTTCGCCGTCGATGAAGACCTGGCCCGCGCTCTGACGTTCGAGCCCGGCGGCAATCCTCAGCAGGGTGGTCTTGCCGCAGCCCGACGGGCCTAGCAGGCACATGATCTCGCCGGGTCCGACGACCAGATCGACGCCTCGGACCACCGGCGCCGCATCGTAGGCGTGGTGGATGCCCTCAAGCGCCAGCCACCTCGACGCGCCCGCGCCCGGTGCGTGTGCCTCCCCGTCGACCGCCATGGATCGAACCACGCGATGCAATTGCAAGTCATTGTCTGAATAACGCGCCGATCGCCCGGTGTCCATCCCCCGTCGCTGCCGGCCGGGGCCTCGGCTTGAAGGCCCCCACAAGTCCGACTACGGTGCCGCCCCGCCAGCGCGAGACATCGGGGGAGAAGCATGGAGCTTCAGCGGGAAGCGTTGATCGACGTGGCCATGGGCTACGCGCCTGCCGACACGATCATCACGGGCGGCCGCGTGGTCAACGTCCACACCGGCACCATCAAGGCCGAAGGGATCGCCATCAAGGGCGAGCGGATCGCGGCCGTCGGCGACGTTGCCTACGCCGTCGGCGACGACACCGAGGTCATCGATGCCGAGGGCCGCTTCCTGGTGCCGGGGCTGATCGACCCCCACTGCCACCAGTGGCACACCTACGCCAACTCCACCGTGTTCGCGGCGTGCCGGCTGCTGCACGGCTCGACGACCATCGTGGACGGCTTCTACGGCCACGCCATCGTCAACGGCATGCGCGCCTCGCGCTTCTTCCTTGACGAGCTGCTGGCGACGCCGGTCAAGCCGATCTTCGTCACTCCCACCATGTGCTACACCCAGAACCGCGGCATCGGCTTCCCCGCCTCGCCCAACGCGCCCAGCATCGAAGATCTGCGCGACTCGCTCACTTGGCCTGAGACCAAGGGCATCGAGGAGATCAGCCCGGAGCTGATGCTCTATCAGAACCAGCGGGACCGGGCGCTGCTCAGCCTCATGGAAGAGGCGCTCGACCTAGGCAAGGTGATCCAGGGCCACTCGGCGGGCATGACCGACGAGAAGATCACCAACGCCTGGGTCGCCTCCGGGATCATGCACAACCACGAGATCGTCAACGCCTCGGAGACCCGCCGCCAGGCCGAGCTCGGCATCTGGATCGTCATCCGAGAAGGAAGCGCGTGCAAGGACATAGAGGCGTGTCTTCCAGTGATTACCGAGGAAGGCTACCACGCCCGCGCCTACCAGCTCTGCACCGACGTGATCACGCCCGACTGGATGCTGGAGCGCGGCCAGATGGACAACGCCATCCGCGTCGCCGTGCAGAACGGCATGGACCCGATGACCGCGATCCAGATGTCCACCATCCAGCCGGCGGAGTTCTACCGGGTGAACCACGACATGGGCATGATCGCGGCGGGCCGCTTCGCCGACATCGTGTTCGTCGACACTCTTGAAGGGTTCGAGATCGACCGGGTGATGGCCAACGGCAAGGTCTGGGTCGAAGGCGGCAAGCTCGTCGCCCCGCTGCAGAATCCCGATTATCCCGACTGGCTCTACGGCACCATGAACATCGACCGGGTGCTCGAGCCCGAGGACTTTCGGATCAAGGCACCGACCGGTGCCGGCGATACCGTGAAGGTCCAGTGCATCAACACGCGGGACGGCTCGCTTGAGACACCGGGGTCGGTCGAAACTCTCCCCGTCGTCGATGGCTTCGTGCAAGCGGACCCAGAAAACGGCATCAACAAGATCTGCATGATCGACCGGATCATGGGCACCGGCGAGGTGGGCGTGGCCTTCGTCAAGGGTTTCGGGATCAAGGAAGGCTGCATCGGAACCACCGCCAACGTCTTTAACCAGAACATCGTCCTGGTCAGCGCCTCGGACGACGACATGGCCGCGGCCGCCAACGAGACCATCAAGATGGACGGCGGCTTCATCGCGCTGCGCAACGGCACGGTCGAAGCCTCGCTGCCGACGCCGCTCAACGGGCTTGCCTCCGACCTCCCCTTCGATGAGCTTTTCGAGCGTCAATACAAGCTGATAGACGCCTGGCGTGAGATGGGGTGCGAGCTCGAAACGCCGCAGATGAACCTCGAATTCGTCTCCCTCGTCACCATCCCCTACTACCGCATCAGCACCAAGGGCCTCGCCTACATGACCCAGGACCGCTTCGAGCTTGCCGAGCTCTTCGTCGACGAGGCGGCCTGAGGCAGCTGTGGCGCGCGGCACGGGGACGCGGGAGGAAACGGCTGCCGACACGCTCCGGCTCGGCGTGGTCGGCGCGGGCCACTTCGGGCGCTACCACGCCCAGAAGGCAGCGGCCATCGACGGCGCCCGCCTGGTCGCGGTCGCCGATATCGACGCTGAGCGAGCTGCTGCCGTCACCAGCCCGCTCGGCGCCGATGCCGTGGCCGACCACCACGCGCTGATCGGCCATATCGACGCCGCCTCGGTCGCAGTGCCGGCAGCCGCCCACTACGCGGTGGTAAAGGACTTCCTCGACGCCGGCATTCACGTGCTTGTCGAAAAGCCTTTCACCGAGACCGTGGCCACCGCCCGGGAGCTCACGGCGCTGGCCGAGGCCAGGGGGCTGGTGCTGCAGGTCGGGCTGATCGAGCGCTTCTCCGACGCCTTCCAGGCCATCGCCCCGCGCATCGCCCGCCCGCTCTATATCGAATCGGTCCGGGTCAGCCCCTTCCCGCAGCGGAACACCGACGTGAGCGTGGTCCTCGACGTGATGATCCACGACATCGACATCATCCTGGCGCTGGTGGATTCCCCGGTGATCGACATCGACGCCGTGGGCACGCCGGTGTTCTCCGCCAGCGAGGACATCGCCAACGCCCGGCTCAAGTTCGCCAACGGCTGTGTCGCCAACGTCACCGCGAGCCGGGTCAGCCTCAAGACCGAGCGCACGCTCCGCATCTTTCAGCCCGACACGTACATCAAGGTCGACCACGGCGCCCGCAGCGTCAGGATCGCACGCAAGAAGGAGGGCGATGCACCGCCGAGCATGGAGAGCGTGGCGATGGAGCGCATGGACTTCGAGCAGGGCGACGCGCTCATGCGCGAGGTCGAGTCTTTCGTCCACACGGTGCGGACCGGCGGCGTGCCGGCGGTAACCGGCGCCGACGGCGTGCGCTCGCTCGAGGTCGCCCACCGCATCACCGCCAGCATGAGCGCGAACCGGGCGAAGCTGGACCTGCCCTGACGAGCCACCGTCTCGCGTGCCCCGCGCGTTTGCCTCCGCGCGCGGTCCTGTGCTTCGATGCGGCCCGGCCGTAGACTAAAACAAACGACCGTTAGGGGCTCACGTGGAATTCTGGCTTGGCCTTTACGGGATGCAGAGCCCGCGCGTCCATCCGCGCTCGTGGGCCGGGCTCTACGACGAGGTCGTGGAGCACGCGGTCTTCGCCGAGGAGGTCGGCTTCGACAGCTTCTGGCTGACCGAGCATCACTTCTGGTACGACGGCTACTGCCCGAACCTGCTGCCCGTGCTGGCCGCGATCGCGCGCCGCACCTCGCGCATCGGCATCGGCACCGGCTGCTCGCTGCTCGGCCTGCACGATCCCCTGCGCGATGCCGAGGACAAAGCCTCCCTCGACGTGCTCTCCAACGGCCGCCTCCTGCTCGGCCTCGCGCCGGGCTACCGGCCGGAGGAGTTCGAGGGCCTGGACATCGAGAAGAAGACGAGGGGCAAGCGCTTCTACGAGGCGGTCGAGGTGATGAAGAAGGCCTGGACCGGCGAGACGTTCTCCCACCACGGCGAGTTCTTCCACTACGACGACCTGCGCCTCGACCCGGCCCCGCTGCAGCGGCCGCACCCGCCGATCTGGGTCGGCGCCAACCGGACCAAGCTGCAGGCGACCAACATCGGCAAGGCCGGACTGGGCTTCTGGGAAGGCCCGTCCATGAGCATCGAGCTCTTCGAGCGCAACGCAGGGATCTACAAGGAGGCCGCGCGCGCCGCCGGCCACCCCGAGAGCGCCATCAAGTGCGGACTCTTCCGCGATGTCTGCATCGCCGAGACCCAGGAAGAGGCGCTCCGCATCATGGATGAAGACCTGCTGCCGATGTACGAGGAGCAGTACGTGGCCTACGGCTACGTGCCCGAGGCCACCGGCAGCCGGCGCGAGATGCTGGCGCACCCGGTGTTCCAGGAGATCATCGAGGCGTCGTTTGTCGGCACGCCCGATCAGATCATCCGCAAGATCGAGACTTACCGTGAGACGGTCCACTTCGATCACTTCATGCCGCGCATCATGCACATCAGCCAGAAGAAGGAGCGCCTCTTCAGGCAGATGGAGCTGTTCGCCGAGCACGTGATCCCGCACTTCAGGGGCGCGTCATGAGGTCGGGGCTCTACTACGGCTGGGAGCTGACCGGCGGTGGCGAAAGTCGCGCCACAGCGGACCTCTACGGCGAGATGATGGAGCAGATCGAGCTTGCCGATCACCTCGGCTTCGACTCGGCGCTGATCGGCGAGAGCCACTTCGTGGACGGCGACCTCACCGGCTCGGTCGTGGACCTGCTGGGCGCGCTCGCGGGCTCCACCCGCTTCATCCGCCTGGGCTCGGCCGGCAAGGCGCTGGCGTTGCAGCACCCAGCGCGCGCAGCCGAGGATTTCGCCGTCATCGACCTGCTGTCGAACGGCCGCGCCATCCTGGGCGCCGGCATCGGCGACAGCGAGGCCGCGTTCGCCGCCTTCGGCGTGCCGTTCGGGGAGCGCCGCGCGCGCTTCGAGGAGTCGCTGGACTTCATCGCCAAGGCGTGGACCTCCGACGCGTTCTCCTACGGCGGGCGCTTCACCCGCTTCCCGCGCAAGACGCCGGAAAACGCCGAGCAACCCTTCACCCACGAGCCCTACGAAAAGCCCTTCAAGCTGCAGTGGCAGCGCGCCGGGCTGGAGCCGAAATATCTCGCGGTGACGCCTCGGCCGGTGCAGATCCCGCACCCGCCGATCTGGGTCGAGGCGGGGGACGGTGAGGACGTGGCGCTGGCCGCGCAGAACGGCTACGCCATCCTGCCGGCGCCGACGGCGAGCGATGCGGAGGTGATCGCCCTTTACCGCACCTATGGCGAACGCATGGCCGGCTCCGGCCGCAGCCTCGCGGAGGTCGAGCGGCCGGTGATCCGCGAGGTGTTCTGTGCGCAATCGCGAGAGGAGGCGATCGCCATCGCCGGCGAGCCGCTGCGCGCGGTCTACGCCCGCCATGCGGCGGCCGGCGCCCTCGGCGACGCGGAGGCGTCGCTTGACCGACTGATGCAGGAGCGCTTCGTCCTTGGCGACCCCGATCAGGTGTTCGAGCGCTTGAAGACCCTGCAGCAGGAGGCCGGCATCAACCACGTCATCTGCCGCTTCCGCGTGCCCGGCATTGAGCACGAGGCCGTGCTCCGCTCGCTCCGGCTCTATGCCGGCGAAGTCATCACCCGGCTCCGCTCCTGAGCGACAAACCCCGACGAGTGCATCCATGAACGAGAAGCAGCTCGACACCGAGCTCCTGCCCTACCCCCTGCCCCCGTGGAAGCACCGCTTCCGCACCCTCAGCATCTTCTGCGAGGTCGACGAGGCGGCGCTCAGCCCCCGAGTGCCGGCACCGCTGGAGCTTGCCACCAACGTCGTGCAGATCACCGTCATGCACTTCGAGAGCACGGTGCCGACGCGCCCCTACTACGACAGCGCCGTGATCGCGCAGGTGCGCTACGGCGGCGAGATCGGCGGGCACTGGGTGCACGCCTTCACCAGCACCGATCAAGTGTGCGCGGGCACGCGCGAGCTCTGGGGCTTTCGCATGAAGCTCGCGGCCATGGAGCTTCACGTGGATGCGAACCGAATCTGGGGCTTTACCGAGCGTCTGGGCCGGCGCGTGATCGAGATCGACATGACCCCGACGGGCCGGACGTTCGAGCCGCTCAAGACCTTCCCCCGCCTATTCGTCAAGTCTCTGCCGGAAGCGGACCGCGCGGACGCGGTGAAGCGCCAGGTTGTTCAGCTGCCGGCAGAGACAGAAATCACGGAGACCGTCTGGGGCGAAGGCACGGTGCGCTTCGAGCCGAGCGACGACGACCCGACCCACCTGCTGAAGCCCACCCGTATCCTCGGCGCGAGCCTGGTTTCCGGCAACCAGGTGCTCCCCTGGGGCGTGGTGCTCTCCGAGTAGGCGTCGTGTCGCGCGAGCGTCATAGATTGCGCGGCGCTCTCCATGACCGTCGTGACGAATCCGGATCGGGCGTTATTGCACAGTGTTCATTCGGAGGGTCGCCAGCACCGGGTGATGGTCGGTGTGGAGAAAGCCGAGATCCAACGTCTCGACTCGCTCGACGATAACGTTTGGCGAAACGAGGAACCCGTCGATGACGGTTACGTAGTTAACCCCCGCTTCATAGGGCCGATGCAGCGTGCGAACGCTGGGAACGGACGGATCGAGGCCGAAGGCCCATCCGTCAGGAACGGTCTCGTGGGGAAAGTCGTGAATCCACCAGAGATGCCTCTCCTCCGTTCCGTGAGGAAACGCCGTGTCGACCAGTCGCAAGTTCCAGTCGCCGCCGATCACCACATGCGCGCCGCTTCGATACGCGGCCTGTGCCAACTCCAGCAGCGCCGAGACCTGCCTTGATCTGACCTGTCCGCCGTCGTCGAACGCGGCAAGGTGGATGTTCATGATGACCCACTCGCGGCCGTCCTCGACCGGAATTCGGGTCACGAGAGCACCGTATTGCTTCTTGAGAATTCCGAGGCGAAAGCCTGGCTCTTGCGGCAGAGGTTGCGCTGTGCACTCTGCACCGGCGACGCAGGCGAGCGTCATCAATCCGTTGGAAAGATTGAAGGGCGGCGGCACCATCGTCGTTGAAAAATCTTCCCAAAAGGCAACGCGGTAGCGGTTCAACGCCCTTAGTACACCCGCTTTGACATCGACTCCTCGGGTCATGAAACTTGCCGCCGCCATCTCCTGCAGGAGCACGAGATCGGCATTCTGCCTCCCCAATATCTCGCCGATGGCGTCAACCGCGCTGGTTATGCTGCGGCGGCCGAGGGCGCGCACGTTCTGACCGCCATCCGCGACAAAGTCCGCACCTGCCCCCAGTGATCCGTAGCCGATGTTCCAAGTAACGATCTGCAACGCGGCGCCGGCTGCGCCTGCCTGGTCCGGCCCGCTGAAGGGGATGCCGCCGTAGCGCGGAGACTTAAGGCGATTGGCAAAGAACACGACGCCGGCCGCGACAACCAGCGCGAGCAGGACCGCCACGGCTGCGATCACTGCTTTGATCGTCCCATCAGATGGCGCACCCAGGAGGCCGCCTGCTGGGCAACACCCACCAGGATGACAAGAAACACCGCCTCGGAGAGCAGCGCCCGGATGAACCCGCTGAGCCCGCCTGCCGCGTTCACTTCCGTGTAGATCTCCGAATACCGCAGGTAATGGCGGAAATCGGTGGCGGACCAGGACTCCAGGTATGAGAGCGAGCTTGCTAGGCCGCGCGAGGCGACCGTCGCGTGCAGGAAATAGCTACCAAGTGAGATCGCCAGGAGGACGATCACCGCGATCAATGAGACGGTCGAGCCCAGCCGACGCGCACGGTTGCGATACGCGGCCGAGATGGGCGTCACAGAAACCAGTAGGCTCATCAACATGACATAGAGAAACAGGAAGGCGATCGGCTCGACCTGGAGGAGCACGTCGTTCAGCAGTTCTCGAAATGACAGATAGGCCCGCTCGACCTCGATGATGGCGTTCAGGTTAAACACGGCGGGCTGGATCGCCAGGAGCGCGTCGGCCTGAGCGACCAAGTGCCGGGAGGCGAACGCATTGCTCTGCCAGTCATGCCAGAATTGGAGAGCGGCTTTGGCAAGCGCCAGGCCGCCAAGGCCAAAGACCACACAGGAATAGAGATCGTAGACGCGATACGCCCTCCGCAACTTCTGACGAAGCTGCTTGTCAAGCGCGGCCTCCTCAACGGCCGACTGACCGCTGCCGCCGATGGCCTCGATTTCGCTCTTATCTGCGCCGGTATCAATCTCCCCTTGCGAGTGGAAGACGGCGCCAGCATAGACGCAGCCGAACCAGAGGAAGACTAAGGCCAGCTCCGGGCCTTCCGAGTGGTACAGGCTCGCGTCCGGGCAAGAGACCATCACGATGACGACTCCGGCGACCACCATGGCGAGAACAACAAGCTCGCCAACTGCGCCGCTGACTTGCAGTGGCGATGGGTCCCCGCCGAAGCGGATTGAGTGGCGTTCCCACCACAGATTGCCGCCGTACAAGTAGCCGCCCACCAGAGCGAGGACGGCCACGCCGGAAAGCCCGAGAGTGGGGACTAGCTCGTCCCAAATTGGAACGGAGAACACGAGACGTATCGCTGTCGAAGCGTGGGAGCCCGTCGGCGCGGCGGTTTCAGGCCGCGTCGCGGGCCGACTCCACGGCCTGGCGGATCGAGAACGCGACCTTGTCCACGATCTCGTCGAGCTCGTCCTTTGTCGCGGTGTAGGCCGGGGTGACGAGAGCGTAATCACCGCGCTTGCCGTCGATGATGGCGCCGCCCTGGTAGCTCAGCATGCCGTTCTCCAGCGCGGCGTCGCGATAGCGCTTCCACACCTGGAGCGCGGGATCGAACGGCTCCTTGCTATCGCGGTCCTTGACCAGCTCGATCCCCCACATGAGGCCGCAGCCCCGGATGTCGCCGACCGCGTCGTCCTGGCCCAGCGCCCGGTCCAGCCGCTCCTTGAGGTAGATGCCGTCGGCCGCGACCTTCTCCACCAGCCCGTCGCGCTCGATGATGCCCAGCACGGCGCGCCCGGCCGCGCAGGCGGCGGTGTGGCCGGAATAGGTGCGGGCCGCTTCGAGGTTGCCGTAGGCACCATCGATGGCCTCGCGCACCTGGCGCGAAAGCACGCAGGCGCTCAAGGGCATGTAGCCGCCCGAGAGCCCCTTCGCGATGGTCATGATGTCGGGGTTCACATCGTCATGCTCCAGCGCCCGCCACTTGCCGGTGCGGCCCACACCGCAGAAGATTTCGTCCGCGATCATGAGCACGCCGTGCGCGTCGCAGACCGCGCGCATGGCCTGCGCGTAGCCGGCGGGCGGCGGCAGGATGCCGCCGGTGCCGCCGCCGATGGGCTCGAAGATGAAGGCCGCGACCCGACCGGGGCCTACGCGCCGGATCTCGGCATCGAGTTCGTCCGCATAGTGCTTCGCAAGGTCCTCCGGTGCCACGCCCTCCGGCGGGCGGTAGAGCATCGGCGCGGAGACGTGGGTGGCGCGGCCGAGCTCGCTCTCGTAGAGGCTCCGCCGCCAGAGGTGATGGCCCACGTCGAGCACGCCGAGCGTCGCCCCGTGCCAGGAGAGCCTGCGGCCGATGAAGTGGGTCCGCTCGGGCTCGCCATTCGCGAGGTGATACTGCAGCGCGGCCTTCAGCGCGTGCTCATTGGCCTCGGACCCGCTCGACGAGTAGAACACGCCGCCGAAATGATCGGCACCGGCAGCCGTCACGACCTTCTCGGAGAGCTCCTCCACCACGTCGGTGGTGAAGGTCATGCTGAAGCCGTAGGCCATCCGGTCGAACTGGTCCTTCACCGCCGCCGTCACTTCCGGATGGCCGTGGCCGAGGGAGAACAGCCCCGGTCCGCCTGTGCTGTCGATGTAGCGCTTGCCGTCCTCGCCGTAGACGTAGACGCCTTCGGCACGAACCGCCTTTGGCAAGGGCGCGCCATCGACGCTCTGGCTGATCCAGTAGGACATGGGGGCTCTCCGCTGCTTGGCCGAACGGCGCGCAAGTCTAGGCCGCGGGCAAAGCCCCTGCACGCCAAAAGGCCCGGACCGCAGGTCCGGAGCGCGCGACCGCGCCGCGCGCGTAGCGCGTAGGCAAGCGAACGGAGTGAGCGCCCGCCGTTGAGGGAAATGAAAAAGCCAGCGCCCGCCGTTGAGGGAAATGCAAAAGACTACCGCCATGTACACCCGCCACGGCGCAGCGCTATAGTCATCGCGACGAAATCCCAGGGGAGGTTCACATGGGTACGGACAGAGAGACTCTCTACAAGCAATCCATGCAGCACGCGCGCGACATGCGGGCGAAGATCACGCGCCGTCAGATGCTCCAGATTTCCGCGGCCATGGCTGCGGCGGCCGGTGTCGGCGTCGCGCCGAAGTGGGCGCGCGCGTCCGACACCAACGGGCCGGGCTGGTACACCGACGACAGCCTCGAGGGCGACGTGGTGGCCTACACCTTCGCGGGCCAGCGCTGGGGCCTGCCGCTCGAAGCCGTGGTCGCGACCTTCAAGGAGCGCTTCCCCAACGTCAACGTGAAGATCATCGCGGAGCCGGTGGGCGAGGCCTACACCAAGATGCAGGTCTACGCGGCGTCCAAGTCGGACTCCTACAACTGCGCCATCAACGACCACAACGTGATGTCGTCGATCGGCACCATCGGCACGCCGCTCAACCTCGACGACTGGCTCGCCGAGGACCAGGGCTGGCTGGACGACTACCACGCCGATGTCCCGGCCAACGTCACCGTGGGCTACAACTTCCCGCAGACGCCGGAGGGCCACCACGCGTCCATCGCCTTCGATAGCAACACGAAGCTGATGTACTACCGCCAGGACAAGTTCGACGAGGCGGGCATCACCCAGGTCCCGACGACCTGGGAAGAGACCATCGAGGTCTGCAAGGCCCTGCACGATCCTGACAACGACATCTACGGCTTCGTCACCACCGGGCGCCGCGGCCTCTTCGCCGGTCTCGAGCTCTACCAGATGATCCGCTCCTACGGCGGCGTCTGGTTCGACGAGAACTGGGAGCCGCAGTTCAACACCGAGATCGGCCACAAGGCGTTCTCCATGCTGCTCAAGCTCATGGAATATCGCCACCCGATCACGATGAACGCGACGGACGAAGAGGCGAACTCGGTGCTCGCCAAGGGCTCCGCCGTGTTCGCGCCGATGGAGTGGGGCACCTCGGTGCTACAGGATCCGAACTTCACGGATCACCACGCGAACTTCCGCTCGGATGTCGTACCCGGCGGCGAGACCGAGATCAGCAAGCAGGAACCGCTGATGGGCGGCTTCGGCTTCTACGTCAACAGCTTCGGCGACGACCAGCGGGCGGCGTTCGAGTGGGTCAAGCACATGAGCTCGGGCGATTACGTCGACACCCGCATTGGCGAGGACTTCGTCAACGCGGCCGGGCAGCCGGCGCGGACTTCGCTGCTGAACAAGTACGCGGAAAAGCAGCCCTACTTCGACGCGCTTGCCAGGTCGATCCCGATCTGCACGCCGGGCTTCGTCTGGGTGCCGCCGACCTTCACGCTCGCCGACACGCTCGGCAACGATGTCGCCGCGGTGATCGCGGGCGAGAAGGGCATGGAAGAGGCGCTCGTGGACATCGACGAGGCGCAGCGTCAGATCATGGCGGATAACGGCTACTACGACTAAGCGTTCGCTACATGGCTGTACCAGGGCTGGCGGGCTCCTCCGGGGGGCGCCGCCAGCCTTTTCTTCACCTGAGCGAGAATCGGATCGCGTACCTTCTCGTCCTTCCGACTCTCCTCATCCTGATCGGGCTCGCGGTCTATCCCCTGGGGTGGACCGTGGCGACGGCGTTCCGCAGCGACAACCTGTTCAACCCGCTGGCGGCGCGCTGGGTCGGCCCGCGCAACTTCGAATTCCTCTTCTTCAACGACGACACGTTCTGGAAGACGCTCCGGCTCGCCGGCATCTGGTGCGCCATCACGGTGCCGGTCCAGCTCATCCTGGGCCTCTTCCTCGCCATGCTGCTCGACACGACCATGCGCGGCATCGGCATTCTGAGAACCCTCATCGTGATCCCGGTGTTCATCACGCCCGTCGCCCTCGGGCTCTCCTGGCGGGCGATGTTCGAGCCCATCGGCGGCCTGCTCAACTATCTGCTCCAGGGCGTGGGCCTCGAGAAGAGCCTGTGGCACACCCACCCCGACACGGCCCTGCTCTCGGTGATGATCGTCGACATCTGGCAGTGGACGCCCTTCGTCACGCTCATCCTGCTCGCCGGCATGCAGGGGATATCGCCGGAGGTGGTCGAGGCCGCGCGGCTCGATCGCGTGCGCGGCCTCACCTATCTGCGCCGCATCGTGCTGCCGCTGATCTGGCCGGTGGTGACGGTGGTGCTGCTGCTCAGGCTGGTCGATGAGATACGCATCTTCGACGTGATTCTCATCATCACGCGGGGCGGGCCCGGCTCCTCCACGCTGCTCGCCAGCATGAACATCTACTCGATCTTCCACGCCGGCCGGCTCGGCGTCATGGCGGCCTACGGCGTGCTGATGGTGATCGCCATCAACATCGTGGTGATCAGCTTCCTCCGCGTCCTGCACCGCCAGGAGAAGGCGACGCGGCAGAAGGTGAGCGCCTGATGCGCACGCCGCTCAGACGATTCCTGGATGTCGGCGCGGTGGTCGTGGTCGCGGTCTACCTGGCACCGCTCTACTGGATCGCGATGACCTCGGTGAAGCCGACGAACGTCATCAACGCCCCGAAGCCGCAGTTCGCCTTCGACCCGACGCTGGAGCACTACCACACGACCTTCGAACGCTTCGACTTCGCTCAGGCCATCCTCAACAGCGCGATCATCGTCATCGTCTCCACCATCATCACGATGTTCCTGGCGCTGATCTCGGCCTACGCGCTGGCGCGGATGAAAATGCGGGGCGCCGACGGGATGTCGCTGCTGATTCTCTCGCTCCGCTTCATGCCGGGCGTGGTGATCGCGCTGCCCTACTTCCTGATGGCGCAGTGGACCGGGCTCACCGACAGCCACCTCGGCATGATCATCGTCTACGTCGCCTATGGCCTGCCGTTCGCGGTGTGGCTGCTGCGGGGCTTCCTGCTCGATCTGCCGCGCGAGGTCGAGGAGGCGGCGCGGCTGGACGGCCTCGGCTGGTTCTCGATCATCTGGCGCATCATGCTGCCGATGGCGACCTCGGGCATTGCGGTCACCGCGGTCTTCACCTTCGTCTTCGCTTGGAACGAGTTCCTCTTCGCGCTTTATCTGACGAGCTACAAGGCGGTCACGATCCCCGTTCAGATCGCCAAGATGATCGACCTCTACAACGTGCTCTGGGGGCCGCTCTCGGCGGCGGTGGTGATCCAGCTCGTGCCGATGCTGATCGTGGTGTTCCTGATTCAGCGGCACATGATCCGCGGCCTCGCCCTCGGCGCCGTCAAGTAGCCCTGGAATCCCGTTCGAAACGTTCCCATCCAGGTGCAAACCACCCCAACTCGTCATGGCCGGACTTGTCCCGGCCATCCACGTTTCTATCCTCTTTTCAGTGAGTTAAATGAGGGCGATTCTCGGATATCCGGAACGAGTCCGGGCATATTCGGGCATTGCGGTGTGTGGGAAAGGCGGGTCGGGGATCACCGGTCGCGCTTGTCCTCTTCCCGGTCGTCCGCGACGAAGCGGAAGGACGCGGGATCGAACACGAGGCGCCGCTGCACCGGGAAGAACCGGATATCGAAGCGCTCGGCGATCAGGCCCCAGACGCCCTGCGGCGCGCGCAACATCATCAGCACCGCAATCCCGCCGAGCACAATCAGATACCAGCTGCCGAAGTCCGCCAGCAACTCGCGCAGCACGAAGAAGACGATGACCCCGACGATCGGCCCTTCGATGGTGCCGATGCCGCCGATCACGACGATGAAGATGACGTTGGCGGTCCAGTCGACGACGTTGAAGCCGGCCTCGGGCGAAATGCGGAGCTTGGTCAGGAACACCAGCGCGCCGACCATGCCGGTGCCGAAGGCGGCGACGATATAGACCCAGATTTTGGTGCGGAAATTGTCGACGCCGAGGCTGCTGGACGCCTCCTCCGAATCGCGGATCGCGGTCAGCGCGAGGCCGTGGCGCGAGCGCAGCAGCAGGTAGACAAGTGCGATGGCGCCGACGGCGATGGCAATCCCGGTCCAGTAGATCGCCGTCTCCCGCCACATGCGGCCTGCGGCGATGCCCTTCACCACCGCCGCCGGCAGGCTCATGCCGGAGCCGCCGCCGAGCGCAGACACCTGGGCGAAGGAGAGCATGTAGACCTCCGCCACCACCCAGGTGCCGATGGCGAAATAGGCGCCCCGCAGGCGGAACACGATAAACGCGGTCGGCACGGCGAAGAGCGCGGCCGCGATGCCCGCGAGCGGGATCGCCGCGATAGGGTGGACGCCCGCGTTCATCGCGAAGACGAAGAGCGCGTAGCCGCCGAGGCCCAGGAAGGCCTGCTGGCCGACCGAGACCAGCCCGGCGTAGCCCGCGAGCAGGTTCCAGAGCTGTGCGAGGGCGAGGTAGTAGGCGATCTCGACGATGGTCCGCATGTCCGCGCGCCCGCCCCAGAACGGGAGCGAGATCAGGACCGCGAGGCCTGCGATCGCGACCAGCGCGCCGTAGCGGCTCGCCCGCGTGCCGCGCGCGACGCGATAGGTGGCGGCGCCCTCGCTCACCGGTCCCTCGTGCGCGGGAAGAGCCCGTTGGGCCGGAGCACGAGCACGATCAGGAAGGCCACGTGGCCAGCGAGGATTTGCCCGCCGGGGTGGAACTTCGCGCCGATGGCCTGGGCCACGCCCAGGATTACGCCTCCCGCCAACGTGCCCCAGAGGCTCCCCAACCCGCCGATGATCACCGCCTCGAAGGCGTAGAGCAGCCGCGCCGGCCCGATGGCGGGCGAGAAGTTGGTGCGGATCGCCATGAAGGTGCCGGCGAGCGCGACCACCGCGAGCGCCAGCGCCATGGCGAGCGCGAAGACGTGGCGGTTGTCGATCCCCATCAGCGCCGCGGTCTCGTGGTCGTCGGAGGTCGCGCGGAAGGCGGTGCCCAGCCGGGTGCGGAAGAGCACGAGCTGCAAGGCCGCGATCACGCCGACCGCCGAGAGGAAGACGATGAGCGGGAACCAGCCGATGGCGATCTGCTCGCCGATGGCGATGCTCGCGGTCTCCAGCGCGCCGGCCTTGAGCCGCTGCGTGTCGGCGGAGAACACCTCCAGCAGGACGTTCTGGATGATGATCGAGAGGCCGAAGGTCACCAGCAGCGGCGGCAGGATGTCGCGGCCCAGCGTGAGGTTGAGGATGCCGCGCTGCAGCGCATAGCCGATCGCCGCCATCACCGGCACGATGACGACCAGGCTGATGAGCGGATGCACGCCGGTGCCGTTGACCATGGCGAGGCCGAGGAAGGCGGCGAGCACGATCAGATCGCCATGCGCGATGTTGACCAGCCGCATCACGCCGAAGATCAGCGAGAGCCCGGTCGCGAACAGCGCATAGAGCCCACCCAGCAGCACACCCTGGATGATGGCGTCGAGCCACTCCATCGCGGGTCAGGTCGCCTTACACCCCGAAGTAGGCCGTGGCGACGTCCTCGCGGGAGAGGTCGTCCGGCCTGCCCTGGAGCGACACGCGGCCCTCCTGGAAGCAATAGACGCGGTCGGCGACGTCGAGCGCCTGGTTGATGTCCTGCTCGACCACGACGATCGTGGTCCCCTCGGAGACGATCACCGGCAGCACGGCGTAGATCTGCCGGATGATGACCGGCGCGAGCCCCAGGCTGAGCTCGTCGCAGAGCAAGAGCGTCGGGTTACTCATCAGCGCGCGGCCGATGGCGCACATCTGCTGCTCGCCGCCGCTGAGCGCGGTGCCGGGCGTCGCGCGGCGCTCCCGCAACACCGGAAACAGCTCGTGCACGCGCTCGATCTTCCACGGGCCTGCGCGCTTGCCGTAGGCGCCGAGACGCAGGTTCTCCTCGACCGAGAGCGAGGGGAAGAGCAGCCGCCCCTCGGGCACCAGCGCGATACCCCGGCGCACGATCTCGTGCGCTTGCAGGTGGCCGATAGGCTTGCCTTCGTGGGTGACCTGCTCCCGTTCGGACGGAAGCTGCCCGACCACGCTCCTGAGGAAGGTCGACTTTCCCGCCCCGTTGGCCCCGATGATGGCGACCGTCTCGCCCCGGCCCACATGCACGTCGATGCCGAAGAGCGCTTGAAAATCGCCGTAGAAGGCGGTGAGCTCGTGGGTCGCCAGCACCGTCTCGGGCGTCCCGCTCATTCGGCGCTGATCCCCATATAGACCTCTTGCACCTCGGCGCTCGCCATCACCTGGTGCGGGTCGCCCTCGGCGAGCTTCTGGCCGAAGTTGATGACGATCAGGCGGCTCACCACCGAGAGCAGCGCGTGGACCACGTGCTCGATCCAGACGATGGAGACGCCGGTGCGGTGGATCGTCTTGATGGTCTCGACCAGCGCGACGCACTCGTGCTCGGTCAGCCCGCCGGCGATCTCGTCCAGCAGCAACACGCGAGGCCGGGTCGCGAGCGCGCGCGCCATCTCCAGCCGCTTGCGTTCCAGCAGGGTGAGCGCGCCGGCCAGCGCATTCGCCTTCTCCAAGAGGCCGGTGCGCCCCAGGATTTCGTGGCAGTCCTCATAGCAGGCGGCTTCCGAACGATTGCCGCCGAAGGCCGCGCCCACCAGCAGGTTCTCGAACACGGTCATGTTCGCGAATGGATGGGGGATCTGGTAGGAGCGCCCGATCCCCATGCGGCAGCGCTCGTGAGCGGGCGCCCGCGTGATGTCGCGGCCGGCGAAGAGCACGCGCCCCGCGTTCGGCCGCACCGCGCCGGTGATGATGTTGAACATGGTGCTCTTGCCGGCGCCGTTGGGGCCGATGACGCCGAGCGCCTCGCCGTCCTCAAGCTCCATGCTGAACTGGTCGGTCGCCCTGACCGAGCCGAAGCTCTTGGAAACGCCCTCCAGCGCGATCAGCGCCGTCATGCCGGCACGCGCCTGCGGAGCGGCGCCGGGGGCGCCCTCCGCAGGTCTTGCTCCCTAGCCGATGACTTCCATATCGCCGCCGACAGGAACGTCCGGCGCCGTCTCGTTGGACGTGACGATGAGGTCGTGGTCGAATGGGCCGTCCGGCGTGCGCCGCCATTGGCCGCCCACCAGCGGCATCTTTGCGACGTTCTTCACCGGGCCCGAGCCCCACGAGACCGGGCCTGCGATCGTCGAGATGTTGGTGGCGACGATGGACGCCAGCATGGCCTCAGGATCGCTGACATCCTCGGCCCGGCTCACGACGTCCAGCGCCACCTCGAAGATCGAGTGGCCGTAACCCACCGGTTGGCTCCACTGCTTGCCCGTGGCGGCGGTGAAGGCGGCGGCGAGCTCGCCGCAGGTCTGGCCGGTGATGCTCGAGGTGAAGGGGTGCGAGGGGCTCCACCAGATTTCGGAGCTCAGGTTGTGCCCGGCGTCGCCGAGCGCCCCAATCGCCTCAGGGAAGAGCAGCGCCTTGCCCACGGTCGCCGCCTTGGGCCGGAAGCCCTGCTGCGCGGCCTGAGTCCAGAAGGTGGTGAAGTCCGGCGGCAGCACGACGCCGGTGACGATCTCGACGCCGTTTTCCTTGAACTCGGAAATGTGGGCCGAGAAGTCGTCGGAGAGGTTCTGATAGCGGCCCGGATCGATCAGGGTATAGCCGGCGGCCGCGAGCGGCTTGGGGAAGCCCAGCTCGGGATGGCCCCAGGCATTGCCGTCGCCGTCGTTGGGGAAGAGCCCGCCGACAACCTTGTTGGTTTCGATCTTGGCCCAGAGGTTGAGGAAGACCGCAATCACGTCCTCCAGCCCCCAGAAATAGTGGTAGGTCCACTGGAAGCCCTCCGCCGGATTGCCGCCGCGGCCGAAGAAGTAGGGCTGCCACGGGCAGAGCGTGGTGACGCAGGGGACCTCGTTGATCTCGGCCTGGTCGGCGACCGGGTTGGTGGTCTCCGGCGTGTTGCCGGCGCAGAGCAGGTGCACCTCGTCGGAGAGGATCAGTTCGCTCGCCACCTCGGCTGCGCGGTTCGGGTTCGACTGGCTGTCCTTGACGATGATCTCGACATCGAGGCTCTTGCCGCCGGACTCGACCTTGCCGCCGATGGCCTCCAGCACCGTGGCGACGTTGAACTCGTCGGAAACGGCGAAGGGCGCGAGCGGCCCGGTCTTGGGGCTGACGTAGCCGATCCGCACCGTGTCCGCAGCGCGGACAATGGAGGGGAAGCCTGCGCTGAGCGCGGCGGTCCCCACGGCGCCGGCGGCGCCTGCTTTCAGGATTTCACGACGGGTGCGGCCGGCACCCTTTGCCCTGCGGTTCTCGGTCGTCATTGACTGGTCTCCTCTCCCGGAAATCGCCGTACACAGCCGTACACAAGGGTTGGCGGGACAGTAGCAGACCTTCCCGACCCCTGCGAGAGAGGCATACCCTAGTGGAGGGGCTAGGGGTCCGGTTCGGCTCCCATCCGCCTGCGCACTTCGGCAGCGATGCGCGGAGTCTCGTTGATCGGCTCGTAGCGCCATTGAGCGAGCCGGCCGTCAAAGGGCCGGACGATGCCGTCTTCCCTGAGCGAGGCGTGGAAGCGCGCGAGCCGGCGGCTGCCGCCCGCCATGCCTGCAACGTAGACGGGCTTCCCCGTCGATATGGCCTCGCTGACCATGGAGACCGAGTCCTCCGTGACCACGATGTGGCGGGCCAGCGCCAACATGCCGAGATAGGGGTTGGGGCCGGCGCCGTCCCAGAACCAGGCACCCGGCAGACGGGCCTTGAGCGCCGCGACAATGCCTGGTTCCGTCCGCCTCGACGGCGTGATCGCGATGTCTCCGGCAACGTCGGTGAGGCCACGCGCCAGCTCATCGAGCGTCTGTCGCGTGAATCGATACGACCGCGAGCGGCCGCCGAGCAGCACAGCGACGTCGAGATTGCCGAGTTGGCCCCGCCATTCCTCGGCCGCGGCCGCGAGCTTCTCGGGCGTTATGCGGTGCAGCGCGGCCCGCGACGCCGCCACGTTGGGTCCGGCGAGCCCGTCATGCGCCAGCGGGACGATCAGATCGAAACAAGGGAGAGGCGTTCGCGGGTTCTGGATGTGCACGGCGAAGGTTCGCCCGCCGGCGGCGCGCCTCACCGCGGCCGCAACCGGGACGCTACGACGGCCGCAGCTGATCAGCAGGTCGGGCCAGAGCTGCGGAAGATTTCCCTCCACCCCGAAGCGCAGGAGGCCCGGTGGCTGCCGATGTGCCGGCGACCACAACCAGGGCCGGCGCAGCCGGACGACGATGCTCTCGAACGGCCAGCCGAGCGCTTCGGCCAACCCCTCCGCCTGAGACACCTTGCCGGCTTCGCCGTTAGTCAAAGCCCAGACGGTTCTAACCGACGGGTTTGTTGGGACAGGCACACTCGTGACGGTTACGCCATTCCTCCGCGACAAATTAAGGATGAGAGATCGACGAACGCCGTCGATCCTCCGTGGCGGAAGCCGCGCCAGGCCGGGCTCTCGACCCCCTCGCCAGATGATTGCCATGAGCGGAATTCCGACAAATGCGGGAAACGGCCAGCCACGGCCGGCGGGGGCACCTTACGAAGATCATTTGCATTCTCGCCAAATCCGATCGTAAACGGCGTTAATGCCGCTCATTTCCTTCTCGACAGGAAAGTTCTCACACACATGTTCGCGACCGTTGCGTCCATGCACGGCCGCAAGTTCAGGATCTGCCATATAGCGTCTGATTGCCTCGACGAGTGCATCGCCGTCCCCGGCTGGTACGACAGCCCCCGTTACACCCTCCACGATCATTTCCGGATACGACCCGGCGTCGCTCGCCACGACCGCGGTTTGAGAGGCCATGGCCTCGAGCGGGGTCAGTCCGAAACCCTCATATCGCGAAGGTGAAACATGTAAACTCAGCCGCCGATACCAAACATCTGCATCAGATACTTCTCCTAGAAATACGATCCGCCTCTCCAAGTCTGCACCCGCAATGCGACGTCGTAATGTTTCATAGAACGCACCGTTCTGACGGGTCACTCTTCCCGCCACTACAGCGGTCCAGTCCGGATAGTCTGGCAACAGATTCACCATCGCATCGACGAATAGATCGGTTCCTTTCAGATATCGGATACGGCCAAAACACCCGATTGCGTACCGACCTGGCAATCCGCTGCGTTCCCACTGATCGTCCGGGCCCACGGGCGGGCGAAATCGCGCACAATCCACTCCATGCATGACAACGGTGTGGGGTACCGTCAAGGTTTGTCCAGATGGACCGCTGGTTGCAATAACAGAGTCCATTCGCGATATAAGAAACCGGCTGAACCAACCGTGCGAACGCTGCGCGGCAGAGGTGAAAACGAGCGTCAACGGTGCTCGAAAGGCGGTTTTCAAGAATAACCCAATCAGCATCTCGTTATTTCGCCGGGCGTGCCAAATGCGGAGGGGGCGCTGGCGCGGTCGCTTGAGGAGCAAGGGCATCTGCCACCAAGCGATCTTGGGAAGACCGTTGGGCAAGCCCGGCCCCAGCGTGGCAATTCCGACTATTTCTGCCTGTTTGGGAACTAACTGAATGATCGTGCTGGTCACGCCCGAGTATCGACGCTTGAAGTGCGGCGCAACAACATGGATATCGGAGATACGGACCATACGCTTTACTTACGAGCTAAATTCAGAGCCCTCAAACGGATCGACCCAATGACGGACGAGGAAGCCTCCCATCTCGCGAGGTTCACGCTCGCTGTTCTACCGAGCGTTCCTCACCCAACAGCAGCTCTTCGTACCGGTCTACTGCCCGAGCGGCGTTGAAGAATTCTGCTCGAGTCTGCAGCGCCTCGCGCCGCGGCGGGTTGTCCAGAACGGAGAGCATGGCGCCTGCAAGTGCCTCCGGCTCTCCCACGGGTACCAGAGGCCCATGGCGGCCGTCTTCCAGAATTTCCGAGGGCCCAAAGTCACAGTCCGTGCTGACGACCGGGCACCCACAAACCATCGCTTCGATGAGAGCGGTAGGAAGCCCTTCGTTTCGGGATGAGAGAACGAATAAATCGGCTCTTGCGAGAAAGGCGAAAGGATTTTCTGCGAAACCCGGAAAGTCAACATGTTCAGCCACGCCAAGTCTATTTGCCAACGAAAGCAGGCTGGACCGAAAACGGCCTTCTCCGAGAACGATCAACCGTGCTTTCCGCTTGGGCAGGAGACGCGCGAAGGCACGAAGAAGGGTAGAAAAATCCTTCCTCTTAATCAACTTACCGATGGCCACTATAACTGGACAGTCAGAACTAACAAGCCAACGATGGCTAATCCGTTCTCTCGATTTGCGTTTGATATAGTCGATGTCAATGGGATTGTAAATAGTGTGAACCCGATCATCTGACAAGCTTGGGATTTTGGAAAACTCGCCCGTTATACCATGAGAGACTCCAACAACCTCATCCGCGTAGGGATACGAACGGCGCGCTCGATGCAGAAGTCGGCGTGTTAACGGTCCGTGCAGCGAGGCTACCGTTTTCGCCCTGTGGGAAGTGAGATGCCTTGCCATTGCTGTTGCTGTTGTCGCGAGAACGTGCATGGCCAGAAGCGCGTCCGGGTTCTCTCGATCCATGTATGCGGCGATGCAAACGGCCCATCGAGGTAGTCTCGTACTCGTGAGCAGCGGCAATTGCTTGCGCGACAGACGGTTCGCCGTTCCCAGACGTGGAAGGCGAATGCGCCAAGGAAGAGGATCGGACACGAAAGGCCGATGGATCGCAGTGATTCGATCCAAATTCAAACGCGTTCTACTGTCGTTTCGGCCTGAAGCATAGAAGATACGTACCCCATCCGGTACTTCTTCAGGATAGTGGCAGACGAGTCGATAGAGGAGAAGATCGACTTCGTGGCCTCGCTCAAGCAGTCCGGCTCCAATATACAGTGCCTTCCTCTCGGCCCCTTGCCCAGCTAGGCTGGGTGCCAGTATAGCAATGCGTTTTCCGAACGCTGGGCGAGTGAATTTAGATATACCGGGCATTTACCATGATCTTGCAATAGACCCTACATTAACGTAATACAACGAGTGTCGTAGTGTCAGTCTCCGCCAATTAATATAGCACCATACCGCATCTATATCCAGATTATATTTTGCAAATCATGCCGGTTCATTTGCCGCAATGAGCAGCCTAAATCAGGTTAGACGTTTGAAAGAAGAAGAGTTGGAGTGGCTCTATTCTCACCTAGCCCCAACAGGGAGGCCGAGGTCGAAGGGACGCTTGGGATGCCGCTACTACCCGGCCAGGTCCTCGCCGGCCAGCGCCCGGTCGATCAGCGCGACCGTCTCCGCGAGCCCGTAGAGCGCGATGAACGAGCCCATGCGCGGGCCCTGGCTCTGGCCCAGGAGGATCTCGTAGAGCGCGCGGAACCAGTCCCGCAGGGACTCGAACGGGTGGCGCTTGCCCACCTCGTAGACCTCGGTCTGGATGTCCTCAGCGCTCGTATCCGCCGGCATTGCGACCAGCACGGCACGCAGGTCGTCGAGCGCCGCCCGCTCCTCCGGTAGCGGAGGCCGATACGCCTTCGTCGGCTTCACCCTATCTCGGTAGTAGCTGATGGCGTGGCCCACCAGCGCGTCGAGGATGGGCGCGGTCTCCGGCGAAGCGCCAGGCACGTAGCGGGCGATGAAGCCCCAGAGCACGGCGGGGTCCTCCGTGTTGCAGACGCTCGCGAGGTTGAGAAGGATGCCGTAGCTCAATCCGCTCTCCGGCGCGGGCGGGTGGCCCGCGTGGATGTGCCAGGCCGGGCTCTCGAGCCGCTCGGCCTCCTCCTGCTCCGGGTACTTCGCGAGATGCGTCAGGTGGTCGTCGACGTGGCGCGGGATCACGTCGAAGTAGAGCCGCTTGGCCCGCCTCGGCGCGTTGTACATGTAGAGCGAGAGCGAATCGCGCGGCCCGTAGGTGAGCCACTCCTCGATGGTGAGCCCGTTGCCGCGCGACTTCGAGATCTTCTCGCCGTTCTCGTCGAGGAAGAGCTCGTAGATGAAGCCGGCAGGCGGCCTGGAGCCGAGCGCGCGGCAGATCTTGCCCGAGAGCTCGACCGAGCTGATCAGGTCCTTGCCCGCCATCTCGTAATCGACGCCGAGCGCATGCCAGCGCATGGCCCAGTCGGCCTTCCACTGCAGCTTGCAATGACCGCCCGTGACCGGGACCGTCATGGTCTCGCCGTCCTCGTCCACGTAGCTCACGGTGCCCGCGTCCTCGTCGCGGGCCGTGATGGGCACCTGCAGCACGCGGCCGGTCTTGGGGCAAAGCGGCAGGAAGGGGCTGTAGGTCGCCTGCCGCTCCGCGCCCAGCGTCGGCAGGATGATGCGCATGATCTCGTCGTAGTGGCGCAGCACGTCCATGAGCGCGTCGTCGAACTCGCCTGACCGGTAGGCCTCGCTCGAGCTCTTGAAGCTGTAGTCGAAGCCGAAGTCGTCGAGGAAGGCCCTCAGCCGCGCGTTGTTGTGGGCCCCAAAACTCTCGTGCGTGCCGAAGGGGTCCGGGATCTGCGTGAGCGGCTTGCCGAGGTGCTGTTCGACCATCGCCCGCTCAGGGATGTTGTCGGGCACCTTGCGCAGCGCGTCCATGTCATCGGAGAAGGCCACGAGGCGCGTCGGGATGTCGCTCAGCGCCGCGAAGGCGTGGCGCACCATGGTCGTGCGCGCGACCTCGGCGAAGGTGCCGATATGGGGCAAGCCCGAGGGGCCGTAGCCGGTCTCGAACAGCGCATAGCCGTTCGCCGGCGTCGTGCCGCCGATGCGCTTCAGGAGCGCCGCGGCCTCCTTGAAAGGCCAAGCCTTGGCGTTCTGGGCCAGCGCCCGCAGGTCGTGTGAGGTTTCGTTCATCGTCCCGGTCCGGAAGCCGGCGGAACATGCGCCGGGCCGCCGCCGCGCGTCAACCGCTATACTCTCGCCCGATGCCGGCGCCCCTCGAGTCTCACGAGCCTTCCACACCGCCGAACGCGCCGCCGCTGCTGCCGCGCGCGCCCGTGCTCGCGGTGGCGCCGCGCCACGCGGCCTGGCTGGACGAGCACGGCACGCTCGCGCGGCTCACCCACGGCGAGGCAGTGGAACGGCTGGCCGCCGACGGCCGTCCGCCCTACGTCTGCCATGCCAAGGCGACCGCGCGCCGGCTCGGCCTGCACACGCTGGCAGCGCTGGACGTGCTGGAGCTCTTCGCCTTCGTGCATCCCGCACGCCAGGCCGTGCCGACGGTGCGGGGGCTCGCGCGGGCGCTCGATCTGACGCTACCCGCGAGCATCGAGGACGAGGCATCGACCCTGCTCAAGGCGGCCGAGACCCTCCTCGCCGCGCTCTCGGCACCGGGCCTCGCGGGTGAGAAAGACGCACCTGCCGTCGCGCGCACCATGGCCCGCGCCGGCTGGCTCTGGGGCGATGCGGTGGTGGCGGCGCTGGCAGTCGGCGGACGCTCGGCGCCGGGCGCAGGCCGTGCCGGCGACGGCGGCGCGCTCGCGGTCTGGACCCGGCTCAAGGAGTGGCAGGAGAGCGCACCGCCGCCGGCACCCGGCCACGACCCGGTGCCGACCGCAGCCGCGCGGCAGCGTCTCGCACACCTGCTGGGCGAAGGCGCCGAGCCCCGGCCCGAGCAGGCGGACTACGCGTCCGCCGCCTGCGCCGCCTTCGATCCCATCGAGGCAGAGGAGGAGCCCCACGTGGTGCTGGCCGAGGCCGGCACGGGAGTGGGCAAGACCCTCGGCTACATCGCGCCGGCGAGCCTCTGGGCCGAGCGCAACGAGGGCACGGTCTGGCTCTCCACCTTCACCCGCAACCTCCAGCGCCAGATCGACCAGGAGCTCGACCGGCTCTACCCGGAGACCAAGGTCAAGGCGGAGAAGGTCGTGCTGCGCAAGGGGCGCGAGAACTACCTCTGCCTGCTCAACATGGAGGAGGCGCTCGGCCGCAGCGCGCTGATGACCGGAGACCGCATCGCGCTCGGTCTCATGGCCCGCTGGGCGGCGGCGACGCGGGACGGCGACATCACCGGCGGCGATCTGCCGGCCTGGCTCGCGGACCTGCTCGGCTACGGCCGCACCCTCGGCCTTGCGGATCGCCGCGGCGAGTGCATCCACAGCGCCTGCACCCACTACCGCCGTTGCTTCATCGAAAAGAGCCAGCGCAAGGCGCGGCGGGCGGACATGGTGATCGCCAATCACGCGCTGCTCATGGTGCAGGCGGCACGCGCGGTCTTCGGCACCGGCGACGAGCGGAGCGTGCCGACCCGCTACGTGCTCGACGAAGGGCACCACCTGTTCGACGCGGCGGACAGCGCCTTCTCCGCCCACCTCTCCGGCAGCGAGACGCGGGAGCTGAGGCGCTGGCTGCTCGGGCCGGAATCGCGGGGCCGCGGCGACGGCGGCCGCGCGCGCGGCCTGCGCAGCCGGATCGAGGACTTGATTGCGGACCGCGAGGCGGCGCGCGAGGCCCTGGACGACGCCTTGAAAGCCGCGCACGCGCTCCCCGGCAACGAGTGGCACCAGCGGCTCGCGTCAGGCTCGGCGCAGGGGCCGTGCGAACGCTTCCTCGCGCTGGCGCGGGACCAGGTCATGGCGCGCGCGCCGGAGCCTCGCAGCGGCTACAGCATCGAGGCGCCGGTGCAGCCGCTCATTCCCGGCATCGCCGACGCCGCGGCGGCGCTGGAGACGGCGCTGGACGGGATCGCCCGGCCCCTCGGGCGGCTCGCGGTGGCACTCGCGGCGCATCTCGATGCCGAGGCCGAGAGTCTGGAGACCGCCGAGCGCCAGCGCATCGAGGCCGTGGTGCGCGGCATCGAGCGGCGGGTGGGCGAGCAGCTCGATTCGTGGCGCGCCATGCTCGCGGACATGACGGCCGCCCCGGTTGCCGACGAGGAACTGTCGCAGGACGACGATGACGCCGCCGACCCCACGGGCTTCGTCGACTGGTTCGCGATCTCCCGCATCGACGGGCGCGACGTCGATGTCGGCATGCACCGCCACCACGTGGACCCGACGATTCCCTTCGCCGCCTTCGTCACGGGCCGCTCCCACGGCGCGCTCATCACCTCGGCGACGCTGCGGGACGGCAGCGGCGATCCGGAGCACGACTGGGCTGCGGCGGAGGCGACGACGGGGGGGCGCCACCTCAAGGCGCCGGCGATCCGCGCGACCCTCCCCTCCCCCTTCGACTACGGCGCGCAGACCCGCGTGCTCGTCGTCACCGACGTGCGCCGCGGCGCGCCTGATCGGGTCGCGGCGGCGTACCGCGCGCTCTTCACGGCCGCCGGCGGTGGCGCGCTCGGCCTCTTCACCGCCATCGCGCGGCTGCGCGGGGTGCACGAGCGCATCGCGGGCGCGCTGGACGAAGCGGGCTTGCAACTATGGGCGCAGCACGTGGACCCGCTCGACCCGACCACGCTGGTCGACATCTTCCGCAGCGAGACCGATGCCTGCCTGCTCGGCACCGACGCGATGCGGGACGGCATCGACGTGCCGGGGCGGAGCCTCAGGCTCATCGTCTTCGACCGGGTGCCGTGGCCCCGCCCCGACATCCTGCACAAGGCGCGGCGCCGGGTTTTTGGGGGCGGCCGCTACGACGACCGGCTCACGCGCGGCCGGCTCCGGCAGGCCTACGGCCGGCTGGTGCGGCGCGCGGACGATCGCGGCGTCTTCGTCCTGCTCGACCCCGCGCTGCCGAGCCGGCTCAAGGGCGCCTTCCCCCCCGGCGTCGCGGTGGAGCGCGTCGGCCTCGCCGAGGCGGTCGATATCACCCGTACTTTCGTCGGTCCCTCGTCTTAGCCGTTGTGACGCAGGCCGTGACATTGGGGAGACATGCGGGCTAGGGTCCGCGCGCCTTTCAACCAGCCGGTATACCCATGTCGGACTCTGAGTTGGCGCCCCTGCTCAAGCGGGTCGCGGAAGCGCTGGAGCGTCTCTCGCCGGCCGGTCAGGAGGACGCGGGCCTCGATGCGGCGGAAGGCTTCGTCTGGCACGCGGACGGCGCCCGCCTCGAGGCCGTGCCCCGGATCAACCGGCTGGAGCTTTCGCTGCTCAAGGGCATCGACCGGGTGCGCGACATCCTGCTCGACAACACGCGCCGCTTCGCCCGCGGCCTGCCGGCCAACAACGCGCTGCTCTGGGGCGCACGCGGCATGGGCAAGAGCTCGCTCATCAAGGCGGTGCACGGCGTGGTGGCGGCGGACGCCGCAAGCGACCTCAAGCTGATCGAGATTCACCGGGAGGAGATCGCCTCGCTCCCGATCCTGCTTGGGCGCCTGCGCGGCTGCGCGCACCAGTGCCTGCTCTTCTGCGACGACCTCTCCTTCGAATCCGAGGACACGACTTACAAGTCGCTCAAGGCGGCGCTCGAAGGCGGGATCAGCGGGCGGCCCGACAACGTGCTGTTCTACGCCACCTCGAACCGCCGCCACCTGATGCCGCGCGACATGATCGACAACGAGCGCTCGACCGCGATCCACCCCGGCGAAGCGGTGGAGGAGTCGGTCTCGCTCTCGGACCGTTTCGGCCTCTGGCTCGGCTTTCACCCCTGCGACCAAGCTACCTTCTTCGCCATGGTCGAGGGCTATGCCGACCACTTCGGCCTCGCCGTCGACCGCGAGACCCTGCACGCGGAAGCCATCGAGTGGAGCATGACCCGCGGCGCCCGCTCGGGCCGCGTGGCCTGGCAGTTCGTACAGGACCTTGCCGGGCGGCTCGGGGTCGCGCTCGCACCGGCAGACAGGTGCTCTAAGTAGAACCCTCTACTTACGGGAGAGCAGGCGTAGCGGATCCTGTGGCTCGCCGTCGCGCCGGATTTCGAAATGGGCCTGTGGACGAGAGACGCCGCCCGACCGGCCCGAGCGCGAGATCACCTGGCCGCGCCGCACCACGTCGCCCTTCCCCACCAGGAGGGAGTCGTTGTGGGCGTAGGCGGTCATCCAGCCGCCGTCGTGCCGAATGAGCACGAGGTTTCCATACCCCCTCAGCTCGTTGCCGGCATAGGCCACCACGCCGTTCTGCGAGGCGCGCACCTCGCTGCCGACAGGCACGGCGATGTTGATCCCGTCATTGTGCTTGCCGCCGGGCTTGGCGCCGAAGCCGGAGATCACCCGGCCTTCGAGCGGCCAGAGGAAGGTGTTGCGGGTGGGCGGAAGCGGCACGTGGTCCGGTCCGGACTGCCGCGCCAGCGCGTACAGCGTGGGGCGGGGCGGCGTCACTTCCGGCTCCGCTCGCGCCACGCGCTGATTGGGGGAAGGTGGGGGCTTCGGCGCCGCGGTCTCCGCCTTGATCAGCGGCTCCGGTGCCGCAGACCCCGCCCGGACCGCTGGCGCAGGCTCCACGGGCTCCACGTCGATTCGCGGAGCGGGCGCCGCTACCACCGTGCGAGCGGGTTGTCTGGGCTCCACGCGGGCTGGCGCTGCGGGCTCGGCCTCGATCGCGGCGACCGTCAGGACCGGTTCTCCATTGACATAGCGAGGTGCCTCCACCTGCGGCCCGTCGCGACGGGCGACGGCACGAGCCGCGCGAGGAAGCGCGAGCCGCTGCCCCGTCCGCAGCCAGTAGGGGTAGGTCAGGCCGTTCAGCTTGATGACCGCGACCGTCTCCACACCGTAGCGGTGGGCGATTTCGCTGACCGTGTCGCCGGCGCCGACCGTCAGCAGCAGCGCCGGCTTCTCGCGCGGCGGCGGCTGGGGCTCTGCCGCCTCGAAAGGCGGCGGCATCCTCTCTTCCGGTGCCGGAGCGGCACGCGGCTCCGCCGGAACCGGATCGACTTGGGCGGTCTCCTGTTTCATCAGCTTTTCAACGCTGGCCTGAAGTTCGCCGCAGGCGCTCACTCCCACGAGCACAGCCACCATCAGTGGTGCGCCCACGACGGGCGCGATCAAGCCGGTCTCACGCAGGTGTCCCATCATTCGATGACCTCCCGCAGCCAAGTCAGGGTCCGCCGGTGGGTAAGGTCCATATGGAGCGGGGTGACCGAGACGTAGCCCTTGTCGAGAGCATTCATGTCGGTGCCGCGCTGCCCGCTGCCGGCGGCAGGCAACTGCGCACCGATCCAGTAGTAGGACCTACCCCGGGGGTCGATCCGCTCCTCCAGGGTGTCGTCGAGCGCGTGCAAGCCCTGACGCACCACCCTGATCCCGCGCACCTCGGCAGCGGGCAAGTCAGGGAAATTCACATTGATGAGGACACGCTTGGGCCATCCGCGCTCGATCAGCATGGGCAGGAGACACCCGGCCCATTGCTCTGCAGTCGCCCAATGGTGCTTGCGGTCATCCCCGTAGGCCTGGCTAAGCGCCACCGCGGGCGCGCCGAACAGTGTCGCCTCCATGGCCGCCGCGATGGTGCCGGAATAGGTCACGTCCTCGCCAACGTTGGGGCCGTCGTTGACGCCGGAAAGCACCAAGTCGGGCCGCCCGTCGGCCATGATCTTGTTGAAGGCGAGGAAGACGCAGTCGGTGGGCGTGCCGTTGACCGCATGGCGGCGCTTCGAGATGCGGCGGATGCGGAGCGGCCGGTGCAGCGTGAGCGAATGCGAGGCCGCGCTCTGCTGGGTCTCGGGCGCCACCACCCACACGTCGTCGGAGAGGCCGCGCGCGATCCGCTCCAGCACCTTGATGCCGGGCGCCTCGATGCCGTCGTCGTTGGTGACGAGGACGCGCATCAGCCGATCGCCTCCAGGCCACCGAGATAGGAGCGGAGTGCTTCGGGCACCGCCACGCCGCCGCCCTCCTGCTGGTAGGCCTCCAGCACTGCAACCAAGGTGCGGCCGACCGCCAGCGCCGAGCCGTTGAGGGTGTGGACGAACCGCGTCTGCCGCTCGCCGGCCTTGCGGTAGCGGGCGTTCATCCGCCGCGCCTGAAAATCCCAGCAGTTGGAGCAGCTCGAGATTTCACGGTAGCGCCCCTGCCCCGGCAGCCAGACCTCGATGTCGTAAGTCTTGCGGGCCGAGAAGCCCATGTCGCCCGCGCACAGCACCACCACCCGGTAGGTGAGGCCGAGCCGCTTCAGCACCTCCTCGGCGCAGGCAGTCATGCGCTCGTGCTCGGCCTCCGATTCCTCCGGCCGGGTTATGCTCACCAGCTCGACCTTGGAGAACTGGTGCTGACGCAGCATCCCTCTGGTGTCCTTGCCGGCGGCGCCGGCCTCGGCCCGGAAGCAGGGCGTGTAGGCGGTGAACCGGAGCGGCAGCGAGTCCGCCTCCAGGATTTCGCCGGCTACGAGGTTGGTGAGCGGCATCTCTGCCGTCGGGATCAGCCAGAAGCCGTCGGCGGTGTGGAACAGGTCCTCCTCGAACTTCGGCAGGTTGCCGGTGCCGAAGGCGGCGGCGTCGCGCACCAGCAGCGGCGGCGCGGTCTCGGTGTAGCCGAACTCGGTGGTGTGCATGTCCAGCATGAAGGTGGCGAGCGCCCGTTCCAGCCGCGCCAGCGCGCCCGAGAGCACGACGAAGCGGGAGCCCGAGAGCTTGGCCGCCCGCTCGAAGTCCATCAGCCCGAGGGCCTCGCCGATCTCGAAGTGCTGTTTCGCGCTGCCGTCCGCATGCGCCGGCTCGCCCCAGCGCCTGATCTCGACGTTGGCGCCCTCGTCGGCGCCGTCGGGCACGTCGTCCGCTGGCAGGTTGGGGAGCCCTGAGAGTAACTCGTCGAGCTCTGCGCCGAGCGCCTTCTCTTCCCGCTCCAGCGCCTGGGCTTCGTCCTTCAGCGTCCCGACCTCGGCGACGAGGGCAGTGGTGTCCTCGCCCCGGCCTCGGACAGCGCCGATCTCCTTCGACATCCGGTTGCGCGCCTGCTGACGGTCCTGAAATGTGGTCAGGGCCTCGCGCCTGCGCGCATCGAGCTCTATCACCCGCTCGGCATGGGGTTCTACGCCGCGCCGAGCGAGGCCTGCGTCGAACGCGGCGCCGTTCTCGCGAATCCACCGGGCGCTGAACATGACGGCCGGGCTTGTAACCCTCGGGCATCCGTTGTCAATACATCAATGCGCAGAATGGCTTCGGGCTTGGAGCTATCACCCGGTGCGCAAATGTGCGGTTATGCCCGTAAAACAAGGCAAATTGGACGCGTTGGCGTACATGACGGCGACGGGAAGACCGCCTCGGGCTCTGCCGACGAATTGCCCCCCGCGGCGTCGAATCCTGTACAAGTCTTAGCACAATGACCGCCGAGTCGCGGCCCGCGCCGGGCACCGCGCGAGCGGTTAGAGACGGCGGGGGCGGAAAGGAGTGAGTGGGTGGTCGAGCGGCGGGAGGATCAGGCGCTCTCCATCGGCGATGCCGTGCGCTTCAGCCATCGCGGACGGACGATCCACGGCCACCTCCTCCGCCGGCCGGGCCACAGGCGCCTCGCGACGGTGATCGACGGCGAAGACCAGACCTGGAAGGTGTCGGAGGCGGCGCTCTCGCCTTCCGGCCGCGCCCGCCGCGCGACGATGCTGACACCGCAAGACGCGGCGCGCGCCCGCTGGCGGGTGGGCGACCGGGTGACCTTCGCCAGCGCCGACGGCGCGCTTCAGGGCAGGATCGTGAAGCTCAACCCGACCCAGGCCAGGGTGCGGGCGGGCCGGACCCTGTGGAATGTGCCCTACGCCGGCCTGAGCGACGCGGGCACCGGGAAAGGACGGTTGCGCAACGGGGCGGAACGGCTGACCCGCATCGCCGCGATGGCGCGGGATTTGATGGACGAGCACGGTCTCGACACGTGGACCTTCGCCTTCCTCGAAGCCGAGCGGCGCCTCGGCGACTGCAACTTCCAGGAGCGCGTGATCCGCATCGGCCGGGCTCACGCCCTCGACGCCAGCGAGGCCGAGATCAGGGATACGATCCTGCACGAGATCGCCCACGCGCTGGCCGGCCCCGAAGCCCGCCATGGCGCTCGGTGGAAGGCCATCGCCAAGCGCATCGGCGCCACCCCGAGAGCGAACGTCTACGAACGCCGCGGGCGGTGAGGGCGGGACGGCACAGTGGCTACGCCGTGATCCGCACCTGCAATCCCAGCGCCCGTGCGATTCGCGTCACTGTCGCAAAGCTGGGGTTTCCCTCCTCCGACAGCGCCTTGTAGAGCCCCTCGCGGCTCATCCCCACCTCGCGGGCCAATTGGCTCATGTTGCCCGCCCGCGCGATATCGTTCAGAGCGGCGCGGACCAGACTGCCATCGCCCGGATCCTCTTCCGCGCAGGCTTCCAGGTAGAGGCGCGCGTCTTCGCGAGTGCAGAGATGCTCGGCAACGTCCCACTTGGTGAACGCTTCGGTCATCGATTCCTCCACTCTCTCGCCAGCCTGCTGGCGCGTTCGATATCGCGTTGCTGGCTGCTCTTGTCGCCCCCGCAGAGCAAGACGACCATCGCACCCTCCCGCAGAAAATAGATGCGGTAACCGGGTCCGTGATGCACCCGCAGCTCGAACAGACCGTCGCCCACCGACCTCGCATCCCCGACGTTGCCCAGCGAGACGTTACGTAATCGCGCGTTGATCCGTGCAACGGCCCTCCGATCGCGTAATCCACGAATCCAACGCCTGAACGTGGCGCTCTCGACAACCTCGGGCACAGGCGAAATGTAATCTGTGGTTCACACTCAATCAAGCGCACCGACGATATTGTGTAGGGCAACCTGAGCAGCTTGGGCGGAGCGCCCCCCCCCTGGCAAACCGCCTACTATTCCTTCGTGCCGACGAAGGAGCCGAGGAAGGCGCCCTCGCTCCCGCCGGCGCTGGTCGCTTCAGCGCCAAAGGTGCCGGCCACCAGGCGGGGATCGCCGACGCTGTCCGCAATGCTCGAGAACCGACCGCCCCACGCACCCTCCGTGCTCGCGATTGAAATGTCCGGGTGCTCCAAGCGCATATCCTCGCCGAGGAAGGTGACGTCGGAGACGAGACTGGTGGGATCGAGGTGCAGCCGGTAACCAGAATCCTCAAACATGACTTCGGTGCTCTCACCGGTGTCTGCATCGTACAGTTCCCCGAACAGCGCGACCCCATCGCGGCAGCCCACACATCCGGAAATGGTGTTGTCTGCAAAATCGGCCGCGAGCTCGACGGTCGAGTCGAAGATGCCGCCCTCCGTCGAACCCGGGACGACCCCCGTGTCGGTGCCATGGAGGTCGCTGTAGGCGCCCGATGCCGGCCCGTAATATGACGCCGTTCCCCCGGCCGGCAGATTGGCCGGCGGTGCCATGAGCTCAGGCCCATCGACGAACGCTCCGATCTCCGCGCCGGTGAAGCTGAATTCAGCCACATCGACAGCGATGTGCATCCAATGACCCACGGACAGGTAGTCGGCCGCATCGTCCTCGTTTGCGGTCACCGTGGCGATCGCGACCGACATGCCGTCGGCGGTGGGCTCAAACAGGACCCAACTTTGAGCGCCGTGGCCGGCGATAGGCGAGTCGACGGTTTCGGAACCCTCGGACGAATCGCTTCCCGAGTTCAGCGTCAGCGCGCTGCCATCCTCGCGCGATATCGTGACGGTCAGGTCAGTGCCGTCGAAGCTCGTGGAAACGCTGGAATCGCCCGCTACGCCAACGCCTGCGGACTGAGCAACGCCTCCGCCTCCGAATTGGGGCAGCGAAACTGCTGCCTCGCCGGTCACGTCCAGGATTTCGGTCGCGTTGGTCCCACGCAAATCGTCGAAAGTTTCTGTGGACTCGTCCGTTTCGCCGGTCGTTGGACGGTCTGAAGCGCCGTCCCCGTTATCGTGTACGCAAGCCGGAAGTGCCAGCAGACCAATTGTGGCCAGCATCGCTGCGCCTGTGGTTGCCTTCATGGTTGTCCTCCGTGGTTGTCGCGCCTCCCACGACTGGCTCACGCTTGCTAGCGCGGGAAAGACGCGCCGTTGATGTCGATGATGGTGCCGGTGGCATGCCGGGCCGCGCCTGACGCGAGGAAGCTCACGATGTTCGCCACCTCCTCGGGCGGGATCAGCGTGCCCAGAGCATTCTCGCCGAGCGGGCCGCGATCGCCGGTCTCGTTGATGTAATCCCACGACATGTCGGTGCCGACCCAGCCCGGCGCCACCGCGTAAGAAAGGATGCCATCGCCGCCGTGGGTGCGGGCGAGCGTGTGGCTCAGCGCGTTGAGGGCGCCCTTGCTGGCCGCGTATGAGCCGAGCAGCGGCTTCTCGCCCCGATGGGCGGCCCGGCTCGAGAGGTGGATCAGGATGCCGCCCTCTCCGCGCGCCTGGAAGTGCGCGACGGTGCGGGTGGCAAGCTCGGCAGGTGCCAGGAGGTTGAGCTGTAGCGTGCGCTGCCAGACCGCGCGCCACGCCTCGGGCCAGGCGTCGTCTTCGGCAAAGGCGGGCTCGGCCTCGTAGACCGCCGCGTTGTTGACCAGCACGTCGATCCGGCCCTGCCAAGCGAGCGCCCGCTGCCAAAGCGTCTTGGGCGCCTCCTCATCCGTCAGATCGGCACCCACCAGGTGGCAGCGATCGGGCGCCGCTTCGGCCAGCACCTCGGCCGCCTCCCGGTTCTGGTTGTAGTGGATGACGACGGACGCGCCGCCATCGAGCAGCGCGCGCACGCAGCACGCGCCGATGCCGCGCGATGCCCCGGTGATCAGCACCACCTTGTCCTTCACGCCGACTGTCCCGCTTGCCGCACGATCTTCCGCCATCGCCTCCCCCGCCGGTCACCGCAACGACTCGAGGATTTCGACCATACAGAATGGGCAATCTCGCCGGCACGTCACGCGCATTTCGCAGCCGGCGCGAGCGTGCCATGCTGGTTCGCGACCCCGGAGGCGGACGCCGATGAAGAAGCGCATCCACCTCAACGCGTTCTCGATGAACTGCGTCTCCCACATCCAGCACGGTCTCTGGGTGCGGGACGACACGCGCCAGCGCGAGTTCAACCGGATCGAGCCCTGGATCGAGCTCGCTCGGCTGCTGGAGAGGGGCGGCTTCGACGCGCTCTTCCTCGCCGACGTGATCGGCACCTACGACCTCTATCGCGGCGGGCCGGAGACCGCGATCGTCGAGGCGGTGCAGATCCCGGCCAACGACCCGATGCCGTTGATCCCGGCCATGGCGATGGCGACCGAGCATCTCGGCTTCGCCTTCACCAGCTCCGTCCTGCAGGTGCCGCCCTTCACCTTCGCCCGCCAGATCTCGACGCTGGATCACATCACGCGGGGGCGGATCGCCTGGAACATCGTGACCTCCTACCTCCCGAACGCGGGCACCAATCTCGGCCTCGGCGGGCTGCCGCCCCATGACGAGCGCTACGCCCGTGCCGAGGAGTATCTGGAGGTCACCTACAAACTCTGGGAGGGAAGCTGGGAGGAGGACGCGGTGCTTTGCGACACCGCGCGCAGCCGCTATGCCGACCCGGCCAAAATCCACCCCATCGACCACGCCGGCGACTACTACGAGGTCGAGGGGCCGCATCTCTCGGAGCCCTCGCCGCAACGGACGCCGCTGCTCTTCCAGGCGGGCTCCTCGGAGCGCGGGCGGGAGTTCGCCGCGACCCACGCCGAGTGCGTCTTCATGTTCGCCTCCATGCGGAGCCTCAAGGCATCCACCGGCGTGGTGCAGGACATCCGCGCCCGTGCCGCGCGCCGGGGACGGCGACCCGAGGACATCCTGTTCTTCCAGGGCGTGACCCCGGTGGTGGGCGGAACGGAGGCGGAGGCCAAGACCAAGGCGGCGGACTACGCGGCGCAGTCGAGCGTCGACGGCGGGCTTGCGCACATGAGCGGCAGCGTCGGCGTGGATCTCGGCGCCATCGACCTCGACGCGCCGCTCGCGAGCCTCGAAACCGACGCCATACAGGGCGTAGTCCGGGGGCTGATCGAATCGGCGCCGGACAAGTCGGTTACCTTCCGCGACCTCGTGCGCTCCCGCGCCTCGGGCCAGTTCCTCGTCGGCACGCCGGAGCAGATCGCAGACACGTTCCAGACCTGGCACGAGGCGGGCGTGGACGGCTTCAATATCGTCTACGCGGTCACGCCCGGCACCTTCGCGGACTTCATCGAGGCCGTGGTGCCGGAGCTTCGACGCCGCGGGCTGGTGCAATCGAACTATGCGCCGGGCACGCTTCGCGAGAAGCTGTTCGGCGAGGCGCGGCTCTCTGCGCGCCACCCCGCCGCCGCCCATCGACGATAGAGAGGGATCACACCATGGACGCCGACCAACTCAGATCGCTGCAGGCGCCGCTCAAGGAGCGCTACCGGGAGGACGCCGATGCCGCCCTCATCGTGCTCAAGGCCTCCGGCGCGGTGGACGATTCGGAGATCGCGTGCTCTGTCGATACCGGCAAGGCGCTGGTCGAGGCCGGGCTGCACCCCTCGGGCGGCGGCACCGGGCTGCAGGCCTGCTCCGGCGACATGCTGCTCCAGGCCCTTGTCGCCTGCGCCGGCGTGACGCTGAGAGCCGTGGCGACCGCGCTCTCCATCGACATCCGGGACGCGCAGGTGAGCGCCGAAGGCGATCTCGACGTGCGCGGCACCCTGGGTGTCGACCGCGACGCGCCGGTGGGTTTTCGGGCGATCCGCCTACACTTCGCGCTGGAAAGCGACGCCGCGCCGGAGGACCTCGACCGGCTCTACAAGCTGACGGAGCGCTACTGCGTGGTCTACCAGACGCTGACGGGCGGCGCCCCGGTCACCATCAGCCGCAGCGACCGCGCGGGCTCGGACTGAGCCGACCCGAGGCCCCGACCGTGGCCAATGCGGGGCGGGCGGGTTAGAAGGCCGGGTCATGGCCGGCAAGACCTCATATCGACCCGTCGTCCTTTGCGTGCTGGACGGGTGGGGCCATCGGGCCGAGACCGAGCACAATGCCATCGCGCTCGCCGAGACGCCGGTGTGGGACCGGCTGACCGTCGCGCGCCCTTACGGCCTGCTCGCCACCGCCGGACCTGCCGTGGGTCTGCCCGAAGGCCAGATGGGCAACTCTGAGGTCGGCCACATGACCATCGGCGCTGGCAGGGTGATTCTGCAGGACCTGCCTCGAATCGATGCCGCCGTAGCCGACGGCTCGCTCGCACAGAACCCGGGCCTCCTCTCGCTCATCCGGCGGCTGAAGGAGAGCGGCGGGCGCTGTCACCTCATGGGACTGGTCTCGCCGGGCGGCGTGCATTCGCACCAAGATCACATCGCCGCGCTCGCACGGATGGTGAGTGGCGCGGGCGTGTCGGTCGCGATCCACGCCTTCCTCGACGGCCGCGACGTGCCGCCGCGTTCGGCCATCAACGACGTGCCGACGTTCGAGTCGGCTCTCGGCGATCTTCCGAACGTCCGGATCGCGACGGTCGCAGGCCGCTATTACGCCATGGATCGGGACCGGCGCTGGGAGCGGACCGCACGGGCCTACGACGCGGTGGTCTCCGCGCAGGGCCGGCCCGCGGCAAGTGCAATCGAGGCCGTGAGCGCGAGCTATGCGGTGGACGTCGGCGACGAGTTCGTCGAGCCCGCGGTGATCGCCGGTTACGAGGGAATGGCCGACGGCGACGGGCTGATCATGGCCAACTTCCGCGCCGACCGTGCACGCCAGATCATGACGGCGCTGCTCGACCCGGCCTTCGACGGCTTCGCGCGCACGCGCCGCGTGCGCTTCGCCACAGCCTGCGGCATGTGCAGCTATTCCGAGACCCTGGATAGGCTGGCCGATACGCTGTTCCCGCCGCTGCAGGTGACGGACCATCTGGGCGACGTCGTTTCGCGCGCCGGGCTGCGGCAGCTTCGCGTCGCCGAGACGGAAAAATACGCCCACGTCACCTTCTTCCTCAACGGCGGCGAGGAGAAGGAGATGCCGGGGGAGGAGCGGGAGCTCGTGCCCTCGCCCAAGGTCGCGACTTACGACCTGCAGCCCGAGATGTCGGCCCCGGCGGTGACCGACCGCGTGGTGGGGGCGGTCGCGAGCGGGCGCTTCGACCTGATCGTGGTGAACTACGCCAACACCGACATGGTGGGCCACAGCGGCAACCTCGCGGCTACGATGGCGGCGGTTGCTGCGGTGGACCGGTGCCTCGGCCGGCTCGCCGGTGCCGTGGAGCAAGCGGGCGGCGCACTGCTCATCACCGCCGATCACGGCAACGCCGAGCGGATGCGCGGCGCCGACGGCACGACTCCCCACACTGCGCACACCGACGGCCCCGTCCCCGCCGTGCTCGTCGGTGCGCCGGGCCTGGCGCTTGGTGACGGCGGACTTTCCGATATCGCACCGACCGTCCTCGACCTCATGGGCCTGCTCACGCCGGCGGCGATGACCGGGCGCTCGCTGGCCATTCCGCTCCCATCGGCGAGCGCGGTGCCGGTCAGGAGTCGCCAGCCAGCACAGGCTCGATAGCACGCCCCAGGCGCAGCAAGCGCTCCTCGTCGCCGGGAGGCGCCATCAGCATGAGACCCACCGGCACGCCGTTGCCGTCCCGGCCGCAGGGGAGCGTCAAAGCGCAGCACGCGAGATAGTTGGCCAGGCGCGTGTTGCGCAGGATCGCGGCGTTCGCGGCCCGGTAGACCTCGAAGTCCGCTTCGAGGTCGGCGATGGGTGGCGCGCTCACAGCCACCGTGGGCATGACGAGAACGCCCTGCCGCCTGATCCGCGCGTGGAGGCGTCCGGCAATCTCGCCGAGTCCCTGCTTCGCCCGCGCGGCATCGGTGGCCGACATCTCTGCGCCGGAACGAATGCGCTCCAGGATGGGCGTGTAGACCTGCTCGGGCCGCGACTCGATCACGTCGTACCAGAGCGCGTGGCATTCGGCGGCGTGATAGGGACCGAGGCAGCCGACCAGCGCCTCGGCCTCATCGAACTCGGGCACCGGCGTCTCGTCGATGGCGCAGCCGGCGGCACGCAGGCGCTCGACCGCGCCCCGCGTCGCGGCCTCGACCCCGGCATCGAGGGATTCCCACACGAGCGTGGTCGGCAGCGTGAAGCGGTCGCGGTCGAGCGCGGCGCCTTCGAGATCGGGGGCCGGGCGGTTGCCGGCGCCGAAGCGTCCGTCGAGGACTGCGAAAAGCGCCGCGGCGTCAGCCACGTCGTGGGTGAGCGGGCCCACCGTATCCATGCTGGTGCTGAGCCCGAGCACACCGTCCAGCGGCAGCAACCCAAAGCTTGTCTTGAGACCGACGAGGCCATTCCACGCGGCCGGCACGCGCACGGAGCCGCCCGTGTCCGAACCGATGGCGGCGGCGGCGAGACCGCGCGAGAGGGAAACCGCCGCCCCGGAGGACGAGCCGCCCGGCAGGCGCTCGACGGTGGCGTCGAAGGGATTGGGCGGCGTGCCCAGCTTGGGATTGAGTCCAAGGATGGAGAAGGCGAACTCGCTCTGGTTGGTCTTGCCGAGGCAAACCAGGCCCGCGCGGGTGGCGCGCGCCAGAACCGTTGCGTCGCGTCGGGCGACGCGGTCGGCCAGCGCCGGCGTGCCGTGGCCGGTGACGTTGCCGGCACTGTCGTAAAGGTCCTTCCACGAGATCGGCACGCCGTCGAGCGGGGATCGTCTGAGCCCGACCTGGGCGCGCCGGTGGGCGACCTCGGCCTCGGCGCGAGCGCGCTCGGCGGTGAGCCGCAGGTAGATCGTGCGGTCCCCGTCAGCAGCCTCGATTCGCTCGAGGAAGTGCTCGGTCAGCGCGCGCGGGTCGATGGCGCCGCTCCCGATGCCCGCGCCGAGCGCAAGCGCGCTCATCCGATGCCAGTCGTCGCTCATGGCCGATCGTCTCCCGCCTCTCCCGTCTCCATGCCCGCCCTTGTAGCGGCTCCCGCGACCGCGTGACAGCCGACGCGCCGGGGCAGAGCGGGCGGCGGCAATAGCCTCCGTCAGACCGGCGGCTTTGCGCGCTTGCGCCCTCTGCTGCGCCCTCGCTAAACTCGCATCCACAACTTTGAAGACCCGGTCGGCGCGGCGCTTCGCCCGTCGGCTGGTGTGCGACCTTCGAACCACAAGCAAGGGGAGGCGGCTCGATGGAGTGGTTTCACAAACGGAAGCAGACGAAGAAGCAGAAGTTCGACGAGGAGATCAAGGCCTCTGGCGGTCTGATCGATCCGCTGAACCCGTCGCGGCGCGGCTTCATGTCGATGGCGGGCACTGCGGCGATCGGCGCCATGGGCGTGGCCGGGGCCAACACCCTGATCGCCCTCAACAACGGCGCGAAGGCAGACGGCGAGCCGATCCCGGTTGGCGCCATGCTGCCTTACACCGGATGGGGCGCGGAGGATTCGCGCAACTTCGAGGCGGGCATCACCTTGGCGGTGGAGGAGATCAACTCCTACGGCGGCATTCACGGCCGGCCCATCGAGGTCCACTACGAGGACACCAAGGAGATCACCGCTGAGACCGTGACCTCGGCCGCGCGGCGCCTGATCGACCGGCACGAAGTGCACGCCATCATCAACGGCTACAACTCGCTCTCGGTCCGAGCGGAGTACGACACCATCGCGGACGCGGGCATTCCGTACATGCACGACAACACGCAGTACGGACACCAGTTCGCGGTGAGAGACAATCCGGATCGCTACTGGTGCATCTTCCAGGACGACCCATCCGAGTACTATTACGGCTCGGGCCTGATCTACTTCCTCGATGAGCTCGAGAAGCTCGGCAAGTGGAAGCGCCCGAACAACAAGTTCGTGCTCTTCTCGGGCAGCATCGACTATGCGATCACCATCGCCGCTGCGGTGCGCGACACGGCTCCGCAGTTCGGCTGGGAGCTCGCGATCGACGATGTCGTGACCCAGCCGGTCGATGACTGGGGACCGGCACTGGTGCGTGCGCGTGAGGCCGACCCCGCAATCATCGCGGCGACTCACGGATTCCCGACCGATCAGACGGGCCTGGTCACCGGCTTCGCCGAGAACCCGACCAACAGCCTGGTCTACGTGCAGTACGCGCTGCAGCAGCGGGCCTTCCTCGACATCGTCAAGGAGACCGGCCAAGGCGTGTTCTGCTCGACCACGATCGGCACCTTGCAGGACGAGATCGGCAACACCTTCTCGAGGAAGATCCGCGACCGCTGGGGCGAGGATATGACCCCGATGGTCGGGGGGCAGGTGTACGACTCGTACTTCCTGTGGGCGATCGCGGCCTGCCGTGCCGGCGGCTCGGGCGTGCCCTACGACGGCATCGAGCAGAACAAGAAGGTCTGCACACTCATGCGCGAATCGATTTATCGCGGTGTGGTGGGCACCATCAAGTTCATGTGGGGCCAGGCGGCGCAGCCCTATCCGGCTGAGACGCCCGATCCCTCGCTCGGGATGCCGACCATCATGATGCAGTGTCAGGATTGGACCAAGGACGTGGTCTTCGTCGGGCCGGATCTCTACGCCACGGCCGACTGGATGACCCCGCCGTGGCTCACCAGCTAAGCTCCATCGCCCCGGAAGCATAGGAACACGGTTCATTCGATGGTTTCCGGGGAGAGTACACCGCTGCTGGCGTGCCGGAACATCTTCAAGTATTTCGGCGCGCTGGTGGCGGTGAACGATTTCGATCTCGACGTTCACGTGGGCGACGTGGTTGGTATCGGCGGCCCCAATGGCGCCGGCAAGACCACGTTCCTCGACGTGATCTCCGGCATCAATCCGGCGACCAGCGGCGAGATCAAATTGCAGGGGCGGGATATTTCGAAGCTCCGTCCCGACCTCATCTGCCATCGGGGGATGGCGCGGACCTTCCAGCTCAATGCGGGCTTCGATTCACTGACGATTCGGGAGAATGTCCTGATCGGCTCGGCCTTCGGCCTTGGCGACCGCGGCGTGCCGGCTGTGACCTTCTCGCGGGCCATGCGCGAACGGGTGGACCGCGCGCTGGAGCTCTGCCGGCTCACCGAGCGCGCCGATGCGGTCGCCCGCGACGTGCCGGTGCTGGAACGCAAGCTCCTGATGCTCGCAAGCGCGGTGGCGACCGAACCCAAGCTCCTCCTGGTCGACGAGCCGGTGGGCGGCCTCAACCCGCACGAGGTCGACGACGTGATGGAGATCGTCGACGGACTCGCTGCGGAGGGCATGACGATCATCCTGATCGAGCATGTGATGCGCTTCCTGCTCCAGATTTCGTCGCGCGTCGTCATCATGCACCACGGTGAGAAGATCTATGAGGGCGACACGGAAGGCCTGCTGAGCGACCGGCGGGTCGTCGAGGTCTATCTCGGCGAGGGCACGGCAGACCGTTTGCAGCACATGCTGGCGGACCGGGCGGGCGCCAATGGCTGAGCCCCTCCTCTCCGTTCAAAACCTGTACGCGGGGTACGAAGGACAGAGCGTCCTGAAGGACGTCTCTTTCGATGTGCCCGAAGGCGGGCTCATCAGCATGCTCGGCCCCAACGGGCACGGCAAGACCACGCTGCTGCGCTGCATAGCGGGCTTGCTTCGACCGAGCGGCGGCCACATCCATTTTGCAGGACGGCGGATCGAGGGCGCCGAGGCGGAAACGGTCGTCGGGCTGGGCGTCGTCCTGATCCCTCAGGGGGACATGCTGTTCCCCGACATGAGCGTCTACGACAACCTCAAGATGGGCGCCTACCTGCCCCGGGTGCGCAAGACCTTCGACCAGGATGTCGAGAATATCTATGAGATCCTGCCCCGACTGAAGGAGCGCACGACGCAGCTCGCGCGCACGCTCTCCGGCGGCGAGCGGCGCATGCTCGCCATCGGTCGCGGACTGCTCGCCGGCGGGCGCATCCTGATGATCGACGAACCCTCGCTCGGCCTCGCGCCCATCGTCATCGACCAGATTTACGAGATCATTACCGACCTCAAGGCGTCGGGACGCACGATCCTCCTGGTAGAGGAGAATGCGAGCCGGATCATCGATCTCGCCGATCGCATCCACCTGCTCGACACGGGCCATATCGTCTGGGCCGGCGACGGCAAGGAGCTCCAAAACAACCAGCAAGTCCTCGAGACCTATCTCGGCGGCTGAGGGCATCGAGGACGCGCAGTGAACTTCTTCATTCAGATCATCGTCAGCGGCCTCACCTTCGGCGCCATGTATGCACTCGCGGCGGTTGGGCTCGCCCTCGTCTGGGGCGCGTTCAACATGCTCAACATGGCCCACGGCATCATCATGACCTTGGGCGCCTATTTCGTCCTGGTCTGGGCGGAGTTGTTCGGTTTGCCGCTGTGGTTCGCGGGTCCCTTTGCCTTCCTCGCGGGCGGGATCGTGGGTGCGATCATCTATTTCATCTCGGCCCACTGGATGCTGACGCAGAAGAACTTCGAGGTGACGATCATCATTGCCACCTTCGGCCTCGGCATGGCGCTGGAAGCGGGCCTGATGAAGTTGCTGCGCGAGCTGTTCCAAGCCGCACCCTACGCCCAGCCGCTCTCGCTCGGCGCCGATTCATTCCTCGTGGGCGACGTCCCGGTCAGCTATCAGCGCCTCATCATCTGGGCGGTTGCCGTAGCGCTCATCGTCCTCGTCGCACTCTTCCTCACCCGCACGACCATGGGCCGCGCGATCCGGGCGACCGCGCAGAACCGCGACGCTGCGCGGCTCATGGGTGTCAAGGTGAAGCGCGTCTACGTCATCGTGCTGGCACTCGCGAGCGGCCTCGCGGGCGTCGCCGGCATCATGCTGAGCTCCTTCAAGGACGTGGTGCCGCTGATGGGCCAGACGCCCATGCTCAAGGCGTTCATCGTCATCGTGCTCGCCGGCCTCGGCAACATGACCGGCGCACTCTATGCGGCACTCCTGATCGGCATGGTGGAAGCGGCGGTGAAGGTGCTCGTGGCTGACAAGTGGGGCTTCCTCGCCATGCTCGTCGTGGTGGTGATCGCGATCATCTGGCGCCCCGCCGGGCTCTTCGGCAAACACCAGATCGCGCGCCAGTAACGGCAGAACGATGAAGACTCGCGATTACATCCTCTTCGCCATTCTGCTGGCAGTGGCGGCGGCATTCCCCTTCATGGGCGTGCCTCGCTACATCATCGCGAGCGCGCTGCTGCTCTTCTGCTACGCGACCGTGGTCAGCCAGTGGAACCTGGTGTTCGGCGTGGCTGGCATCTTCTCGCTGGCGCAGCTCGCGATCTTCGCCTTCGGCGCCTACACGTCGGCGCTGATGGGACGCTATCTCGACTGGAGCCTGTGGCCCACCTTCCCCGTTGCCGGCGCCGCGGGCGTGGTGTTCAGCATCTTCATCGGTCTCGCCTGTCTCAGGATGCGGGGCATCTACGTCGCCCTGCTGACGCTCGCCATCTCGCAGACCATGTTCGTGCTGATCCAGACGGACTCCGACTGCAGCGCGCTCAACAAGGTCATCAATCCGGCGACCTGCGTCTCGTTTACGGGCGGCGCGCAGGGACTCGGCGACTTCGGCACCTTCGGCTGGCGCGAGGTGCTGGGCGGGCGCAACTGGATGATGGGCGACTACTACACGATGCTGGGCCTCCTCATCGTCGCGCTCGTCTTCACCGCGGCGATGACCCAGAGCCGCATCGGCCTCGCCTTCAAGGCGCTGCGTGACAACGAGGAACTCGCCACCTCCCGCGGGGTGAGCGTCTTCAAGTACCAGCTCATTGTCTTCGCCGCCTCGGCCTTCCTGACCTCCATGGCAGGCGCCTTCTACGCGGCGCATTTCGGCTCGGTCGGCTCGAACCTCGTGGGCTTCGCGCTGCTGCTCTTCTTGATCTCGATGCTCGTAGTCGGCGGCATCGGGCGACTCTGGGGGCCGCTGCTGGGCGCCGGGCTGCTGATGGTCGCCGACGAGTTCTTCAAGGAGTTCTCCGACCTGCGCAATATCGGCCTCGGGGTGGTGGTCCTGCTCTTCATGATCTTCCTGCCCGAGGGCGTCGCCGGCGCGATCGAATCCGTCTGTAAGCGCCTGCAGCGGATACCACTGGTCCAGCGCATCGAGCAGCAATTGGCCGAGAGACTACGACGACGCTCGGCCGCGCCCGACTAGATTCTCCGAGGACCGAACGCCATGACGCGGTGGCATAAGCGTGCAAGCGCAGCCATCGCGATGCTGGCCGTGCTGGCGGTGGCTGCCGGCGCGGCCGGCTCGCAGGCTGCCGACTTCACCGAGCCTGTTGCGCCGCGCTTTGTCGACGTCGCCACTGCAACCGGGGTGGAGCACGCCTATACCGGCGATTGGACGCACTACGTGGGCGGTGGTGTCGCCGCATTCGATTGCGACCCCGACGGCGACCCGGACCTCTTCTTCGCCGGCGGTGCGAGCCCGGCCCGGCTCTACCGTAACGACAGTGTGCCGGGCACGTTGCGCTTCTCCGCAATTTCCGACAGCGAACTCGTCGAGACCGGCGTGACCGGCGCCTACCCGTTGGATATCGACGGCGACGGTATGATGGACCTCGCCGTGCTCCGGCTGGGCGCGAACCGGCTCTACCGAGGTCTCGGCGATTGCCGCTTCGCGCGCGCCGACGAGGCTTGGGACGTTGCCGGCGGCGACGGCTGGACCACCGCCTTCAGCGCCGTCTGGGAAAGCGCTAACCGGCTGCCGACCCTCGCCTTCGGCGACTACGTCGACCGCGACATGTGGGCGGCCATGCACACGCCCTTCGGCGATTCGGCGATCGGGGAGGCGCCGACCCCGGCCTGCCCCGACAATGTGCTGTTCCGCCCGGCGAGCGCCGGGGCCGCGACGTACGGGCCGGTGATACCCCTCAGCCCCGGCCATTGCCCGCTCTCGATGCTGTTCTCCGACTGGAGCCGCACGGGGCGCCCGGACCTGCGCGTCAGCAACGACCGCTTCTATCACGAGGACACCGGCGAGGAGCAGCTCTGGCACCTGGGCGCCGAGCCCCGGCTCTACGGCCGGGCCGACGGCTGGCCGCGCCTCAGAATCTGGGGCATGGGGATCGCGAGCCACGACCTCACCGGCGACGGGCTGCCCGACTACTTCCTCTCCAACATGGGAGCGAACAGGCTGCGCACGCTCGCACCTGGCGCCATCGCTGGACCGGAGTTCCGCGAGATCGCCTTCGAACGCGGCGTGGAGGCCAAACGCCCCCATGCCGGGGACGACGAGCGCCCGTCGACCGCCTGGCATTCGCAGTTCGCCGACGTGAACAACGACGGCTGGATCGACCTCTTCGTCGCCAAGGGCAACGTGGAGGAGATGGAGGAGGCCGCGGCGAACGACCCGAACAACCTGCTCTTGGGTGGCCCGGACGGCCGCTTCCGCGAGGCCTCGGTGGAGGCAGGCGCGGCCAGCATGGGGCGGAGCCGCGGCGGAGCCGTGATCGACCTCGACCTCGACGGCCTGCTCGATATCGTCGTCGTGAATCGCATGACCAACGTCGAGCTTCTGCACAACCGGAGCCGGGGCGCCGGCCGCTGGCTTCAGGTCATGCTGCAGCAGGAAAGCGCCAACGGGAACGCCATCAGCGCTTGGATCGAGGTGCGTACCGCCGGCCGCATCCAGCGGCACGAGGTGGTGGTCGGCGGCGGCCACGTCAGCGGGCAGGCCGGTTGGATCCACTTCGGCCTTGGCCCGCACGAAGTCGCCGAGGTTCGCGTCCAGTGGCCGGACGGGACCTGGGGCCCCTGGCAGCACACCGCCGCGAATCGCTTCCTACTGATCGAGCGTGGGCGTACAGTGGTCGACGCGCGTCGAACCAGGTGACGTGATGGACGACTGGATTGCCCGCAAGGACCTGATCGAGGCGCCGCGCCTGAAGGCGCTGTCGCGACGCTCGGACCTCCTGGGCTGGCTCCAGACCCTGAGCCAGCTTGGCGCCGCGGGACTCATCGGCTACGCGATCCACGTGCTTTGGGGGAGCTGGTGGATGGTGCCGCTGTTCGTGGCCCAGGGCGTGATCCTCTGGGGCTTCTGCTACGCGGGCCAGCACGAGCTCGGGCATTGGACCGTCTTCCGCAACCGGACCCTCAACGACGCCTTCGGCCACCTGGCGAGCTTCCCCCGCTTCTACGCCCACAACTACCAGCGCTTCTTCCATTTCGCTCATCACCGCCACACCAAGGTCGCCGGTCACGACCCGGAACTCTTGGTCCAAAAGCCGTGGACGTTCTGGCGCTATCTCAAGTTCGTGGCCGGCCTGGCCCTCTGGATCGCGCTGATCCGTAACATTGTGGAACACGCCTTCGGCCATGCGCCCGAACCCTTTCTCCGGGAGAAGGAGCGGCGCATCGTAATCCGAGAAGCGCGGCTCTACCTGCTCGGCTACGCGGCCGTCGTCGCACTCTCGGTCTACTTCGAGAGCTGGGCGGCGCTGATCTGCGTGTGGGGGCCGATGATCGTCACCACGTGCTTCTATCGCTTCTACGTCGCGGCCGAGCACCACGGCCTGCCCAACGGGCAGGGCGTGATCGGGAGCACGCGCACGACCCGCGCCGGCCCGATCCTGCGCTGGCTGATGTGGCAGATGCCCTACCACACCGAGCACCACCTCTTCCCCGGCGTGCCCTTTCACAATCTGGGTGCGCTGAATCGGGAGCTGCGCGAGCGGCCGGACTCCAAGCTCGCCGGTATCAACGACATCGCGCCCGGCTATATCGCCGTGAATCTCGAACTCCTCGCCATGCTCTGGCGCGGCGAAGACCCCACCTTCCTGGCCGAGGCGGCGCGGGCGTAGCGAACGGCAGGGAGGTCTCCTCGTGAGCGGAACCGACGGGGCGGTCGGCGTGCGCACCATCCACGCAGGCCATCAGCACATGACCTGGGACAACGCCCGCGAGCCGGCTGCGACGGTCGCGCCGGGGGAGACCGTCGCCTTCGCGGAGGTCGATGCGGTGTGCGGGCAGCTCGCCCCAGATTCCACCCCGGAGGCGGTCGCCAACCTCGACTTCGACCGGGTCAACCCCATTGCCGGGCCCATCTACATCGACGGGGCCGAGCCCGGCGACACCATCAAGGCGACCCTGGTGGACCTCACGGCCTCGGGCTGGGCGTGGACGGCGATCGTTCCGGGCTTCGGCCTGCTGGCGGACGACTTCCCGGAGCCATCGCTCAACATCTGGTCCTACGACACGAGCTTTCGCGAACCCGCCGCCTACTCCGGCATCGCGCGCGTGCCGCTCAAGCCCTTCTGCGGCACCATCGGCCTCGCCCGCGCGGAGCCCGGCGGCTTCAGCACCGTGCCGCCCTACGAGAGCGGCGGCAACATGGACATCCGCGACCTCACCATCGGCGTCGACCTCTATCTGCCGGTGCAGGTGCCGGGCGGGCTCTTCTCCATCGGCGACCCGCATTGCGCCCAAGGAGACGGCGAGGTCTGCGGCACGGCGATCGAATCGCCGATGGCGCCGGCCGTCCGACTCGACCTGATCAAGGGCGAGGGGCTGCTCTTCCCGCGCTTCGAGACGCCGGGCCCGGTCTCGCGCCATCTCGACGCCAAGGGCTACGAGGTCACCACGGGGATCGGCCCGGACCTGATGGAGGCGGCGCAGAACGCCGTGCGCGGCATGATCGACCGGCTCGGCGCCTCGCGCGGCCTGGCGGCGGATGAGGCCTACATGCTGTGCAGCGTCTGCGCGGACCTGCGCATCAGCGAGATCGTCGACCGGCCCAACTGGGTGGTTTCCTGCTATCTGCCGCGCATCGTGTTCGAGTAACGGTGTCCAGCACGGCCAGAGGTTTCAGCGAAGGGAGGACTACGATGAAGGTGGACGGCGCCTGCTTCTGCGGGCAGATCACCTACGAAGCGGAACTCAACACAGACCGAATCCTCATCTGCAATTGCACGGATTGTCAGTCGCTCTCCGGCTCGGCATTCCGCACGGTCGCCTTCACGCAGGAGGACGCCTTCACCCTGCTCACCGGCGAGATCAAGGTCTACGTCAAGATGGCGGACAGCGGCAACCGGCGCCAGCAGGGCTTCTGCGGGACCTGCGGCTCACCCATCTATGCGACCTCGGACCCGGCCGGCCCCTTCTACGGCATCCGTGTCGGCACCATCAAGCAACGCGATCAACTGGTTCCGAAGGTCCACATCTACAACCGCTCCAAGCAGCACTGGCTCGACCAGATCCCGTCGCTCCCCACCATCGAAGAAATGCCGTAGGGGAAACCCCGTGCGGAACCTCTCTCGCCCGCTCTGGCGTGCCGTGGGATAAGACCCGATCGATGGCGCCTCCGTTCGAGGACCGCGCCTCAGCAACGCAAAGGGAGACGAGCATGATCGGCTATATCACCGTCGGCACCAATGACCTGGAGCGCGCGGCGACGTTCTGGGACGAACTGCTGGCCGACTTGGGCACCAAGCGCGCGCTGGAATCTGACCGCTACGTCGGCTGGTCCGACGGCAAGGGCGCCATGTTCATGATCATCAAGCCCGCCGACGGCAACGACGCGCAGCCCGGCAACGGCACCATGACCGCCTTCGATGTCGGCAGCAACGACAGGGTCGATGCGCTGTACGCCAAGGCCATCTCGCTCGGCGCCACCGACGAGGGCGAGCCCGGCCCCCGCGCGGGCACGTTCTACGGCGGCTACTTCCGCGACCTGGACGGCAACAAGCACGTCTTCTTCAACACGTGATCGCCTGCCGCGCCAGTGTAGAAACCTCTTGGATGAAACGGCGAACCGAATCTCTCAGCGGGTGAAGCGCTCGTCGATCACCGTGAGCGAGGCGTCCAGCGCGTCGGCTGCGGTGTCGATCTCCTCCTGGGTGATCGTGAACGGCGGGCCGACCTTGATCGTGTTGGGCGAAAAGCCGCCCATGAAGACGCCGCGCTTCGCGTTCTCGGCCGCGACGATGACGTTGGGATGCGTGCCGAGATCGCCGGTAAACGGCGAGTAGCGGTCCTCCGGCACGATGGGCTCGCCGTTCTTATCGACGAGATCGAGCGTGTAGAAGAGCCCGCGCCCTGACACGCGGCCGACGCAGGGATGTCCTTCCCTTAGCCCGTCGAGCCGGTCCTTGAGGTAGGCACCGCGCTGGCGCACCTGCTGCATGATGTCGTTGGCGAGCATGTATTCGAGGTTGCCGACGATGGTGGCGCAGATCAGCGGATGGCCGTCCCAGGTGCTGCCGGTCCACCAGCGGGCCTTCTCGAAGAAGTCGGCGATGGGCGCGCTCGCAATCACGGCGCCGACCGGCAGCGCAGAGCCGTTGATGCCCTTGCCGGCGGCCATCAGGTCCGGCTTCACGCCGGGCCAGTGCATGTAGCCGAACCACTCGCCGAGCCGCCCGAAGCCCGTGATCACCTCGTCGTCGATCCAGAGGAAGCCGTACTTGTCGCAGAGCGCGCGGAGTCCCGGCAGGTAGTCCGTGTGCGGCAGGGTGCCGCCCGCGCCGAACATCGGCTCGCTGATCACCGCCGCGATGTTCTCCGGCCCCACCGCGCGAACGATGTGCTCCGTTGCCTCTAGAGACGGCAGTCGCCCGTTGGCCTGCCAGTCCTCGTGCTCCGGCGGCGGGATCGGGATGTAGCCGTGGGGCGGCCAGCCGGGCACGTCGGCGACGTCGGCGAAGCCGTCGTCGGTCGAGATGTTGTTGCGGTAGCCACGCATCATGGTCGCGCCCACGGTCATGCCGTGGAAAGAGTGGGCCTGGGTCAGGATGACGCTGCGCCCGGTGTAAAGCCGCGCCATGGTGATGCAGCTCTCCGTCGCCTCGGTACCGGAGGGCAGGACGCGCAGCCTGCCGGCCCAGCCCTCCTGTCCCAGGATGTCCTCGATCACCAGCTTTGCGGCGCGGGCGCGATACTCGTTCGCCATCGTGTAGGTGACGTGGCCGTAGCGCTCCATGGCCTCGGCCAGCGCGCCGTGGATCGCCGGGTGCCGGTGCCCGAGGTTGTCGGAGATCAGCTGGCTCATGAAGTCCAGCAGCCGCGTGCCGTCGGCAAGCGTGAGATAGTTGCCGTCGGTGCTGTCGACCGCCGTGATGCTGAGCTCGTCCTCGGCCTGCAGGCCGTGCAGGTAGTAGGCCCGGTCCCAACGCTCGAGCTCGTTCCAATCGCGTGCCATGACGTCACTCCCCGAAGCCGGCCACGGAACGCGCTCAGGTTAGCCTACCCGCGCGGATTGCCCTACCCGTCCCGATCCGGCCACCGGTTTGACCGCAGAGGCCTGCTGCCTATCATGCGCGCCGTCCGGGCGCAGCCCGCAGCAAATCAATGGGGAGATGAAGGTATGGCGAAGGGTAAGGCGGTCGTCGTCGGCGGCCTCGGTATGATCGGGCGCAACATCATCCAGGCACTCGAGGCCGAAGGCGGTTGGGAGATCGTCGGGCTGTCGCGGCGGCCCGCGAACTTCGAGACCGGAGCCACCTTCATCTCCGTCGACCTGCTGGACAACGCGCAAGCCCAGGAGAAGCTCGCCGGCCTCACCGACGTCACCCACATCTTCTACGCGGGCCTCTCCGGCGGCGTGGAGGCGGAGAACGTCGAGGGCAATCTCGCGCTGGTGGTCAACTCGGTTGGCGTGATCGAGCCGATCTCGCCGACGCTGGAGCGCGTGATCCTGGTGCAGGGCGGCAAGTACTACGGCGTCCACCTCGGCCCGCACAAGACGCCCTCCAGGGAGACCGACCCGCGCCACCTGCCGCCCAACTTCTATTACAACCAGCAGGACTTCATCACCGCGCTGCACGAGGGCAAGTCCTGGCACTACACCATGCTGAGGCCCGAGGCAGTGGTCGGCTTCGCCGAGGGCATTCCGCTCAACACCGCCTCGCTGGTGGCGGTCTATGCCAGCATCTGCAAGGAGCTGGACGTGCCGCTCAACTATCCGGGGCCGGAGGCAGCATTCACGGCCTTCAACAAGTTCATCGACGCGAGGCTGCTCGGCCGCTGCGCCGCCTGGGCCGCTCAGAATCCCGCCTGCGCCGGCGAGGCCTTCAACGTGACCAACGTCTCGGGCATGCGCTGGTGCAACCTGTGGCCGCTCTTCACCGAGTATTTCGGCTGCCGGCCCGGCGTCCTCGTGCCGATGAAGCTCGCCGACTTCATGGCGGACAAGGGTCCGGTCTGGGACGAGATCGCGCGCAAGCACCAGCTCAAGCCGATGGACTTCTCCGACCTCGGCGACTGGGGCTTCGCCGATTGGAACTTCGGCCGCACCTGGGACACCATCCTGGAAGACACCAAGCGCCTGCAGTACGGCTTCACCGAAGCCATCGACACCGAGCAGAATTTTGTCGAGATCTTCGACGAGATGCGCGCCGCCCGGGTGATCCCGGCGGGCTGAGAAAGACGTCGCGGGGCGCACACTCCCACCTCCCCCTGTCCCCCGCCGCCCCCCGGGGCCGCTGCCCCGGACGGCGCTACTGCGCCGCGCGCTAATGCGCGTAGCCAAGCGAGCGGAGCGTGCGCCCGGCGCTTGAGGGAAATGAATAAGTCGCGGGGCCGCCAACGACCCCGCGTGGGTCAGCCCTTGAAGCGGGGCTCGGGCAGGCCAGTGCAGCCCGTGCCGGTGACGGCGAAGATGCTGCCGGCTTCCTCCTGCTTCGCCAGCACCTCGTCGCTCAGGTTCACGCGGGCGCCGGTGACGTAGAGCACGTCGAGGTCCGCACCGCCGAACATCGGGCAGGTGACCTGCTGGAACGGCATCTCAATGGTGCGGTCCAGCGTGCCGTCCGGCGCGAAGCGGGCGACGCACCAGCCGTTCCAGCGTGCGTTCCAGACGTAGCCCTCGGCATCGACGGTGGAGCCGTCGGGGATGCCCGGCGCGCTGCCAGGGCCGACGAAGACCCGCCTGTTGGAGATCGCGCCGCTGGCGGTGTCGAGGTCGTAAGCCCAGATCACGTCCTGGTCCAGATCGGCGTAATACATGACTTCGCCCGCGGGACTGAAGGCGATCGAGTTGGAGACGACGATGCCGGTCTCGGTCTTGTGCAGGCTGAGATCGTGGTCGAGCCGGTAGAGAGAGCCGAGCGGGCGGCCGACCATTCCATCGTCCATGCTGCCGGCCCAGAAGCGGCCCTGCCGGTCGCAGCGGCCGTCGTTCATGCGGCTCTCGGGCTGGTCGGTCTCGACCTCGTGGATGGTCTCGACCGCGCCGGTCTCGGGATCGAAGAAGCGGAAGCCGCCGTAGAAGGCGACCACCATGCCGCCCTGCTCGCGCAGCACCAGTGAGCCGGGCTGCTCGTCCACCGGCACCTTCTCGTACGCGCCGCTGCCCGGCGCAAACCAGCTGATCGACTGGCCCTTGATGTCGAGCCAGTAGAGGTGCTGGTCGACGGGGCACCAGACCGGGCTCTCGCCGAGCTGGTCCCGGCAATCGACCACGCATGCGACCTCGGCCATCGTTCTCGCTCCCGCTGAGTTGCCGCCCGGACGGCGCGGCTGGGCTGCCGCATCGCGGCGGCAGGCCGGGCTGGTGGGCGCTGCTGGATTTGAACCAGCGACCCCCGCCGTGTGAAGACGGTGCTCTCCCGCTGAGCTAAGCGCCCGCCCGGCAGGCGATTAGAAGAATCGCGCCCGCCCCTGTCAAGGCGCCGCGACGCGTTTGCGCACTCTAATCGTAGAGCACGATGCAGCGCACCTCGATGCTCCAGCGGTCGGGCGCGTCGGGCACCGTCGTCGGGTCCTCGAAGGCGGTGTGGAAGCTGAAGGTGCAGGGCGCGTCAGGGCTCGCCGCGTCCGCCGCCGCGCCCTCGGAGCGCGCCATGCCCCCCGCCGAATCCCACTGCTTGATCAGCAATGCTTCGTCGCGGGTAAGTGCGGGATAGAAGTACCAGCGATGAGCGTCGGCGTGCTTCGCGAAGTAGTTCTCGCCGATGCGGTCTGCGTAGTGAATCTCGAACACAACCAAGTCGTCCGGATGCACGCTGGCCGCATCGCAGAGCGCGAGCGGATGGGTCGCGACCGGCTCCTCGGCGATGTTCCGCCAGAGATTGATGAGCGCAAACCGGCCCGCCTCGAGGGCGCGCGCGACAGCCGCCTTGTCGAGCAGCGTTTCGCCGTCGGCCATCAGCGTGCGGTAGGTGTCGTTGACGGTCGGCGGATTCGCCAAGTCGCGCAGGCGCTGGGGTCCGCTGGTCAGCGTGTAATCGCCGTGCACCACGTGCGCAGGCCGCTGCACGTGCTGCCCGCCCGCGATGCGCTGCCCGCTCAGCTTGCCGGAGGCCGAGCGCACGTTGTGGTCGAAGGCCTTGACGATGCGCGCGCCGGTGTGCTGCCGGACGATATCGGCACAGTGCGGGTAGTAGCGGCGCACCACCTGCTCGTGATCGAGAAAGTCGAGGGCGGGCGCCGCCAGCGTCCGTTCGAGCATTTCAAAGCCATTGGCCTCGAGGGTGCGGCGCTCGGGCCCTGCCAGGCCGCGCGCGTCATGAATTAGCACCTGGCGCTTGTCCCGCTCGGTGCCCTCCCACGGGGTATCATTGCCTTCGCTATCCCTGCGCACGAGCACCTTGCCGTTGCGGTAGAGCGAGGTCTCGACCGATGCCGCAAGGTAGGTCACCGCCCCGGTTCGCACCGCGTCGGTCTGTGCTTGTTCCGCCACGTTCATGGGTAATCCTTATGCAAGCCAGCGCGCGAGATTAGCACGCACGTAGTCGTCGTCGGTGAGGTGCGGATAGGCCGCCGAAACCCGGTCGATCTCCGCCGCCTGGCCGGGGCTCAGCCCCTCCTCCGGGTCGAGGCACCAGATGCCGCGCATGAGGCCCTGGCGGCGCAGCACCTCGTGGCAGCCGGCGATGCAGCCCCGAAATTCGTTGGCCACGTCGAAGAGAGCGGCGTTGCAATCGGTGATCTGGGAGTCGAGCGCGAGGAAGTCCGCATCGATGGCGCCGGCTTCCGCTGCCGCATGGGCGCGCTCCAGCAGCTCCACGGCCCGCTTGACCCAGACGCTCCAGTGGCCGAGCAGCCCGCCCTTGATGCGCACCGTGATGGCCTCTTCGCCACGCATGAGGCGCCAGGGTGTGACCAGATCGAGCAGGATGTGATCGTCGTTTCCGGTGTAGAGGGTTACGCGGTCCTCGGCACCGGCCTCGACCACGCCGCGCACCACGTCGAGGGTGCGGTAGCGGTTGAAGGGCGCGACCTTGATCGCCACCACGTTCTCCAGCGCGGCGAGGCGGCGCCAGAAGGAGGGTCCCAGTACCACGCCGCCCACCGCCGGCTGCAGGTAGAAGCCGACCAGGGGGATGCGTTGGGCCAAACGCGCACAGTGCTCCAGCCGCTCGTCCTCGCTCGCGCCGGCGAACGCGGCGAGGCTCACCATCCCGGCGTGATAGCCGAGGCCGAGAGCGATGTCCGCCTCGGCCAGCGCCTGCTCGGTCCGCCCGACCAGGCCCGCGATTCGCACCAGCGGCCGGTCGGTCCAGGCGTCGGCGGTCTCGGCGGCGAGCTTCAGCACCGGCTCGTAGAGCCCCGCCTCCCTGATCGCGAACTGCGTGGTGTGAACACCGACCGCGAGCCCGCCGGCGCCGGCGTCGATGTAGTAGCGGGAGAGCGCCCGCTGCCGCTCCGTGTCCAGCCGGCGCTCGGCGTCGAGCGCGAGCGGATGCGCCGGGATCACCACGCCGCGCGCGAGCGTCGCCCGCACCGGCGCGGGCACGTCGCCCCAACCGAGGCTCACGATGCCGCCGGCGCGGAGAACACGCCGTCCCTCACTTCGTACTGGGTGGGCTTGGCGAGGCTCGGCATGTCGCGCGCGACCCAGTCCGACACCCAGTCGATCATCCGCCCGAGCGGCACGCGCGGATAGCCGAAGAGCGCGAAGGCGCGTTCGGCGTTGGTGAGCCAGCCGCATGCCGCCTCCTTGCCTGCGAACACGGGCTCCCGGTCGAGGCGCTCGCCGAAGGCTGCGGCCAGCGCGCGGATGCTCACGGTCTCCGGCCCGCTCACGTTGATCGGCGCGGCCGGCACGGTGCAGTGCTCGAAGCAGCGCAGCGCCATGGCGTTGGCGTCCCCCTGCCAGATCACGTTGACGTGGCCGGAGGCGAGGTCGATGGGCACGCCGTCCCGCACCTTGCGGGCCACGTCGTGCAGCACGCCGTAGCGCATGTCGATCGCGTAGTTGAGCCGCACCAGCCGCCCCGGCGTGCCGAGACGGCGCGAGAAATACTGGATCAGCCGCTCGCGGCCGACGCAGGAGTTGGCGTACTCGCCGGGCGGCGGCGTCGGCGGCGTCTCCTCGACAGCGCCCTGGTGGCGGACATCGACGAAGGGATAGACGCAGCCGGTGGAGAAGGCGACGATCCGGGATTCGTGGAAGGTCTCGGCGACGATGGCGGGCACGTAGGCGTTCATCGCCCAGGTCAAGTCGTCGTCGCCCACAGCGCCGAACTTGCGGCCGGCCATGAACACCACGTTGGGGAGCCGCGGCAGGGCCGCGACCGCATCGCGGTCGAGCAGGTTGCACTGGATGGCCTCGACGCCCCAGACGGCAAGTTTCTGGGGCACGCGCGAGTCGGTGAAGCGGGCAACGCCGATGACGCGCTTCTCGGGCGCGGCGCGCTTAGCGAGGCCCGCGAGCGTCGGCCCCATCTTGCCGCCGACGCCGAGCACGATGATGTCGCCGTCTACACGGGCGAGAGAGGCGCGGAGCGCGTCATCCGGCGCGGTCATCAGGTCTTCGAGCGCGGCCTCGTCGGCGATGCGTTCCGGCCACGCCGGCGTGCCGCTCATGACGTCAGCTCGGGGCGGCGGTCCCCACGGTAGGTTGCGATTGCGCGCCAGCGATCGAGGTCCTCCTGCGCGATGTCGATCCGCGCGACGGCCAGCCCCTCCCCTAATGTCAGCGCCGCCAGAATCTTGCCGGAGGGGCCGGCGATGCAGGAGTGGCCGAGGCTGGTGAAGGTAAGCTCGGGCGTCAGCTCTTCGACACCGACGCGGTTGGCCATGGCGACGAAGGTGCCGTTCTCCAGCGCGCGCGTGGCGGCGAGCCCTTGCGTGACCGACCCGCTCCAGCCCCAGGTCTCGCGCTGGTAGGCGTCGGCGATCCAGTTAGTGCTGTTGACGATGAGATCGGCGCCGAGATCGCCCAGGCGCCGCACGTAGTCGGCAAAGATGAAGTCGTAGCAGACCGTCATCCCGACCTTGCCGAGCGCGGTGTCCACCACCCGCGCCTCGTCGCCAGCGCGGCAGCTCTCGCGCTCGCTCGCGAAGAGGTGCGCCTTGTCGTAGACCGCAAGGCATTGCCCGTCGGGTCCGAACAGGAGCTGCGAATCGTAGATGCCGCCGTCGCGCTGCGTATAGGCGCCGACCGCCATCGTGAGTCCATTCTCCCGCGCGATCTCGCCGAGGCGCTGCGCGCTCGGCCCATCGGGCGGCTCCGCCAGGTCCGCGAGCCGGTCCCCGAGGAAATAGCCGGTGATGGCACATTCGGGAAAGACCACGAGGTCGACGTGCTGGATCGCGGCCTCGCCGGCGAAACGGGCGATGGTCGCGAGGTTGCTTTCCGTGTCCCCGGTGGCGCAATCCATCTGCGCGACTGCGAGGGTCCAGGCCACGCCACTCATGTCGCCCCTCCCCCGCCTTACCGCTCTCGCTTGTCCAGCTAGTTCCTGAGCGGCTTGCCGGTCTCCAGCATGTGCTCCATGCGGGCGATGGTGCCGGGCGTGCGGATCAGCGCGAGCAGCGCCTCGCACTCCAGCTCGGAGAGGCGGTCCTCCGGGATCTCCCGCACCGCGTCGGTCTCGCCGCCGGTGAGCACGTTGCCAAGATGCTCCACCACCACCAGATCGTGCGCAGTCGCCTTGCGGGTCTTGGCGAGCCCCTTGACCGCCATCTTGAGCGCGACGCGGCCGGTCTTGCCTGGCAGCTTGACCACGGCGGGCTCCGGCGGGGTGTAGTCCTCCGCCAGAGCCAGCGCCTTGGCCTTGGCATCGGCCAGCAAGCGGTCGCGGTTGGCGCTGATGCCGTCGCCTTCGCGCAGGAACCCGAGGCTCTGCGCCTGCTTCGCGGAGCGCGAGACCTTGGCGAGGCCGATGGTCTCGAACACCTTGGAGATCGCCGGCATGGCGCCGCCGAATCCTTGCCGGCCGACGGTGAGCCCCCGCAGCATCATCTCCTTGCAGCCGCCCCAGCCGGGCACGAGCCCGACGCCGACCTCGACCAAGCCCATGTAGCTCTCGGCATGGGCCTGCACCGCGTCGCAGTGCAACAGCACCTCGCAGCCGCCGCCGAGCGCCATGCCCGACGGCGCGCCCACCACCGGGAAGGGCGCGAACTTGAGGCCCCGGAAGGCGGCCTGACCCTGCTTCACCGTCTCCTCGATCATCGGCCAGGCGCCGACGTTGACGACGAAGAGCGCGAGGCCGAGGTTCATGCCGACGGAGAAGTTGCTGCCCTCGTTGTGGATCACCAGCGCGGTCATGCGCTCGCCCACGATCTCCACCGACTGCTCGACCAGCGCCATGATCTCGGTGTCCAGCGCGTTCATCTTGGAATGGAATTCGAGGCAGGCGACGCCGTCGCCGATGTCCCAGAGGCTCGCCGAGGCGTTGCTGGCGAGCGGCTTGCTGCTGCGCTTGATGTCGGAGAGGAGCAGCACGCCGTCGGGCCGCGTGAGCGGCGTGTAGTTGCCACTACCAGCGAGATGGTCGGCGCGGCCGTCGGCGATCCGGTAGAAGCCGTCGCTATCCGCCGCCGCCCGCAGCAGGGGCGGCACCTCCCTGCCCTCTTGGGCCAACTTGTCCGCGAACCAGCCGGCGCCCACCTCGTCGATCAGCTCGAACGGCCCGCGCTTCCAGTTGTAGCCAAGCCGCATGGCGCGATCGACCGCCTCGACATGGTCGGCGATCTCTGGCACCAGGCCGGCGGTGTAGGCGAGCGTGCCCGACATCACCTGCCAGGCGTAGGCCCCGGTCTTGTCGGGGTGCTCAAAGAGCGCGCGGAGCGAGCGCCCGGCCTGCTCGATGCTCTCCAGCCGCGGGCGCCGGGCGGGGCCGTACGCGCCGGTGGCGAGGTCGCGCACCTCCTTCTCTTTCGTCTCCGAGTCGGGCTTGAGCCGGTAGAAGCCGCCCTTGCCCTTGCGGCCGATGTAGCCGGTCTCGATCATCTCCGTGATGAACGCGGGCTCGTCGTAGACCGCGTGGAAGGCATCGCTCTCGGGCAGCGACTCCTTCAGGCTGCGGCCCACCAGCGGCATCAGGTCGAGGCCGACCAGGTCGATCAGGCCGAACACGCCGGTCTTGGGCACGCCGATGGGGCGGCTGAGGACGGCGTCCGCTTCCTCCACCGTCACCCCGTTCTCGACCGCCGCGCGCACGGCGGCGACCAGCCAGTAGGTGCCGATGCGGTTTGCGATGAAGCCCGGTGTGTCGTTGCAGGGCACCACGCCCTTGCCGAGCTTGCGGTCGGCGAAGTCGCAGACCTCGGCCACCGCCTCCGCCCGCGTCTGCGGCCCTGCCACCACCTCCAGCAGCCGCATGTAGCGCGGCGGGTTGAAGAAGTGGGTGATGAGGAAGTCCCGCGCGAATTCCTCCGGCAGGCCGTCGAGCAGGATGCTGGACGGGATGGTCGAGGTGTTGGACGAAACGATCGACCCCGCCTTCCGCACCGAATCGATCTTGCGGTAGATGGCCTGCTTGGCCTCCACCTTTTCGATCACCGCCTCGACGATCCAGTCCGCATCGCCGAGCAGGTTCAGGTGGTCTTCGACGTTGCCGGTGGCGATGCGCTTGGCGTCCGACTTCGCCATGAAGGGCGCGGGATCGGTCTTGAGCATCCGCGCCACCGAACCCTCGGCGAGCGCGTTCCGGTCTTTCGCGCCCTCCGGCACGATGTCGAGCAGCACCACGTCGTGGCCGGCATTGGCGATGTGGGCGGCGATTCCGCCGCCCATCAGTCCCGCCCCGATGACGGCGGCCTTCTGGATGGCCATCAGGCGGCCTCGAGCACGGTGGAGATGCCCTGGCCGCCGCCGATGCACTGGGTGGCGAGCGCGTAGCGCTTGTCCTCGCGGCGGAGAATCTGCGCCGCCTTGCCGGTGATGCGCGCGCCGGTGGCGCCCAAAGGATGGCCGATGGCGATGGCGCCGCCGTCGATGTTCATGCGGTCGAGATCGATGGAAAGCTCGCGCACGCAGGCGAGCGCCTGCACCGCGAAGGCCTCGTTGAGCTCGATCACGTCGACGTCGGACATCTTGAGGCCGGCGCGCGCGAGCGCCTTCTCCGACGAGACCACCGGGCCGTAGCCCATGATCTCGGGCGCGCATCCGGCGACCGCGATCGCCTTGATGCGTGCGAGCACGTTAAGCCCGTTGCGCTGGGCGTAGCCCTCCGTGCAGACCAGCACAGCGGCGGCGCCATCGGTGAGCGGCGACGAGGTGCCGGCGGTCACCGTGCCCTCGGCATCGAAGGCGGGCTCGAGTCCGGCCAGGACCTCGGCATTGGTGCCGGGGCGAATGCAGCCGTCGCGCTCCACCGTGCCGTCTGCGGTCTCGACCGCGATCACCTCGCCCTCGTACTTTCCGTCGTCCCAGGCGGCGGCGGCGCGGGCGTGGCTCGCGACCGCGAGCGACTCCTGCTCCTCGCGGGTGATCTGATACTTGCGGGCGAGGTTCTCGGCAGTCTCGCCCATGGACATGTAGGCGCCCTCGTTCTTCTCGTAGAGATCGGGGTTGGGCGCCGGGTTGAAGCCGCCCATGGGCACGCGGCTCATGGATTCGACGCCGGCGCAGACGAAGGCCTCGCCGGCGTCCATGCGGATCGCGCCGGCGGCGATGTGGATCGCCTGCATGGACGAGCCGCAGAAGCGGTTGACGGTGGCACCGGCGACCGAGATCGGCAGCTCCGCGATCAGCGCCACGATGCGGCCCATGTTGAAGCCCTGCTCGCCCTCGGGGAAGGCGCAGCCGATGATCAGGTCCTCGATCTCGGCGGGATCGACGCCGGTCTGGGCGAGCAGGCCCTGCACGACCTCGGCGGCGAGATCGTCGGGGCGCTTCTCGACCAGCGCGCCCTTGTGGGCGAAGTGAAAGGGCGAGCGGACGTAGCCGGCAATGACGGCGTTATTCATGGACTGGGGCCTCTTGCTTTGTCAGATGCTATGTGTGGCGGCGCCGGGCCGTGTTCAACCGGAGCCGGCGGCGGTCGCGCCCTGTTTGGCGGCTTCTTCGGCTATCAGCTCCTTCTTGGAGAGCTTGCCGATGATGGTCTTTGGCAGCTCGTCACGGAACTCGATCTGCTTGGGCATCTCGATGGGCGAGAGCTTGTCCTTGAGGAACTCCGTCAGCGCATCGTCCGTCAGGCTCTCGCCGTCCTTGAGGCGGACGAAGGCCTTGACGGTCTGCTGGCGGCGGGCGTCGTCGACGCCGATGACCGTCACCTCCAGCACCGACGGGTGCTTGTAGATCGCCTCTTCCACGTGGCGCGGGTAGATGTTGTAGCCGCCGGCGATGATGACCTCCTTGAGCCGGTCGATGAGATAGACGTAGCCGTCCTCGTCGATCTTGCCGACATCGCCGGTGTGGAAGCGCCCGCCGGCGAAGGCGCGCTCGTTCTCCTCGTCGCGCTTCCAGTAGCCCTTCATCACCTGCGGGCCGGAGATGCAGATCTCGCCGATCTCGCCTTGCGGCAGCACCGTCTCCGGCTCGTCGATCGAGCAGATTTCGACCACGGTGCCGGGCACCGGCACGCCGAGGGAGCCTTCACGGCTGCCGCCGGGCGTGGTCGGGTTGCAGGTCGCAATCGGGGAGGTCTCGCTGAGACCGTAGCCTTCCACCAGCGTGCAGCCCGAGATCTCCTGGAACTTCTCCTGCACCTCGCGCGGCAGCGAGGCGCCGCCCGAAAGGCAGAGCTTGATGGAGGAGAGGTCGTACTTGCCGGCCGCCACGTCCGGGTGGCCGTTGATCGCGATGTAGATCGTCGGCACTGCGGGGAAGAAGGTCGGGCGCTTCTTGTGGACGACCTTGAGCACGGTGTCGAGCTCGAAGCGCGGCAGCAGGACCATCTTGGCGCCGATCCGGATGCTGTAGTTCATCACCACGGCCATGGCGAAGACGTGGAAGAGCGGCAGCACGCCGATCATGACCTCGCGGCCTTCCTCGGCGCCGGGCATCATCATCGCCCCTTGCGCCACGTTCGCGCTGAGGTTGGCGTGGGTCAGCATCGCGCCTTTCGAGGTGCCGGTGGTGCCGCCGGTGTACTGAAGCACCGCGATATCTTCCTTGGCGTCGATCTCGACCGGCGACGGCCTGCCTGGGTTGTCGAGCAGCGCGCTGAAGCGCACATGACGGGCATCGCGCGGCACCTTGGCGATTTCGCTGCGCTTGACGATGGGGAAGAGCAGCTTCTTGAGGCCCGGCAGCATCTCCGCCATGGAAACGATCACGAGATGGGTGAGCCGCGTCTGGTCGAGCGCGATTCGGGCCTTGTCGTAGAGGATGGAGAGGTCGAGTGTGACCAGAATATCGGTCTCCGAATCCTCGATCTGGCTCTTGATCTCTTCGATGGCATAGAGCGGGTTGACGTTGACCACCGTCCCGCCGGCCTTGAGCACGCCGTAATAGACGGCGACGAAGGCCGGACAATTGGGCAGCAGGATGCCGACCTTCTTGCCCTTGCCGACACCGAGCTTCTGAAATCCTCCGGCCGCCTTGTTCGCCTGCTCACCGAGCTCCCGGTAGCTCGTGATCTTGTCCATGAAGTCGATCGCGGGCCGGTCGCCGAAGCGGGCGACGGCATCGTCGAGCAATCGGTGGAGCGCCCCGCTGGGTAGCGGCGCGTTCCAGTCGACGTTCTCCGGGTACGACTTCTCCCAGGGATGTGCACTGCCTTGCGCTTCGCTCTCAGCCATGCGCTCCGCTCCTTTTGCCTGGGATTCGCGGCCCCGCTCCGCCCTGTCCAGACGCGGGGAACACACTTCCGTGCACTATGAAAACCCGGCCTACCGCCGTCAAGGCGGGAAAGCGTGCGCAAGGTAGCCCAGCGTCCACCGCCGGGCGTTGACATCAAACAATGGGTCTCCATTCTGGCGATATGACGAGCAGCGGCGCGCGATGCTGACCATCGGCAAGGAGCCCGAGACGTGGCTGGTCCATCGTGTCCTCGAGCAGCGCGCGGCCGAACGCCCCGACCATCCGGTGATGCACTGGTCCGGGCTGGATTACAGCTACGCCGCCATCAACCGTGAGGCCAACCGCATCGCCGCCGGCTTGGAGGCGCGGGGCATCGAGCCCGGCCACCGCTGCGCCGTGATGATGCAGAACTCGCCGGCGCACGTCTTCGTCTGGTTCGCCACCACCAAGCTCGGTGTCGTCGAGGTGCCCATCAACACCGCCTACCGGGGCGACATCCTGACCCACATCGTGATCAGCGCGCGGGTGACGGCGATGGTGCTGGACGCCGAGTTCGTGCCCGTGGTCGCGCGAATCGCGGACCGCTGCCCCGGCCTCGGCACCTTCATCGTGGCCGGCGACGACTTGGAGGATGCGCGGCGCACGCTGCCGGGCGTGGTGCTCTCGCTGGAGGAGGTCGCATCGGGGGACGGCGCCGATACATCGCGCGCCATCGAAGCGACCACCACGGCCTGCATCATGTTCACCTCGGGCACCACGGGGCCGTCGAAGGGCGTGGTCATCAACAACCATTTCGAGCTGTCGTTCGCCGTCGTCTTCAACGAGATCGTGTCGCTTCGCGCCAATGACGTGACCTACAACTTCCTCCCCTTCTTCCACATCGCCGGCAAGTTCATCCTGCTGGGCACCATGCTCGCTGACTGTCGTATGCTGCTGCGCCCGCGCTTCAGCGCCGGTCAGTTCTGGCCGGACGTGCGGGCGCACGGCGCGACCGTGACGGTCGGCGTCGGCGGCATCTGCCACATGCTCTGGGCCGAGCCGCCTCAGCCGGACGATGCCGACAACCCGCTCCGCATGATCTACTCGGTGCCCAATCCGCACGAAGTGCAAGAGGAATTCCTCGAACGCTTTGATCTACAACTAACCGAAGGCTACGGCTCGACAGAGGCCAACATCGTGGTCTACACGCGGCCGGACGAAGCGACGCCGAGGGGCACGGCCGGGCGTGCGGCGCCCTACTACGAGGTGGCGATCTTCGACGAGATGGACCGCCCGGTGCCCCCCGGCGCGTCGGGCGAGATCGTGGTCCGCGCCAGGCACCCTCACATCCTGATGGAGGGTTACGACGGCCTGCCGGAGGCGACGCTCGCGGCATTCCGCAACCTCTGGTTCCACAGCGGCGACCGCGGCCACATGGACGAGAACGGCTTTCTCTTCTTCCACGACCGGATGAAGGACGCGATCCGCCGGCGGGGCGAGAACATCTCGTCCTTCGAGGTCGAGCGGATCGTCAACAAGCACCCGGACGTTGCGGAGACCGCCGCCATCGCCGTCCCTGCCGACGTGGGCGAGGACGAGGTGAAGATCGTAGTGGTGCGGAACCCCGGCGCCGCGCTGACCGAGGAGGCGCTGCTGCGCCACTGCGCGGCTGAGATGCCTTACTTCATGGTCCCGCGCTTCATCGAGTTCCGGGCCGACCTGCCGCGCACGCCCACGCAGAAGGTGCGCAAGGTGGTGCTGCGCGAAGAGGGCATTACCGCCGCGACCTGGGACCGGGAGGCGGCGGGCTTCAAGGTGACCCGTGACGGGCTCAAGCGACGTCTCTGAGCGGCGGCCGCACGCCAGCGCGGCATTTGCCGCCTACCAGGCGGGCAGGGCCGGCGAGGCGGAGGCCATCGGCCGCGCCATCCTCGCCCACGACCCACACGATGCCGGTGCGCACTACGTCTGCGGCCTCGTCGCTGCCGACCGCGGCGCGCTCGACCGGGCGCGGCAAGCGTTCGAGACCGCCGCGGACCTCGCGCCCGACAAGGCGAGCCTGCGCGTCACCCTCGGCAACCTGGCGCTGAGACAGGGGGACGACCGGGCGGCCGAGCGGGCGTTTCGTACGGCGCTCGCGCAGGCGCCGGGCTCGGTGGCCGCCCACACCAATCTCGGCGCGGCACTAAAGCGGCAGGGGCGGCTGGAGGAGGCGGTCGAGTGCTACCGCGCGGCACTCGCGCTCTATCGCGGCTCCGCCTGGTGGGGCACCGATCCGACCAGCGCCGCCGCCGTGCTCGACCCCGCTCAGCAGACAACCTTCGAGAGCGCATCGCGGGTCAAGCTCAAACACGACCTCGCGCAGCTCGACTATCTGCTGGAGCGAGGCCGGCTCCCGCCCGCGTTTGCCGAGGCGCGCGAGAGTCTATGCCGGGTGCTCAACGATTTCGGCAACGAAGAGCGGCCGCAGGTGCCGCGCCGGCTGACGGAGGCCGAGCGACGGCTGATCGGCCCGGTCTATAACCGTGTGATCCACCGTCCGCCGGAGGAGGACATCGCGCCCGTGCTCAACCCCCGCCTGGATGCGGGCGCGATCGAACGGCGCTACCACGAGACTGCGCCCTCCGTCGTCGTCGTGGACGACTTGCTGAGTGCGCCGGCCCTGACCGCCCTCCAGCGCTTCTGCCTGGAGGCGACGATCTGGTTCGACTGCAAGGAGCATGGCGGCTATCTCGGGGCCTATCTGCACGAGGGCTTCGACCACCCGGTTTTGATCGCGCTGGCCCGCGAGATGGGGGAGCGGCTGGGCGGCATCATCGGCGGGCATCGGCTCGCGCAGATGTGGGCGTTCTCTTACGGGCAGGCGGGCAGCGGCACGCGCAAGCACGCGGACAAGGCCGCCATCAACATCAACCTCTGGATTACGCCGGACAGCGCCTGCCCCGACCCCGAGGCGGCCGGCCTCGTGGTGCACGATGTCGCCGCACCGCCAGATTGGCACTTTTCTGACTACAATCTGGACCCGGCACCGCTGGAGCGTCTCGTGGCGCGCGAAGGGCGGGCGCCGGTGCGTGTTCCCTATCGCTGCAACCGGGCGGTGATCTTCGATTCGAGTCTCATTCACGAGAGCGGTGGGGTGTGCTTCCGGAGCGGCTACGCGAACCGGCGGATCAACGTGACTCTGCTCTTCGGCGAGCGTGCGGAGGACGCCTGAGACCATGATTCCGATCACCGACACGCTGATCGACGAGATGGTTCAGGCCATCGTTACGGAGGTCGATCCCGAGCAGGTGATTCTCTTCGGCTCGCGCGCACGCGGGGAGGAGGGCGAGAGATCGGACATCGACCTGATCGTCGTGGAGGCCGAGCCTTTCGGCGCGGCGCGCAGCCGCCACAAGGAATTGGTCAGGCTTTATCACGCAATCGCGGGGTATCCCGTCGCCGCCGACGTTCTCGTTTACTCCCACGAAGACGTGGATTACTGGCGCGACTCTCTCAACCACGTGCTCGCGCGGGCGCTCAGGGAAGGCAAGGTGCTTTATGAGCGACCCTAAGTGCGCGCGGATGCTCGCGAGCGCTGCCGAACGCGACATCGAGGCGCTTCGTGTCATGCGCCGTTCGGACGCAATCCCCGCGGAGATATTCGGTTTCCACGTACAACAAGGAGCCGAAAAGCTGCTCAAGGCCTGGATCGCGCTCCTGGGCGACAGCTATCCGCTTACCCACAGCATCGAGACGCTGCTGGCGCTCCTCGCCGAGCGGGGCGCCGCGACCGAGCCCTTCAACGATCTGGCCGCTTACACGCCCTATGCGGTCGAGTTCCGTTACGCGGGCGTCGGCGCGAATGCCGAACCCATCGACCGGACCCGCGCGCTCACGCTCGTTGAAGCGCTCTTGGAAGCGGTCCGGGATCAACTGCCTGAGGAATAGGATCGTGACGGACAGCAAATCCGTCTTCGTCGGACGAGCAACGGAGTGAACGAATGCTTAGCCACTGGCTGACCGAAGCCGGCCTTTCCACGGACGACGCGGCACCGGCCCTCGAAGGCGATGCGCGCGCGGACGTTTGCATTATCGGCGGCGGCTTTTGCGGGCTATGGACGGCGATCCGCCTGAAGCAGCGCGACCCCTCCATCGACATCGCAATCGTCGAGCAGGGTCTGTGCGGCAGCGGCGCGAGCGGACGCAACGGCGGCTTCGTGCTGAGCTGGTGGGCCAAGTTCGGCTCCCTCTGCAAGATCTGTCCCTCGGACGAGGCGGTGCGGCTCGCTCGCGCCTCGGCCGATGCCGTCGGCGAGATCGGCCAGTTCTGCGCCGACAACGGAATCGACGCGCACTATCGCGGCGACGGCTGGCTCTGGGCTGCGACCAGCGCGCCGCAGGTCGGCTCCTGGGACGCCCTGGTCAACACCCTGGAACGCTACCAGGAGCATCCCTTCGAGCTCTGGGAGCCGGAGACGGTCAAGCGCCGCTCGGGCACCGACAAGCACATCGCCGGCGTCTACGAGCCGACCGGTGCCACCGTGCAGCCGGCCATGCTGGCGCATGGGCTTCGGCGCACGGCGCTCTCGCTGGGCGTGCGCATCTACGAGCAGACGCCGATGATGAGCCTCCACCGCGGCCGCCCGCCGCGCGTGGTCACGCCCAGGGGCATCGTGACGGCGGAAAAGGTCGTCATCGCCATGAACGCCTGGTCCACCATGTTCCCTGAATTGCGACGGACCGTCGTCGTGATTGCCAGCGACATCGTGGCAACCCAGCCGATGCCCGAACGCCTCGCCGACTCGGGCTACAGCGGCGGGATGTGCATCTCCGATTCCCGGACCCTGGTGAACTATTACCGGCCGACCATGGACGGACGCTTCGTCTTCGGCATGGGCGGCGGGCGGCTCTCTTTCGGCAACCGGGTCGATGACCGCTTCAACGGCGCCTCGCCGCGCTCACGCGAGGTGGAGGAAAACTTCCGCCGGATTTACCCCAACTTCAAGGACGCGCCGATCGCGACGAGCTGGACCGGGCCGGTCGACCGCTCCCTCAGTGGGCTGCCTTTCTTCGGCCGCCTCGACGGCCGCGACGACCTGCTCTACGGCCTCGGCTTCTCCGGCAACGGCGTGGGGCCCACCTCCGTGGGCGGGCGCATTCTCGCTTCCCTCGCCCTTGGGACGAAGGACGAATGGTCGGAGTGCAGTCTGGTGCGCGAGGGCGTGGGGCTCTTCCCCCCCGAGCCGGTGCGCTACGTCGGCGGCCGCATGGTGATCGCGGCGAACCGGCGCAAGGAGCGGTTCGAGGACGAAGGCCGCACGCCGGGCCCGCTGACGGCCAAGCTCGCCGGCCTCGCGCCGGCCGGCCTCGTACCGGTGAAGGGGGTCGATGCGCCGGCAGCGAAAGCCTGAGGCGTGCACACTGGGCCGACGCCGCAGCTAGGGACCCTCACCGCCCACGACGGCTTCCCGCTCCGCACAGTGGTCTGGCCCGCGCCACCCGGTGGCGGGCGGGGAACGGTGGTGCTGCTGCAGGGCAGGGCCGAGTTCATCGAGAAGTACGGCGAGACCGTGGATGACATCTTGGCCCGAGGCTTCGCCGTCTACGCGCTGGACTGGCGGGGCCAGGGCCGCTCCGGCCGGGTGCTGAGGGACCCGCGCAAGGGTCACGTCGTAAAATACGACGACTATCTCAAGGACTTCGACCTGTTCCTGGAGCGGCTGGTGGTCCCCGAAGCCCCGCGCCCCATCGTGGTGCTGGCCCATTCCATGGGCGGCCACATCGTGCTCCGTCATCGGGCCGAGCACGAGGCCCGCGCCGGACCCTATTTTGCCGAAGGGATCGCCCTCTCCGCCCCCATGGTGGACATCCTGATGACCCCCGCCGAGCGGGCTCTGGGCGCAGTGCTCATGATTGCCGCCATGAGCGTCGGCCTCAGGAACCAGTACGTGCCGGTGCGCGGGACCTTCCCGCCGCCCTTCGACGGCAATCCGCTGACCCGCGACCGCGCACGGTACGAGCGCATGGAGACGCTGATGCGCGAGAACCCGGCGCTCGCCATCGGCTGGCCGACGGTGGGCTGGCTTGCGGCCACCCGGCGCTCGGTGGCGACCCTGCGCAGCCGGGGCTATCCCGAACGGGTCGCGACGCCGGTGCTGATGATTAGCGCCGAGGCCGACAGGGTGGTCTCGAACGCGGCCCAGAAGCGCCTCGCCGCGCGGCTGCCCGACTGCCGCCTGGAGACCATTCCCGACTCACGCCACGAGCCCCTGATGGAGACTGACGAAGTCCGGGCGCAGGTCTTCGCGCTGTTCGATGCCTTCGTGGAGAGAGTGCTCGGGAGTGGGGCTCAGTCTCCCAGCCGATAGAAGCGCACCGCGTTGTCGTGGAAGAGCGCGCGCTGCTCGCCGAGCGTGAGGTCGGCGACAATGGTCTTGAACGAGTCGTAGATCGCATCGGCACCGCCGTGCAGCGCGGCCACCGGGAAATCGCTCGCGAACATGCAGCGCTCGGTGCCGAAGGCGTCGATGGTGTGACGGATGAAGGGGCGCGTGCTCTCGGTCGTCCAGTTGTGGTCGTAGGCGCCGAGGTCGGAGATCTTGACTGCGACATTAGCGGCGCCGGCCAGCGCGCTCATGCCTGCACGCCACGCCGCGATGGCCTCGTCGCCCCGGTCGGCGGGGCTGCCGGTGTGGTTGAGGATGATCTGCGTGTCCGGGAAGGCCCGGGCGAGGTCGAGCGCGTCGCCGAGCTGGCCGGAATAGATCATCATGTCGAAGGAGAGATTGAATTTCTGAAGCAGGCCGAAGCCCCGTCGCCACGCCGCGTCCTGCATCAGGTCCGAACGCTCGTGGAAGGTCCAGGCCGAGTTCTCGTGCCAGCTCAGGATCTGGCGGATGCCGCGCATGTTGGGATGCGCACAGTGGGCCTCCAGCACCGCCTCGGCATCCGGCTCCTCCAGCAGGGCGTAGGCGACGATACCATGGGGAAAGCCGTTCTCGTCGGCGATGCCTTGCAGCCAGCGCGTCTCGGCCACCGGGTCTTCGAAAAAGCTCGCCTGGATGTGGACGGACTTGACCAGCCCGATGCCGGCCATGTCGGCGAGATAGTCGGCGAGAAAGTAATCGCGGATGAGCGGCGCGGTGCTGCCGAACACCACCTCGCGCGGGCCGTCGGTGAGCCATGCATACCGGCCGGAGTCGAGCTCCCAGAGATGGTGGTGGGCGTCGATGATCGGGCCGTCGTAGAGGCTGCTCATGGCCTGCTCCGCTCGTATCTTTCGCGCACTCGATGGCCGCATACGGGCGCCGCTAAGTCAAGACGAGGACGGACGGCGCATGAGGATGTGGACGATCTCGTAGCTCAGCACCGGCTCGTCCCGCTGGTTGCGCACCTCGTAGGCCATGCGCACGTAGCCGCGGTCGGGCTTCGAACGCGAAGGCCGGGCCTCGGCGACGGTCGCGATGGCGTGGATGCGATCGCCCGGCCTCGCCGGCCGGTGGAAGCGGACGTTATCGATCCCCGGCCCGCCGATGCAGGCGTCGTTGATCACGCCGAGCTCGTAGAAGAGGCGGAATCCCAGCGCCATGGTCTGGAAGCCGCTGGCGATCAGGCCGCCGTAGGGGCCCTCGGCCGCGCCCTCGGCATCGACGTGGATCGGCTGCGGGTCGAACGCGCGCGCGAAGGCGACGATCTCCGCCTCGTCGAGGGTCCATGTGCCCGTGACGAAGCGCTCGCCTTCCTCCAATTCGTCGAAATAGCGCGCTGCCGCGCGGGTCGCCATCACAGCGTCGGGTTGTCGATCTCGAGCCCGTAGAGCATCCGCCCGTAGGTCGTGAAGTTCACGTCCTTGCTCTGGGTGAAGTGCTGGTTGGCGACCAACATGTCGGTATAGAGGTTGCCGAGGGAGCTTCGGGTGTAGACGCTGGCGGCGCCGGAAAGGTCCCAGATGGCGCGCGCGGCGTCCATGGCGACGTTGCCGGCGTAGGTCGCGAAGGCGCGACAGCGGGCGCGCTCCTCCAAGTTGGGCACGCGGCCTTCCTCGATGGCGATGGCGCTGATCTCGTCGGCCGCAACCCTCAGCAGCTGCTTGGCGCCGTCGACGGCACACTTGGATTCGGCGAAGCGGATGTGCTGCGAGGCGAAGGCGGAGACCTGCTTCTCCGCCATGATCGAGCCCTTCTTGCGCGCGATCTCGTTGTACTCCGCTACCATCTCCTGCGCGATGCCGACCGCGCCGCTGGTGATGCCGCAGCCGAAGATCGGATAGCTGGGAAGTAGGTAGAGCGGCGTTTCGCGCCAATGGCCGCCGGGGGACTCGCCGCCACGCAACGCCTCCATCGAGAGCGCCCGGTGCTCCGGCACGAAGAACTCCTTGAGCTGCACGTCGTTGGTGCCGCTGCCGCGCAGGCCCAGCGCATGCCAGGTGTCGAGGATTTCGATTTCCTCGCGCTTGATGAGGAAGTGCAGGTGGCTGTCGTGCTCGCCCACCCGACCTTCCTCGTAGGCCGAGACGATGCACCAGTCGCAGGTGTCCACACCGGTGACGAAGGGCCAGCGGCCGCTCACCCGGTAGCCGCCGTCGGCCCGCACGTAGCGGCCCAGGCTCTGGATCAGGATGCCGGCGACCAGGGCCTTGGGATCGTCGCCCCAGACCTCGTCCTGCCCCTCCCGCGGCCACTGGGCCACCATGAAGGGATGAACGACGTACTGCACGACCGCCCAACCGGTCGAGCCGCAGGCCGCACCGATCTGGGAGACGGCCTCGACGATATCGCGCAGCGGGCCGCCGGCTCCGCCATAGGCCGGAGGCTGAAGAATGCGGGCGACGCCGGAGTCCCGGACCATCTCCCTGATTTCGGGCAGGACCGTGCGGTTCTCGCGGGTCTCGTCTCGCCGTTCGCGAAGGGCGGGCAACAGGGCATCGAGATCGGCGCGCATGGCTTCCTTTCCGTGCTCCGCAAGGATGCTGGAGGCGGGTCCCCCGCCGGCCGGAGGCCCCGGCGCGGCGCATCATGGCCGCGCCGCGCGGCCGGGACAAGGCTGTGCGGAAGCTGGTGTAACGCTTTGCAGGATCAAACCTTGAGCAAGCGCGCAGCGGTCGTTATGCCTCGGTCTCTGCCACTGCTGAGGCCCTAGGAGCACCATGCCTCGTACAGTTGATATCAGCGACGCGAACGCGCAGTTCTCACGGATGATTGCTCGTGTAGAGGCCGGCGAGGACGTGATCGTCGCGCGCGATGGCATACCAATCGCCCGCATTGCTCCCGTGGCGAGGTCGATCGAAGAGACCATTGCGCTCATGCGGCATGAACGAGCGAAACGGCCGCGCGTCGCCGCCGCGGATATTCGTGCCTCCACGGAGAATAGCCGCGCCTGACTCTCCGGCCCGCAGGATCGATACCGTTCTTTGGAAACATGTTCCGCGCCCGCGTAACGCTGTACTCTCCCGGCGCGCGGCGGGGGCCGGGCTTGAAACGAAAGGGAGAGCGGCATGGGCAAGACGGCGATCGTGATCGGTGTGGGTGCGGGCGAAGGGCTGGGCGCGGCGGTCTGCCGCATGGCGGCGAGCGAAGGGCTCCACGTCTTCGTCGGCGGGCGCACCGAGGCCAAGGTGGAGGCAGTCGCGGACGCGATCCGCGCGTCCGGAGGGCAGGCCGCCGCTGTCGTCGCCGACACCACCGACGAAGCCTCGGTCACTGCCTTCGTCGAGGCGGCGGAGGGCCAGGGGCCGATCGACCTCGCCGTCTTCAACGCCGGCAACAACATGCCGGGCAACCCGCTGGAAATGGAGGCCGAATACTTCGAGACCTGCTGGCGCATCGGCTGCATGGGCGGCTTCCTGTTCAGCCGCGAGGTGCTGCGCCGCATGGTGCCGCGCGGCGCGGGCACGCTGCTGCTCACCGGCGCGAGCGCATCGATGCGCGGCAAGCCCAACTTCGCCGCCTTCACGTCTGCCAAGGCCGGGTTGCGCGCGCTCGGCCAGAGCCTCGCTCGCGAGTTCGGCCCGCAGGGCATCCACGTGGCCCACGTTGTGGTCGACGGCGGCATCGACGGTTATCGGCTCAAGACCCGCGCGCCGGACTTCGCCGTACGCATGGGCGAAGGCGGGCTCATCGGTCTCGACGGGCTCGCGGAGTCCTATCGCTTCCTCTACCGCCAGCCGCGCAACGCGTGGACGCAGGAGCTCGATCTGCGCACCCACAAGGAGCAGTACTGAGGCCCCGCCGGCGATTGACATGCGGGCCTAAACGCCGCTTTCTGCCGTCATGTCCGAAAAGCTGCCGCTTGACGGCGTCCGTATCATCGACCTCGCGACCTTCATCGCAGGGCCGTTCACTGCCGCGTTGCTCAGCGAGTTCGGCGCCGAAGTCATCAAAGTCGAGCAGCCGGGGCTCGGCGACCCGCTGCGCAAGTTCGGCTCGCCCAGCCAGCGGGGCGACGGCTACGCTTGGCTCTCGGAGCAGCGCAACAAGAAGTCGGTCACTCTCGACCTGCGCCAGCCTGATGGCGCGGCGCTCTTCAAGCGGCTGGTCGCAGAGGCCGACATCCTGTGCGAGAACTTCCGGCCGGGCACCATGGAGAAGTGGGGGCTCGGGCCGGATCAGCTCAAGGCCGTCAACCCCGGTCTCGTCATGGTGCGCATCTCGGGCTATGGCCAGAAGGGCCCCTACAAGGACCGCCCCGGCTTCGCCCGCATCGCCCACGCCTTCGGCGGGCTCACCCACCTCACCGGCGTACCCGGCGGGCCGCCGCTCACGCCGGGCTCCACCTCGCTCGCGGATTACATCTCGGGTCTCTACGGCGCCGTCGGCGCCCTCATGGCTCTGCGCACCCGCGAAGATGTTGGCGGGCAGGTGATCGACATCGCCCTCTACGAATCGATCTTCCGCGTGCTCGACGAGATGGCGCCGCTCTACGCCGCCACCGGGTTCGTCCGCCCCAGGCTCGGATTGATGACCAGCAACGTCTGCCCCCACGGCCACTTCGAGTGCGGCGACGGCGGCTGGGTCGCGATCGCATGCACCAGCGACAAGATGTGGCGGCGCATGGCCGCGGTGCTGGGCCGCGACGAGCTGGGAGAGGACGAGCGCTACGCCACCAGCGCCAAGCGGGTGGAGAACCGCGATGACGTGGAGGCCATGGTCACGACCTTCACGCTCTCGCTGCCGCGCGACCGGGTGGTGGAGACCTGCAACGCGGGCGGGGTGCCGACGTCGCCGGTCTATTCCATCGCCGACATCTTCGAGGACCCGCACTACCAGGCACGCGGGACCTTGAAGGAAGTGATCGAGCCCGAGAGCGGCGAGCACGTCCACGTGCCGAACGTGCTGCCCGCCATGTCCGAGACGCCAGGGCGGATTGAGAGCCTCGGCCCCAGGCTCGGCGCCCACAACGACGAGGTCTACGGCGGTCTGCTCGGCCTCTCGACGGACGAACGCGACGCCCTGCGGGAGAAGGGCGTGATCTGAATGAAGGACCCGTGCCGGCTCTACCTGATCACCCCGCCCGAGTTTGAACTGGAGACCTTCGCACCCGCGCTTGAGGCCGCGCTCGAGGCAGGCGATGTCGCCTGCCTCCAGCTCCGGCTGAAGCAGGCCGACGACGATGCGGTGCGCCGCGCAGGCGAGCGGTTGCTGCCGATTTGCCAGGCGCGCGAGGTGCCGCTGCTCATCAACGACCGGCCCGATCTGGCGGCGGCAATCGGTGCCGACGGCGCCCACGTCGGCGCCGACGACGCGAGCTATGCGGACGCGCGCGAGCGGGTGGGCGCGGACGGGTTGGTGGGCGTGAGCTGCTACGATTCCCGCCACCGCGCCATGGAGGCGGCGGCCTCCGGCGCCGACTACGTGGCCTTCGGCGCCTTCTTCCCCACCGAGACCAAGACACCGCGTGCCAAGGCGGACACCCACCTGCTCAAGTGGTGGAGCACCCTCATGGTGGTGCCCTGCGTCGCCATCGGCGGCATCACGGCCGAGAACTGCGCACCCCTGGTGGAGAACGGCGCGGACTTCCTCGCCGTGATCGGCGGGGTCTGGTCGCACCCGGACGGGCCGGAAGCCGGCGTCAAGGCGATCAACCGCGCCATTGCCAGCGCGGAGGCGAGTTGATATAGCCTGCAGCCTCCTTGCGGCGGCAGACCCCATGAAGATCAACGGCAACGCCATCCGCCCCGGCATGGTGATCGAGCATCAGGATCGCCTCTGGGTCGCGGTGAAAATTCAGCACACCCAGCCCGGTAAGGGCGGCGCCTACCTCCAGGTCGAGCTCAAGAACCTGCGCGACGGCACCAAGCTCAACGAGCGGTTTCGGGCGTCCGAAAACGTCGAGCGCGTACGCCTGGACCAGAAGCAATACCAGTACCTCTACGAGGATGGCGACCTGCTCCACTTCATGGATCAGGACACCTACGAGCAGTCCAGCCTCGCGCGCGACCTGATCGGCGAGCGGATGGTCTTCATGCACGAGGGGATGATCGTCACCATCGAATCCTATGAAGGCGACCCGATCGGGGTGACGCTGCCGGATACGGTGGTGCAGACCGTCACCGAGACCGAGCCGGTGGTGAAGGGCCAGACGGCCGCGGCCTCCTACAAGCCGGCGCTGCTCGACAATGGCATCAGGACGATGGTGCCGCCCCACATCTCCGAGGGCGAGCGCGTGGTGATCAGCACCGCCGATTCGACCTATGTCGAGCGCGCCCGCGACTGACCGATTGGCCTGTGGGCGCTATCGGCGCCCGCCTTCCCTCCTTTACGCGACGAACTCCAGCCCATGTCCCGCCGCTCGCCGCTGATCACGGTCATGGTCAACGCCGCCTACAAGGCGGCGCGCGACCTGATCCGCGACTTCGGTGAGGTCGAGAACCTACAGGTCTCGCAAAAGGGGCCGGCGGACTTCGTCTCCGCCGCCGACCACCGGGCGGAGAAGACGCTAGTCGCGGAGCTTGGCCGGGCGCGCCCGCGCTTCGGCTTCCTGCTCGAGGAAGGCGGCGCGATGGCAGGCGAGGACAGCTCCAACCGCTGGGTTGTCGATCCGCTGGACGGCACCACCAACTTCCTGCACGGGCTGCCCCACTTCGCGATCTCCATCGGGCTGGAGCGCGACGGCAAACCCTATGCCGGTGTGATCTACGATCCGGTGCGGGACGAACTGTTCTGGGCTGAGAACGGCACCGGCGCCTTTCTCAACAACCAGCGGCTCAGGGTCTCGGCCCGGCGCGCGCTGCCCAGCGCGCTGCTCGCGACCGGGCTGCCTTTCGGCGCGCGTCCGCGCTATCCGGGCCATCCCGAGATGGTGCGTCGCCTCGCCGGAGAGACGGCGGGTGTGCGGCGGACGGGCTCGACCGCACTCGACCTCGCCTACGTCGCGGCGGGACGGCTAGACGGATACTGGGGATTCGGCATGGAGCCCTGGGACCTCGCGGCGGGAATCATCATCGTTCGCGAGGCCGGCGGTATCGTGACCGAGGTCGACGGCGGCGCGGACTCGATGACCAGCGGCGACGTGCTGGCCGCCAACGGCCACCTGCACGGGGTGTTGCAGGAGGCTCTGGCGCAAGCGGGCGGCTGAGGGTGGCGCAGGCCGCAATTCCGACGGGGAATCCGGGTTGCCCAGGCCCCTTCGTCACGCGGCTTTCGGCCCCACCCTCACCCCGGCCCTCCCGGCGGGGAGGAGAGGGAGAGAGCGCCCGCGCCGCCTTTGTTCCCCCTCCTCCCGGGAGGAGGGGGCAGGGCAGAATCACGGTCGCTCCGCAGGCTGGGGCCAAGAGCGCACGTCCCTTGCACCGCTGGCCGCGACTCGGTGGGGAATGAGTGTAAGGTTACTCCAATTGATTCCGCGGTACCGCTACGTATAGGAGGCGATGTCTACTACGGAACCTGCTACGTTAGGGTTGAAGGTGGGCAAGGCCATTCGGATGTAGCACTATACGTCCACCATCAGTTTCCAACGCAATAGGGTCAAAGCCAAGACTAATAAGGGCAAGAGAAAGCTACGCTAGCCTAAGAAGGATGACTAGCCTTCACGCACGGAACATCAACACAGTGGAGGTTTCATTCGAGCCTCCGTTATGTGTTAGTGATAGGAGATGGACATGCAGTTTCGCAACATACCTAACCATGAGCGATTGCGGTTCCTGCTCGATGAGAAGGAGCATTTGATTGCCGACGGCGCCACGGCTACCAACCTCTTTGAGCTAGGCTTGGAGTCGGGCGATCCTCCTGAGCTATGGAATCTCGATAAGCCCTGGCTGGTGATCGGCAACCATGAAGCCATGAGATATGCTGGAGCTGACATCCTACTGACCAACAGTTTCGGTGGCAATGCCTACAGGATGAAGCTCCATGGCTCTCAAGACCGGGTATTCGAGCTGAATAAGGAAGCCGCTTTACTGGCCCGTCAGGTGGTAAGTGAGGCGGATAGGCCGATGTTGGTAGCAGGGTGCATGGGACCAACCGGCGAGATTGTCATGTCTACTTCGGGGGAAGAAACTTCTATCGGCACCTTGACTCACGAGGATGCGGTCGAGGCATTCAAAAATCAAGCAATCTCTCTACAAAAAGGTTCCGCTGATATCATCTGGATCGAAACCATGTCATCTTTGGCGGAGGTGGAAGCCGCTATTCTAGGGGCTCGCAGCACTGGCCTGCCCATTGTATGCACCATGTCCTTTGACACCAACGGTTTCACCATGATGGGTCTAACTCCGCAAGATGTAGCTGTATATTTCACACGTAATGCTATAGATGTAGCAGCCTTTGGCGCGAACTGTGGAGGAGGATTTGGTGATACCGTGGCCTCTATCATGGAGATGAACGAAGTAAAAAAAAACGAAATCTTAGTCGTCAAGTCGAACTGCGGCGTCCCTAAGTTGGTGAAAGGGAAGGTGTGTTATTCGGGTGCTGATAACGCCGTGCGTAAGTACGCCAGACTTTCCAAAGATGCTGGGGCACGAATCATAGGAGGGTGCTGCGGCTTTACTCCTGACCACATACGCATACTCAAGGAGGAACTTGAGTGCTACACCCCATTCCCTGTGAACCTCAGCGTTATCGATGCCGAGTTAGGGCTGTCTCGCTCTGATTTGATTCAGCCCCTCAAGCGCCGCACCAGTAAATCACGGGCAAATAGGAGAGGCAAATCGTGACACATGTCGGTGTATAGAAGAGGGTTTACCGCAAGCTGGCGGAGGTACTCGAATCTCCCAAGAGCTATCTGACTCCACAATCCTTCGCAATGCAGAAACTCGGATTGATTCGCATTACAGACGGCAAGGAGGGTGGAGTCGAAAATACAATCCACGTATGGGACTGTAAATTGAAGGTACCGTCAGCGTCGGATAATCGCTCCCGTCCTTGGGACTTCAAGTCTTCAGTACTGTGGGATGCTATCCATGACAGTGTGTTCACCACCGAAAAAGCTGCTACCGTCTACTGCGATAAAGATATCTGGAATGAACACATGATCGGGGAATGGGGTTCAGAGGCTGCGCCAGGCTTCCTCGTCCTCGAACGAAAGGTGCTGGCTCGGTCTGAAACATACATTTCTAACTCCTTAGTTGTGCCCAAATAATAGTGTGGTATAATTCCTCGAACAAACTAACAGGAACAAAAGAACATGCGCTATTTGATAAGCTACGATCTAGCCCAACCAGAGCC
>JAJDUK010000048.1 GCA_022826665.1 Alphaproteobacteria bacterium | reverse complement strand
AGCTCTGTCTGGCCGCAATCGTGATGAGATGATCGCCGGTGCGCGGGTGGAAGTGGCCCCCTTCAAGCGAGACCCGGCGGACTTCGTCCTCTGGAAGCCCTCGACTCCGGACCTGCCGGGCTGGGAGAGCCCCTGGGGCCGCGGGCGACCCGGCTGGCATATCGAATGCTCGGCCATGATCGAGCGGCATCTGGGGGCGTCGATCGACATTCACGGCGGCGGCCAAGACCTGATCTTTCCGCACCATGAGAACGAGATCGCCCAAGGCACCTGCGCCCATGACGGAGAGCTGTACTGCCGATATTGGGTCCACAACGGCTTCGTCACCGTCGAGGGACGGAAAATGTCGAAGTCGCTCGGCAACGTGCTTCTCGTCCGTGATCTCCTTGACGAGGCGCCGGGTGAGGCCATCCGCTTCGCGCTGCTGGGCGCGCATTATCGCCAGCCGCTCGACTGGAGCACGGACGGACTCGCTCAGGCGCGGCATGGTCTCGACCATCTCTACGGCGTGCTCCGCGATCTCGGCGATGCTCCCGATATTGCCTGTCCGCTCGGCCCGTTGGACGCATTCGTGGCGGCCCTTGAGGACGATCTGAATTTCCCAAGAGCAACCGCTGAACTCTTCCGAACAGCGAAGGCGGCGCGCCGGGCGACGACCGAGGTGGATCGTGCCGCTTACAAGGCGGCCTTGCGCGATGCCGGCGGCTTGCTGGGCCTGTTGCAAGAGGATCCCGCGGTTTGGTTCGGACAGCCCACCGGAGAAGACGGAGAGATGGCAAGGATCCAGCGACTGGTTGAGGCACGGCGGGCCGCTCGATCAGCACGAGACTACGCCACCGCGGATCGGATCCGCGACGAACTCGCTGACCTCGGCGTGGTGGTTCAGGATCGGGCCGATGGCCCGGCCTGGCAGAAGGCCAGATAGGCCAATGCCGCGATGTCCCCGCTGCCTTCAATCCATGTCAGCCATGAAAACGGGTCGCTGGCCCGATGATCCGCAAGAACCCACGCGGCGATCTCCCGGTTGTCCATGACAGCGCCTTTGTCGATCCAACGGCCATTCTCTGCGGGCTCGTGGTCGTCCATAAGAACGTCTTCGTCGGACCCTATGCCGTGATCCGCGCCGACGAGGTGGATGCACACGGCCATATGGAGGCCATCGTCATCGGTGCGCACTCGAACATTCAGGACGGTGTGGTCATCCACTCCAAGTCCGGAGCGGCAGTCACCATCGGCGAGCGGACTTCGATCGCACATCGCGCGATTGTCCACGGCCCCTGCTCGGTCGGCGACAGCGCCTTCATCGGTTTCAACAGCGTGCTCTTCAACTGCGCGGTGGGCGAAGGCTGCGTTGTGGGTCACAACGCGGTGGTCGATGGCTGCGACCTGCTGGCTGGGAGCTACGTCCCCTCCACACAGCGTATCGGACCCCACACCGACCTCGCCACCATACCAAAGGTCACCGCCGATGCCTCTGCGTTCTCGGAGGACGTCGTGCGCACCAACAACTCCCTCGTTCAGGGATACAAGCGCCTTGAGGGAGAGTGCTGAACATGCGCGTCGTCCTGCCTTGCCCGATCGCCGATCCCGCGCACGGACCTTCCAAGTCGGGTCGGGCGCAACGACAATGAAACCCTCACGCTACGCGACGTCATGGTTTGGTTCGAAACCGAGGCACTTCGCAGCACATGTTCTCCCGTGAGCCTTCCGCCGATTGAGGGGCGGAGCAAGGACAAAGGGCAGCTCGCAGAAGCTGCGGCAGGGTGATCGCGGTGCTGTCTCTTGAGATTTGCGACGACTGGAAGCACTGCATCACCGTGCTTTGCCGCATCCCGCTCACCCAGGCCTGTGTCGAACAACGTCTCGCGGCGCTTCGCGATCCCGTTGACCACGGCACGCAGAACTTCATTGCGACCTGGGGTGAGGCCCATCTTGCGCGTGCAATTGGCTGGTTCGAGCAGGCGGAGCGTGAACTGCAATGATCCTCAAAACGCACGGCCGCTACCGCTATAGTCCCATCTCTGGCCGACCGCATTACGAATGGCCCGGTGGCAAGCGGCTTGCCTTCTACGTCGCCGTCAATGTGGAGCACTTTCATTTCGGCGAGGGGCTCGGTCATACGCCGTCCTATACGACACCTCAGCCCGATGTGAGGAACTTCGCCTGGCGCGATTACGGCCTGCGCGTCGGCATCTGGAGACTCTTCAATCTTTTCGACGAATTGCAAATTCCGGCCTGCCTTCTGGTCAACTCTGCAGTCTATGACTATGCGCCACAGATTCTCGAACGCGCTCGGGCACGTGGTGACGAGATCGTCGCGCACGGTCGGACGAATTCGGAACGTCAGGGCGATCTCGACGAAGCAGCCGAGCGCGCGCTGATCGCCGAGGCAACCGCAACGATCACCCGACATGAAGGCTATGCGCCACGGGGTTGGCTGGGTCCGTGGATTTCGGAAACGGGGATCACCCCCGACCTGCTCAAGGAGACAGGCTATTCCTACGTTCTCGATTGGCCGCTGGATGACCAACCGGTCTGGCTCGCGACGCGTGCCGGTCCGCTATTGGCGATGCCGTATCCGGTTGAGATCAATGACGCGCCAGCCATGCTTACCCGCCATCACACGGCCGCTGACTTTACCGGCCTGATCGTCGATCAGTTCGACGAAATGCTGCGTCAATCGGCACAGCAGCCGCTCGTCTGCGCAATCTCGCTCCATACGCCCGTCGTCGGACAGCCATTCCGGTTGGTCCAGCTCCGACGCGCGCTTCAGCATATTCGGACGCACGTTGACGGTGGGCATGTGTGGTTCACGCGGCCGGGCGAGATCGCGGACCACGTCGCGAGTCTGCCGCGCGGAGTCGTGCCCGGCTCGGAGACTTAGATGTTGGATTTTCCCATCAATGCGCAGGCCGATGAGGATCAACGGGTCCGCGGATGAGGCGCTGCTCCGGCGCGCCGTCTCGCTCCTCAGCAGTGGTGTGGTCGCTCGACGTCTCTGAGCAGGTATCCTCGCGGCCCTGCTTGGGTCGCCGCAGCATAGACGATGGGTTGGCTGCCATGACGGCGGCCTTTTCCCTCAACGATGTAACCTTGGGATACGACCGCCATCCGGCTGTACATCACCTGACCGGCGGCTTCGCAACCGGTTCGTTGACGGCGGCGGTCGGCCCCAATGGATCAGGCAAGAGCACCTTGCCAAGGGACTGATCGGGCTCCTGGCGCCTCTTGATGGCCGCTTGGGACGCAACGGGCTACGTCAGAGCGATAGTGCCTCTCTGCCCCAGAAGGCAGAGATCGACTGCAGTTTCCCGATTTCGGTGATCGAGACGGTGCTGCTGGGTCACTGGCGGATGATCGGTCTGCTCCGCCCAGTCACGCGTCCCCTGCGGCGGCAAGGAGGAAAACCATGAACAACACCGAAGCGTCGAGAGCCTGGGAGTACCTGCGGCGCGACCCGGCCCACATCGAGGCCCGGCGAACGGCGGCGGAGCCCGCGCTGGAGGAGTCGGCCCCGTTCCCGCTGCGGATGCAGACGCCGGCCGACCGGGAGGCGGCCGCGTGGGGCTTGCTGGCGTGGGAGAACCCGGATGACGAGACGGGGCCGGCGTCGCCGGAGGCGCCGGCGCTCGCGCAGCTGCTGACGGCGCTGGACGGCAAGCTCGGCGGCGAGAGCCTGCGCCAGATCGTCGTCGACCTCTACGGTGAGGCGAGGGTCGCAGAGGAGTGGAGCTCGGACGGCTCCATGCGCGGCCGCGTACGCTGGCGCGTGAAGCAGGCGCTCAAACTCATGAACGGCGGCTACACGATATTGGTCGCCGGCGCGTAGGGACGGTATCGGACAGGGGGATGCACAGTTTGCCCCAGCGGGTCTTGCGGTCGATCCGCATCGTGTTTCCGTGCGCCTCCGCGCCGTCCAGGGCCGCACGCAGCGCGGGGTGGTGCCTCATGTTCACGACGCTCGCCATGGCTCTTCTCCGGGCTACTACAAGCTCTGGGTGGGGGCCCCTGTCGCGAGACCGGGACTGCGTGCGGTATGCCGACGAGAAGCGCTCCATCCTGGACACCGCGCTGCGCAGCCGTTCGCGTCCGTCCCCGATGCGGTCGAGATGCGTGCCGTAGGTCGCGGGGTCGTCGAGGATGGCGCGGCCGTCCCGTAACAGCCGTTCGTTGCGCTTCAGCCAGATCGGCCAGGAGCGCAGCTCCCGCGGCCGGACGTCGAGGTCGCGCGCGCCGGGAAATGGTCCCGTAGTGCAGCCAGTGGCGTTCCACGTCGCGCAGGAGGCCGCGCACCCGCTAGCGCGCCGCGGCGTTGCCCGACGATCTCCTCCAGACGCGCGCGGAGGTCGTCCCAGGCCGCAATGACCTCGCTGCGTCCCGCCGCGAATGCATCCACGGTGGCACCGAAGCGCCAGTCGTTGACCGCATGGCGGATGTCCTGGGCGATGAGCACCAGCGCGCTGTCATTGGCCGCTGCACGATCCCCGGCCGTCCCCTGCCGCGTCTCCCCGGCCCCGCGCTGGCGATGCTGCGCGTCCTCCCTCTCATCCCGCCAAATGCCGTCGGAGACGTTGTCGAGCGCCGCTTCCTTGGGCTGCGAGCGCGACCAGCGCTCGGTGAGATATGCGCGCACGTCGCTGTCGGTGACCGGCATGTCGGCTTGATCCTCCAGCCTCCGCTCGGTGATGTCGATGGCCAGGGGAGAGCGGTTGACGTAGACGTCGATCCCCTCCCGTTGCCGCGTGGCCGCTGGATAGATCGTCTCCCGTGTCGGCCTGTCGTCCACCAGCAGGAAGGCGCGGTCCACGGTCAGTCCCTTGGCCGAGGCGATGGTCATGGCGTAGCCGTAGTCGAGGCGGATGTTGTCGTGCCAGTCGCGGATCTCGTCGTTCCGGAACGTGACGCGCCTGCCGTCGTCGGTGCGCGCGGTGATGAGAAGCGGGGACTCGTCCCGCAGCTCGACCTCAGACTCGTCCCGAGGCTCAGTTCCTGGTCCGCGCGCCATCGTCTGGCGTGCGGCCTCCCTGTTCCGGGCCTTGCGAGACACGGCCGCGTCTTGCGAGCGCAGGATTTTGGGCAGTGCTACAATTTGAAAAATCGAATCCAGCTTCGCATTGGGCCTGGGTGGCTCCTGCAAAGACCCGAGGCCTCGTCGTGCTGTGCTGCTTGAGCAGGGTCGGCCAATCGCGCTCGCCGATCCGCCCCGGGGGCAGTCGGACTTCCCAGGACAGTGTTGGGCGACGGCTCTCGGCTCCAATCGACCGTCTCCAGCCAGTCGAGCGCCAGGGTTCGTCGCAAATGGCGCGGATCGGCGTGCGGGACGTCTGCGCTCCCCGGCGCGGCAATCGACTGGTTCTTCGCGTCCAACGCCTACCCTAGGGTACGGAACCGAGGCTATCCTGCTGCTCGGAGCGCCGGGGCCGCAACCGCCTCTAGTCTTGGACACTCTGGAAGTCATGACATGACGACGCAAAATCTCGTCCTCTGGGGTGCCGGCACGATGCGGACCCACCGCACCCTGTGGCTCGCCGAGGAATTGGGCCTCGACTACGAGCACCGCCCCATCGGCCCGCGCACCGGCGAGACCAGGACCGACGAATTCCAGGCCATCAATCCGCGGCACAAGATTCCGGCGATGGTCCATGGCGATGTCTGCCTGACCGAGAGCGCCGCGATCATGACCTACATGACCGAGACGTTTCCGGTGCCGGATCACGTCCAAGTGCCCGACGACGCGCTCGGGCGCGCGCGCCTGCTCGAATGGTGCTTCTTCACCATGAGCGAGCTCGACGCCAATGCGATCTACAGCATCCGACGCCACGGCGACCTGGTCGAGATATACGGCGCGTCGCCGATCGCCGTCCGCGCGGCGATCGAGTATTTCGACCACCAGCTCGAATGCATGGAGGAACGGATCACCGGCGCCGGCCCGTTCCTGATGGGGGAGAAGATCAGCGTCGCCGACATTCTCTTCATGTCCTGCCTGGATGCTGCCGAGCACTACGAGCTCGCCCTGCCGGACTGGCTGCGCGACTACCGCATCCGCATGCGGGCGCGCCCCGCTTATGCGGAGACCTATCCGCGCAACTACGGCTGGCGCAGCGCGCCCGAGGTCTGAGCCATGCCTGGCCCGCTCGACGGCATCCGCGTGCTCGACCTGACGACCATGGTCTCCGGCCCTGTGGCGACCATGATGCTCGCCGACCAGGGCGCGGACGTCATCAAGATCGAAGCGCCGGTCGGCGACATCATGCGCCAGTACGGTGTCGTCCACAGCGGCATGTCCGCCACCTTCCTGTCCTGCAATCGCTCGAAACGCTCGCTCTGCGTCGACCTCAAGACCGCCGAGGGCCTCGCCATCGTCCGCAAGCTCGCCGCGAGCGCCGACGTGCTGGTGCAGAACTTCCGCCCCGGCGCGATCGAGCGCATGGGGCTCGGCGAGGACATCGTTCGGGATCTCAAGCCCGACATCGTCTACGTCTCGATCAGCGGCTTCGGCGAGTCGGGGCCCTACGCGCACCAGCGCGTCTACGATTCGGTCATCCAGGCGCTTTGCGGCCTCTGCGATATCCAGACCGATAACGAGACGGGGCGCCCGCACATGGTACGCACCATCGTTCCCGACAAGACGACATCTTTGACAGCGGCGCAGGCGATCACGGCGGCGCTGTTTGCGCGCGAACGCACCGGCAAGGGCCAGCACGTCCGCCTCGCCATGCTCGACACCATGGTCGCCTACCTGTGGCCGGAGGCGAGCGCGCCGCTCACCTTTCTCGAGAACGAGCAGGATCCGGCGCAGGAGCAGGCTGGGCCCGATCTGATTTTTCGGACCGCCGACGGCCATATCACCGCCGCGGCCGTCACGGACGCGGAATGGGCGGGGATGTGCCGCGCCTTCGGCCGCGAGGAGCTGACCCTGGACCCGCGCTTCAGGACCGCCGCCGCGCGCGGCCACAATCGGACCGAGCGCCGGACCATCATGAACCGGGAGATCGCCAGGTGGCCGACGGCGGAGATCCTCGCGCGTCTCGACCGCGAGGTCGTGCCCGCCGCGCCGGTGTTGAGCCGCGCCGAGGTGATCGCGGACGCCCAGGTGGTCGATAACGGGATCGTCGAGGTGCGCGAGGACCCCGATCTGGGCCCGGTGCGCCAGCCCAGGCCGGCAGCCCGTTTCGCCGGAACTCCTGCGGAGATCCGGTCTATCGCGCCCTGGCTCGGCGCCGACAACGCGGCGATCCTGGCAGAGCTCGGCTACGACGAAGCCGACATCGCGCGGCTCGCCGAAGACCAGGTGGTGCATCGGCAGGAGCCGTGACCCTCATGAGAAATGCGGGGGAGCGGCGCACCACCGGCTCGACGGTGCTTCTCCCGTTTGCGTGACGCACTTTCGGAGAAGCTCCACTTCGGCATGTCGAAGAACGACCGCAGATAAAGCGCGTACACCCACAGCACTGGCACCACGGATACCAACTGACGGCGAGTCTCGCCGACGATCGCAGTGGCCGGAGCGTTGCAGATTCGGCAACGCAGAGCACGGAAAACAGCAATTCCGCTGAACACCACCACGGGACTACGATCTCTCCAGTAGCGGGTGATCAGACACGATTCAAACGTCGACTGTCGCTTGCCGTCGCGTACGGCCGAAGGCGGGAAAGTCCTGCGAGACGACGCCTGAATCGCTGGGCCCGGTCACCTGCATCGGAAAATCGAAAGGGGGACGGTGAGGACAGGACGCCGGTGCCTCGCACCCATAGACGAGAACGAAGCGCGCAGGCGCTCCAAAGAAGGTTAGCGGGACGGAAGTCGCGTACTTCGCGTGAAACCACATTGCCACTCGGGAGGTCTAGTCATGGCAGAGCACTCGCAATCACACCGATCGTTCAATCGGCGCCAAATCCTGAAAGGCGCAGCCGCACTCGGCGGCGTTGCCACCGCCTCGTCCTTTATCAGCGTGGAGGCGCTTGGTGCCGACGCGGCGAAGGTCAACATGCAACTCGGCTGGCTCGCCAGCAACGGCATCATGGGTGAGGTCGTGGCCAAGCGAACGGGCATCTACGACGAGCTCGGCATCGAGCTCGAGATCACGCCGGGCGGGCCTGGCGTGGACGGCGTCGCGTCGGTGGCGGCCGGGCGGGCGCAGGTCGGGCATCTCTCCTCCAGCCCGTCGCTGATGCTGGCGCGCTCTGCCGGCATCCCGGTCAAGGCCTTCGCCGCCGGTTACCAGAAGCATCCCTTCACCTACTTCTCGCTCGCCAGCAATCCCATCAACACGCCCCAGGACATGATTGGAAAGACGATCGCCACGCAGCCCACGGCAGTCATCCTGCTCCGGGCGCTGTTGGCCAAGAACGGCATCGCCGAAGACCAGGTCGAGATTGTCAAGATGGGGAGTGACATGAACCAGGTGATGACCGGCCAGGCTGCCGCCGTCACCGGGTGGATGACCAATACCAATGCGCTGAAGATACTTGGCGACGACCGCGTCGACATGATGCTGTGGGACGCGGGCATCCAGCTCTACGCCAATGTCTACTACGCCACCGACGAGATGCTGGCTGACCACGTAGACGTGCTGACCCGCTTCCTCACCGGGACCGCGCGCGGCTGGGGTGAGGTGCGCAAGAACCCGGAGCCCGGTGTCGACCATCTCGTCGCCGAGTACCAGAACCTCGATCGCGCGAGCGAGCTGGAAGCGGTGGGACCGGTGCTCGGATTCTCGTTCAACGACGTGACGGCAGCCGAGGGCTGGGCGGCCATGAACCCGGCGAACTGGCAGGCGCAGATCGACACCTACGCCCAACTGGAGCAGTTCCAAGGCGCGACGCCGACGCTGGACGACGTGATGACCCTGGATATCCTTGCCGCCACGGAGGCCGTGAGGAAAGAGGTCGGATGACGCGAGCCGCCGCCGTGGCGTCGGGCTGCATTGAAGCCTCCCCCGCCACGGCGATTGCAGTCCGCGACCTGGCGGTCCGTTTCGACGGAGACGCCGGCAGCGTCACCGCGCTCGACGGGGTCGGCTTCGAGGTGCCCGAAGCCGGCTTCGTCACCATGCTGGGACCGTCAGGCTGCGGCAAGTCGACGCTGCTCAGGGCCGTCGCCGATCTAGTTCCGATCAGCGCAGGCTCGATCAACGTCTTCGGCCGCACGCCGGAGCAGGCGCGGCGGGCGCGGGACTTCGCCTTCGTCTTTCAGGACGCGACGCTGCTGCCCTGGCGGAGCGTCATCGACAACGTGCGGCTGCCGCTGGAGGTCGGCCGGCGCGGCGGTGCGGTCGAGCAGCACGCTGAGCCGGAGGAGTTGCTGGCGCTGGTGGGCCTCGAAGGGCGCGCGGACGCGCTCCCCCACGAGCTTTCGGGTGGGATGCGCCAGCGCGTCTCTATCGCGCGGGCGCTCGTCTGCCGCCCCCGCGTGCTGCTGATGGACGAGCCCTTCGGCGCGCTGGACGAGATCAACCGGGACAAGCTCAACGAGGAGCTGCTGCGAATTTGGCAGGAGACCGGCACCACCATCATGTTCGTCACCCATTCGGTGCCGGAAGCCGCGTTCCTTGGCCAGAAATGCCTGGTGCTCTCGGCCCAGCCGGGCCGCGTTCGCGAGTATGTTGACATCTCCTTCACATCACCGCGGGCCCTCGGCATGCGCGACACGCTCGAGTTCGTGCAGGTCACGGCGCATCTGCGCTCCCTGCTGGAGCTGCCGCGATGACGACGACAGAGGTCGGCGCCAAGGCTGTCAGGCCGCCGGCCGCGGCAGGCGAAACCGCCCGCGCCGGGCGAGCGAGAGCGAGGCGGCGTTTGCGCTATGCGCCGGCCATCGGGGCTGGGGTCGGCATGGTGGTTGTCTGGCACCTCATCGTCACCGGGTTCGAGATACCGACCTACATCGCGCCGAGCCCGTGGCAGGTGCTGGTGGTGTTCGCCAACCAAGGCGACATACTCTGGATCAATTTCCTGCCGACCCTGCTGGAGGCGGTGTGCGGCTTCGCGCTGGGCAACACCATCGCGGTGCTGCTCGCGGTCTGGTTTGTGCACAGCGGGGTGGCGGAGCGCGCGTTCTATCCCATCGCGGTCTTCATCAACACGATCCCCATCATCGCGATCGCGCCGATTCTGGTGCTGATGCTGGGCAACGGCTACGAGCCGAAGATCGTCATCGCGGCGCTGATCTGCTTCTTCCCGACCCTGGTCAACATGGTACGCGGTCTCAAGGCGGTGAGCCCGCAGATGCTGGAGCTGATGCGCGTACTCTCTGCCAACGACCGGGAGGTCCTGTTCAAGATCCGGCTGCAGAGCTCGCTGCCCTTCCTCTTCGCGGCATTGAAGATCGCGTCGACGACCTGCGTCATCGGCGCCATCGTCGGGGAGTGGATCGGCTCCAACTACGGCCTGGGCTCCCTCATCATCGAGGCCACCTACAACTTCCGCGCCCCCCTGCTCTACGCCACGGTCATCCTGGGCGCGGGGCTCGCGGTGGCCTTCTTCGTGATCACGTCACTCGTCGAGCGCCACGTGCTCAAGTGGAAGCCCGGTGAAGTCTTCTGAGTCGACTGCGGCGACAGCTGGAGGCAAGCGCATGCCATCGTCCGAAATCCTGACCCGGCCGGAGACCCGCGTGCCGGTCGTCGCCACCGCCGACGTGGTGGTGGTGGGCGGGGGACCCGCCGGCATCTCGGCGGCTGTCTCCGCCGCACGCAACGGCGCGCAGGTGACTCTGGTCGAGCGCTATCCCTACCTCGGCGGCCTCGCCTCCGGCGGCATGGTGTTGGTGCTGGACGACATGCACAACGACACGGAGATCTCCGTGCGCGGCCTCGCCATGGAGATCATCGAGCGCATGCACGCGAAGGGGCTCTGTGTCTACCCGCCGGAGGCCGACCGCGACCCCGCGGTGCGCATGACCGACGCGATGTGGCGCAAGTGGTCCCGGTGGGGCCTGTTCGACTTCTATGCAAACAACAAGCCCTACCCCATCATCTTCTCCGCCTCCTTCGACCCCGACGGCTTCAAGCAGGCCTCCCTCGACATGGTGCGGGAAGCCGGTGTCGAACTCAGGCTGCACAGCTGGTTCCAGTCCACGATCGTCGAGGACGGCCGCGCGGCCGGCGTCATCGTCGAAACCAAGGAGGGTGCGCAGGCCATGCGCGGCAGCATCATCGTCGATGCCACGGGCGACCTCGACGTGGCCGCGAGCACCGGCGCGCCCTTCGCCGATGGCGCCTACATCGTCACCACGGTCTCGCGCATGGGCGGCGTGGACACGGACGAGGCGGAGCGTTTCCAGTTCGAGGAGCCCGAGCGCTTCGCCGAGATCGATCGGCAGGCCCGGCGCCTGATCGGTGGCTGCTGGCAGCACTGGTGGCTGAAGACCCCGCTGCCGGGCATCGTCTGGTGCAACTGCCCGCACATGTCGGGCTTCGACGGCCTCAAGGTGGCGGACTTGACGGCGGCCGAGTTCGAGGGCCGGCGCCGCATGCAGGCGGTGCTGGAATTTGCCCGCGAGCACGTGCCGGGCTTCGAGCGCGCGTATTTCGTGGACTTCGCGCCCCAGACCGGCGTACGCCAGACCCGCCTGCTCGAAGGCGAATATGTCGTCACGAAGCGGGACGTGAAGGAGCGCGTGCACTTCCACGACAGCGTCTGCCGGGGCCGGGACTACTACACCCCTTACCGCGCGCTGCTGCCCCAGGGCGTGGACCAGCTGCTGGTCGCTGGCCGCCACTACTCGGCGACCTCGCAGGCCCAGAAGATCAGCCGCGAGATCCCGCCCTGCATGGCCATGGGCGAGGCCGCCGGCATCGCCGCCGCCCAGGCCCTCGATGCCGGCATCATGGTGCGCGATGTCGACGTGCGCGCCATCCAGAAGCAGATGCGGGCGCAGGGGGCGGACCCCGGCGACCGGCCGGCCGCGAACGCGCTCGTGAGGGAGGCCGCCTGATGACCGCCGATAGAGGTACGGCCGGCGACCGACCGCTCCCGCTCGACGGTGTGCGGGTTCTCGACTTCACCCAGGTCATGATGGGCCCCTGCTGCACCCAGATGCTCGGCGACTACGGCGCCGACGTGATCAAGATCGAGCGAGTCGGCGCCGGCGATCTCTCGCGCTGGAGCGTGGGCGAGGACCCGGACGGTGGCAACAACCCGGTCTTCGCCAGCCTGAACCGCAACAAGCGCAGCGTCGCGCTCGACCTGAAGTCGGAAACGGACCGGCAGGCAGCGTTGCAACTGGTGGAAAGCGCGGACGTGGTCGTGAGCAATTTCCGCCCCGGCGTGATGGATCGCATGGGCTTCGGCTACGACGAACTGCGCCGCCTCAATCCGCGCATCATCTACGCGGTCGGCACCGGCTTCGGCTCGGAGGGCCCCTACGTGCACAAGGGCGGCCAAGATGTGCTCGCCCAGGCCATGAGCGGCGCGATGCATCGCCGTGCCGACCCGACCTTGCCGCTTTCGATCTATCCCACCGCGCTCGCGGACTACAGCGCCGGCATGCACCTCGTGCAGGGGATCCTGCTCGCGCTACTGCAGCGCGAGAAGACAGGGGAGGGCCAACAAGTCGCCGTGTCCCTCTACAACTCCATGCTGGCGATGCAGATGCAGGAAGCGGCGATGTGGATGATGCGGGCGCACGAGCTGAATTGGGCCGCCATGCCGCTCTCCGGTGTGTTCGAGACCACGGACGGCGCCGTCGTCATGGTGGGTGCGTTCAAGCAGAACCCGCTACGCGACATCTGCCAGGCGCTCGGCATCGACGATCTTTCCGCCGATCCCAAATACGCCACGTTGGAGCAGCAGACGGTTCACAGGGCGGAACTGCAGGCGGTTTTTCGGTTGGGCTTCGCCGGCAACACCACCGAGCACTGGTTGGCGCGACTCGATGGCGTGGACATCCTGTGCGCCCCGGTGGTGACTCTGGAAGACGCGTTGGACGACCCCCAGACCGCCTGCAACCGAATGGTCGTGGAACTCGAACCAACAGCCGGCGGGCCGGTGCGCCTCGTGGCTTCCCCCATCGAGTTGTCGGCGGCGCCGTTCGCGGTGCGCCGCGCCCCTCCAACGCTGGGCGAGCACAACGACGAGGTGCTGGCGCCGGCACATGCCAGCGAGCACGCGGCGTGAGCGTCGATTTCAATGTCGCCGCCGGCATCGCCCGGGTCACGCTGAACCGCCCGGAGCGCCTGAACGCCATCGACTCCGCATCTGCGGCTGCTCTCGATGATATCTGGACCGCGGTCGACGCGGACCCGGCGATCCGCTGCGTCGTGCTCACCGGCGCGGGCCGCGCCTTCTGCGCCGGCGCCGACATGAAGGAGGATGGTCCCGAGGGCCTGGCCTACTGGGCCGGCACCGGTGACCACGGCTTCGGTGGCATCGCGCTCGGCGGCCGCCTGTCTGTCCCCCTGATCGCCAGGGTTAACGGCCTCGCCCTTGGCGGCGGCTTCGAGATGGTGCTCGGCTGCGACCTCGTCGTCGCCGCCGAGACCGCATCCTTCGGCCTGCCCGAGCCGCGGGTTGGCCGCTTGCCGCTCGACGGTATGATCCTCCTGCCCCGCCTGATCCCGCGTGCGCAGGCCTTAGGATTGCTGCTCACCGGCCGGCGCATGAGCGCGGCAGACGCGCTCACGTGCGGTCTCATCAACCAGGTCGTACCGGATGACGCGCTCGACGGCGCCGTCCAGTCGTGGATCGACGACATCGTCGCCTGCGCGCCGCTCAGCCTGAAGGCGATCAAGCGGTCCGCGAACGACACCGCGCACCTTACGGTACGTGAAGCCCGCACGGCCCGCTTACCGAGCCTCGTCGCAGCGCTGCAGAGCCGGGATGCTCGGGAAGGGGTGCAAGCGTTCAGGGAGAAGCGAGAGCCCGTGTGGAGAGGCGGCTGAGGCGCGCAGCAACACGGCCGCTTCTACACGGCCGGCGGTCCGCATTGCCGTCACCTCCGAATTCTTCGATGATTCGCCGCGGAGACGTGGCGAGCGGAACCTGAGAATCAATGCACGCGGCGGTATTGCGGTACTTCGAGGCGGTCGCCGAGGATGGCTCGATTCGCCGCGCCTCGGAACGCCTCCATATCTCGCCCTCTGCCGTCAATCGGCAGATTCTCAAGCTTGAGGACTACCTCGGCACCCCGCTGTTCGAGCGGCGACCCGATGGGATGCGGCTAACCGATGCCGGGCAACTGGTGCTATGCCACGCACGAGCCACTCTGCACGATTTCGCCCGGCTGCGCGGCGACATCGACAAGCTGCGCGGCGTCGTCAGCGGTGACGTGACCATCACCACCCTGGACAGTCTGAACGTGCAATTCCTGCCGGAAGCGCTGGCCGAGTTCATTGCCGCTCATCCGGCCGTACAGATCCGGGTGACGGCCTGCGATCCGGTCGAGACCATGCACGCGGTTACCCAGGGCAACGCGGATCTCGGCCTGACCTTCTCACCGGCCTTGCGTCGTGGAATCGCCGTTCTCAAGGACGTTCCGTGCCCCATGTGCGCCATCATGGCCCCGGATCACGCGCTGGCGGCGCGCAAGACCGTTTCCTTAGACGAGTGCGGTGCCTACCCACTGATGTACCAGGATAATTTGGGCTCGATGCAACTCTTCTTGGGCGAGGAGATGGAGGCCTTCAAGAACGCGCACAAGCCGGTGGCGATCTCCAACACCCTGGCCGTCCTGAAGCGCCTGCTGCTGCGCGGTGTCGGCATCGCTTTCTACACGCGCCTCGGCTTCGCCGAGGAGCTGGCCAGCGGGCGCCTGGTCGCAGTGCCGCTCGAGGAAGAATCCTTGTCGACCCTGCGCCTGTGCCTGATTGCACCCTCCGAGCGCAAACCGACTGTCGCAGCCCATGCGATGGCCGAGCACCTGCAGCAGGCTCTGGACCAATGTGCCGTCGGCCTCGATCCCTGAATCGAGGCGTGACCCTTGTGAGAAATGCGGGTTAGCCGAAGCTCCCTCACCCGCCGCCGTCCCCGAGTCCCTCCTTCGTCTCGGCCAGCACCTGATCCACCACGCGGTGCAGGGCCTCCGCCTCGCTGTCGCCCTCAAGGCGGCGCAGGCGGTAGAGATCGATCTGGCGGTCGGCACCGGTCCCGTCTCTGACGATGGTGAGCGCGCGGCGCACCTCCGCCTCGCAGCCGAGCGCGCGGGCGTCGTCCGCGAGCGCCTCCACCAGATCGGCTGCGTAGTCGTCGATGTCGATCCGTCCGCTGCCCGAGGCCCGGTCGCCGAAGAAGGCGAGCACGCCGTAGCGCTGGGCGATCCAGCGATCCTGGAATATGAGCTCGGTGTGCGGCTCGGGCGGCAGCGTGCCGTCACGGTCGTGCCGCAGGAGCCAGCGGATGAGAGAGGCGTAGAGCGCCGCGACGCTCACCGCGTCTTCCAGGCGCGTGCACACGTCGCAGATGCGCAGCTCGATGGTCGGGAACGCGCTGGCCGGGCGAATGTCCCACCAGAGCTCTCGGGCATCGCCTATGTAGTCCATGCGCAGATACTCGGCGACGAGCCGTTCGTACTCGGCCCGCGAGTGCAGCGGGCTGGGCAGGCCGGTGCGCGGCAGGGCGCCCATGACGGTCAGCCGAAAGGACTTGAACCCGGTCTCGTGCCCACCGTTGAACGGCGAGGAGGCGGAGAGCGCATGGAGAAACGGCAGGTAGCGCCTGAGCGCCGTCATCACCCGGATGCGCGAGTCTTCATCGCCGAAGCCCGCGTGAATGTGCATGCCGCCGACGAGGGCGCGGCGCACGCTCTCCTGATACGTCGAGGCGAACCGCCTGTAGCGCTCGCCGGGCGTGGGCGCCTGCTCCCGCCATGAGGCGAAGGGATGGGTGGAGGCGGCCATCACCCGCGCGCCGTGCGCCTCCGCCGCCTCGACGACGAGACGCCGGGTCTCGCTCAGCGCCTCGCGCACGTCCGCCACCGAGCCGCACACCCGCGTGTTGGTTTCGATCTGGGAGCGCAGGAACTCGTGGACGACCTTGTGCGGCCCGCCGCTCCGCTCGCAGGCCTCGAAGATGCCCTCGTCCGGATCGGCAACAAGATCGCGGGTCTCGGGATCGACGAGAAAAAATTCCTCCTCGACGCCGAGGGTGATGGCAAGGTCTTGAGTCTCCGGGGATTCGGTCATGCTCCACTCCCGGCGGCCACGCGGCCCCAAATCGTCCGTGGCTGCAGCAGCCCTTTCCGGCGACACGATTCGCTGGTCACGATTCTACGAGTGGTGTGGGTGAATTTGAAGGCGGACACGTCACGCGCGTCGTACAGTTCACGCAATTTGTGTGAGAAGCTATCTTCTTATGAACTCGCGAGAGCGGTTGCTTTTCAGCGCGACAAAATCCGTCCATTAAAGCCTGTCGAATTCATCGTAACTCATCGAGTCTGCACGCGCGTTTCCGTCTTCCTCTTTCTGAAGCGAGAGAGTCCAAACCACGGCGCGATGGCCATAGTCAATTCGGTTCGGGAATCTTTGGGCAGTGCCGCGTTGAGAGAACGAATCGCAGCCCCGGCTAAAATTGGAGCCTGTCGCAAAGACGATTTCGTAGGAACCTGTCGGTAATCCGATCAACGACCCCGTTTGCTTCGCCGCGACAAATAGGGAAACCACCGCGTTATCCTGCTCGCGAACCAGCTTCACGTAGGCGTTGTCTTCCAGCCCGTTCTCGACCGTAAACGAGCTGATCGTGTGAAGATCAATGTCCCTCCTCAAGACATCGTTGTGAGTCGCGCGATCGCCTGCGCGCTGCTCGCAGTAGGCGAAGCGACCGTCGGTCCCGGCACCGCGGCCCAGGAGACCGCCCAGCACCCATCCGGCAGCCGGCGCCTGTCCCGGAGCCGCAGCGGGCCACTCGACCTCGTGCCAGTGCCCTTGCTCCCGGCCGGTCCCAATGAGGTCGCTCCATTGCGAAACGCGGCCGAGTTCCTCGGCGGAATGTTCCGGCGCCGCAAGCACGCGCGCGACATGCTCCTTGACGTGAACGCGTCTGTTCTCCCGCTCAGCGCGGGCGTCCGTGACCCGTGCGGCGCCCTGCTCTCTGAGGGAGAGACGCCTGGCAGGCGTCAACTCATCTTCGATCGCGGACTTGTCTCCCTCGCTAAATTTCTTCTTTGAGCATTGCTCCTGATAGGCCCTTGACCGCACATTATAGTTTTCGACTTCCCAGACTAACCGCGCATCAAGCTCTTCGATTTCTCCGTCCAGTCTGGCGGACTCGAAGATGCACCAGCGAAGCTCACTTTGCGTCAACTGTTCGTCGGCGTCGGGAACCATCTCCGTGACTTCAGCGTCGACATCGGTGGTACTGGCGAGCGAAAAAGTCGCGCCGACCATTGCCAAAGCCAAGGCGCCAACGATTGTTGACCATCCAACGATTTTGCGGGGGATTGGGGTCGCCACCATGAGTTCCGCCCTCACATAATGAGAGTCGTGAACGATCTTGGATGACAGCGCAATAGAGCGAAGAGAGTGGCGTCGCTTCGCTTTTCCATCAGTCCACTATAGCCGAACTTAGCCATCCGGTCGAATCGCCGCGCGCGGCGCGTAAGTGGTTGGCGCAGCGCCCGTAATTCAGGCGATGGACGGGCGCACCCACGGCATCGCGCTCACGCCATCGCGCGGGTGGCGTCGCGGACGGCGTTATCAGCTAGTATGGGCCCTGTCACGACCGCGAAGAGGACCCCTTGCAGCACCAGACCGAACTCCGCCTCGCCGCCGAAGCGCTCGACCGCATCGACCGCCGCGCGTTGCCCGAGGCCGAGACCGCCATGGCCGTGGACGGCAGGCGCTACACCTGCCGGGCGGCGCTCGCGGACGAGATCGAGACGCTCTTTCGCGGCCACCCGCTGCCCGTCGCCTTCGGCTGTGAGGTCGCCGAGCCCGGCGACTTCCTCACGCTCGAGATCGCCGGCGTGCCGGTCATACTGATCCGCGACGACGCGGGCACGGTACGCGGCCTGCTGAATACCTGCCGCCACCGCGGCGCCCGCCTGCTCGACGGTGCGGGTCAAGTGAGCAAGAACTTCGTCTGCCCCTATCACAACTGGACCTACGACCGCTGCGGCGTGCTCACGGGGCAGCCGGGGGCCGAGCACTTCCCCGATGTTGTCGTCGGCGAAGAAGCCCTGGTACGCTTCCCCACGGAGGAGCGCGACGGCTTCGTCTGGCTGCTGCTGGACCCCGCCGGCACGCTCGATCTCGACGAGGCCCTCGGCGATTTTGGCGCCGAGCTCGCGGCCTTCGGGCTCGCCGACTACCGCCACCGCGGCAGTCACGCCTGGACCAAGCGGATGAACTGGAAGCTCGGGGTCGATACCTTCCTCGAGTACTACCACGTGCCCATCCTGCACCGCGCCTCCATCGGCAAGACGCTGTTCGGCACGGTCTTCCTCTACGAGGCCTGCGGCCGGCACGCCCGGCTGGTGGCGCCCCGCCGCAGCATCATGGACCAGCGGGACGACGACCCGGAGACGTGGCGTGTGGTGCCGCACGCGACCATCGTCTATCGCCTCTTCCCCAATGCGGTGTTCATCAGCCAGGGGCCGCACGTGGAGCTTGCGCGCTTCTTCCCCGACCCCGAACGGCCCGACACCACGCTGTGCCGCTTCAGCTTCGCCTCGCCCTCCGAAGACCGCTCCAACCGCGACTGGGAGGAGATGATGCGGCTCGCTTTGGGCGTGCTGGACAACGAGGACTTCGCCGTGATGGAGGGCGTGCAGGCGAACCTCGCCGCCGGCATCCAGCGCGAGATCGTGTTCGGCCGGAACGAGATCGGGCTGCACAATTTTCATCAGGAGCGTGACGCCGCGCTTGCCGGCTGAACGGGTGCTTGGAGCAGGAACATGGGCAAGACCTATCTCTTCACCGTCGGCCCCTCGACCCCGCCGGCAATGAGCATCGACCCCGGCACGGAGATCGAGGTCACGGTGGACGGCGCCTTCGACGACATCGAGGACATTACCGAGGTGCCGACGCCGTTCACGCCGGCGTCCGAAGGGCACCCGCTCGCGCCGGTGACCGGGCCGATCGCCGTGCGCGGCGCGCAGCCGGGGGATTCGGTGGCGATCGACCTGCTCTCGATCGAGCCCTTCGGCGAGGGCGCCAACGCGGTGCTGCGCGACTTCGGCGTGCTCAAGGAGGAGTTCGAGGAGCCCGCCATCGTCGCCTGCCCGATCCGCGACGGTCAGGCCTGGTTCGGCGATCGGGTGGCGATCCCGCTCGCGCCCAATCTCGGCACGCTGTCGACCATGCCGCCGGAAGGCTACCGCCCCTCCCATGCCGGGCCCTACGGCGGCGACTTCGACCAGCGCGACGTGGGTGTCGGCGCGCGCGTGCACCTGCCGGTCATGGTCGACGACGCGCTCATATTCATGGCCGACCCGCACGCCGCCATCAGCGACGGCATCATCAGCGGCACCGGAGTCGAGTGCTCGGCACGAGTGCGGGCGCGCATCGCCCTGAACAAGGCGAGCCCGGTAGAGCGGCCGATCTTCGAGCATAACGGGACGGTGCAGATCGTGGGCTACGGCCCCTCGGTGGAGGCCGCGACCGAGGACGCGTCGGACGCCGCCGTTGGTCTGGTTGCGCGCTGGACCGGGCTCTCGCGCCGTGAGGCGTACATGCTGCTCGGCATCGTGGGCGAGCTCCGCATCGGCACCTCGCCCCGGCCCACCATGGCGGCGCGGCTGATCGTCGACAAAGGGGTGCTCGCGTCCGCGGGTTGGGACGGCGCGGTGGTGCCGGCAGCCTGACAGCCGAGGTCGCGCCGCGCCGCCTGCCCGAGACGGGTGAAGAATCCCGGCAAGTTCCGAAAGAAGGTTTTAAGGCGGCCTATTCCGGCCCACTCCGGCCCAAAGTGGCCCAAGGTGGCTCAAGGTGGTCCGAGACGCGCGGCCCAAGGTGGACCAAAGCGGCGGCCGTCTCTCGTTGCGACGCGGACAACGGTGCGGACTGCTTGAACGTCCTTCCGCCCACCGCGGCCCGCTCGCTTTCGCGCTGAATAATCTTGTCCCCGCATGGCGCGATGCTGGCGCAACCACCGCGCTCTGTGCACCGCACCATGGTCCGGAGCCTCGCCCGCCGCAGGCTCAGGAGAAGAAGTAGGGCGTCATCCCCTGCTGGTTCTCGTCCACGATCAGGCGGCGGCCCGGCGGCGGGAAGGCGCGCGCCGTGCAGTCCGCGCGATCGCACAGCCGACAGTTGATGCCGATGGGAACGGCCCCCGCAGGTCTCTCAAGGTCGAGGCCCGCGCTGTAGACCAGACGGTTCGCGTGGGAGAGCGGGCAGCCGATGGCAACGACCAGTTGCTGGCCCGGCAGCGCGTGGCCGGCGCCCGGCCGCGAGAGCGCGCGGGCGATGGTGAGGAAGCGCGCGCCGTCCGGCATCTCGACCAGGTCGAGGCGGTTCTCCCCTTGAGACTGAAAGGCGCGGTGCACGTCCCAGCGCGGACAGAGCCCACCGAAGCGGGCGAAGCGGAAGCCGCCCGCGTCGAAGCGGCGCAGCACGTTACCTGCGCAGTCGAGATGGACGAGGAAGAACGGCACGCCCTTGGCACCCGGCCGCTGCAGGGTGACGAGCCGCTGGCAGACGTGCTCGAACGACGCACCGAAGCGTCGGCCGAGGAGATCGATGTCGTATTCGAGCGCCTCGGCAGCCTCGTGGAAGCGCTCGTAGGGCATGACGCAGGCAACGGCGAAATAGCTTGCGAGCTCGATCACCAGAAGGTGGCGCGCCTCCCCCTGAAGGCCCGCTTCGCCGGCGATGTCGTCCAGCAGCTCGCGCCAGCCGAGCACCGCGGCCTGAAAGGCCAGTTGGAAGATGCGTTCCTCCGGCGCCAGCGCGTCGGAAAGCAGCACACGCCGGCCGTGGCGGTCGTAGCGCCGGACCAGGTCGTGCATGACGTGCGCGGGCATGATGCGGACCTTGAGGCCGTGGCCGTCCGTGAGGACGGCCCGCAATCCCTCGTAGAGGCCATCGGCATCGAGGCCCGCGTCGGCCCAGAGTTGCTCGGCGGCCTCCTCCAGCTCGGGAAAATTGCCGGACCGGGCCTGGATGAAATCATGCACCGCGTCGCTCGGAATTCCGGCAGTCCCCGTTAACGGGGCCGACGGGGCTTCCGCCGCAGCGTCGCCGAGACCCTCAGCAATGTTCGCCGTGTTCTCCAGCAGGTCGCGGTAGGCGCCGAAGAGGCGGATGACGGCATCGCCCAGCGCCGGGCTTGCCTGGGCCGCGTCGCGGATGTCCTGGTCGCTTACCTGGCTGCGTGCGAACAGCGGATCGCCGAAGACCTCCCGGAGCTGAGCGGTCACCCGCCCTTCGTCGTCCTCCGCGAAGCGCTGAAGGTCGATGTCGAAGGCCTGGCCGAGCTTGAGCAGGAAAGGAACCGTCACCGGGCGCTGGCTGCGCTCGATCAGATTGAGGTAACTGGTGGAGATTCCGAGTTGCGCTGCCATGCGCGCCTGGGTCAGCCCGCGCTCCCGGCGGAGCCGGCGGACCCTCTGGCCTGCCATGACCTTGGGGTGTACGTCTGATTTGTGAGATTCATGCTGCTGCGCCGGCGCGCCGTTCCCAGAAATCGTCGAAGCGATTGCTCTCGACGGCGCAGCGCAGGGCGATGATGGCGTTGGCGCCGTTGACGGTCCAGCGCATGCCGCC
>JAJDUK010000046.1 GCA_022826665.1 Alphaproteobacteria bacterium | reverse complement strand
GAAGCAGCTCTTCAACGGCACCGTGGTCACCGTCGAGGACCTCGAAGTGAAGCGCGCCGAAGACGCGGCGGTGTCGCGCAAGGCCCGGAACCGGCAAGCCGGCGGGCGCACGCCGGAGCCGGACAGCGGCGCTTCCGAGCCTGAGTATTCCGTCCACATCACCGCGCGGACCGACGACGGCAGGCGCGTCGCGTTCCGCCACGACGAGATCCGCGACTGGCACGACAACATCCGCCTCGACTACGGCTACGCCATGACCATCGCTTCGGCCCAGGGCCTCACGGTGGATAGCGCCTTCCTGCTGGTGGACGACAGGCCGGCGCGCGAGACGATCTATCCCGCCGCGACCCGGCACCGGGAAGCGCTCGAAATCTACGTGAACAGGTCCCCTCTCGCCTTTGATATCGCCGAGCACCGGCCCGAGGACGAGGCGGAGCGGCCGGTGCTCGACAGCGACGTCCGGGCGTATCTGGCCGAGCGCTGGTCGCGCTCCCAGCCCAAGGAGGCGGCGCTCGACTACGTCTCGGACGGCGCGTGGCGGGATGCGCGCGAGGACGCTCGAGAGCTCTGGCGCGACGCCTCGTCCCTGACGCATGAAGAGGCTGGCAACGCGGCGGCGAACGACAACGCGCTGGCGCGCATCGCCCAGGAGATCCGCCACGCGGTCAACGGCTGGCGCTTTGGTGCGGCGGTGGACGCGTTCGCAGCGGAGCGCACGGAGGTTCTGGCCGCCTGGGACGAGCTGCGGGAGCGGACCCGCGACGAGGGCGACGCGGTGGCGTTGAGCCCGGCCTTCCGAGAGACCCTCGATCGCCACGGTGCGCTGATGAAGCAGGCAAGAATGTTCCGTGCCACGCCGCAGGCGTTCAAGCGCCTGCTGGCCGAGCGCGCCGGCATCGGCGGGCGCGAGCTTGCCGCGCTTGGGGAAGTCCATTTACGTGCCGGCAGGCATCTGCGGTCCGTCAAGGCCAAGGTGTCTCACGCTGCACCGCATGAAGAGGCCGGGATCGTCGAGGCCATCGCGACCGGGACTGCCGAGCTCGCCGCCGCGCCCGCTCCCGAATCGCTCGCTCCGTCCCGGCCCGCAGAGGAGGTCGCCACCGACCCGGACCGGGATGCCCATCCCGACTGGCGCACGCGTTTCCAGGAACTGAAGAGAGACTGGAACGACCTCGTCGCGCGCTCCGAAAAACCCGATCTGCCGCTGCTGCTGATGGACGGGTACGACGCATTGATCCGACGTGTCCGCGCGCTCGCCGATCATCCCGGCCTGTCCGAGCGTGTGCGCAGCGTGCTGGGCGAGCTTCTCGAGTATCATGACGACGAGACCGTAGCGCGCGAGACTGCCGAGGCGTATCTGGCCGCTGCAGAGCGTCATGTCGAGGCGTACAAGGCTCTCGAGCGTCAATCCGGCGAGCACGGCCTTCCCGTTGCCCGTCTCGACGTATGGCCCGAATGGCGCGAAGCCGCAGAGATGCTGGCAGCCACCGGAAAGGCCGTCCTCTCCAACGATGAAAGGTACGGTGCCTGGCTCGAGGCGATGACCATCGGCAAGGCCCGCGCGCGGCTCACGGTGGAGCAGCTGCACAACCGGCTCGACGAGAACCGCACACGCGTCAAGAAGCCGAAGGCGCAACAGCCCCGGCCCGCCCCGACGCCCAAGCAGGAGCAAGGCTTCGCCCATGTTCTCGACGACCGCGAGAAGCTCAGGGAGCTACGCGAGAAAGCCGAGCAACGCGAGCTCAGGCGCGGCAGGCACCTCCGCAGGAGTCGGGGCCTGAGTATGTAGTCTTCACTCACACATCTAGCAGGCTCGGCAGACTTCCGTCGACCTTCTCACCCCCACAGACACGATACCGGCACCGCCGCCATTCTATCCCCGAATGGCACGAAATCCGCGCTGTCGTGAAGCACGACTCCATAGCCGAAGCGCTCACCGCAGGCCTCGGCCATAGTCCGCAGCCCGGCGAAATCACTGGATTTGACCGTCGCGGATGCCTTGACTTCGATCCCCACGATTATTCCGTCGTCGCGCTCCAGGACGATGTCAACCTCGTGCATGAGCTGGTCGCGGAAATGGTAGGCCGTCAGTTGCTGGTCTGAGGCAGTCATGAGCTTCAGCACTTCTGAGTACACAAAGCTCTCCAGGACCGCACCTAACTCGCCACGGTTAGCCTTAACGCGGTCGAAGCTCAGGCCCCGCGCTGCGGCGAGCAAACCGGAGTCTAGAAAATGCAGCTTGGGCGTCTTGGCGATGCGCTTCAGTGCGTTCGTGTACCAAGGCTGCAATGTCGAGACGAGGAACACCTGTTCCAACAGCGCTACATAGCGCTGTCCCGTCTTGTGGCTGACATCGATGCCAGAGCCGAGTTTCGAGTAATTGACCAGCTTCCCCGAGTGTTCCGCCAGGAGCCGGACGAATTTCGGGAGTTCGGTCAGCTTCTCGATTTCCCCGATCTCCCTTAGATCGCGGGATAAGACCGAAGCCAGATAGGATCGTGCCCAATTTAGGCGCCGCCGCTCGGTCGCGCGCCCGATGGCCTCTGGATATCCCCCTAGCAGCACCAACCGGATCAGGTCGTCACCGATTACCGCATCTTGACTGTCCTGCAGCTTCCCCTCGAACAGCCGTTCTAGGAAGACCGGCGCCCTGCCTGCTATTTCGGCGCGAGCCAGCGGCAGCATTCGGATTGTCTCGATCCTGCCTGCCAGGCTGTCTGCGACCCTGGGCAGGGTCATCACGTTGGCGGATCCTGTCAGCAAGAAGCGGCCAGGGCGATAGTCCTCGTCCACGGTCCTCTTGATTGCGAGCAACAGCTCGGGTACCCGCTGAATTTCATCAATCGTGGCCCAATCCAAACCGCGAACGAAGCCCGTTGGATCGGACCGTGCAGCTTCTAGTACCGTCTCATCGTCCAGTGTGATGTAGTTTCTTCCTGCGTCGCCTATCATGCGAGCGAGCGTTGTCTTGCCTGCCCGGCGCGGCCCCACGATCAGCACCACTGGGGTATCTGACAGGGCTTCCTCTGTCCGCCGCCCTACGAACCGCTCGTACATGACGCCTCACAACTTCTCTGTCGATTGGAATAATGGAGAATGATAATTGGAAGTCGTAACCCTGTCAATTGGCAACATCAGACAAGGCAATCGGAATTACCTTCTCCGTCACCGCATACAACGAGCCAACCTTGCGGACCTCAGCCTCCTCAGGCAATATCGAGAGGAGGCCAGTGTGCTGATGCCGTTGAATCACGCTGTATCGACCGATAGACTAGTTGGCTGAAACCTACCAGTAAGGACGAACTCACACACCTTCGACCCGCCTGAGGCTGAACCCTGCCCTTCCCGCCGAGTCCTGCTTGGTTCCGCCCGCATGCGTTATGAACAACACCGTTGCGAGTACAACTAAGCCGGAACTGTAGTGTCCTAATCCCCCAAACCGAGCTTGACCATACGCCTTAGGCTATCCAGATAAGTTCCGTCGTCCTAGGAATATACAGGGCGGCCGTGACGACTTTCCCGAGCCGCACAATGTGTGGGCAAGGAGACTTGCATGGCTAGACTGATGAAAACCGCCAAAGCGCGGCCACGCCGATCTCTAAGCGGCCAGGCCAACGGAGGCTGGTTGTGTCGCTGCTGTTAGCGCTTTGCGGCCAGAAGCAAGACCTCTCGGTCAAGGAGGTGCCGCTCAGCGCTTCCGCACAGAACGACGTAGCCGATGCCTTCCTCAGACAGGAAGCGTCATTCCGCGAGGGCGAGGAACGGCCCTTCGATGAGAACTGGTTGAACGACGGCGACGAAATCGCAACGACGTCCATTCCCCCTGACATCTCCGTGTTCGGAGACATCTTGCAGGTGGCCAGCACAGCCCTGGAACCAGTAGACACCAGCGATCTGAACGAAGTCCGCGGTCTCGCTATGAAGACCGACGATGGAGGAACGGAGCGAATACTTGTCCAATCTTTTGCTCCCAGCCAATCGCTCAACAGGCCTTGGCTGGTTTCCTTGCTCTTCGAAGCCGGTACGTACACTCGGTTAGAGGCGTCCGCATTCCGATTGGACAACAAACTAGTATGTATTGTGGAGGGCGGCCTGATCAAGTTCCGTAGTCTCTACAGTCTCGGCCGTGTAATCGACACTTCAGCTATCTTCAGCGCAGCCACGGATGGGGAGGTAAGAACTTTCGCGGTTGACTATGCGAACCTGTTTGAGATTGCTGATGTCGACGACTTTGTAAACAACACCAGCCGAAACGCAAGGAAATACTTGGCGTCTATTGCGAGGAGCGAGGCTCTGCGAAGTCACACGGCCCAGACGTTGCAGACTGCGTCCACTGGAACAAGACTGTCGATCGTGGTACAAAATGGCAAGATCGTGGTTCCCAGTACCAGCGGCGCCATCACGGAACTCATGCGTTTCCTCAACGACGGCCGGTATGTTGGGCCCATATCTGGCGAGGCGTTCATCACGAACTCGAGACGGCCAGTAACCTAGCCAGGTACCTTCTTCTCGATCAGCACGTACTCGGCCAAACGGGCGACTTCCAGCGTTTCGCCTGTCTTGTAAATGCGCCGTCTTGTTATGAGTACGTGTGGCAAACCGTCTGTTTCTGTGACTTTGTAGAAGTGATAGCGGAGGAAGACCAGCAACGGATTGAAGTGGTAACCATAGCTGGTCGAAACCACCAGACAAAATACGAATGTCACTATTACCCACGCGAGCCAATTGTAAGTCGACAAGTCTCGCGTAATCAGAGGTAACAGGTAGACTAGGAGAAGGCCGAAGACATCGCCATCAGCGGTTTCGACGGTGGCGGTGCAGTAGGTTCTAGATTGTAGGCTGCTCTTGGCGAAGCAGAGAAGGCAGACGCAAATGAGAACCAATAGAACACAGCCAGCCACGAATGCAGCGGCGTGCCAATAATCACAATTGATAGCCGATATGGCCGCGTAGGTCAGCAGAGCCGGCGCAAAGGCGGTGATTGCTAAAAAGAGTTTAGCGAGTCTGCTCACAGAAAAGTCTCGATTAGTTTCGACCTCTTGCCGTTGAACCGCCGCCGCGTTGCCCGGTGAGAGCGGAAAAGGAGGCTAGGCTTAGCGTGCCAGCTTTCGTCGGCAGAGTGTGTCATGCTCTCGCGTGGGCCATCGCACCCCCACCTCCAGCGATTTGCCTTGCATATGCGGTTAGTTGACGCTGTCCCGTCCGCGTTCATTGGATGGTTCATCCTCACATCCGTCGGAGGCACGGTCAACTCACTGGGACAATTTGCCCCGACCGAAGCGGCTTCACTGAAAGCCGTGGCCTAATCTCATATTCGGATTGGGAGCTATATCGGAGAGGCACACGGCGCCCATAACCATCTATGCGCTTTTGACAAAACGGAACGGACAGAATGATGCCTCTCGGAACTACCCTGCATGTAGACTTCCTCCTCATGCTCTGCCTTGCTCGACTGATAGCCCCCGTGTGCATCAACACGTCGTGGGATTCAGGGATGCAGGCGGGGCGGCAAATGGGGCGCTTGGACTTGGCGGTCATATCTGCCTGCTCTGCCCTAAACCAACGCGCAATGGCTCTTTCTCTCTGGCGGCTGCGGCCACTCAGAGGAAACCGCCGACCTGACCGCATGGCTGAAATTGACACTGCCTCCAAGTAAATCGGCCACGAGTGCAGACAGTTGTCTTCGTTCAGCGCCGCATTGAACTCTTGGGATCACGACACCGAGGATGTCGTCGGGTGCCACTTGGGCCAGTCCGTCCGAACCCGTCGCTAGGGCCCGCAGCTGCACCGAAAACAGTTCCGAACATAACCCGGCCACGAGCTCGGGAAGCATCGCTTCTCCGTCCAACTTTATTCTAAACCGTGTACAACCGTTGGTCACGACTAGCCTCTCTTGCCCGACATCGTCGGGAACCACAAACCACTTGCCAGCGCAACTCCATATATGGGCTATGAATACATCCCTGGCATTCGCTATGAGCTTTGCCCTACCCGGCAGTTGCCAGCCTCTCAATTCCTTGAAGTCGTAAGAGCCGCGACGGACATCTTCGATTTCCACGTAACGGTACACCGCAGAGTCTGTTGCCTCGAACTTCTCTCGCTCGACCTCTTCCAGAACATCCCCAATCGTGAAGTGATCCCCCTGCAACAACTCGTTCCGCAACACTAGGTACTTCGAGCAGTAACGTTTCGGATCGAGAATCATGCCTCGGCTATAAATAATCTTCTTGAGCGTCGTTGTACTCGCTTGGGCGCTTTCGACCCGCTCCCGCCCCGCGAGTATCCAAGGATAGAGATCGGCAACAGCTGATCTTCGGTATTCATCTAGCACTTTATCGAAATCGCTATCAAGAATGGGATTGTTACTGTCATCTAGCAGGACTTTCCCGGTGTCCTTATCCCTGATGTACACGGGTTTGGCCGTCTTGTCACCGGCCCTCCAACCCACCGATTCGATTACACCGAAGAAAATTGGGTATTCCTCGCTGTCAGTTACGGCGGCAAGCGGTGATTGCCGGCGTTCGAGTACCACAACTGAAGCACTTACGTCCGCACCAGATTTTTTGAAGGTGAACCTGGGAAAAGCGACCACAGCTACCACCCGGGCATGGCGCAGCAACCATTCCCGAAGCGCTACGTATTCATTGCTCGAGTTTCCCAGATAGCCGTTCGGCATAATGATCCCGACTCGACCCCCCGGCCGTGCCAACTTCACGCATAGTTCTGCGAACAGTATGCCGGTTTGCTGGTGCTTTCTCACGCTGTCCGATTTTCGGAAGCGCCCATCATCCTCTTGCCCCCAGACGTAACCCATATCGAAATTGCGCAGAATCTCCCACCGTTTCTCCACTATCTTCGTCCCAAACGGCGGATTGCACAGCACTACGTCGTACGTCCTCTCCGTCGTCGGATGGTTCTTTAAACTGTCAGCCTCCTGTATCGCCGTCTTACCGTCGCCTTGAAGCATCATGTTGAGAACGCTCACTTGGACCGCTTGGGGGCTGTTGTCCACTCCGGTCAAAAACTCGACGGCCTTGCCGGGAGATATCGGCATAGAGCGAAGCGCGCTGACCAGAAAGTCCGCGCTGCCGCAGGCGGGATCACATACTTGCTCCATTTGCGGATTCGTTGTGCTCACGATGAAGTCGACGACCTCGTGCGGCGTGAAATATTGCGCCAAATCCCACTTGTAGAGGTCTTTGGCGAATCTCATGTAAAATGACTGTATAACCTTCTGTTTCGAGTCTAGTATGTTGACTGGCGCGATCAGTTGAGAAAGACGCCGGAGCGCTTCCGGGTTCAGAGAGCAGAACGACGAATCTACCGAGACGGGAAGAAATCTGTTGTAGTGACCGACCGCCTTCTGCAGAGATGCATCCATGCGGGTCAGAACATCCCCATCGCTCACGGGCATAGCGTTGAAGTCCTGAATGTCAAGCTGGCCGTTGGGATAATTCGAGTGCGTAATCTCGTCCCATATTTTCGCCAGCAAAAGTTGAAACAAAATAGCGTACCGTCGTGTCTTGTCGGTTACATAGGGATGTAGGCAATCCTCCATCTTGTCGAAGGTGCTAGAGAGATCGGCTGAGGGAGCCAAGTCGGAAAACGTCAGGAATGTGGGCCCGACGCCTTCCATCCACCTTGGTATCTTGCTGATGGGGGCTTCACGTATCGTCGCGAGAGACCCTGCCATTTCGCGAAAAAAGAACCGTTGCTCCAGATCATCCCAGTACACGCCGAGTGCATTCATGTCGGGAAGCAGTGACAGTGCCGGTTTGAGTTGCGTGTCGATTGCGGATTTCTTGTCCGCATTCTCGCGCTTGACTTCTCCTACTACCACTGTCCCAGCTAGTCGTTCTTGATCGGGCCACTTGGACACTTTCGACCATGGCTCTTGGTACACGGAAAAGTCGGCACGCATGGAATTCCGACCATCATTGCCTAATTTGAGGATTCTGGTCTCTATCCCGAAGTGCCCCCCTGGGTAGTCCTTTTGCAGAAGAAACCTGATAGCGTCTATTCGGCGCTTCTCTTCGGTGAACGTCAGTCCGTCGGCGGCACGTTGCGGGGTCCGCAATTGCCCACGAATAGGGCAGTGCAGGAAAGCCGCTTCTTCCCCGCTCACGACCGCGCACCGCACGGGAGACCGTTGTCAGCGATCCATTCCCGATACAGCAATCGTTTTAAACTCATGCCTGTCATGATCGCCTCCATCCGCTCCAAGATGTCTTTCTCACGGACGTTGTGGCAGCACTGGAGCTTCTTAACGCACTGACCCAAGTGCCTCGGCGACGTCTTGCGGTAGATGTCAACATAGCCGCGCTTCATGAGCGCCCATAACGATGCCAGCCCATTGGTGTGCGCTTGATCACAAGTATATTCGCCGACGCTGTACCGCGCGGTCCCATGGGTGCGGGCGATTCCCCGGTAGGCCGCCACCCCTTCGGTGTACACGACAGCATCAGGGGCAGCATGCTCCATGAGAAACACTTGCAGCGTCGTCCGCTTGGTGGCGCTCACCACTTCGGCCCGGATCTCGTTGGTCTCCCGCTCCTTCATGCCTTCCACGACGGTCTTGCCGACCACGCCCTCGCCCCCGCGTTGAGCATCTTGCTCGCATGCTTCTTTCGCTTCCTCCCGTCTCATATAGCTCTCGTCGACCTCGACCGGTCCGGAAAACATGACCTGGCGATTCTCCCCCGCCTTGCGCAAACGATGCAAAGCGAACCAAGCCGACTTCTGGCTGACCCCGAATTCGCTACAAAAAAAGCGCATCGACGATACCGCACGTCGTCATGCGCCGTCGATAAATGGATCGACGGGATCTCTCACGTTTCTTACTGCGTTCTCAAGCGCTCCAACATCTGCGTCCGTCCGTTTTCCCATCTCACCTGCGATCCACTCCAGCATCTTTTTGCCTCGTGCCACGAAGAACTGTGCGAACTGGTCCCTTTCCAACTTCTGAACGTCGATTCCGTAGCTTTCCAAAATCGGTTCCAGGCGCTCTCCCGCTCGTTCCTTCAGATTGGGCACGTAGCTCGACGGCGCACGTCCGCCGATGCTCCGATTCGTTCTCGCGTCAATGGGCGCCTTATTCACTACGGATTGGTACAGCCAGTAGGGGATCGGCTCCTCTCGCTTCTCGCAGTAATTTATTGGGAATACGTGGTGAATATCGATGTTCTCGTTCTCCAACGTCATCTGAGTAAGCGCCTCTCCCGTCATCCAGTCTCGTCCACCACGTTTCATTTGAAGCGCGAACATGCCCTTGTAGGCAGCGCTGTTTCGCGTCGTCATACTGATCAGTCGTTCCGGATTGAAGCTCGCTTCGCGGACGATCCTTGGCGATTCTCCGGTGCGCACGAATGTAGCGACCTCTTCCAGATCGACCGCATATTGCGTTTCGGTGCCTGTGCTGTAGCGCTCGCCCAACACGCCACACCAATACCACTGCTCCAGGCGCTCGCGGGCTTTCGCGCTGTGCAACTCTTGTGTGCTCAGCTCCACGAACAGACCTGCCAGCGGAACGAGTTGAGTGCCGTAAGGAACGTTGTTGTGCGTAAACACGAACTGCCGGTGGAGAAATTTCGCTGCCTCTTCGTAGCCAATCTGCACGAGATCAGCCCACTCCTCGTACTCGCTCACTTGGAGCCTCAGCACATCGTGTTTTTTGCACTTCACCCCCGGCACGCGTTCTGGAGGAACTCCTGCAGCTTGCGCCTGTCGCTTAGCCGCCTGGGTTGCCAGAAGGGTCACTGTCTGCAGGAATTGCTCACCTCCAATTCCTCGAAGTACATCAAACTGATCCTGCAGTTGCCTGCGACGCGAGTCCCAATCCTCACGCAGCTTGAAGCCGTGGCCGGCGAACATCGCGGTCACGAGCTCGAACGTGGTCAGCGTCACGCCGCCCATGTTTACTTTCTCGAACACCGTGCAGACCGCTTCGGGCGGTGTCCCCGCAGCCAGACCGATCACCGGGAGTTGGTACAGGGCGAACTGATTCATGATTTCGGCTTTGAAGCGCATGACGAGATTCGCCGCGCTACCGTCTGGATGGTCCTCCCGTCCTTCCCAGTGCCCGATGTACTCGATGACCCACATGCCTTCGTCGCACAGCCGCTCGGTCGGAATCGCATGTTGTTCGTACTCGTGGTCGCGCGTGCTAAGGTCGATTACAATCTCGCGCCCGAATGCGCCGTATTGTCGCCCGTCTTCGGTAACGCTGATGATCGCCTCCTCGCGATCGCGATCTGCCTCCAGCGCCGCCCGCATGTCGATGTAGTAGCGACGCTTGATCGGCCGCCCCTGTGTCGTCTGGGTCGCCACAGGCCCGGGATGTTGCAGTGCTTGGTAGAGCGAGGTAAGGCGCTGCTGCCCATCCAGCAGATAGTCGGTTGGTGCTTTCCCTGCAGCGGTCTCCTCTGCTCCTTCGATGGGTCGCGCCCTAAACGCGACGTGGCCGTTCGTGGCCAGCGTCATCACTGCGCCGATCGGAAATCCCTTTGAAATGCTGGCGATGAGTCCCTTGATTCGCTCATCATCCCACACCCATCCGCGTTGGAAGTCTGGAAGCTGTAGAGCACCTTGCCCCACCTGAGCCAACAGGCTCTTCAGCAGTATGGGGTTCGTCGTAAACGGCGGTTGTCCGCTATCCATGGATTCCCTCTCGCGCACTAGAGGCCTCGCTCGGCGCCACTTCTTGGCTTCGCCGCACGTCGCGGGCTACACGTCATGTACCCGCCGTGGCCAGCAGCACCCAGCAGTCAGCGGATCGAGTGCACGTGCTCCCTTGTGGCCAACGCGCGAGAATAGCCCGCTTTCGCGCGCCATCAAGTGAGGGAGCAGGATTATCATCGCAAGGCTCTCCGATGCCCTCGCGCTTGGCTTCATGGGACACTGCTCGGTGGTTTCCAGCCGCGCAGCTTCTCTCTGTGCCGAACCGCTGCCAGCCCAGTGCGGCTCGTCCGCTTGCCCGTTCCCGCTATTCGCCATCGGCCCTGAAACCCGGCATCCAGATAGCGGAGCATCTTGGCACAGGCTCGATTCCGGTATCTTGCCCGGCCGTTGCTGAGCCGGACGTCAAACCCCTACCTATGCCGACACCCCTCCACCAGTTCGGCGATGCGCTCCCCAAGAGCCCGTGGCCTGGGACTCGTGGTAGTCGAGGCGCTGATCCTGACCAGTCATGTCGCCGGTCTCGTTGCACATGAATGACGAGTCCGCTCTCATGTTATAGTGTCGGCTCGACGCACGAGTTCCGTCATGTTCTCGGTCGCGGTGATGGGATGGATGTGGGGAAGCCTATAGGTTCCAATACATTATCCAATGAATACAATGCATTATGACGACCAACCAATTCCCCCTGGCTCCACCATTCCGGCCGCCGAGGTGGCGCTAGCGTGAGCGCCCAGAAGAACATTCTGATCGTTGACGACGACCAGGCGCTGCGTCAGTCCCTCGCCGAGCAGCTGCACATGTACGAGGAGTTTTCGGCGAGCGAGGCCGGGACCGGGCGCGCGGCCCTCGACGCGGTCAAGAGCGGCCGCTTCGACCTCATCCTGCTTGATCTCGGCCTGCCCGACATGGACGGCCGGGAGCTCTGCAAGCTCATGCGGCGCAGCGGTATCGCGGTGCCGATCATCATGCTGACCGCGGCCGACAGCGAGGCGGACACCATCCTCGGCCTCGATTCCGGCGCCAACGACTACGTCACCAAGCCCTTCCGCCTCGGCGCCCTGCTCGCCCGCATCCGCGCCCAGCTGCGCCAGCACGAGCACAGCGAGGACGCGACCTTCACCATCGGCGAGTTCACCTTCAAGCCCGCGTCGAAGCTCCTGCTTAAGCCCGACGGCAAAGGCAAGATTCGCCTGACGGAGAAGGAAGCCGCGATCCTCAAGTACCTCTACCGCGCGCGCGACCGGGTGATCGCCCGCGACGTGCTGCTGAGCGAGGTGTGGGGCTACAACGCCAACGTCGCCACCCACACGCTGGAGACCCACATCTACCGGTTGCGCCAAAAGATCGAGGACGAGCCCTCCGATCCCCGCCTGCTGATTACCGAGGGCGGCGGCTACCGGCTCGTAGCGTAGCAACCACGCCGCCGGCGAGGGTGGCGGCAATCAATCGACCAAAAAATCCTTGAGCGCGTCGAGGGTCGCGTCGGGCTCCTCGTCGAGCATGATGTGGCCAGCTTGCGGAATCACCACCGTGGTCGCATCGGGCAGCATTCCGGCGAGCGCACGGCCGCGCTTCGCCGGCGTCATCAGGTCGCGCGCGCCAATCACCACCAGCGTCGGGCAGGCGACCGCCGCGGCGGCCGCCTCGCCGTCCTCGTAAGCGTTGGTTGCGACCAGGTCGTTGTGCAGCACGCCGGGCGCCGCGCGCTCAAGAGTGCGCAGGCCCCCGCCGGTCATCCAGATCCCCGGCATCTTGTGGACGCCGTAGTGCGCGCGCCGCCCATAGCCCCAGCCGGTGAGCAGCTCCAGCGCGTGGTGATCGTCCTCGGCCGAACGGCCGAGCAGAAGGTCGTTGACCGGGATCGCGGGCGCCGCCCCGAGCAGCGCGAGCTTGCGCACTCGCCCGCCGTGGCGCGCCGCAGCATCCATCGCCACCAGGGCGCCCATGCTGTGGCCCACGAGATTGGCCTCGCCGACTTCCGCCGCATCCATGAGCGCCACGAGCCAGTCCGCCATCGCGGGTATGGTGGGGCACGGCGGCCCTTCCGAGCGGCCGTGGCCGGGCAGATCCACCGCCAGCACGCTACCGCCGTTCCAGGCGAAGTAGCGCGCCTGCAGCTTCCAGACCGTATGATCGAAGGCGGCGCCGTGCACGAACACGGTCACCGGCAGGCTGGGATCGAATGCCCGGCCGCCGGTGGCGGCGAAGGCCAGCGCGCCGTCGACCCTGATATCCACGGCTAGCGGCCCTTCGCGGCGCGCGCGGCCGCGCGGAGGCCGCGTTCGAGATCGGCAATCAGGTCTTCCGGATCTTCCAGCCCGATGGAAAGCCGCACCATGTCCTCGCCCACGCCTGCGGCCTCCAGCGCCGCGGCATCCATCTGCTGATGAGTGGTGCTGGCGGGATGGATTACGAGGCTCTTGGCGTCGCCCACGTTGGCGAGGTGCGAGAGCAGCTCCACCGCCTCGATGAAGGCGCGCCCCGCCTCGCGGCCGCCCTTCACGCCGAAGCAGAAGATGGCGCCAGAGCCCTGCGGCAGCAGGGTCTTCGCGCGCTCGTGGTCGGGATGCGACGGCAATTCCGGGTAGCTCACCCACGTGACGGCATCGTGCCCGTCTAGGAAGGCCACGATCTTGCGCGCGTTCTCGACGTGCCGCGCCATGCGGACCGGCAGGCTTTCGACGCCCTGGAGGATGTGAAACGCGTTGGTCGGGCTCATGCACGCCCCGAAGTCCCGCAAGCCCTCGGCGCGCGCGCGGGCGATGAAGGCCGCCGGCCCGAACTCCTCGGCGAAGTCGATGCCGTGATAGCCGAGATAGGGCTCGGTGAGCGTCGGGAACTTGCCCGAGGCCTCCCAGTCGAATTTGCCGGCGTCGACGATGACGCCGCCGATGGCGACCCCGTGCCCGCCCAAGAACTTGGTCGCCGAGTGCATGACGATGTCGCAGCCGTGCTCGATCGGGCGGCAGAGGCAGGGCGTGGCGAAGGTGCTGTCGATCATCAGGGGAATGCCGGCCTCGTGGGCGATGGCAGCGACCGCCGGCATGTCCATGATCTCCAGGCCGGGGTTGCCCAGCGTCTCGCCGAAGACGAGCCGCGTCTCCGGCCGGATCGCCGTGCGGAACCCCTCGGTGTCGCGGGGATGGACGAACGTCGTTTCGATCCCGAAGCGCGGCAGGGTGTGGGTGAAGAGGTTGTGGCTGCCGCCGTAGATCGACGCGGAGGAGACGATGTGCCCGCCGGCATCCATCAGGGTCGCGACCGCAAGATGGAGCCCCGCCTGCCCGCTCGCCGTGCAGACCGCGCCGACGCCCCCTTCCAGCGCAGCGACCCGCTCCTCCAGCACCGCGACCGTCGGGTTCGAGATGCGCGTGTAGATGTGGCCGGCGCGTTCGAGATTGAAGAGCGAGGCTGCCTGCTCGGTATCGTCGAAGACGTAGGAGGTGGTCTGGTATATCGGCACGGCGCGCGCGCCGGTCGTGGGGTCCGGCTTCTGGCCCGCGTGCAGGCTCAGCGTGTCGCGCTTGAAGGCCAGTGGATCAGCCATCGCCCTCTCTCCCGGTACCATGCCGCCCGGCGGATCGCCGCGCGCCGCGAGGCTCTGCCATCCGTGCTATGTTGGCAAGTGGCATGGCGAGCGACCGTCGAAAGGGCGAACCGGCCGCTTCCGGCGCGGGCAAGCGGCCGGAGCGGGAGGCCCGGCTCGCCGCCGCGCTCCGGGAAAACCTGCGCCGGCGCAAGCGCCAGAAAAGCGAACGGAAGGCCGCCGCGCCGCCGCCGGATCGGGAGGGCGACGGCGCGTAAAGCGGGAGCGCCGCGCTCACAGCATCACGTCGCCCGAGTTGGGGCCGAGGGTCTGGCCGACGTAGATGGCCCCGCCGGGGCCGGCGAGGAAGGCCACGGTCTCGGCGATCTCCCACGCCTCGCCGAAGCGCCCGAGCGGCAACTCGGCGGCCTTTGCCTGCTGCCACTCCTTGGAGATGTCGTTGAGGATCGGGGTGTTGCAGGGGCCGGGGCCGATGGCGTTGACCCGCACGCCGCGACTCGAGACCTCCAACGCGAGCGACTTGGTGAGGCCGATCACGCCGGCCTTCGCAGCCGCGTAATGGGCCATTTCATTGGCACCCTTGTGGCCGAGCTGTGACGCGGTGTTGATGATCACGCCCTCGCCCTTCTCCAGCATCGGGCCGAGTGCCTCGCGGTCGCAGAGGAAGACTCCGCGCAGAAGCACCGCCACCATGCGGTCGAAGTCCTCCGTTTTCATCTCCACGAACGGCGACAGCTGGGCGTAGCCGGCATTGGCAAAGAGCAGCGTGCAGTCGCCGAATGCGTTGCGGCAGGCCGCGAACATCGCCTTCACGTCGGACTCGCTCGCGACATCGCCGCCGATCGCCTCGGCCCGGCCGTTGCCTTCCCGGATCTTGGCGGCCGTGCGCTGGGCGTTCTCCTCGTTGATGTCCTGGCAGAAGATCGGCATCCCCTCCCGCGCGAGCCTGAACGCGCTAGCCTCGCCGAAGCCGCTGCCGGCACCGGTAATTACGGCGATGTGGTCCTGCATCTCGATCATGACCGTCCACTCCCTTTCATTGTCGGTCGTTCATTCCGTCCGCCCGAACACGCGGGCGAAGATGGTATCGACGTGCTTCAGGTACGGCTCGGGGGCGAACAGCGCGGCGAGTTCCGCGCGGTCGAGCATGGCCGCGACCCGCTCGTCCGCCGCGAGCGCGGCCTCGAAACTTCCCCCTCTTTCCCAAATCGTTAGCGCGATTTCTTGAACCATAAAATAAGCTTCTTCACGCGACATGCCGCGCTCGATCAGCGCCAGCAGCACGCGCTGGCTGTAGACCAGCCCGCCCCGGCTCTCCAGATTGCGCCGCATCGCCGCCTCATCGACCACGAGGCCGTCCACGACGCCGGCGAGCCGAGTCAGCGCGAAGTCCAGCGCGATGGTCGCATCCGGCGCGAACACGCGCTCGACCGCCGAGTGGCTGATGTCTCGCTCGTGCCAGAGCGCGATGTTCTCCAGCGCCGGCACCACGGCCGCGCGCACGATGCGGGCGAGGCCTGTCAGGTTCTCGGTCAGGATCGGGTTCTTCTTGTGGGGCATGGCCGAGGAGCCCTTCTGGCCCTTGCCGAAGGCCTCGGCCGCCTCCCCCACCTCGCTTCGCTGCAGGTGCCTGATCTCCACCGCGAGCCGCTCGATCGCGCCGGCGATGACGCCAAGCACCGCGAAATACATGGCGTGGCGATCGCGCGGGATCACCTGGGTCGAGACCGGCTCCGGCGTGAGCCCCATCTGCCCAGCCACATGCGCCTCGACCGAAGGATCGACGCTCGCGAATGTGCCGACCGGCCCCGAGATGGCGCAGGTCGCGATTTCGCGCCGCGCTGCCTGCAGCCGTTCTTCTGCCCTCGCAAACTCGGCGTAGTGGCCTGCGAGCTTGAGCCCGAAGCTCGTGGGCTCGGCGTGAATGCCGTGGCTGCGGCCGACGCAGAGCGTGCCCTTGTGTTCGAAGGCGCGGCGCTCCAATGCCGCGGCCACGGCATCGACGCCGTCTGCCAACAAGGCGCCGGCGCGATCGAGCTGCACCGCAAAGCAAGTGTCGAGAACATCGGAGGACGTGAGCCCCTGGTGGATGAAGCGCGCCTCCGGCCCCACGTGGTTCGCGAGGTTGGTGAGGAAGGCGATCACGTCGTGGCGGGTCTCGCGCTCGATCGCGTCGATCTTCGCGGGATCGATCAGCGCCGCCGGATGCTCCTCGATGGCGCGCGCGAGCGCGTCCGCTGCCGACTGCGGCGCCTGCCCGAGCGCGACCAACGCGTCGAGCGCATGACGCTCGATCTCCAGCCAGATGGCGAACTTGGATTCGGGCGCCCAGACCGCGGCCATCTCCGGGCGTGAGTAGCGCGGGATCATGGGATATCGCGGCGGGGGATCGACCCTCTCCTCAGGTGCCGGCGGCAGGGCTTGGCTGGGGCGCCAGGATTCGAACCTGGGATCACGGGACCAAAACCCGTTGCCTTACCGCTTGGCTACGCCCCAGGCGGGGCGGCTTTTACCACGGCGCGAAGCGGTGCGGAAGCGACGGGCTTGGAGCGTCTCCGTTTTGCACGGAAACGCTCCAACAACTTTTCGCTCACGGCAGCCGGCCTACGGCCGGCGCCTCCGCGAGGGCGCCGCAGTCGCGGCCTTTCGCGCGTCCGTCGAAGACGGACACGCTCTAGCCTGACTGGAACGCGAACCCCTCCCCAGGGCGGGACGCCAGCAGGCCCGATGGCCGCAAGTCCGGTGGTCCGGGTAGCTTCGTGATTCCGGCAAGTGGTAGATTGTGGACAGCGGTCGGCAATGCCGGCCGATAACGACCCACCAAGGGCGCATCAAGGGAGGCTTCAAATGAAGCGAGTCTATGCCAAGACCACGGCCGCTGCCGTGGGCGCCGTCGCCGCTGTCGCTGTGACGGCTCTGCTGAGTGGAGCCCAGGCCCAGGGCCTGGACGCCGCTCGTCAAATGATCGAGGAACACCGCGCCAAACCGGTGTTTTCCGCCCCGGGACCCGCATTCGACGCGAAGTCCTGCGCAGCCGGAAAGCGCGTCCTGACCATCCCTGTCTCCAGCGCGAACCCGTTCACCAAGAACATCGCCCTGGCAATGATCGAAGCCGGAAACGAAGCCGGCGTCGAGGTGACGGAATGGGAGAACCAGGCGCAACCGTCGCAATGGGTGCAGGGCATCAACTTCGCGATCAACGAAGGCTTCGACCTGATCGATCTCCTCGGCGGCGTCGATCCCAGCGTGATCGTGCCGCAAATCCAGGCAGCGACGGGCGCCGGTATCGTCGTCAAGACATCGCACTTCTATGACCTGACCCAGACGCCGCACGAGAGTGTCGACGGCGCCGTGCCGCTGAGCTTCTACAAGGTCGGTCAAATCCTCGCGAACTGGGCCATCAGTCAGACCGACGGCAAGGCCAACGTCGTCATCATCGGTTCTGACGAGATCGTTCCGACGGCGCCGTTCGTCCAGGGTATCCGCGACACGCTCCAGGCGAATTGTCCGGACTGTAAGGAAGTGGCCTACATCAATGCGCCGGTTCCCGAGTGGGCGACCAAGATTCAGCCCAGCGTCCAGTCGGCGCTGCTCGCGAACCCGGACGTCAACTACCTCATACCGATCTACGACTCGATGTCGCAGTTCGTCGTGCCGGCCGTCCGCGTGGCCGGCAAGACGGGGCAGGTCAACATCGCGACGTTCAACGGCACGCCCTTCGTCATCGACCTGATCCAGCAAGGGCAGGTGGAGATGGATGTCGGCGAGTCGCTCGGCTGGATTGCACGCGGCATCCTCGATTCGCACATGCGAACGCTGTGCGGGTTGGCCGAGCCGGCCGAGCTGAACGTACCCTTCTATATTTTCGACAGCAGCAACGCGAACGATGCCGGCACCCCGGCGGACTACGACCGCGGTTACGGCGACGTGCACGTCTCCGGCTTCCGCACGCTGTGGGGCCTTGAGTAGCAGTCACTCCGATCTCGGGACGGGGGCGCCGGACACCAGCGCCCCCGCTCTGTTTGCGGAGCACGTTTCCAAGACATTCGGCGGCGAGAAGGCGCTCAGCGATGTCGCCTTCACGGTTGCCCCACGCGAAGTTCACGGGCTCCTGGGCCAAAACGGCTCGGGCAAGTCAACTCTGATCAAGATTCTTGCCGGCTTTCATGCCCCGGACACCGGGGCGACCTTGCAAGTCTTCGGGCGCCCCGTTCCATTGCCTCTGGCGCCCGGCCAATTTCGCGGGCTGGGTCTTGCCTTCGTGCACCAGCATCTCGGTCTCATGCCCAGCCTGACCGTGCTTGAAAACCTGATGCTCAGCGAGCTTGCGACGCGCGCGGGCGCCTACATCAATTGGGCGCGGGAACGGCAACGTGCCAGAGAGGTCTTCGCGCGCTTCGACCTCGACCTGGACCCGTCGGCCAAGGTGGAAGATCTGCCACAGGTTGAGCGCGCGCTCCTCGCGATCGTTCGCGCCTTCGACGACATCCGCGGCGAACGCGCGGCGCATGACACGCCGGGCATCCTCTTTCTCGACGAGCCCACGCCGTTCCTGCCGAAGGAAGGAGTCAGCCAGCTCTTCGGGCTGGTGCGTGGCATTGTCGACGAGGGTGCGAGCGTCATCTTCGTCTCGCACGATGTCGACGAGGTTCTCGAAATCACCGACCGCGCCACCATTCTGCGTGACGGCCGCGTTGCCGGGACCCTCGAAACGGCAAACGCTTTGTACGCCGACTTCGTGGAGTTGATCATCGGACGCCGCATCGAGGCGTTCCAGGCCAAAGCGCACGACCTGCGCGGGGCGGAAGTCGATGTGGCCGTGAGCGGCCTGACCGGCGGCACCGTCGTCGATCTCTCCGCGGATTTGCATCCCGGCGAAGTTCTCGGCCTGACCGGTTTGATCGGCTCCGGTTTCGACGAGGTGCCATACCTGTTGTTTGGCGCTTCGCGGGCCGTATCGGGCACGCTCAAGATCCACGACAAGTCATACGATCTGCATGACATTTCGCCGCAGCGGGCGATGGAGGGAGGCATTGCGCTGCTTCCCGGCGACCGTCTCGGGTCGGCGGGCGTTGGCGACCTGACGCTCATCGACAACATCACCCTTCCCGTCCTCTCTTCATTCCACGGCCTGACCGGCCTGAAGCGTCGTGCGATGCGGCGCAGGACGTCCGAGCTGGGCAGGGAATTCGACGTGCGGCCCAACGTGCCGGAGAGGGAACTCGAGTCTCTCTCCGGCGGCAACCAGCAGAAGGTGCTGCTCGCCAAGTGGATGCAGACGAGCCCGTCCCTCATGCTGCTGGACGAGCCGACCCAGGGCGTGGACGTTGGCGCCCGGCAGCAGGTCTTCGAGGCAATCCGCGACGTGGCGGAGCAGGGTGCGGCGGTCATCTGCGCCAGTACCGACTACGGACAACTCGCGGCGATCTGCGATCGCGTGCTGATTTTTGCGCGCGGCCGGGTGGTTCGAGAGCTCGTCGGCAGCGATGTCACCAAGGACCGCATCGCCGAGCAGACGGTCCTCAGTCTGGCATTGGGCAATCAGGGAGAAGCCGGCACGACGGGTCACTCAACGGAGCAGGTACATGGCTGAAGGGACCGAGGTATCTGCCAAGGAGAAGGGTGTCGATTGGCTTCTCGTGCTGGAAAAGTACGCGCTGATCCTGGCCTGGATCGCGTTGATCGTGGTTTTCGCCTTCGTGGCCCCGTCATCCTTTCTCCAATGGCCCACCTTCTCGTCCATCATATTCGGCTCCCAGGCCGTTCTGGTCGTGCTGACCCTGGGCCTGATCATCCCGCTCACGGCGGGCGACTTCGACGTTTCGGTCGCCGCCGTTCTGACCTTCTCGGCGATGATTCTCGCCGTCCTGAACGCCAAGATGGGCTTGCCGCTATGGCAGGCCGTTCTGGCGTGCCTGGCCATGGGGCTGATCGTCGGCTTCCTCAATGCATTCTTCATTATCTTCTTCCGAATACATTCCTTGATCGTGACCCTTGGCACGGCGTCGGTCATCCAGGGGCTCATCCTCTGGATCAGCAGCTCGCAAACGCTGAGCGGCGTGTCCCCTGGCCTGATCGACTGGGTCATCGTCAATCGTCTCTTCGATATTCCGCTGGCCTTCTACTACGCGATGGCTCTGGGTGTGATCATCTGGTACGTCTTCGAGTTCACGCCCATCGGCCGGCGCCTCCTGTTCGTGGGCCGCGGACGCGAAGTCGCCCGCCTTTCGGGTATCAGCGTGGTACGCGTCCGCGGCGTTGCTCTCGTGGCATCCAGCGTCATCGCCACGCTCGCCGGCATCATCAACGTGGGCACGACGGGCGGCGCCGACCCGCTCTCAGGCCTCACCTTCCTGCTCCCGGCCTTTGCCGCCGCGTTCCTCGGCGCGACGAGCATCGTTCCCGGACGGTTCAACCCGCTGGGCTCGATCATCGCGGTGTTCTTCCTGGTGACCGGGATCACCGGGCTCAACTTCCTGGGCGTCGACACGTTCGTGCAAAACATGTTCAACGGTGCAGCGCTGATCCTGGCCGTGTCCCTCTCGCAGCTCGTGCGCGGGCGGAAGGAGCAGGGGCTGACCTGACCGGCGCTCGAACTCAAAGTCCGATACACCGCGCCATGTCGCCGCCGGACGTGGCGAGCCCCATGTCGGGCTCAGGCGCGACCGTTTAGCCCGGCTCCTCGTGGAAGAAGCGGAGCCGGTGAGCGGCGACGCGGCCGAAGCGGATTGCCTGCTTGCGGCGCAGACCCTGGGCCATGGGCTGGAGCGGCGCCTCGCGCCTGATCTCGGCGCCGAAGCGGTCGGCGACGATGACTCCCACGCTATCCGGCAGCACGTCGAGCGGAAACGCGTCGCCCACCGCGAAGTAGAGTCGGTCGCAATGGTTTCGATAGTCCTGCCACTTGGTGTCGGCACGGAAGTCGGCGAGCCCGCTCTTGATCTCGACGATGACGAAGCGGCCCTTGCCATCCTGCGCCAGCACGTCCGCCCGCCGGCCCGTGCCGAGCGGCACTTCGACGAGCGGACAAATCCCCATCTCGTCGAGCAGCCGGCAGACGCCACGGGCCAGCCCCTCCGCCCGGCCCTCGGCGATACAGGGCCGCGCGAGGTCGAGCGCGAGCTGAGACGGCGCGGATTCGGAGACGGAAACGGACATGAACACCACGGTCGTTCTTGACCCGATGTTCCTAGTTTAGTCCAATTTGAATCCTTTTGTATCCCTCAGGCGCCGGGCGCTCGCTCCGCTCGATCGTGCGCTCGGCGCGCGCGGCGCAGTCACGCCGTCCGGGCCTTCGGCCCGGCTCTCTTCATGTTCCAGCCCCGCCGCGCCCGTCAGGCGTCATCGAATTGCGCGGGTTTCTCCTTGCCGAGGCGGGTCCAGTATTCCGCCGGGATCAACTCGGGCTTCTTGTAGAAGTGCCAGCGGCAGGGCTTGGAATGATCGGGGTCGAAGTCGGTGACCCAGAGCGGCGAGCCGCCCCACTCGATCGGCAGAATCTCGTTGAGCGCGCAATGAACGCAGTAATAGGGCACGTCTTTGCGGCCCCAGCTCCACCAGTGCGCCTCCTGCGTCGCGCCGAAGTTATAGGGCGGACCGAGGCGCGAGGGGGTCTTGTCCATCGGATCGCCGCGCCGCATGCGCCCGCCGCTGCCGCAGGGATCCATGACGATGGTGTAGCGCTCCGAGTCCTCCAGTACCTCGATGTCGCCCTCCTGCCGGGGGCCGCAGCGGTGGGCGCGCATCATCTCGGCGGTGAGCGTGACCTGGCGCTCGACGGTCATCCTGCGGAAGCCCTTCCAGGTCCGCCTCATCATCCAGGTCTCCTGGGTGGCGCGCAGCATGGCGTAGACCTCGCCCTCGCCGAACTTGCGGCCGATCTTGGTCAGCAAGTCCCAAACCCAGTCGCAGTAGAGATCGTGCAGACCCTTCCACTCGTGGATCAGGTTGCGCGCGAGGGTCTTGGCTTCGTCCGTGCGGCCCGCGTCGATCGCCTCTTCGATCACCTCCCCGGTGGGCCGGCCCAGATCGTCGAGATCGTCCTCGCGCAGCACCCGGCCCGCGAAATCGGAAAGCCTGAGCATGTCGTCTCCTCTTCCCTAACGGTTATGCGTCCTGCGCGGGGCGGACGGCGCCGACGAGGCGGCCCGCCCAATTCCGCAGGGGCTTGTCCAGCATATCGGCCAGCGCCTCCCGGTCCCGGTCGTCGAGAACACCGAGACGGTCGAGCATGGCCGCGATCGCGGCATCGGCAGCGCGAGTCGCGCCATCGCGCACCTTCAGCGCGAGCCCGAGGCCGCTTTCGTAGAGCGCCGCGTAGAACACCCCTTCCGCGCCGAACTTGACCAGCACGCGCTCGCCCGCCGTTTCGATGATGCGGGTGCAGGCCCGGCCGTCGCCTGCGACCATGAAAGGATGCCCTGCGACCGCGCGGCGCACCCGTGCAATCGCTGCCCGGCGCCCCTCGGCGAGACGGGAGGGATCCGCGGTGTTGGCCGCGGCCCGCGCGAGCCCGGAGAGAGGCAGGCCGATGGTCGGGATGCTGCAGCCGTCGGTGGCCCACGGCGCCCGGTCGAGATCGCAGCCGGAGAGCGCGGCGATGGCGGCCGAGACCCGCTGCTGCACCGGATGGTCGCGTGCGATGTAGCCCTGCGTCGGCTCGCCCTGCGCCTGCGCCGTTACCAGGAAGGCGCTGTGCTTGCCCGAGCACATGTTATGGACCGCCTCTCCGCTCTCGCCGGCGCGCACGCAGGCGTGGGCGGTGGGCGTGTGGTAAGGCAGGTGCGGGCCGCATTCGAGGTCGTCCTCGCTGAGCCCGGCGCGTGCGAGCCAGTTGCGAACGACGGCGACATGGGCCGGCTGGCCGTTGTGCGACGAGCAGGCGAGCGCGACCTCCTCGTCGCTCACCGCATAACGCTCGGCGGCGCCGCTCTCGAGCAGCGGCAGGACCTGCACCGACTTGATGGCCGAGCGCGGATAGACCACCGCTTCGGTCTCGCCCCAGCCCTGCACGAGACGCCCGGCGGGATCGACCACCGCCGCATCCACCAGATGCCGGCTCTCCACCGCCGGACCGCGCGTGCATTCGACCACGAACGGCCCCTGCCCTTTCGCTTCCAACCTTGCCTCGCTTCACTGCTGCATCTGGCCGTTGCGAGAGCGTAGCACGCCGGCGTCTCGGCTACGTGTCGCTCGCCGCCGTCAGCACCTCGCTCGCCCACCACAGGCGCCGCGCGGTCTCCGTATCGCGTGAGGCGCGCGACGAGCGCACGGGCTTGCGTTTCACGAAGTACTGCCCGCTCACCTCGGCAAGCTCGGGCGCGGTGGCGAGATAAATCATCGTGTCCGCGCCGCGCTCGGGAGTGAGCACGAGCGGGCTGGTCAGGATGAAGCGCATCCAGCGCGGAATGTTGCGGAAGATACCCGTTGCGACGACGCCGGGGTGCAGGCAGTTGGCGGTGACGCCGGTGCCCTCCAGCCGGCGCGACAGCTCATGGGTGAAGAGGATGTTTGCGAGCTTGGAGCGGCCGTAGGCGCCGAAGCCGGAATAGCGGCGCTCGCCCTGCAAATCGTCCAGGTCGAGGGTGAAGCTCTTGTGCGCTGCGGAGCTCACGGTCACCACACGCGACGGCGCGCTCGCCTTGAGCGTGTCGAGCAGAAGGTAGGTCAGCAGGAAGGGTGCCAGGTGGTTCACCGCGAAGGTCGCCTCCAGCCCGTCTTCGGTCACGAGCCTGGTGCCCCAGCCGGCGACGCCGGCGTTGTTGATCAGCACGTCGAGGCGATCGAACCGCTTCAGGAAGGCGGCCGCGACCTCGCGCACCTGACGCTGAGACGCGAGGTCAGCGATGAGCAGCGCCGCATCATCGCCGCGCCGCCCAATCTCCTCCACCACGGCGGAGCCGCTGGCGTGGTTGCGGCAGACGAGCACGACCGTCGCGCCCCGCCCTGCGAGGTCGATGGCCGTTACCCTGCCGATCCCCGAGTTCGCGCCCGTGACGATGCAGACCTTTCCGTGCATGTCGGTACCGCGAGCCACAATTGCTTCCTAGCAGCGCACCGAAGACGGTCGCCCGATTTCACGCAGAGTCGGAGCAGAGCCGCCGACCGTGATATCGCAGCGCGAGATGAGAGCTATCGTCAGGCTGCCGACGCGCGGGCTTGCGCCAGGTCGTAGGCGCCCTGCATCCGCACCCAATGTCCGGCGTCGCTCCAACCGATCCGTTCCAGAGCCAGTGCCATGCGTGGCGACACGCCGGCCTTGCCGTTCAACACGCGGGACAGTGTGTTCCGCGTGACACCGAGGCGAGCAGCGGCTTCCGCTATCGTCCAGCCCTCGGCGCGCACGGCATCGCGGATGATCTCACCGGGATGAGGCGGATCGTACATCGCCATTCGCCGGTTCCTTCCTCAGTGATAGTCGACCAAGTCCACGTCGACCGCTTCGCCATCAGCGATGCGGAATACGATACGCCAGTTCGCTGTCACAGACACGCTCCATTGGCCAGCACGGTCGCCTTTCAGCGAATGCAGCCGGAATCCTGGCAGGTCCAAGTGATGTGTTTCCGTAGCTTCGTCCAACAAGAGCAGCACGCGCCGAATTCGGGGTACCAATCGGGGATCGAGTTGCCTCGCATCGCCCCGTATGTAGAGCCGCCGCAAACCTCGGTGCGCAAACTTCATCGACAGAACGTATTGTGAGATGCCCTACGAAACACGAGTGGGGCGGAATACGCGCAACGGCCGCGCGGAAATGCTCAAGAGCGCTCCACGCTGGCGGCGGCAGGCGCGAGAATTTCGAGCGCGGGCGTGTGCAGCCGGCGGTCGCCCACCGCCAGCACCTGGCCGTCGGCGCCGACCGGGCCGCCATTCCACGAGGTCACGATGCCGCCGGCGCCTTCGACGATGGGAATCAACGCGGCGATGTCCCACGGGTTCATGCTCGCCTCGACCACAAGATCGACGAAGCCGGCGGCGAGCATCCCGTAGGCGTAGCAATCGGCGCCGAAGCGGCGGAGCCGCACCCGCGCGGCAAGCGCATCGAACGCGGCAAGCTCGGCCGGCGTGAACATGTTGGGCTCGGTGGCGTAGAGAGTAGCCCCGCTCAGATCGGGGCACGAGCGCACGGCGAGCTGGCGGTCGCCGAGATAGGCGCCTTCGCCGTGGCCGACGAATCGCTCGCGCAGAAAGGGCTGGTCCAGCACGCCGATGATGCCTCGGCCGCGGTCCTGCAGCGCAATCAGGGTGCCCCAGGTCGTCATGCCGGAGATGAACGCCTTGGTGCCGTCGATGGGGTCGATAACCCATGTGAAGCGGGCATCGGGGCGCTCGTGCCCGTGCTCCTCGCCGAGGATGCCGTGGTCGGGGCAACTCTCGTTGATCAGTGCGCGGATCGCGGCCTCGGCTTCGCGATCAGCCGCCGTGACCGGCGAGTAGCCCGCGATGTGGTCCTTGTCCTCGATCGCAAGCGATTGCCGGAAATAGCGCAGAATGACCGCACCCGAGGCATCGGCCAGCCGATGAGCCAGGGGAAGAAAATCGCGCCAGGCTTCCGTGTCCGCCACACCCTTTTCCTCTGCTTCTGCATGAGGGCCTGACCATAGCAGCACGGCCCCGCCGCCTGCCATCGTGGGACGAGATGATAGGGCGACATGGTTGGACGAGATGGCTCTTGTGCCTTCGCAACGATTGACGGACGCTTGCCCGCCCGATGGGACAGGGCCATTGAGTGGGAAATTCAAGTGTCGGACGGGGAGCATATGCACCATCGCGACTATGCGTGCGGCAACCGCACGAAGATCACTCCGAAACGCCCGATGAGCCGCTCACGCCGCTTCACGCCACCCCGGCGGCGCCACCTCGCAATCTCGTTCGTCGCGGTCTTCATGGCGGCGGCACTAACGAATCCGGCGCAAGGCGGCGACGCCGGCGCGGACACCTCCGTGGGCAGCCTGATTTCGAGCGTACCGGTGGGCAATTTGCGGCCCGTTACCGTGATCGACCGAGACGACATTGCCCTCTCCGCCATGCGCAACGTCTGGGACCTCCTGCGTAGCCGGGATGACTTCAATTACTTCGGCCTGCACCGCCCCCTAAAGCTCGGGGGTCTTCGTGCCGCGATCCTGATCAACGGCCGGCGAATTTCAGACTCGTACTTTGATCTGGATGCGCTGCCCATATCGGCCATCGAGCGTATCGAAATTCTCAGCTCCAGCGCGGTTGCCATTCATGGGGCTCAAGCCATCTCCGGCGCGATCAACATCGTGCTGAGGAGCGGCTTCGAGGGAGTCGAGGCCCAGGCTCACGGCGAAAGTCCACGAGACTCCGGCGGTGAGGCAGGTGTTGCCTCCGCGCTATGGGGCGGCAGCATCGGCGCGGGACACCTGATCGTCGGGGCGGATGTCTTCAACCGCAACGAGGTTCGCTCGGTCGATCGCGCCTACAGCCGCGCCTCGTGGACTCCCGGCGGCTCCTTCGACGACGCGCACGGCGTCTCGGTGGCCGGCAATACGGCCTTCGTCTTCACCGAACAGGGGCCGGTTGCCCGCTCGCTCGGCCCCTGCGAGGGCAGCCAGTACACGGGCCCTCTTTCGGAACCCTACGGCATCCCTGGCGAGGGATGCGGGTTCGCTTACGGCAACATCGAGTGGAACTGGGAACGGCGGCAACGGGAAACCGCCTTCCTCATGGGGGATTACCCGGTCGGCCAAGACCTGTCGGTCTATCTCGATGCGCGCGTGGCCGACAGTGACTACACAAGCCTATACATGGCCCCGTTGCCCGACAGGCTCCCCCTGCCCGGCGGTGGTGGTTTCGTCCTCCACCGCTTTGTGAGCCACGGCGATCGCGTCTGGCGCTGGACGGCGCAAGAGCATGACATCACGCTCGGCGTCGAAGGGGGCCTCACGGACGATATCCGCTACGACGCGCACCTGCGCTCGTTCTCGAACGACGACATTTTGCAGGGCGGAACCTTCGTGCACGAACCCGCGATTCTGGAGGCTATAGCAGCCGGCAGCTACGACCTCCGCAACCCGCTATCCACGGATCCCGGTCATCTCGAGGTAGTCCGGGACACGGGTGTCATCCGCTTCGTCGATAACCTCACGAGGCGCAGCGAGGCGCGGGTCGCGCTCGATGGATCGAGCTTTACCATCGGCGGCCGGCCCATCGGCTGGGCGGCGGGAGCGGAGTGGGTTCGCGAGAGCCGTGAATGGCTCACGACGTACGTCAGTGGTGCCGGGGACGTGATCAAGGAGCAGAGCGACGTCATCGGCTCTTTCGGCGTCAGCTTTGCCGGCGAACGCGACAGCGTCTCGCCATTCCTGGAGGTTTCGCTCCCGCTCCACCGGATCTGGGACGTCGGTCTTGCCGGGCGCTACAGCGACCATGACGACGTCGGCGCGACCACCGCAGCGCAAATGGAAACGGTCTTCGAGCTGAGCCCGGACTTCGCGCTCCGGGGCAATTGGAGCATGGCCGACAGGGCCCCGTACCTGGGCGGCCTGCACACGGCACGCGTCACGTCGGTTCCCCGCATCTACGATCACGCGACGGAGCGGCGCTACCAGGTGGAGGCGGTCAACTTCGGGAACCCCGACCTTGAGCCGGATCGGGGCGAGAGCTACGGCGCGGGAATCGTCACCAAGCTCGGCCCCGTTTCGGTGAGCGCCGACTGGTATTGGACCAAGCTTTCCAAGCTGCTGACGGTCGTCGGCGCGCAGGACATCATCGACTACGAGCACGAACACGGGACATTGCCGCCGGGCAACGTCATCCACCGCGCGCCGCCGCTCGTTCCGGGCACTCCGGGGCTGATCACAAGAATAGAAAAGCCGATCCTCGGCGACGGCGAGGTCGACATTTCGGGCCTCAACGTCCATGCCCACATGGCGTGGTCGGCCGATTGGGCGAATTTCGACCTCGACGCCCGCTGGTCTCATGTACAGGACTACGAAGAGCGCGCCCTCGACTTCGTGGGGCCGGACGACTTTGCCCGTAACCGCCTCCACGTCACGCTGAGCGGCACGCGGGGCAAGGTCACGGCGCAGTGGAGCGTCTACGGGACAACCGGCTACAGAGGGAGTGTCGGCCGCTTCGGCTCGTGGGTGGGCCACGACGTGTCCGTGCGCTGGCGCAACCCTTACGAGTTCGATGGCGTCGAGTTAATGGGCGGCATTTTCAACGTCTTCGACGCCGAACCGTCGATCAACCCTGAGATTCCCGAGGATCCGGACGAGAGCCTGGATTCGATTCGCGGGCGGACGTTCTTCGTGACCGTCAAGAAGGTCTGGTGATCGCAGGCCGCACTCCGATACGTGGCGCCGGCACGGCAGCGCTTGCCATCGCAGCGCTCATGTTCGCCGCTGCGCTGACGCTGGCGCCGGCCAGTGGGACCGCGGCCGAGCGCCAATGCGAGGGGCCGGGCATCAACCACCTGCCAGAGCCGGCGGCCTCCGACGACGTGCTCAGCGTCCTCGCCTACAACGTCTATCTGCTGCCCTCGCACGTCCGCAACATTCCCTTCATGGGTGAGCGCTTCGCTCTCGCGCAGGAGGAGCGGGCCGCCCTCATCCCGCGCTTCCTCGCCCCCTACGACGTGATCATCCTGTCGGAGGCCTACGACGACGGCGCGCGTGCGACCCTTCTCGCGGGGCTGAGGGCGCAGGGGTTTCGCTATGCGACCCGCATCCTGGGCACCGCCTGCCGCGCCGCCTCAAGCTGCGAGAAAGGCGCGGTCTACGAACAGGCTCTCACCGAGGACGCGCCGCGCGGGGGCGAGGGCGACACCTGGTTCGGCGAAGACGGCGGCGTGCTCATCGCCAGCAGGCATCCCATCGGTGCCGCCAAGGAGTGGGTCTACGCCGATTGCGTAGAGCCCGACTGCAATGCCGCCAAGGGCTTCGTCTATGCCCGCATCGACAAGGGCAGCGCGCGCTACCACGTCATCGGCACGCACGCGCAGTTCGGCTGGAGCAGGGAGCAGCGCACGGCAAAGGCAGCGCAGTTCCGCGCCATCCAACGGTTCCTGGAGGAGCACTCGGGGATTCCGCGCTCGGAGCCGATCATCGTCGGCGGCGACTTCAACGTGCTCAGCCACGCGTTCGAGAGCCTGCTCGACGACGAGCCACTTGGCGTCCTGGAGCCGTCGTTTCGAGGGCACCGCTTCACCCGCGAGTCGCGTAGCGACTGGGCGCGGCGCGGCAACGGCTATGTCGACTACGTGCTGGCCAAGAAGGGCTGGCGCGAGCCGCGCTACCACCACAACTGCCCGATGGTCTTCCGCAGCCTCTTCGACTTCGAGGATCGCACGCTGCTCTCAGCCGTGCGCGGGCAAGGCTACTGCGATCTCTCGGACCACTGGGCCGTGTGGGGCTATTTCGACTACCGCGACGATGCCGCCGAGCCGCCCGACTGCCCGGTGCCCAAATTCCCGCCGGGCTCGGCCCCGACCATGCGGCGCTAAGGCGCGCGCGCTCCCCTACTCCGCCGCGTCGAGGCGGCGCTCCTGCTGCATCCAGCGCGGCTTTCTGGTCGCGTGCTCGCGCACGAAGCTCTGGGTCGGCATCCGCGGATCCTCCCAGTAGAGCATGGGCTTTTCCCAGTTGTAGCGCGCGGGCTCGGGGATCGGCGCCTCTGTGTCGACAACCGCGCCGTCCTTCATCACGACCGCGAGGCGCTCCCTGTCCTGCAGCACGGTAATGTCGGCGAGCGGGTCGCCGTCCACCACCAGGATGTCGGCGAGCTTGCCCTCCTCCAGGGTGCCGATCTCGTCCTCCATGCCGAGCGTCAGCGCCGCGCTGGCGGTACCCGCGCGGATCGCCTCCATGGCGCTCAGGCCGCCATAGGTCATCAAGTGCTCCATCTCGCGGGCGTGCCACTCGCCATAGGGCACGGAGCCCTGGCCGCTGTCGGTGCCGGCGATGATGGTGATTCCCTCGGCATGGGCACGGGAGACGACGTTGGCAAGGCGCTCGACCTCATCCTTGTAGGCGTCGAGGATGAAGTCGGAACAGCCGAGATCGGGGCCCCATTCGAGGGTGTTCGCCAGCAGCGAGAAGGTGGGGATCAGCGGCGTCGGGTTGCGGAAGAGCACGTCCAGATCGTCCTCGGACATGTAGGAGCCGTGGATGATCCAGTCGAAGCCGGCGCGGATGGCATCGGCCGCCGCGCGGCCCGAGCGCGCATGGATGGTGCAGACCTTGCCGAGCCTGTGCGTGACCTCGGCGATGGCGCGCAGGTCGTCGAGCCCGATGCTGCCGGCAAGCTCGGCTTCGCCGGTGAGCACGTCGCCGTCGCCGGCCACCTTCACGATGTCGACGCCGTCCTTGATCTCGCGGCGTGCCTCCGTGACCATCTCCTCGCGCGTGTTGCAGAGCACGGCGAACGACGACTTGGGGTGCTCCATCCACGACGGCCAGGGCGAGCCGATCGCGTTGAAGGTGGTGATGTAGCGCCCGGCCGAGGCCATGCGCGGCCCCTCGATCAGGCCGGCGTTGATCGCGTCGCGGACCGCGACCGAGATGTTCCACGTAGACCCCGGATCGGAAAACGCGGTGACGCCGGCGCGCAGCACCTTGCGCGCGTTGTTGGCGGCGCGCAGGGTGCGGTACTCCACGCCTGCGTAGAGGTCGAGCTCCTCGAACGAGAGGATGTCGCCGTAGGAGATATGGCAGTGGGCGTCGATCATGCCCGGCATGACGGTGTGCCCAGCGGCATCGATGGTCCGGTAGCCGCCCAGGGTCTCGGCTGCGGCCGCAACCTCCCGGTCCGGACCGATCTTGCGGATGCGGTTGTCCTCCACCAGCACCGAAACGCCGTCCTGCGGTGACGCGCCGGTGGCGTCAAGCAGCCGCCCGCCGGTGATCAGATATCCGCCCATGTCACTGCCCTCCCCGCGCTCCCGCACTCCCCGGTGCCTCGCCCAACGGGGCCGGCCCACGCATGGAGGCGGGTTTGGAATCGCCCTTCGCCCTCTGTACGATCAGCGGCAGCGTGAGGCAACCGAATAGCCGGGGAGACAGGGCATGAGCAGAGTGGGAGTCGCGTTCTCGGCTGGGTTGAACGCGTCCGAAACCGTCGAGTGCGCGCAACTCGCCGAATCACTCGGCTATGATTCGGTCTGGATGGCGGAGGGGCACGGCGGCGACCAATTCGCGGTGCTCTCGGCGGTCGCGGCGCAGACCAGCCGGGTCAAGCTCGGCACCTGCATCTCCAGCGTCTTCGTGCGCTCGGCGCCCACCATCGCGATGTCGGCGGCGGTGGTCGATCAGCTTTCCGAGGGCCGGTTCATTCTCGGCCTCGGCTCCAGCCACAAGGTCCAGGTCGAGCCCGAGCACGGCCTCGTCTACAGCAAGCCGGTGACCCGAGTGCGGGAGACCGCCGAGGTCGTGCGCCGCCTGCTGCGGGACGGCCAGGTCTCCTACCAGGGCGAGACCGTCACCATCGAGAACTACGAGCTCTGGTTTCAGCCCTTCCGCCCCAGCCTGCCCATCTATTACGCGGCGGTGTTTCCCAAGATGATCGGGATATGCGGTGAGGAAGCCGACGGCCTGATCCTCACGCGCACCACGCTCGATGTCGGCGCGGAGGCGCGCGACTACATCGCCGCCGGCGCCGAGGCGGCGGGGCGCGACCCCGGCGCGGTCGACGTCACCACACTGATCCCGACCGCAGCCGCCGATGATCCCGCCGACGCCTACGATGCGCTGCGGCCCGGCGTCGCCATGTATACGGGCTTCTTCCCCCGCTACAACCGGATGGCACAGGACCAGGGCTTCGGCGAGGAAGCCGCGACGATTGCCGAGCTATGGGGGCGCGGCGAGCGCGAGGCGGCGACCCGGGCGGTGAGCGACGCGCATATCGACGCGGTCTGCATCGCCGGCACGCCCGAACGCTGTCGCGAGCGGATCGAGGCCTATCGCGCCTCGGGCATCGACCTGCCGATGATCGCGCCCATGGCCGGCGGCCCCAACGCCAAGGAGATGGCCGAGGCCACCATCAGGGCCTGCGCCCCGCGCTGAGAGGGTCGTCGTGCCGCTGCACGAGAGTCCGAGCGTTCCATTGTGGGAGGTGCGGGCGTGACCGGCGCGATGCGCGGCTACATTCTGGTCGTGGACACGGTCAACCGTCGTGTCGGGCGGGTCATCATGTACGGCATGTTCGCGATCATGGCGATCCTGCTGTGGTCGTCGCTCTCTAAGACGTTTTTCAATCCATCGCTTTGGACGCTCGAAATGGCCCAATTCGCGATGGTGGGCTATTACATTCTGGGCGGTCCCTACGCGGTTCAAACGGACGCGAACGTGCGGATGGACCTGTTCTATGGTTCGTGGTCCGCGCGCCGCAAGGCGTGGTTCGACGTCTTCACGGTGTTCTTTCTGCTCTTCTATCTAGCGGTTCTTCTCTGGGGCGGAATCGACTCCACGATTTACAGCTTTCAGTACGGCGGTGAGCGAAGCCCCAGCGCCTGGCGGCCCTATCTTTGGCCGATCAAGGTGGTCATGGTCACCGGCATCGTCTTGATGGTTTTTCAGGCGGTTTCCGAGTTCTTCAAGGACATCTTGCGGCTTCGGCGCGAGAGTTTCTGATGTCCTACGAGCTCATCACCGTCCTGATGTTCGCGCTGATGATGCTCATGCTGGCAACCGGCCAGCGCGTCTTCGCCGCCATCGGTTTCGTCGCCGTTCTGTCCGCGCTCCTGCTCTGGGGCGATCGCGGCGGTTTCGACCTGGGCTTCTCCGCCGCCATGAAGCTCATGAAATGGTATCCGCTGCTCACGCTGCCGATGTTCATTTTCATGGGCTACGTCCTCTCGGAATCGAGAATCGCGGACGACCTTTACCGCATGTTCCACGTCTGGACCGGCGGTATGGCCGGCGGGCTCGCCATGGGCACTATCGGCCTCATGGTGCTGGTCTCGGCGATGAACGGACTGAGCGTCGCGGGCATGGCTATCGGTGCCACCATCGCGCTGCCGGAGCTGCTCAGGCGCAACTACGACAAACGCATGGTCACGGGGGTCATTCAGGCCGGAAGCTCGCTTGGCATCCTTGTGCCCCCATCCGTGGTGCTCGTGCTCTACGCGATGATTGCGCGCCAGCCCGTGGGGCAGCTCTGGCTCGCGGGTCTCTTCCCCGGACTGATGATGGCCGCGCTCTTCGTCCTCTATATCTGGCTGCGCTGCCGGATCACGCCGAACCTCGGTCCGGTTCTTCCCAAGGCGGACCGCGACATTCCCCGAGTCGAAAAGCTAAGGCTCCTCCGCGCCGGCCTCCTGCCGCTGTTCATCTATGCGGTGATGATCGTGCCCTTCGTCACCGGCTCGACCTCGCTCGTCGAATCGTCGGCCATCGGCGCGCTCGCCGCCTTCCTCGCCGCTGTGGTCAGGCGCCGCATGACCCGGCAGGTCTTCGAGAACTCGGTGCGCAACACGCTCCGCATCACCTGCATGTTCATGTGGATCATCATGGCGGCATTGGCCTTCGGCTCGGTGTTCGACGGGCTCGGGGCCGCGCACGCGATCGAGAACCTGTTCACCGAGCAGATGGGGCTCTCGCCCTGGATGGTCCTCATTCTCATGCAGCTCTCGTTCCTTGTGATGGGAACATTCCTCGACGACACGGCAATGCTGGTGATCGTGGCGCCTCTTTACGTGCCGCTGGTCGACGCGCTGGGCTTCAACCTGATCTGGTACGGCATCCTCTACACCATCACCACGCAGATCGCGTATATGACTCCGCCTTTCGGCTACAACCTGTTCCTGATGCGGGCCATGGCCCCGCCCGAAATCACGTTGCGCGACATTTATCGATCAATCATTCCCTTCGTGGGCGTGATGATCGTTGCACTTGCCATCATTATGATCTTCCCGGAAATCGCCCTGTGGTTCCCGGCTTACGTTTACGGCAACTGATCGATAACCCGGTTCACTGTCACATCAACCTGGAAGGAGAAAGATCCATGACAACACGGCGTAATCTTCTCAAGGCTGCCGCTGCCGTTCCGGCCGCAGCCGCTGCCGCTGCCATCGTGAAACCTTCGGTTGCGCAGGCACAGATCACCTGGCGGATGCAGACCTATGCCGGCCCCGCCCTGGCCGAACACGTGGTGGTACCCGCGATCGAAATGTTCAACAAGATCGCGGGCGAGCGCATGCAGATCGAGCTGTTCTTCTCCGATCAGATCGTGCCGACGGGCGAGCTCTTCCGCGCCATGCAGCGCGGCACCATCGATGCGGTGCAGTCCGACGACGACTCCATGGCCTCGCCGACCGAGGTTACCGTCTTCGGCGGTTACTTCCCGTTCGCATCGCGCTACTCGCTCGACGTGCCCGTGCTCTTCAACCAATACGGCCTCAACGAGATCTGGGGCGCGGAATACGAGAAGGTCGGCGTCAAACACATCTCGGCGGGCGCCTGGGACCCCTGCCACTTCGCGACCAAGGACCCGATCCACTCGCTCGCCGACCTGGAAGGCAAGCGGGTCTTCACCTTCCCCACCGCCGGGCGCTTCCTGACCCAGTTCGGCGTGGTCCCGGTGACGTTGCCGTGGGAGGACATCGAGGTCGCGGTGCAGACCGGCGAGCTCGACGGCGTCGCCTGGTCCGGCATTACCGAGGACTACACGGTGGGCTGGGCCGACGTGACCAACTACTTCCTCACCAACAACATCTCAGGCGCGTGGATCGGCCACTTCTACGCCAACATGGAGCGCTGGAACGAGGTTCCCGAAGACCTGCAGACGCTCCTGCGCGTCATCTGCGATCAGTCCCACTACTATCGACAGTGGTGGTACTGGGGCGGCGAGGCCAGCCTGCGCGTGCACGGCACCAAGATGCAGCTGACCTCGATCCCGGACGACGAATGGGCGCAAGTGGAGGCAGCCGCGCGCACGTTCTGGGACGAGATCGCGGCCGAATCCGAGACCAAGGCCAAGGTGGTCGAGGTCTTCAAGCAGTACAACGCGGACATGGAGAGGGCAGGACGCCCCTACCGTTACGGTTGATCCGCGAAAGGCGGCCCCGCGCCATGCGCGGGGCCGCTACCACCCGGCGAAGGCGGCGACGTCTTCGTCTGAGACTCGGCCCGCCGCCACGTCCTCCAGCGCTTGGTCGAGGATGGCCAGTCCCTCGTCGATCTCGTCTTCGGAGATGGTCAGCGGCGGGGTGAGTTCGAGCACGTTCGATTCCATCCCGACGTAATAGAAGATCAGCCCGAGCTGATGCGCGCGGAAGGCGACCTTCGCCGTTTCACCGCTTGCGGGCTCCTTGCTCACCGGGTCGCGCACAAGCTCGACGCCGCAGGTGAGGCCGCGCCCGCGCACATGGCCGATCAGCGCATGGCGCTGGGCGAGCCGGGCCAGCCCCGCTAGCAGGTGCTCGCCCCTGAGCGCGGCCCTCGCCATCAAGTCTTCCTCCTCGATGGTGCGCAGGACGGCGCGGCCGGCAGCGGCGCAGACCGGGTTGCCGGCGGCCGTCATGATGGCGAAGGCGGGTTGCAGGTTCATCAACTCGGCCGGGCCGATCACGGCGGAGATCGGCAGCCCGCCGCCGAGCCCCTTGCCGTAGACCACGATGTCCGGGCTCAGGCCCTCGGCCTCGAAGGCATGGAAAAGGCCGGTGCGCCCCATCCCGACCTTGACTTCGTCCACGACGATCAGGATGCCGTGGGCGCGGCAGCGCTCCTCCAGCCCCTTGAGGAAGCCGGCGGGCGGCACGATGAGGCCGCCGTCCGACTGGATCGGCTCGATGAAGACGGCGGCGATCTCGTCGGGCTGAAGCTCGCTCTCGAAGCGACGGTCGAGGTCGGCAAGCGCGCCTTCGACCAGATCGGGCGTGAACTGCGGGCGGTACGGGTCGGGATAAACCAGCCGCGCGAGGCCGTCCCTCGCCGGCGCGTGGCTCTGGGAGCTGTGGCCCGAGACCGACATCGAGGCGGCGCTGCCGCCGTGATAGGCGCCGACGAAGGAGAGGATGCCGCGGCGCGGCGTCGCCGCCTCCAGCAGGCGAACGACGGCGTCGTTGGCGTCCGAGCCGGCATGGCCGAACCAGACCCGCCGCTCGCGATCGTCGGGCAGGCGTGCCAACAGATCCTCGGCCAGCCCGACCGCGTGCCCGACCGCGCACGAGGCGAGGCTGACCGCACCCATGTTGCGCACTGCCTCGCTAACCGCTTCGGCCAGCGCCGGGTGGCCGTAGCCCAGGCAGGCCGCGCCCCACGACGCGCTGAAGTCGAGCACGCGCCGGCCGCCCTCCTCGATCACGTAGGAGCCCTCGCCCCCCACGGTGGTCGCCGGGAAGAAACGAATCCGCTCGATATCAGCGATGGTGCGCGCGTCGCGGGTCAACAGATCGTCGGCCATGGCTCGATCCCGGCTTCGATGTTCGCCGTGCGTGTGCGAGCGGCGGGTCAGAGTGGCGGCAACACGTCCCGCCAGGGATTGGCCACCTCGTAGGCCGCCGCGGCCTGGAAGACGCTGAGATCGTCGTAGGTCCGCCCGACGATCTGAATGCCGGTGGGCAGGCCGTCGGACGAAAGTCCGCTCGGCACCGCGATCACCGGGCATTGGCTCACCATGTTGAAGGGGTAGCAGAGGTTCCAGCCGAGATAGGCGTGAACCGGCTTGCCGTTGACCCGGAAATCCTCGTCGCCGCAATCGTGCTCCGCCGCCACCGTCGGCACGGCGAGCGACGGACAGACCAGCACGTCGCACGCCTCCAGGATCGGCGCCAGCGAGCGGTACATCGCGCCCCGCACGATGTTGCAGCGGTAGAGCGTTCCCGCCGAGTGCGCGCGGCCGTTCTCGATGATGCCGACCATGTAGGGGTCCATCTCGTCGCGCCACTCGTCGACCATGCCGCCGAGGCTCGACGCCGCCATGCCCTCCCAATAGCGGAGGTAGGGATGCGGCAGGTCGAACCCGGCCCAGTCCGGCGCCACCTCGCGGATGGTGCAGCCGAGGCGGCGAAACACCTCCACCGCGGCTTCGGTGTTGCGGGCCACCTCGGGATCTATTTCGAACATGCCGAGGTCCATCGAAAAACCGACCGTCCAGCCCTCGATCGGCGGATAGCTTTCGGGCAGCACGATCCGCTCCTTGAGCGAGCACATGTCGTCCCCGTGCGCGCCCGACATCACGTTCTGCATCAGCGCGGCGTCGCCGACGCTACGCGTCATCGGCCCGTAGTGGAGCAGCGATTCGATGGGGTGGTCCCGGTCCAGCGGATTGCGCCCGAAGGGCGGCTTGTAGCCCACGATGTGGCAGGCCGCGGCCGGAATGCGGACGGAGCCGCCGGCATCGGTGCCGTCCGCCAGCACCGTCATGCCGGCCGCGAGCGCTGCGCCGGCTCCGCCCGACGAGCCGCCGGGGGCGTGCTCCAGGCTCCAGGGGTTGCGGGTGACGCCCCAGAGCGGGCTCGCGGTGATTGGCGCGTAGGCGAACTCCGGCGTGGTCGTGCGCGCGTGCATGATGCCGCCGGCATCGAGCAGGCGGGTGACGGTGGGCGCGGAGCGCTCGGGCCTGTGGTCAGCGAACGCCTTGGAGCCGAAGGTCGTGAGCTCGCCCGCGACCGGGTGAAAGTCCTTGATCGCGACCGGAATGCCTTCCAGAGGCCGCGCCTCCCCGCGTGCGTAGGCGGCCTCTGCCGCGCGGGCCTGGTCGAGGGCGCGCTCGGCATGAACCTCGGTGAAGGCGTTGAGCGCGGGGTTGACGGCGTCGATCCGCGCCAGCGTCGCTTCCATGAGCGCGACCGGCGAGAGCGCGCCGGCCTTGAACCCGGCAATCGCCTCGGTGGCGGTCAGGGTGCAGAGTTCTCGCGCGGACAAGGCCATTCTCTATCTCCCGGCCCTACCGCGTTGCCTCGGCCCGCCAGCTAGCCCCGGGCACCGCCGTAGCGCCGCTCGCGGCGCTGGAACTCGCCGATCGCCTGATCGAGGTGCTCCAGGGTAAAGTCGGGCCAGAGCGTCGGCACGAAAACCAGCTCGGTATAGGCCGACTGCCACAGCAGGAAATTGCTGAGGCGCTGCTCGCCGCTGGTGCGGATCACCAGATCGAGGTCCGGCAGGTCTCGGGTCTGGAGGTGGCGCTGGACCGTCTCCTCGGAAATCTGGTCCGTATCGAGCGCACCGTCGCGGACCTGCTCGGCGATCCGGCGCACCGAATCCACGATCTCCTGCCGCCCGCCGTAGTTGACCGCGACGGTGAGAGTGATCGTGGCATTGTGCCGGGTGCTCTCCTCGGCCTCGTCGATGAGGGCGTTGATCTCCCTGCTCAGCCGCGAGCGGTCGCCGATGAAGGCAATCTGGACCCCATTCGTATGCAGGTCGGCGACCTCGCGGCGCAAGTAGAGCCGCAACAGCCCCATGAGGTCCGCGACCTCGCCCTCGGGCCGCTTCCAGTTCTCAGACGAGAACGCGTAGATGGTGAGGTAGCGGATGCCGCGGTCGGGGCAGCCCCGCAGGATTCTCTTCACGACCTCGGCGCCGCGCCGGTGCCCTGCCGCTCTCGGCAAGCCCCGTGCCCGTGCCCAGCGTCCGTTTCCGTCCAGAATGATGCCGACGTGCAGGCCGGAATCCTGCCGGTCGGCGAATGACCGCGCGAGCGCCATGTTCAGACCTGCAAAATCTCCTGTTCCTTGGCCTCGAACATCTCGGTCATCTTCTTGACGAACCCGTCCGTCATCTCCTGAATTTCGCCCGCCCACAGCCGCGATTCGTCCTCGCCGAGCTCGCCTGCGCGCTCCATCTTCTTGAGCTGATCCATGCCGTCGCGCCGGACGTTGCGCACCGCCACCTTGGCCTGCTCCGCATACTTGCCGGCAACTTTGGCGAGTTCGTGGCGGCGTTCCTCGTTCAGCTCCGGGATCGGGATACGGAGCGACTGGCCGTCCACGATCGGATTGAGCCCGAGATCAGAGGAGCGGATCGCTTTTTCGACGGCCTTCACCTGGGTCTTGTCCCAGACCTGGACCGAGAGCATGCGGGGCTCGGGGACATTGATGGTCGCGACCTGGTTGAGGGGCATCTCCGTCTCGTAGGCTTCGACCACGATGGGCTCCAGCAGGCTCAGAGACGCCCGCCCGGTGCGGAGGCCACCTAACTCCTTCCGAAGCGCCTCGACGGCGCCGTTCATCCGGCGTTCCAGGTCGTCGAGATCAGGATCGGCCATCGCGGCAGCCCTAGTCAGAGATGACGGTGAAGGGTCCGTTCCCGTCCAGCACGGCGGCGAGCCCGCCCTTCTTCTGAATGGAGAATACCACAATCGGAATGTCGTTTTCCCGCGCCAGCGAGATCGCCGACGCGTCCATGGCCTTCAGGTCCTTGGAGAGCACGTCCATGTAGGAGAGCCGCTCGAAGCGCGTCGCGGCGGCGTCGACCTCGGGATCGGCGGCGTAGACTCCGTCAACCTTGGTGCCCTTGAGCAGGGCGTCGCAGCCCATCTCCGCCGCCCGCAGCGCCGCGGCGGTGTCGGTGGTGAAGAAGGGATTGCCGGTGCCGCCGGCGAAGAGCACGATTCGCCCCTTCTCCAGATGGCGCTGCCCGCGCCGGCGAATGTAGGGCTCGCAGACCGGCGCGATGGGCAGCGCAGAGAGCACCCGCGTGGCCTTGCCCATGCGCTCCAGCGCATGCTGCATGGCGACCGCGTTCATCACCGTGGCCAGCATGCCGATGTAATCGGCGGTGGCGCGTTCCATGCCGGCGGCCTCGTGGGAAGAGCCGCGAAAGATGTTGCCACCGCCGACGACGGCGCAGACCTCGACGCCCCTCTCGTGGACCTCGGCGATCTCACCCGCGAGCCGATCCACCGCGTCGCCATTGATGCCGTAGGGTTCGTCTCCCCGCAGCGCCTCGCCGGATATCTTCAGGAGAATGCGCTTGAAGCGGGGAGAAGCGGTCATCGCCGGCTCCGGGGCTGAAGGCTGATATTCAAGAACCGAGCTGCTCGGCGACCTCGGCGGCGAAGTCCTTGCTCTCCCGCTCGATCCCCTCTCCCAGCTGGTAGCGGACGAAGCCGCTCACGGAGATCGAGGTACCAAGCTCGGCGGTAAGCCGCTCCAGCACCGCCTTCACCCGGCTCTCGCCATCGAGGATCCAGGTCTGCTCGAGCAGCACGACCTCCTCGAAGAACTTGCGCAGCCTGCCCTCGATCATCTTCTCGATGATCTTCTCGGGCTTGCCTTCGGCGCGGGCCTGTTCCGCGAGCACCGCGCGCTCGCGCTCGACCATCGCCTGATCGAGCGAGTCGCGCGACACCGCGTGCGGGCTGGCAGCCGCGATGTGCATGGCGAACTCGTGGGCGGGACGAGCGAGGCTCTCGGCAGACGCGTCCGATTCGACCGCGACGATCACGCCGAGCCGGCCCAGCCCCGGCGTTGCCGGCATGTGGATGTAGTCGCCGACGGCGCCCACCGGCGCGGAGAGGACCGCCGTCCGCCGCAGCTGAATGTTCTCGCCGATGGTGGCGACGAGATTGGTGATCTCCTCGGCGACCGTGCGGCCGGTCCCCGGATAGGACGCGGCAGACAGGCGCTCGATATCGCCGCCGCAATCCAGCGCCAACGTCGCGACCTCGCGCACCACCGCCTGAAAGTCACCGTTGCGGGCGACGAAGTCGGTCTCGGCGTTGATCTCGACCATCGCTGCCTTGCCCGGCGCCGTCGCCAGCCCGATCAGCCCTTCGGCTGCGGTGCGGCCCGCCTTGCGCTGGGCCTGGGCGAGGCCGCTCTTGCGCAGCCAGTCGACCGCCGCCTCAAGCTCGCCGTCGGTCTCGGTCAGCGCCTTCTTGCAATCCATCATGCCGGCGCCGGTCTTGTCGCGCAGTTGCTTGACCAGCGCGGCCGTGATCTGAGCCATCGTTCGCTACTCCTGAATGCGCGGCGCGATCACGCGCCTGCCGCCTGCTCTGCCTCTCCGCCTTCCGGCGCTGCGGTCGCTTCGGCCGCCTGAGCCGCTTCTGGAGCTTCCGGCGTAGCCGGCGCGTCCGATGCCTCGGCCGCCTCCGGCGTTGCGGCGGTATCCGCAGGGGCTTCCGGCGCCGTATCGCCATCGGCCGGTGACTTCTCGGGCTCCGCGGCCGCCTCGGCGGGTGCCTCGGCCGCCGTGTCCGCATCGGCCGGCGGCAGATCCTCCGCCAGCCCTTCCTCGGCAGCGCCAATGTCGGCACCGGAGGCGGCAAGCTCTTCCTGCAGGCCGTCGATGACCGCGCGGGCGAACAGGTCGCAATAGAGGTTGATCGCGCGGATCGCGTCGTCGTTGCCGGGAACCGGGTGGGTGATGAGGTCGGGATCGCAATTGCTGTCGATGATCGCGACCACCGGGATGCCGAGCTTGCGCGCCTCCAGGATCGCGATGTCTTCCTTGTTGGTGTCGATGACCACGAGCATGTCCGGCACGCCGCCCATGTCGCGGATGCCGCCGAGCGCGAGGTCGAGCTTGTTGCGGCGCCGGACCAACTGCAGCATTTCCTTTTTGGTCAGGCCCGCGGACTCGTCGGCCAGCGTCGCTTCGAGGTCGGCGAGGGTCTTGATCGAGCCCGAGATCGCCTTCCAGTTGGTCAGCATGCCGCCCAGCCAGCGGTGGTTGACGTAGTACTGGCCGCAACGCTTGGCGGTCTCCGCGATCGGGCGCGAGGCCTGCCGCTTGGTGCCGACGAAGAGGATGCGCCCGCCGCCGGCGGCCACGTCGCGCAGTGACACCAGCGCCTGGTGAAGTAGGGGCACCGTCTGCTCGAGATCGATAACGTGAACGCCGTTGCGCGCGCCAAACAGATAGGGGCGCATCTTCGGGTTCCAACGCCTAGTCTGGTGCCCGAAATGCACGCCGGCTTCGAGAAGCTGGCGCATGGTGAACTCTGGCAATGCCATTGGCCGTCCTTTCTCCGGTTCTTCCTCCGCGGATCATGCCCCGGCTTAGCCGGGCACCGGATCGGCACGCCCGTCCGGGGTGCCGTCTTCCGCGTGTGAATTCCTACTCTACGCAGGTGGGCGCTTGATAGCGCCGGCGCCCCCGGCGCGCAAGGCCTGAGCCAGCCTTTAGCCTGCCCGTGCCGCCGGAAGTTCCTGGACGGTCGTGACCCCGGTGAGCGCGCCGATCTCGTTCCTGAGAGCGGGGGCGAGCGCGTAGGCCTCGGGCAACTCGATCTCGACCGTGCCCTCCCCGTCGGTCTCGACGAAGAGCACGATGCGGCCGCTGCCCTGCCGCTGGTTTGCAAGAAGGTCACCGAGCGGCGTCACCGCATCCGGGTCGTTCACATGCACCGCGAGGCCGGTGAGATTGCGCGCGAGTCGGGCATCCAGATCGTCGAAACTCTGAGCGGAGAGCTTGACCTCCTCGCCCTCGATGCGGGCCTGCGCGGTCACCAGCAACGGCTTGCCGGGCTCCAGCACGTCGCGGCCCTCGCCGTAGGTCTCGCGGAAAGCGGCCACCTCGAAGCTGCCGCTCGGGTCGGAAAGCTGGATGAAGGCGTAGCGCCGCGAGCCCGGCCCGCGCTCCCTGACGTTCAGCACCATCCCAGCCAAGCGGAAGCGCGTGATGCCTCGCGCCACCTGCTGCGCCACCTCGGCGGCAGGCGTGACCGAGAGGCCCTTCAGCGCGTCCTCGTAGGAATCGAGGGGATGGGCGGAGAGATAGAAGCCGACCGCCTCGTGCTCCGCCGCCAGCTTCTCGTTCTGGTCCCAGTCCTCCTGCTCCGGCAGGCGCGGCCTGGGCGCGAGCGACGCGTCGGACTCGTCGAAGAGCGAGGCCTGCGAACGCGATAGCTTGGCCTGTCCCGAATAGGCGAGAAGCACCTCGGCACCGTCCGCCATCTGCTTGCGGTTCGACGTAAGGCTGTCGAAGGCGCCGGCCTTGGCCAGGTTCTCGATCTGCCGGCGGTTGATCTGATGCGGATCGACCCGGCCGGCGAAATCGAAGGGATCGGCAAACGGCCCGTTGGCTGCCCGCTCATCGGCCAGCGCCGTCATCGCCTGCACGCCGACGTTCCTGATCGCGCCGAGCGCGTAGCGGATTGCCTTGGTGCCGTCCGCCTGGCTCTCGACTGAGAAGGTCGCCCGCGAGGCGTTGATGTCGGGCGGCAGCAGGGGAATCCCGAGCCGTTCAAGCTCCCGGCGGAACAATTCCAGCCGGTCGGTGTTGTTGATCTCCAGGCTCATGGAAGCCGCCATGAACTCGACCGGGTGGTTGGCCTTGAGGTACGCGGTCTGGTAGGCGACTAGCGCGTAGGCCGCTGCGTGGGACTTGTTGAAGCCGTAGCCGGCGAACTTGGCTACCAATTCGAAGATACGTGTCGCATCGTTGCGGGCGACCTCGTTGGCAAGGGCGCCGTTCACGAAGGTCTCCCGCTGCGCGTCCATCTCCGCCTTGATCTTCTTACCCATGGCGCGGCGCAGCAGGTCGGCGGAGCCCAGGCTGTAGCCGGCGAGAACCTTGGCGATCTCCATCACCTGCTCCTGGTAGATGATGACGCCAAAAGTCTCCTCCAGCAGGCCGGTCAGCATAGGGTGCAGGTAGTCGGGCTTCTCCTTGCCGTGCTTGCAGGCGATGTAGCGGGGAATGTTGTCCATCGGGCCTGGGCGGTAGAGCGCGACGAGGGCAATGATGTCCTCGATGCTATCGGGCTTGAGGCTGCGCAGTGCGTCCCTCATGCCCGCGCTCTCCAACTGGAACACCCCCATGGCGGCGCCGCTGCCCAGCATCTCGTAGGTCTTCCGATCGTCGAGCGGGAGCGCGTCGATATCGATCTCGACACCGGCCTCGTGCAGCATTGCACTCGCATGATCGAGCACCGTGAGGGTCTTGAGGCCGAGCAGGTCGAACTTCACGAGCCCGGACATCTCGGCGTACTTCATCGAGAACTGGGTCGCCGGCATCTCGGAGCGCGGATCGCGATAAAGCGGCACCAGCTCGCTGAGCGGCCGGTCGCCGATCACGATGCCTGCGGCGTGGGTCGAGGCGTGCCGGTACAGCCCTTCGAGCTGGAGCGAAATCTCGATCAGCCGCGCGACGGTCGCGTCGTCGTCGCGCTCGGCCTTGAGCCGGGGCTCGTTGTCCAGCGCCTGCTGCAAGGTCACCGGGTTGGCGGGGTTGTAGGGAACCAGCTTGCAGAGCCGGTCGACGCGGCCGTAGCCGAGGCCGAGCACGCGGCCGACATCGCGCAGCACCGCGCGGGCCTGCAGCTTGCCGAAGGTGATGATCTGGGCGACGCGGTCCTTGCCGTAGCGCCGGCAGACGTAGTCGATGACCTCGTCGCGGCGCTCGGGGCAGAAGTCGATGTCGAAGTCAGGCATCGACACGCGCTCGGGGTTTAGAAAGCGCTCGAACAGGAGGCCAAAGCGGAGCGGGTCGAGATCGGTGATGGTGAGCGACCAGGCCACCACGGAGCCCGCGCCCGAACCCCGGCCGGGGCCGACCGGAATCCCCTCGCCTCGCGCCCAGCGCACGATGTCGGCGACGATGAGGAAGTAGCCCGCGAACTGCATCTCGATGATGACGCCGAGCTCGTAAGCGAGCCGTTCGCGATAGGGCGCCGCCGCTGCCTCGCGTGCCGCATCGTCCATGTCCGTGCTGTAGACCTGCGCGGCGAGGCGGCGCTCCAGCCCCTCCTCGGCCTGAGTGCGCAGCGCATCGGCCTCGCTCGCCTCGCCGGCGGTGGGGAAGACCGGCAGGATCGGCTTCCGCGTCGGCGCCATGACGGCGCAGCGCCGGGCGACGACCAGGGTGTTGTCGACGGCCTCGGGCAGGTCGGCGAACAGGGCGCGCATCTCGTCGGCCGGGCGGAAGCGGTGCTGCGGCGTGAGCCGGCGCCGGTTCTCGTCCTCGACGTGGCTGTTCTGGGCGATGCAGAGGAGTGCGTCATGGGCCTCGTATGTTTCTTCGCGCAGGAAGTAGGCGTCGTTGGTCGCGACCAGCGGCAGGTCGAGCTCGTCGGCGAGCGCGATCAGCTGCGCCTCGATCTGCTCCTCCTCCGGCAAGCCGTGGCGCATGAGCTCGACATAGAGCCGGCCGGGAAAGATCTCGCCGAGCCGTACCAGCAGCGCGTGCGCGGCCTTGACTTGGCCGTCGATGAGGAGACGCCCGACCGGTCCGGCAGGGCCGCCCGTGAGCGCGAGCAGACCCCCCGCCCGCGTCGCCAGCTCGTCCAGGGTGACGAGAGGCTGCCCGCCGGCGCCGTCCTGCAGGTAGGCGTCGCTGGTCAGCGCGGTCAGGTTTCGGTAGCCGGTCTCGTCCTGGGCGAGCAGCAGGAGCCACGATGCCTCACGGCTCTGCTGGCCGGGTTGCTCCGTGCGCGTGCCGATCGCGAGGTCGCAGCCGACGATCGGCTGCACGCCGGCCCCGCTGCAGGCCTCCGAAAAGGCCAGGGCGCCGAACATGTTGCCGCGATCGGCGATGGCGCAGGCAGGCATCCGCCAGTCGCGGCAGGTCTCGACCAGCTCGTCGAGCCGGATCGCGCCCTCCAGCAGCGAATAGGCGGTGCGGACCCTGAGATGGACGAAATCTGCGTGGCTCATGGCAGGGCCCTAGCGAATCGATGGAAGACGCGAACAACCGATAGATGCCACAGGGCGCCGCCGCGGTCACGCGCTGCGGCCATGCGGGGACGGCGGGACAGGGGTGCACGTCGCATTTGTGAGATTCACGCGTTTGCACCGGCGCGACGCTCCCAGAAGTCGTCGAAGCGATTGCTCTCGACGGCGCAGCGCAGGGCGATGATGGCGTTGGCGCCGTTGACGGTCCAGCGCATTCCGCCCT
>JAJDUK010000007.1 GCA_022826665.1 Alphaproteobacteria bacterium | reverse complement strand
GGCCCGAGAGCCCGGCGCCGCAGGAGGCCGCGGCATGACGAAGCAATTCACTGTGCAGTGCGGCTTCGCCGCATACCACGCCAACACGGTCTCGGTCGAAGCCGACACGCTCGAGGAGGCGCTGGAGAAGGCCATCGAGGTCGCCAACCAGGACCCCAACTGGAAAAGCGTGGATCATTGCGGCCGGACTCATGTCGATGCGTGCTGCATGGGCCGCGACGAGGATCCGTGGGACCGCGACAAGTCGCTGCCCGTGCCGGCCAGGTTCACGGAGAAGGGCGAGCCGCCGGTCATCACCCTGACCGGCCCGCGCCCGCCCGGCGGCGTCGCGGTGACGGGCGGCACGGTCCGCGTGCGCTTCGCGGACCCTGCCGCCACCGTCACCACGGAGGTCTCCGATCCGCCGCCGCCGCCCGGCAACAAGCCGGTGGTCACGGTCCGGCCCCGCCCCGATCGCGCCCCTGAGGTCGAGGTCGCCGGCGCCAAGGCAATTGTCCGCGTCCAGGGTTGGGAGGGAATCGACCATGCCTGAACCCGGCAACGCCGCCGCATTCGGCCCCGTCATCTCCACCTATTCCCGTGCCCAGGCGATCGAGGACGGCATCCTCGTCGACGTCTCCGACACCGCGCGCGAAGCGGGCTTCACCATCCCCGTCGCGGTCACGCGCACCGTCTGGACCCGCCTGGTCGCCTTGCCCGAGGGCTACCGCGGCTTCCAGGACGAGCGCGGGCGCCTCTGGGACGTGCTCTGGATGGCGCGCCACTACGCGCTCCGGGCCTCCGACCGCGACCGCGTCACCATGTGCGTGCTGGTGCGCGATGTCCGCAAGGACCTCCGCGACAGCCACCGGCCGCCCCGCAAGCACTTCCCCATCGTGGCGATCGGCGCCGGCGACGAGGGTCGCGCCGCAATCACCATCATGTTCCCCGAAGACGACTGAGCGCGCCTTCGGCACCCCGGTCGCTCCAGCACCGCCAGGAGCAGGGTCTGGCCTCCGTCGGGTGAGCGGCGTGGAACCTGGAGGACTCCGGCGCCGCCTCCCGCTCTCCTTCGGCGCCCCGCCGCGGTCTCTCCTCCCGTGGCGGGGCGTTTCCACTCCGTCACATGGAGCCGTGCCATGCCCCGTTCGAGCGCCGCCCTCGCCATCCCCGACCTGCCTCCCGCACCGTCTCCGGCACGAGTGTCTCCGGCACGAGTGTCCCCGGCCATTCACCCCATGGACCCGCGCCGGGGCGAGAACCTGTCGCCGATGTTCGCCGCATTCCTCTGCTGGCTGCTGGTCCTGGAGCCGATGACCGATCCGGCCATCACCGGCATCGCCGTCTCTGGCAACTCCGTCCTCGCGGCCACGTCCGACGATCCGCTCTTCAACGCCCACCTCGGCGCGCTGGAGGAATTCGAGCGCAACCTGCGCGGCTGGGGCGAGGCATGCCGCGCCGATCCGGATCTTGTCGACGCACTCGTGGCCAGGCTCCGGAGGGCAGGACGATGAATCTCTCCGATACGTCCGCCCCCGGCCTGCGCGACGTGACGCCGTTCCCCACGCCCGCAGCGCAGCAGCTCGCCGGCACCGCTCACGACGACCTGCAAGCGCGCTTCCTCCGCGCCGGGCGCGAGGCCGTGGACGACCGGGAGCTTCTCCAGCTCCTGCTCGCCGGATCCCATTCCGCCGCCGAAGCCTCGCAGCTCGCAATAGTCCTGCTCGACACCTTCGGCTCGACCGCCCGCGTCCTCGCGGCCCGGCCCGACACGCTACGCACCGTCGCCGGGCTCGGCGAGGCCGGCATCGCCGCGATCAAGACTGCCGAGGCGCTCGGTATCGCGATGGCCAGGGCCGCGCTGCCCGAGAGGTTCCATCCGCAGCTCGCGACCTACGAGAAGGTGGTCGAGTACTGCCGCACCCTTGCCGCACACCGCGACGTCGAGGTGTTCCACATGTTGTTTCTGAACACCAAGAACGCCCTCATCTGCGACGAGGTTCACCAGACCGGCACGATCAACCACACCCCCGTCTATCCTCGGCAGGTCTGCGTCCGCGCGCTCGAGGTGGGCGCCACCGCCCTGGTCGTCGTGCATAACCATCCTAGCGCCGACCCAACTCCGTCGAGGGCGGACGTCGAGATGACCACCCGCCTCCGCGACGCCCTCAAGACCATCGACGTCGACCTCCACGACCATATCGTTGTCGCGCCGGGCGACGCGTTCAGCTTCCGCACGAAAGGCCTGCTCTGAAGCGCCCCGGCCCCGTCATCCGCCCGGCGCGCCGGCCTCCCCGCACGGAGACCGCCCATGCTTCACAGGATCACCGGCCGCGCCGTCAAGTGCGGCCCCGCCGCGATTTCCGCGATCGCCGGCATGCCCACGCATGAGGCCGCCGCCGTCATCCGCGAACTGTTCGACCGGCCCGCGGTCAACGGCGTCTTCATCGACGAGCTCGCGGCGGCGCTTTACGAGTTCGGCTGCGCACCCGATTACGCGACCCTCGCTGCCAACCAGTGGACATTTGCCGCCAGGGGCGAGCGCTTCGGCTGATCCGGCCCGGCCCTACTCTCCTGACGTCCACCATTCGCGAGCGGAACTTCGTCCGCTGACCGGCCGCGCGGCCTGACCGACCCATCGCGTTCCACCACGACGAGTAGGGATGGCGGAGACGAGCCAGGTCGGACGGAGCGTTGCGGGAGAGCCTTCCCGCGCCGCTTCGGTGCCGGCTCCCCCGCAGCCCGCCTCCGGAGCCCGCTCATGCTCGACGCCCAACCGGCGCCGGACGCCCCCGCGCGTCTGCCCACCGCCGCACGCCCCGCCACCGCGATCGCCGAACCCGCATCCCCGCAGTCCCGATCGACGCCCGCCGCGCTGCTGGCCGCGGCCCGCACCCTGCTGCCTGTCCTCGAAGCCGGCCGGGCGCTGGACGCCCGCACCCTGCGGGAGGCCATGACGGCCGCCTTCGGCGCCTCCGACGCGGACGGCGCCTGGCTCTGGAAGGATTCCTACGAGGCGGCCGAGGCGGCGCTGGTGCTGTTCCTCCAGCGCTACGGCCGCGCCATGCGGCGCGAGACCGGCGCCGGACCCGGCGGCCCCGCCGCCATGCTGCGCATGCTGGAGACCCTGGCGGCGCTGGAGCCCTCCCAGACCAGGCGCTCCGAGCGGCAGCTCAAATATCAGCAGTTCTCGACACCGCTGCCTCTGGCATACGCGGTGCTGCAGGCCGCCGCGATCCGGCCGGGCGACGTGGTGCTCGAACCGTCGGCAGGCACCGGCATGCTGGCCGTCATGGCGCAGCTTGCGCTGGGCAGCGAGGCCGTCGGCGCGCTGCACCTCAACGAGATCGCCGCCACCCGCGCGGGCCTCCTCGCCGGGCTGTTTCCGGGCAGTACCGTCACCCGCCACAACGCCGAGTCCATCAGGGACCGGCTGCCCGAGCTCAGGCCCACCGTGGTGCTGATGAACCCGCCCTTCTCGGCCAGCCCCGGCGTCGAGCGCATCCGCCATCACGCGGATCTGCATCACATCCGCTCGGCCTTCTCGATGCTGCCGCCCGGCGGGCGGCTCGTGGCGATTTCTTCCTCGCACTGCGTCCCCGGCGACGCCGCGTGGCAAGACGCCTTCGCCTCCCTCGACCCGCCGGCCCACGCGGTATTCACCGCGCCCATCGACGGCCGCGCCTACGCAAGGCGCGGCACCACCTTCGACACCCGCCTCACCGTGCTCGACAGGGGAGGCGAGAAGCCCGCCCGGGTCTATGCCGGCCATTCGGTGCGCGACGCCGGCCACCTCTTGCAGGCAGTCATCGGCACCGTGCCGCCACGGCGCCCCGTCGAGCCCGTGCCGGGTGCGGACCTGTTCGGCCAGGCGCCGGCACCGTCGAGACGGTCCCGGCCCACGCGGGCGAAGCGTACCGAAACCGCCGCGCATCCGCCGGAGCCACACGACTGGGGCCCGGTCGCCGAGCTCGCCTACGAGGCCGTGCCTGCCGGCGCCGGTTCCGCCGCGGCCGCGCAACCCTCCGGCCCCTACGCACGGTGGCGGGCATCGAGCATCCACGTGCCCGGCGTGGTCGAGCACCCGACGCCGCTGGTGCAGTCCGGCGCCATGGCCGCGGTGCCGCACCCCACGCCGTCCTACCGCCCGATGCTGCCGGAGAAGGTGGTCGCCGAGGGGCTGCTGTCCGACGCGCAGCTCGAGAGCGTGGTCCTCGCCGGCCAGGCGCACGAGCGCCACCGCGCCGCCGAGTACCGCATCGGTGCCGGCTGGGAGACACTCGTGCCGGAGACGGTTCAGCGCGTGAACGCCGACGGCGATGACGGGGTCGACGCGGCCTACGAAGACGACAGTGCATCCGTCGATGCCGACGAGCCCCTCTCCGATCCCGTCCGCTTCCGGCGCGGCTGGATGCTGGGCGACGGCACCGGCTGCGGCAAGGGAAGGCAGGTCGCCGCCATCATCCTCGACCAGTGGCTGAGGGGACGGAAGCGCGCACTCTGGCTCTCCCAGTCCGACAAGCTGCTTGAGGACGCGCGCCGAGACTGGTGCGCCATTGGCGGGCGCGCCGAAGACGTCATTCCCCTCGGCAAGGTGCGCCAGGGGGCCGACATTCCCCATGCGCAGGGAATCCTCTTCGCCACCTATGCCACGCTGCGCTCGCCCGCGCGACAGGGAAAGCCGTCGCGCCTCGACCAGATCGTGGCCTGGCTCGCGGACGGCGAGGACGAAGCCGAGCGCCACGCGTACTCCGGCGTCATCGTCTTCGACGAAGCGCACGCCATGGCGAACGCGGCGGGGTCAAAGGGCTCGCGCGGCGAGGTGAAGCCCTCGCAGCAGGGGCGCGCGGGACTGCGGCTTCAGAACGCGCTGCCCGACGCCCGCATCCTCTATGTCTCCGCCACCGGGGCCACCACCGTCCCCGGCCTCGCCTACGCGCGCCGCCTCGGGCTCTGGGCCTCCGGCGAGACCCCCTTCGAGACCCGCACCGCCTTCATCGCCGCCATGGAGGCGGGCGGTGTGGCCGCGATGGAGGTGGTGGCGCGCGACCTCAAGGCCCTCGGTCTCTACCAGGCCCGCGCCCTCTCCTACGACGGGGTCGAGGTCGACATCCTGGAGCACCCCCTCACGGATGAGCAGCGGCGCATCTACGACGCTTACGCCGGCGCCTTCAAGATCATCCACGCCAACATCCAGGAGGCGCTGAAGGCCACCGGCATCGTGGACGGAGACAGCACACTCAATAAGAATGCCAAGTCCGCCGCACTGTCTGCCTTCGAAGGCGCCAAGCAGCGCTTCTTCGGCCACCTGCTCACCTCCATGAAGTGCCCTTCGCTGATCCGCGCCATCGAGGCGGATTTGGAGGAGGGGCGCTCGGCCGTGGTGCAGCTGGTGTCCACCGGCGAGGCGCTGCTGGAGCGCCGCATCGCCGAGATCCCCGCGTCCGAGTGGGACGACCTCTCCATCGACCTGACGCCCCGCGAGTACGTGCTCGACTTCCTGGAACACGCCTTCCCGGTGCAGCTGCAGGAGCCCTTCGAGGACGACGACGGCAACCTCATGTCGCGGCCGGTCTTCGATGCCGACAGCAACCCCGTGCTTTGCCAGGAGGCCCTGGCGAAGCGCGACACGCTGATCCAGAGGCTAGGCGCGCTGCCGCCGGTGCAGTCGGCGCTGGATCAGATCGTTCATCGTTTCGGGCACGACGCCGTGGCCGAGATCACCGGCCGCTCGCGCCGGGTGCTCAGGATCGAGGACGTGAAGGGCGAGCGCCTCGCGCTGCGCTCGCGGCCCGCCTCCGCCAACCTCGCCGAGACCGCCGCCTTCATGGACCGCGAGAAGCGTATCCTCGTGTTCTCGATGGCGGGCGGCATCGGCCGCAGCTACCACGCCGACCTCGGCTGCGCCAACACGGATAGGCGCATCCACTACCTGCTGGAACCCGGCTGGCGGGCCGACCAGGCGATCCAGGGGCTGGGCCGGACCCACCGCACGCACCAGGCCTCGGCACCGCTCTTCCGTCCCGTCGCCAGCGACGTGAAGGGAGAGAGAAGGTTCATCGCCACCATTGCCCGGCGCCTCGACAGCCTGGGCGCCATCACGCGGGGGCAGCGGGATTCGCAGACCGCCATGGGGGGCGACGACACCGCGCTCTTCAGGGCCAGCGATAATCTTGAGAGCCTCTACGCCAAGTCGGCGTTGCGCCAGTTCTACATCGCCCTCTCACACGGCCACATCGAGGGCTGGTCCATCAAGGACTTCGAAGAGGCCACCGGGCTCAAGCTCACCTGGGAGGGCAACCTCAAGGAGGACCTGCCGCCCATGCCGCAGTTCCTCAACCGCCTCCTGGCGCTCCCCATCGCCGAGCAGAACCAGCTCTTCGCCGCGCTCGAGACCCGGATCGAGGCCAACATCGAGATCGCGATCGAGTCCGGCACATTCGAACGCGGCGTCGAGACCATCGTTGCCGACTCGCTCTCGGTCGCCTCGCGCGAGTCCGTGTTCACGCACGAGGGCTCCGGCTCCGAGACCGAGATCGTCGAGATCGCGCGCAAGGACAGGCTGGAGCCGCTCGCCGCCGACGGGGCGCTCTCGCTTCACTCCCAGACCTCCAGCGGCAGGCCCCGCCTCATGGTCAACGCGCAGTCCGGCCGCGCCGCACTCGTGATGTCCGCGCCGTCGCGCATGTTCGACGACGGGGGCGTGCAGGAGCGCGTGCGCATGGTGCGTCCCGCAGTCCGCGAGACCATGGCGCGGAAGGCCCTCGACGCATCGCAATGGCGGGATGCGGACGAGGATCGCTGGCGCATGGTCTGGGACACCGAGATCGCCGACCTGCCGTCCCACCGCGAGTCCCGTTTCTGGCTGGTCGCCGGCCTGCTGCTGCCGATCTGGGACCGCCTCCCCGACGAGAGCATGCGGGTCCGCCGCTTGGTCGCCGACGACGGCGAGCACCTGATCGGCCGCGTCCTCGGCCCCGCCGAGGTCACCCAGTTCCGTGCCGCGCTCGGTCTCGACGGCGGCCCCGGCCTCACCGCCGCCGAGGTTCACGACGAGATCATGAAATGCGGCGCCTCCTTCCATCTCTCCAACGGCTGGAAGCTCACTCGGCGCCGCCTCATGGCAGCCTTCCGCATCGAGATCGAAGGTCCCACGGACGGCGATACCGACGCGCTCAAGCGCATGGGCTGCATCGCCGAGATCGTCTCGTGGCGCACCCGGCTGTTCGCGCCCGACCGCGCCACCCTGGAGCGCATCACGGACCGCTGGCCCATCGCCGCGGCGCAGGCGTCCTGATCGCCCCGCCTGTGGCGCCGGTCCGCCCGTCGCCGCACCTTGCCGCCCGCCGTCGCGCGGGCCGCTCCGCCCCACCGCAACAAGGATTCCTTCCATGACCACGCATGAGCTTCCCGAGGAGCCGGTCTTCGCCTTCACGCCGGCCTACGAGCTGCCCGACGAGCCCCAGCAGATCCGCATCGTCTTCGAGAACATGACGGGCTACATACCCACGGCTCTCGTAGCCTTGACGCTCGCAGATGCGGAACGGCTGTGCGATCGCCTGAACGCCAGGCTTGGGCTGGATCGGGAGGCATGGAGCCGACTGGTCGCGCGGTCCATGGCCGCCGGCCGGGGCGACCCACCGCTTCACTGAGCCCGATCTCAGCACCCATTACCCAATCCAAGACCTCCGGACGCGCCTCCGGCGAATTCCCGGGCCTCCACAAGCGCCGCAGCGCGCCGTCCCCTTGCCGTCGGCGCCGCCCACCGGTATGAATGTCGGAAATTCCAACTCTGCCCGCGCGAGGACCCCATGCCCCTGGTCACCGTCAAGTCGAAGTTCCAGGTCACCATTCCCGCCAGGCTGCGTAAAGACATCGATCTTCGCGAGGGCGACATCATGGAAGCCACCCTCATGGGCGACGGCATCCTCTTCCGCCCCAAACAGGTGGTCGACCGCGACGCGGCCGCCGACCGTATCGCGGCCGCGGTCTCCGCCGGACGGCCCTTGCTCGAGGACGTCGGACGCGCCGAAGACGAGATCATGGAAGACACCATCGCCGACATCGCCGATTCGCGCCGGGACCGCCGCAGCCGTGACACATGAACGTCGTCCTCGACTGCAACGTCATCGTGTCGGCGGCGCGCGTCGACGGCACCTGCCGGGCTGTCGTCGACAGGGTGGTGCGGCACCACGATATCGTCCTCTCCGAACCAGTCCTGGCGGAGTACGTTCACGTCGCCGACCGGCCCAGGCAGGCCGCATATCGCCAGGCCCTGCTGGCCGTCATCCAGGAGATCGAGCGGCTCGCCGTCATCGTCGAGCCGGCCGATACCCTGTTCGGCCTGCGAGATCCTGACGACGAGATCTATCTCGCCACCGCCCTGGCCGGCAGCGCCGTTCTGATCACCGGCAACACACGCGACTTCACCGAGCCGCGATACGCGACAGTCGAGGTGCTCTCTCCGCGCGCCTTCCTGGATCGCACCGCATGAACGGCTTCCGCCCGGGCTGACGCACCCTCCCTGCCGGGCTCTGCCCGCTCCCCCCCCCAACCGGTGCGCTCATCCCGCGCCTTCTCGATCCGGCTCCTACGCGCAGGCGCGGCCGATCCGTGAACCGGCCGGACCGCACCTGCCCCACGAGCCGGCGGCTTCCGCCACGCTCAAGGGCAGAGCCTCCGGCGCCGGCGCCACCGCCACATCCGGCACCCGGAAGGAGAGTCCGAGACGAGCTTCTCTCGAGTGAAGCCATCGCAGGGAGGAGAAGACCCGTGACTCAGCTCGTCTACGCCGGCATCGGGTCGCGCGCCGCCCCGCCGTCCGTGCTCGAAGCGATGACCACCATGGCCACCTGGCTCGCGCGCCGCGGATGGCACCTTCACTCCGGCGGTGCTGCCGGGGCCGACTCCGCATTCGCAGCGGGAGCCCCGGCCGAGCGCCGCACCGTGTTCCTGCCGTGGCCCGGGTATCGCGGCTGCCGGGGACCCGACTGCCGCACCCTCTCACGGGATCGCATGCACACCTGTCTCGCCATCGCCGCCGCTCTGCATCCCGCGTGGCACCGCTGCTCGCCCGCTGCGCGCAAGCTCCACGCCCGGAACGTGAGCATCCTCGCAGCGGATACCGACGTACCGGTCGACGCCGTCGCATGCTGGACTCGGGACGGACTGCCGAGCGGCGGCACCGGGATGGGTATCCGCGTCGCCCGGCACTACGGCATTCCCGTGCTGAACCTCGGTGTGCTCCACCCACGTGCCGTGTGCGAGCGCCTGGAGGAGATCCGCGCCGCGTCATCCACCGGCACCCGTCCAGCTTGATCCGTCCCCCCTGGAAGATGGGAGCATGCCATGATCCGTTTCACGCACGGCGACATCTTCGCCCAGCCTGCCGAGGCCGTCGTCAATCCCGTCAACTGCGTCGGCGTCGCAGGCGCCGGCCTCGCCCTCCAGTTCAGGCGCCGCCACCCCGACGCCTTCCAAGCCTACCGCCGCGCCTGCGCCGAGCGCCGGCTGCGGCCGGGCCGCATCTTCATGTTCGACACCGGCCGCGACAGCCCCCGCTGGATCGTCCACTTCCCCACCAAGCGTCACTGGCGCGACCGCAGCGCGATCGGCGACATCGAGGCCGGGCTTCGCGGCCTCCCCGCAACCCTCGCGAGCCACGGCATCGGCTCCATCGCCATCCCGCCGCTCGGGTGCGGCCTGGGCGGTCTCGACTGGTGCGCGGTGCGCCCCCTCATCACCGCCTGCCTCGCGGACATTCCAGGCACCGTCATCGTTCTCGAACCGGCGCCGGAGGCGGAGCCGTGCGCAGGTGCGGGCGTCCGCTTACGGGAGGAGAGAGAGACGATGACTACCGACACCACGAGCATCTTCGACCATGGCGCCACGCTGGTGCCCGACATCGTCACCGAGGCCGAGGAAGAGCGCATCCTGCTGCGCATCTCCCAGGCGCCCTGGATGACCGACCTCAGCCGCCGCGTTCAGCACTACGGCTTCCGCTACGATTACCGGCAGCGCGGCACTGGCCGGCACGACCCTGCCGCACCCTTCCCGCGCTGGGCCAGCGTGATTGGCGAGCGCCTCAGCCCCTTCTTCGACGGGGCCATGCCCGAGCAGTGCATCGTCAACGAGTACCGGCCCGGCCAGGGCATCGGCATGCACGCCGACCACGCCTCCTTCGGCGATGTCGTCGTGTCGCTCTCGCTCGCCGACGCCTGGACCATGAACTTCCGGCCCCGTTCGGCCCGCCCCTACGTCCGCGACGGGCTGGCGTCCGACGAGGTGGCCCTGCTGCCGCGCCGCGCCGCGCTCGTCCTGCGAGGGGCCGCCAGGAGCGCCTGGATGCACGGAATCGATCCCGCCGCCAACGCCAGCCGCGACGCGACGCGTCTCTCCGCGACCTTCAGGACGCTCCGGTCGTGACTTCCGCCGCCGTTTCGTCCGTACCCCAGGCAAGGCTCCCGGCCACCCGCCGGGAGCGCCTGGATGCACGGAATCGACCCCGACGCCAACGCGCACCGGGCCGCGACGCGACACTCTGCGACCTTCAGGACGATACGTTCGTGATTTCCACCGCAGTATTCGTCCGTGCCGAAGGCAAGGTCGTCGGCCACCCGGCAGCCATCGGGGCGGACGGCGAAGGAGAGGTTGAGAGGAGCCTTGGAGAGGTGAACGGGAAGGGGACCGAGAGAGGTTCCCGACCCGTTCGTCAACCCATCGTCATCAACCAGGATGAACAGGAGACGACTCATGGCTTTCGGACTCAACATGGCGCAGATCATCGGCCGCCTCGGCGCCGACGTCACCATCAACCACCTGCAGAGCGGCGGGCGCGTCGCCAACATGAGCATCGCGACCGACGAGAGCTATATCGATCGCCAGACCGGCGAGCGGAAGGACCAGACCCAGTGGCACCGCTGCGTCACCTTCCAGGACGGGCTGATCGACATGCTCGATAAGCACGCGAAGAAGGGCCGCCTGGTCTACGTCTCGGGCAAGCTCCAGACCCGCAACTGGCGCAAGGACGGCGAGGACTCGGACCGCTTCTCCACCGAGATCCTGCTGGTCCCCGGCGGACGCGTCCAGTTCCTGGACAAGCCTGCCGGCACCAACGGCAACGGCGCCCCGCCCGCCAACGGTGAGGCGACGGCCGCCGCCGATGCCGCCCCGTCCGACACGGACGACGGCTCCGGTATCCCCTTCTAAGGGGAAGTTACGTAAGAATGTAAAGCCCGCAGGGTTAACCCCCTGCGGGCTTTCACTTCCTCCGATTTCGACTTTTTAAATTGTCCGCTCCCAACATCGCTTCGGCGGGCCCCTCCCTCCCGCTGACCTGGGCCGGTTCCGCGTTCCTCCCGCGCGGGACTGGCCCTTCTCTTCGCTCCTTCCCTAGGCCTCGCCGTCCCGACAGAGAGTCAAAGGGGTGCGCTTCGCGCGTGATCCCAGGGGAGATCGAGACGAGATCGCCCCCCACTCCCGTCACCCGCAGAGGAGCACGAACCATGAAGACGACCTACGCCACATGGACCAGGGTCGGCGATTCCCTCAAGATCGTCCGCCGCGCCCACGGTCTCGTTGACGCGATGAAGGGCTTTCGTCCGGGCAGGACCTTCGTCAGTCGCACAATCCGCAAGTCCTAGCCTTCGCTCGCCCGTCCCTCTCCCTCGGGGCCACGTTTCGGCGTGGCCCCTTTTTTGCAGCCCGGCCGGAGCCGCCCCCGGCCGGACGGCAAGGCTCGCGCTTCGCGCATCGTCCGCCGTCCCGGCGCCCGCAGGAGCCGGAGAGGGGCCGGGACCCGGGCGTCCATCGCGAGCCCCAGGGAGGTCCCCCATGCTCTCCGATCCCGTCCGTCGTCCCGGCTTCACCGGTGCTGTCATGCGCGCCGGAGGCGCGCCATGAACGCCACCGCCGTCGCCGCCGCCCTCGGCGCGCGCGCCGAGGAGGTCTGCCGCCGCTACCTTCCCCACGGCCGCAAGCACGGCCGCTACTGGACCGCCGGCGACATTCGCGGCGCCAAGGGCCGCTCGCTCTTCGTCCGCCTGGCGCCGCCCGGCACGCCCGGGAAGTTCACCGACGCGGCCACGGGGGAGCACGGCGACCTGCTCGACATCATCCGTTACCGCACCGGCGCCCCGACGCTGCGCGCCGCGCTCGACGAGGCGCGAGCGTTCCTTGCGCTGCCGGCTGCGCCGGCCCCGGCCGCCGACGACGCCTACGACGCGACCGAAGCGGCGCGCCGCCTGTGGCGGCGCTGCCGCGCCATCGACGGCACGCACGCCGAAGCCTACCTCCACGCACGTGGTCTCGCGCGCTGCCGGTTCCCGGCGCTGCGCTTCCACCCCGCGCTCTTCTACCGCGACGGCGGCGGCATACGCCGCCTGCCGGCGCTGGTCGCCGCCGTCACCGGCGCCGCGGGGGAACACCCCGGTCACCGCTCCATTACCGGCGTCCACCGCACCTGGCTCGATCCCTTGCGCCCGGCCAAGGCGCCCGTGGCGCGGCCGCGCAAGGCGCTAGGCCGCGTCCGCGGCCTCGCCGTGCGCTTCGGCGCGCCGGCGCCCGGCACGCTGCTGGTGGGCGAGGGCATCGAGACGGTGCTGTCGCTCGTCACCGCGATGCCGGACACCGTCGCCGCCGCCGCGCTGTCCGCCGGCAGCCTCGGCGCGTTCGCGCCACCGCCCGGCACGGCCCGGCTCGTCATCGCACGCGACAACGACCCGGAAGGCGAGCGCGCGGCGGAACGCCTCACCCGGCGCTGCGCATCCGCGCGCGTCGCCGCCCATGTCCTCGTTCCCGAGGGCGCGGACTTCAACGACGACCTGCTCGCCCTCGGCTCCGCTGCGCTACGCGCGCGCGTCGCGCCCCTCTTCCGCTCCGCGGGAGAAAGAGGGGAGCGGGAGTCGGTGTGAACAGGGCGGGAGAGGAGAGAGAGAACCCGCCCGCCAGGCACGAAGGGAGCACCCGGATGGGACGCTATCGCACCGACCTCACCTTCCGGCGCATCACGCCGGAGGAGTCGCGCATCTACCAGGACGGCACCGTCGTCGGGGAGGTCTACCGGCAGGACGACGTCCTGAATGCGGGCGCGCACTACTACGTCATCCACCTGTCCGAAGATCATCGCGGCCCCGTCAAGGTGCACGACCGCGCGCACATCCGCGTCGAGGCGCAGCGTCTCGTCGACACACATCCGTTGTGGCCGTGATGACCGCCCCCTCGACCATGCCATGCCCTCGTGAATTGTCTTGCGGCCTTCAAGGAAGACTTTGGGCGAGCCGCTTCGCGGCCGGGCTACCCTGCCGAGCCCGCTGCGCGGTCTCGTCCCTTCGGGCGGGTATCCCTCTCGCCTCCGCTCGCGAACGCTCGCTGCGCGCTCCGCTTGCCAAAGACAGAGATGCAGGAGCTTCCAACAAAGGCTCTGCCCGTCGTGTCGTCCAATCGTCTCACACGTGCTCGCTGCAGCAACCCTGCGGGTCCTTCGGTCGCTCCGCTCCCTTCGGCCTGACCCAGCAAGCTCTAAGGCGGGCCGTGAAGGTCGCCGACCGTGAAGATGGCTTGCGTGCAATCACCAACCGCCCCGTACTGCAGCGCGCCGGCCCCTGGCGCGGGGCCGCCGCGTCACGCTGCACCGTATCAAATCCATTCGCGGGACCATTCGTGGCGGCGCCTAGACGCCGGGCAGGCCCAAGGGGGCCCGCCCGGCCCGGCGCCGTGACGACCACTGGAATGGATTTGCTGCGGAGCACCGTTCCCACCTGAACGCCGGCGCCATCTTCCGCACCAAAATCGGCGACCTTCCGCACCGACTCCCGCCCAAGAGCTTCCAGGGCCAGGTGCTTCCGCTGCGCGCGCGTGACCCGAAAAGGACGTCACGACGGGGCATACCGCCTCGGAGGACGAACCGAAGGAGATCGTCATGATCGACACCACCAGCGCTACCGCATCCGCTTCCGCCACCGCAGCCGTCTGCGACAGCATCGCGCTCTACGGCGCCAGCCCTGAGCGCGGAGAGCTCGACAGCCGCGAGGTCTGGGACGAGGACGACGCCCTCGATGCACTGAGCGAGGCCATCCGCGTCATGGTGGACGGCATCACAGTCGACGGCACGCAGATGGCCGACGAGCGCGAGGCCCTGATGTGGGGCTTCGTCAACATGCTGCACTCCCAGGTCACACGCCTCGACCGCGCCGTCGACCGCATTGCGCCCGAGATGCGTGACCTCGAGCGCGCGCAGGACGGCACCGAGGTGAAGGCATGGGAGCTGCAGACTCTGACCGACCGCGCACAGAACCTCGGCGACAGGCGCGACGCGTTCGAGAAGCTCCGCGACGTCGCCGCCGACGCCTACCGTGTCGAGACCGGCGACGTCTGGCGCCCGCGCCACGGCTCGCACACCTCGCAGACCGGACAGCTCACCTCGGCCGCCATCGACGCCCGCGACTTCCGGCGCGCACGGCAGGACCGCGAGACCCGCGCGCACCTGCCCGACGGCACCCTGGTCGCCATCACCGGCGGCAAGACCGTCAGCGATGCCGACGCCATCTGGACTACGCTCGACTCCGCGCGCTCGAAGTACGGCGACATGGTGCTGCTGCACGGCGGCGGCCCCGGCGTCGAGAAGATCGCCGCGAGCTGGGCGGACGCGCGCGGCGTCGACCAGGTCGTGTGCCGCCCGGACTGGAAGGCGCACGGCAACGCTGCCCCCTTCCGCAGGAACGACGAGCTGCTGAACCTGCTGCCGAAGGGCGTGATCGCGTTCCCCGGCTCAGGCATCACCGGCAAC
>JAJDUK010000001.1 GCA_022826665.1 Alphaproteobacteria bacterium | reverse complement strand
TCCCCCTGTCCCCCTCCCAACTTGTTCATTTCCCTCAGTCGGCGGGCGCTCGCTCCGCTCGCTTGCCTACGCGCATCCGCGCGCGGCGCAGTCGCGCCGGCCTGGCCTGCGGCCCGGGAGGTCGTAGGGGGAACGTAGACGGCGCCGCCCGTTCTCCCTCTCCTCCCCTCGGGGGAGGAGAGGGCCGGGGTGAGGAGGGGGAGCCTCGGCTTGCGCGACGAGCGGAGACCCGAACGTGCCGCAACTGGGCACGAGTCCGTCCGGTGGGATACGGCTCTAATCCACGATGTGGTAGATGGGGGCCTTCTCCATGGCCCATTCGCCAGAGTCACGATCGTAGCGGGACAGGGTGAAGCAGTGCCAGTCGGCGTCATCCAGCTTCGGATGATCGCCCCGATAGTAGTAGCCCGGCCACCGCGTCTCCGTCCTGTACATCGTGTGATGGGTCACGGCCTCCGAGGCGAGCACCCGGTGGTGAAGTTCCCACGCCCGCTGCAGCTGGTGCAGGTCTTCGGCGCCGAGGTGGTCGAGGTCCTCCTTGAGCATGCCGAGCAGCTCCAGCCCGCGCGTGAGCATGGGCTCGTTCGTCGTGTAATGGGCGCTGATGCCGCCGACGTACTCGTCCATGATCTTCTCGAGACGCTGGAGGCCGTGGATCGGCAGGATGTAGCTGGGCGAGACCGTGCCCGCGACGATCTCGTTGCGATTGACCCGGTAGGTCTCCAGGGGCTGGAAGATGACCGTCTTGAGGTCCTCGTACTCCTTCTCGCTGACTTGCGGCTGCTCGCCCTTGAGGTCGTTGACGTAGTTGACCGCCGCTTTACCGGCGATCCGGCCTTCCGTGTAGGACCCCGAAGAGAACTTGTGGGCGGAGCCGCCGATGGTGTCGCCGGCGCCGAACAGCCCGTCCACCGTCATCATCCGGTTGTAGCCCCACTGGTAGTCCGCCGGCGCGCAGTCTTCCGGGCCGCTCGCCCAGGCGCCCGAGCATGTGGCGTGCGAGCCCATGACGTAGGGCTCGGACGTGGTCAGCTCCGGATTGGTGTGCTTGGGATCGATGTTCTGAGAGGCCCAGACCACCGCCTGCCCGATGGTCATGCCCAGGAAATTCTCCCAGCCGATCTGCTCCTTGTGAGGGTCGGCGAAGGCCTCCTTCGTCACCATGCGGATGGGGCCACGCCCGGCCTTGACCTCCTCCAAGAAGGCGTGGTTGCGCAGGCACGTTGGCACCGGGTGCATGTCGATGTAGTCGCCCACCAGCGCCTTGGTCTGGTCGTACCACTTGGACTCGTACTCCTCCCCGTAGGCGTTCTCGGTGTAGGTCTTGAGGTGGAGGAAATAGGCGCCGACCGGCCCGTAGCCGTCCTTGAAGCGGGTGAGGACGATCCGGTTCTCCATCTGGGTCATCTTGGCGCCGACGAGGATCGGCAGCGCGTAGGCCGACGCGCTGCTCCAGGGCGCGTACCAGGTCCTCCCCATGCCTTCGCCCACCGCACGCGGCTTGAAGATGTGCGACGCGCCGCCGGCGGAGACGATGACGGCCTTCGCGCGAAAGACGTAGAATTCCCCGCTGCGGACGTTGAACCCGACCGCGCCGGCGACGCGGTTGGGCTTGGTCCGGTCCGTCAGCAGGTGGGTCACCATGATCCGGTTGTAGACTTCGGCCGCGGCCTTGCGCGCGGCCTCGGCGACGATCGGCTTGTAGCTCTCGCCGTGGATCATGATCTGCCACTTGCCTTCCCGCTGATAGCGCCCGGTCTCCGGGTCCCGCATGATGGGAAGGCCCCACTCCTCGAACTTGTGCACCGTGGAATCGACGTGGCGGGCGATGTCGTAGCCCAGGTCTTCCCGCACCAGGCCCATGAGGTCGTTGCGGGCGTAGCGGACGTGGTCCTCGGGCTGATTCTCGTCCCACTGCATGCCCATGTAGCAGTTGATCGCGTAGAGGCCCTGGGCCACGGCGCCGCTGCGCTCGATGTTCGCCTTCTCGACGCAGACCACCTTCAGGTCGCGCCCCCAGTAGCCGGCTTCGTAGGTCGCCCCGCAGCCGGCCATGCCGCCACCGATGACGAGGATGTCCGCGTCGACGAAGACCGTCTTGCGGCGCGAGAACAGACCCACTAGAGGAGTCCCTGCTTGAAGCGCTCCGGCGCCATCGCGGGCAGCGCCTCGATATTGAGCGCGTCCGGCTCGTGCGCCAGCTCCTGCGATTTCATCGCCTCGGCGGTGGGCGCCTCGTAGTCGGCCGGCGACTTGATCGAGCCCCACGGCGTAGTCCGGATCGGGGAGACGAAGTCCTTTTCCTCACCGTCCCGGAACTTGATCTTCCAGGAAATGGTGCCCTTCGCCTCCTCCCTCAGCGCTCGAACGCTGTGCCCCATGGGGGCGAAGTCGGCGTAGCCGCGGCAGTCGATGGCGTGCTGCGGGCACGCCTTCACGCAGGAGTAGCACTCCCAGCACATGTTGGGCTCGATGTTGTAGGCACGCCGGTAGGTCTTATCGATGTGCATGATGTCGGACGGGCAGATGTCGACGCAGTAGCCGCAGCCGTCGCATCGGGTCATGTAGACGAAGGTCGGCATGGGGTTCGGTACTCTCCTCTAATCGAAGACCGATGGTGGGCCGATCAGTAGTGGCGGGGGCGTTCGCGGGCAATGCCGAGCGTTTCGGGCTCGTCGGCGGGGGCCGGCAGGTTGCTCCGCGAACCGGCCGCCTCCGAGACCCGCTTCTCGAAGGCCGCCGCCGGCTTGAAGAACATGTGCGAGAACTTTGACCACGGAACGGAGCCGAACAGCACCGTCGTGGCGATGAGGTAGAGGACGAGAACGATGTACGTCCCCCAGCTCTCGACCGACTGCAGCGCGGCCCAGATCAGCCCCAGGGACGTGGTGGCGAGAAGCGAGAGGACGAACAGGTCGGCGCGCATGATGCGGAAGGGTGTGTGGCCCTCGGCCGACACGTCGACCCGGATGAAGAACCAGAACCAGTAGCCGCCGAGGCAGACCAGCAAGGCGCCCGCGATCCACAACTGGGGCAGGACGGCGGGCGTCGCCGCGGCGGGGCAGAACACCATGACAACGGTGGTCACGACGTAGAGCAGGAAGCCGTACATGGTCAGCAGGTGGGCAACCCGGCGGCGCCCGAGACCGAATTCGGCAGAGGTCAGGACCTCCACCAAGGCGGTCTGGATCGCCAGCGACAGTATTTTCCCGCCGCCGACGCGCTGCGTGCCCTTGCCCCGTGAGTTCCGCCAACTTGCGAAGAAATAGGCGGCGCTCCCCTTGTGCCAGACGTCGAACAGGGTGCCGGCCACGACCAACGCGATCATGACACCCACGTAGGCCTGTATCGCGGAGGACGGTATGGACTCCGAAAGCACGGCAAAGGGATTACTGGTGAACACGTTATTCCCCCGGTCGGCCTGTTCCGTTCAACGCCGGGCGCGACTGTATCGATTCATCCGGTGGAAGGGTAACATATATCCCATGTAACCGGTTACAAAGGCCGGTACGCCGGTCAGCCATCGGCGTCCAGCGCTGGCACGGGCAAGCCGCTCGGCACGCTCTCGGGGACGATGAGGGCCCGGCTATCGGCCTGGGCGTCCTCCAGGCTGTGGAGGAAGGCGAGGAGGCTCGCGCGCTCGTCTTCGGTAAGCGCGATGCCGCGTCTGAGCTTGGGCGAAAAGCTCTCGCGCCGCAGCGCGTCGGCCGCGGACTCGTTTCGCGCCGCGGCAGGCGGGGCGAGATGGAGAGCGATGGCGTCGGCCAGGCTCTTGACGGCCCCGCTGTGGAAATAGGGCGCGGTGAGCGTGACGTTGCGGAGCGGCGGTGTGCGGAACTGGTACAGGTTCCGGGGGATTCGCGTTGCCTCGTAGCGGCCGCGGTCGTCGCCGCTTTCGTCGATACCTGGGCCGATCTGGGGCACGGCGAGGGAGTGGAACTGGAAGTCGCTCAAGAGCGGGCCGCTGTGGCAGGCGACGCAGCGGCCCTTGCCGTAGAAGAGCAGCGCGCCGCGTTTCGCCGCGGCGTCGAGCGCGTCTTTCTCGCCGGCGAGATAGCGGTCCCACGGCGTCTCCTGCGTGACGAAGGCGAGTTCCTGGAAGTGGCCGAGGGCGTTGGCGAGGTCGCCCATGGTGACGGCGCCGAGCAGCATATCGGGATAGGCGGAGGCGATGATCCGGCGGTAGGCGATCTGCCAGTCGGCGAGCGGCGTGCCGGCCTGGCCGAGCAACCGGCGCATCAGCGCGTCGTGGACCGCGACGAAGCGCTGCGGCTCGAACTCGTCGAAGCCCGCCGCCGCCTGGGCGATCTCGTTGGGCTTGTCGCCGTGGCCGCCGGGGAGGTCGGGCGCCGAGCGGTCGTGCGGGAGGCCCAGCATCTCCTCCTCGCCGGCGAGCGGGAAGAGCGCCTGCGCGGCCAGCACGCTCTCGATCCCATCCGGCAGGTAATCCATCATCGGGGTCTGGAAGCGGCTCACCGGTGCCTCGATCTCGCTCACCCGCCCGTCCCAGAACATGTTGCGCACGCTCGGGTGGCCGCGATTCCAGATATCCATCGTGTTGCGCGGGTGTACCCGCTCGGTGTCGAGCGCGCGGCGCTGCTCCGCGAGGCCGACGGCGCGCACGCCCAAGGAGAGCGCCACGCCGTCGGACGTGCCGCGGCCCGGCAGGTGGCAGGTGGCGCAGGCCACGTCCCGCGTGCCGCTGAGGATCGGGTCGAAGAAGAGCAGCTGGCCCAGGCGGAACTTGGGCGTAACCACCAGCGGCGGCGCCTCAAAGGGCTCGAGCCCGCGTACTGCGATAACGCGGTCAAGCGCCGCGTCGAGGTCGTCGTCGGCGGCCAGCGCCGGCGTCGCTGCTGCGCCGGCGAGGCAGAGCCACAGACAGAGGCAAAGCAGCACTATTGCAGGCCGAAGCGGCCGCATGACGGCAGTCTCTCAACCCGTTCGGTCTAGGGGCAGAGCTTAGCCCGGTTTTCCGGGCACGGTCATGGTCTGCGTCGCGCGGAACGTGCGCCGGGCGCGTGTCGCGCGGACTATTGGGCGGCGACGCCTCCCATGGCGAGGGAGCTGGAGGCGCGGAAATCCACGTCCTTCGGGTGGCCGTCCAGCGCGCGGCGGACGGCGCGGTCGAGGCACTCGGTGAAGGCCTCGATCTCCGCCTCGGTCACGGTGAGCGGTGGGCAGATGCGTAAGAAATTCTTCACGCAGATCACGATCACGCCGCCCAACGCCGCATTGAGGCGGATGCGCTCGGCCATGGCGGGGTCGGGCGTGCGGGTCTCCCTGTCGCTCACGATGTCGAGCATCTGGTAGAGCCCCTGGCCGCGCACGTCGCCGATCACCGCGTGGGCGTCGCGCAGGCGCTCCAGCGCGGCGCGCAGCACTTGGCCCATGGCGGCGGCGCGCTCGTCCAGCCTGTCGCGCAGCACGATCTCCAGCTGCTTGTCGGCGACGGCAGCCGGCAGCGGGTCGCCGGAATAGGTGCCGGCCCAGGGGAGCCCCGCCTTGCCCCGCGCCTGCTCCGCCATCTCCCGCGTGGTCACCGCGCCGCAGATCGCAAGCCCTGCGCTCATGCCCTTGGCGAAGGTGACGATGTCCGGGGTCACGTCGTAGTGCTGGAAGCCCCAGAGCTTGCCCGTGCGCGCCGGCGCGAGCTGGGCCTCGTCCAGAACTAGCAACGCGCCCTCGGCCTCCGCGAGCTGCTTGAGCCGGGGCAGCCATTCGGGCGGCGGCACCACCATGCCGCCCGCGACCAGCATGGTCTCCGCCAGCACCGCGGCGATGTCGCCCGAGGTGACGTGGTCGATCAGCTCGCGCGATTGCGTGAGGCAGGCCACGTCGCAGGCGGGGTATTCGAGGTTGATCGGGCAGCGGTAGCAGAAGGGCGCGTAGATCGCGGGCGCGTTGGCGGGCGCCAGCAGGGGCCCGAGATGGCGCCGCCGGGCGCCGCCGATGGTGGTCACGGATTCGACCGCGAGGCTGCCGCCGTGAAGGCCCCGGATCACCGAGAGGATGTCGTGCTTGCCGGTGACCGCGAGCGCCATGCGCATGGCGACCTCGTTCGCCTCCGAGCCCGTGACCGCAAAGTTCACGACCTCGAGGCCGTCGGGCAGGGTGGAGGCGATGCGCTCGGCGAAGCGCACGAGATGGGGGTTGGAGTACCACGAGTTCTCGTGCCAGAGCTTGCCGGCCTCCGCGCGCATGACCTCCACCAGCTCGGGGTGGCAGTGGCCGAGCACGTTGCACATCATGCCGGCGGTCAGGTCGTAATAGCGCTTGCCGTCGACGTCGTAGAGCCAGATGCCTTCGCCGCGCTCGAACTGGATTGCGGGCTGGTATCGCCAGCCGTAGACGCGCGCGGCATCCCGCGCCATCAGTTCGGCGTGCGCATTGGAGGGCGCGTGAGAGGGCAGAGCGTCAGCCATCGTGTGCGGCCGGGATGGCGATCGAAATGTCGCGCAGGATCGGATCGGTGGCGACGGCGATCTCGTTCTCGATCTGCGCGCCGCAGCCGGGGCAGCAGAACAGCCGGAACTCGACGGGATCGTCGACGAAGAGAGAAGGATCGCCGATCAGCGGGTTCGACTCCGAGACCGGCCGCACGTCCTGCAGGCAGGCGTCCTTGTAGTTGGCATCGAGCGGGCCGAGCGACGTCCCGCAGTCGCCACAGGCCCAATAGGCGCCTGAAGCATCCTCGCGCACGTCGAGGGAATCGGTCGCACGCAGGCGGAGGTCGCCGTTGCGCTCAGGCTGAGGCGTCGCGCCATTGGTGAGGCGCGCGAGCCGATCGGCCTTGATGGCGGCGCGGTTACGCGCGGTCGCTTCGACATCGACGGTGGTGTCGTCCTCGCCCAGCACGGCGCCGAAGATCGCCCGCGCGGCGTCCGGCGTGACGTTCTGGTGCAGGAGGTCGTGCTGGATCTTCGCGGGATCGCGCCGCATGGGATCGCCAAAGCCGCCGCCGCCGGACCAGCGCACCGCGTATACATCCGCCGGGTGCTGGTCGAAGTTCTCCTGCCTGAGCTCCAGATGCTCGGGCCGGCCTGAGACCTGCGAATAGTCGTCGATCAGGCGGCTCTCGGCCATGCGCTCCAGGATGTCGCTCTCGCGGATGAACTGGTAAGCGTTGGTGGTGGACGGGAAGCCCCCCATCATCCCCGTCGAGGTGGGTGTCGCGTTGCCGGACGACAGCGTGTCCTGGGTGATGCGCTCGGTGTTGTGGGGGATGAAGCAGGTCTCGGCGGAAAGCCCGCCGCGGTACCGACCGGCGCCGCCGGAATCCGGCAGCTCCTTGCGGTAGAGCACGAGCAGCGGGAAGTTCTGCTCGTTGTGCTCCACGTTGGGGAGCTGGCAGATCGGCGTGCGCGCCTGGCCGCCGGTGTTGATGCCGTCGGCGTGGGCGAAGGCGCCGATGGAGCCGCCGATGGGGTCGATCAACAGGTAGCCGTAGCGCTCGCCCCACTGGTCGATGCCGCGGAAGAGCGTCGCCGGCCACTGGCTGGTGCCGCCGATGCCCATGATGTCGCCGCGCAGCTCTTTGTCCGAGAAGAGCATCTTGGAGATCGCGTTGTAGGCGGGGTAGAGCGATATCTCCATGGACTGGGTGGGCGCTGTCGAGACGCTGGCCGGGAAGTCCGCGCAGTTGAGCGTGCCTGCCGTCGGGTCGAAGTCGATGTGCCTGAGCGCGCCGCCCACCGCGAAATACTGGTCCCACGCGAGCAGCTCGTTGATCGCCACCATGACCGAGCCGCGCCAGCCAGAATAGGTCGCGTTCATGGCGCCGTCCTGCGGCGCGGTGCCGTCGTTGTCGAAGATCAGCCGGCTGCCCTTCTTGGTGACGGTGATCTGGACCCGGTGGGTGCGCCGGTCCCCCGGCCGGCAGGCCTCGACATAGGTGCGGTCGCTCCAGGCGCCGTCGGGCAAGCGCTCCAGCTTGGCGAGGAAGGCGGTCTCGGCATTGTCGATGATGCGCTTCATCACGCCCTTGACCGTGCGCGGCCCATAGCGGCGGACGAGCTGCAGCAAGCGCTCCCGCGCGCTCATGTTGCCGGCGAGCTGCGCGCGGAAATCAAGCGCCACCATCTCGGGCTTGCGCGAGGAGCGCAGGTAAAGCTCCTCGATATCGCGGCGGACCACGTCGTTCTCGACGATCTTCACCGGCGGGATGAGAATCCCTTCGTCGAAGGCGCTCTCGGCAGCGGGGCAGAAGCTCCCCGGCGTGATGCCGCCGATGTCGTACTGATGCAGGCAGTTGGTGATCCAGCAGAAGAGCTCGCCCTCCCAGAACACCGGGCAAATCACCATCACGTCCATCTGGTGCGCGGCGCCGACCCAGGGGTCGTTGGCGAGGAACATGTCGCCCTCGCGGATGCCGGGATTGTCGCTGCGGTTCTCCAGAATCCACTTCACCTGCGTGTCGGTGACGCCCGACATGTACTGCATGTAGGGGCCGAAATAGACGAACTCGGCGTCCTCGGTGAGGATCGAGGGGTTGAGGTCGAGCGCGTAGATCGCGACCGGCGAGCCGGAGATGCGCTGGATCGTGGCGCCGTGCTCCTCGTTGATGTTCCAGAGATTGTGGCGAATCACCTCGTAGGTGACGGGATCGATTTGGGTCTCCCAGTCGCGGTGGAGGGTGAGCTTGTCGGAGATGCTGAGCTCGCGCGGCGGGACGTAGGGCTTGGCCACGCCGTCGAAGCTGGTCTCCGTCATCTCGCTGATGCGCCGCATGGTTGCGACCTGTGGGCCGGTATTCATGTCTCAATCTGCTCCCCTAAAACTCGCCCGGAGCGAGTTCGTTCGTGACGAACTCGCGACAGGCCGCGACTGCGGCCCGCCGCTTATGCGGCGCCCTCGCGGAGGCGCCGGCCGTAGGCCGGCTGCCGTGAGCGACAAAATTCTAGAGCGTTTTCGTGTGAAACGGAAACGCTCTATACGTGAATCGCCCGTCCGGCGACCGCCAGCGCCGCCTCCTTCACCGCCTCGTTGAGCGAGGGATGGGCGTGGCAGGTGCGCGCAATGTCTTCCGCCGAGCCGCCGAACTCCATGATCGTGACCGCCTCGGCGATCAACGTGCCGGCGTCGTGGCCGACGATGTGGACGCCGAGCACGCGGTCGGTCTCGGCATCGGCCAGCACCTTGACGAAGCCGTCGGTGGCCGACATCGCCCGCGCGCGCCCGTTGGCGACGAAGGGGAAGCGGCCCACCGTGTAGTCGATATCGGCCTCTTCCAACGCCTCCTCGGTCTGACCCACCGTGGCGACCTCGGGCGCGGTGTAGACGACGCCGGGGATGGTCGCGTGGTTCACGTGCCCGCTGCCGCCCGCGATGATCTCGGCGACCGCGATGCCTTCTTCTTCGGCCTTGTGTGCCAGCATCGGCCCCGCGATCACGTCGCCGATGGCGTAGACGCCGGGCACGGCGGTCTCGAAGCGCTCGCCCACCTCGATGCGGCCCTGGCCGTCCAGCGCGATGCCGACGTCGTTCAGGCCGAGGCCCTCGGTGTTGGGCCGGCGGCCGACCGCGACCAGCACCACGTCCGCGTCCAGCGTCGTGCTCTCACCGCCCGCGACCGGCTCCATGGCGAGCCTGACGCCCTCGTTGGTGCGCTCGGCGCCGGTGACCTTGGTGCCGAGCTTGAAGGCGATCTTCTGGCGGCGCAGAAGCCGGTGAAGCTGGGTCGCGACCTCACCGTCCATGCCCGGTAGCACGCGGTCGAGGAACTCGATGACCGTGACCTTGGCGCCGAGCCGGCTCCAGACCGAGCCCATTTCCAGGCCGATGTAGCCCGCGCCGATCACGGCCATGCGCGCCGGCACCTCCGGCAGCGCCAGCGCGCCGGTGGAGGTGACGATGCGCTCCTCGTCTACGTCCACGCCGGGAAGCGGGGCGGAGACGCTGCCGGTCGCGATCACCACTGCGCCGGCCGTGACGGTGCGTGGCTCCGGCCCCTCGATCGCGACCGTGCCGGGGCCGGTGAGGCGGGCGTGGCCCTGCAGGTGGGTCACGTCGTTGTTCTCGAGCAGGCTTGCGACGCCCTTGGTGAGAGCGCCCACCACCTTGTCCTTGTGCGCCATCATGGCATCGAGGTCGAGCTCGACGCCCGACACCTTGATGCCGTGGCGGGCGAGCTTGGACTTGGCGTGCGCGTATTCCTCCGAGGTGTGCAGCAGCGCCTTGGACGGGATGCAGCCGACGTTGAGGCAGGTGCCGCCGAGGGTGGGCGTGCGCTCGACGCAGGCCGTGCGCAGGCCGAGCTGGGCCGCGCGGATGGCGGCAACGTAGCCGCCGGGCCCGGCGCCGATCACCAGGACATCGAAATCGTGTTCACTCATGGCGGCTCCGGCCGGACATGGGGACTAGAGATCGAGCAAGAGGCGCTGAGGGTCCTCGATGCATTCCTTGATGCGGACCAGGAAGCTCACCGCCTCGCGGCCGTCGATGATGCGGTGATCGTAGCTCAGCGCAAGGTACATCATCGGGCGGATCTCCACCGCGCCTTCGACGGCGACCGGGCGTTCCTCCACCTTGTGCATGCCCAGGATCGCGGACTGCGGCGGGTTGATGATCGGTGTCGACATGAGCGAGCCGAAGACGCCGCCGTTGGAGATGGTGAAGGTGCCGCCCACGAGGTCATCCAGCGCGAGCTTGCCGTCGCGGGCCTTGGCGGCAAAGGTGCGGATCGCCTGCTCGACCTCCGCGAAGCTCATCTGCAGGGCGTCGCGCAGCACCGGCACCACCAGGCCCTGCGGCGCGCTCACCGCGACACCGATGTCGTGATAGTGCTTGTAGAGGATATCGTCGCCGTCGATCTGCGCGTTGACCGCCGGGTATTCGACCAGTGCGGCGACCGATGCCTTGACGAAGAAGGACATGAGGCCGAGGCGGACACCGTGCTTCTGCTCGAACGCCTCGCCGTGGGCCGTGCGCAACGCGTTGACGGCGCTCATGTCCACCTCGTTGAAGGTGGTGAGCATCGCCGCCGTGTCGAGCGCGAGCTTGAGGCGCTCTGCCGCGCGCCGTCGCAGGCGGCTCATCGGCACGCGTTCTTCAGACCTGTCGACTGGGGCTACAGGGGCCGCTGACGGCTGTGCCAGCGCGGGCTCCGCCACGGGAGCGGCAGGCGTCGGCGCTTCGGGTTCGACGGGTTCAGACGGCGGCTCGGGCGCCGGCGCCGCGGCCGAGGCGGCGCGCGCCACCACGGCGGCGAGCACGTCGCTCTTCAGCAGGCGTCCGCCCTTGCCGGTCCCCTCGATCTGCGCCGGATCGAGGCCGTGCTCTTCGAGCAGGTGTCGCACGGCGGGCGAGGGCGGCGGCACGCGCGCGGTCGCGCGAGCGGGCACCGTCTCGCGCGCGGCGGGTGAAGCGGGCTCGGCGGCGCTTTCATCTGTGGCCACGGCAGCCGCCTCACCGGCCTCCAGGCGGCCGAGCAGCGCGCCAACCTCCACGTCCGCGCCTTCGCCGGCGACGATCTCCGCGAGGGTGCCGGCAGCCTCGGCCGTGACCTCGACGGCAATCTTGTCGGTCTCCAGCTCCACCAGGGTCTCGTCGAGCGCCACCGCCTCGCCCGGCGCCTTGTGCCAGCGCATGACGGTCGCTTCGGTGACCGATTCGCCGAGAACGGGGACGGTGATGTCCACGGTCACGACCCGGCCTCGACGCCGAGTGCGTCGTCGATCAAAGCCCGCTGCTCGCGCTGATGGAGGACGAGGAAGCCGGTAGCGGGCGAAGCGGCGGCTGCGCGCCCGACGTAGCGAGGCCGTCGCGCCGCACCGTCGAGCTCGGTCAGCACCTGCTCGATGCGGGGCGCCACGAACGACCAGGCGCCCATGTTCTCGGGCTCCTCCTGGCACCAGACCACCTCGGCCTTGCCGTACTTCGCGATTTCCACCATGAGGCTCCGGCTGGGGAAGGGCGCGATCTGCTCCAGCCTGAGCAGCGCCACGTCGTCGATGCCGCGCTCCTCCCGCGCCGCCAGCAGGTCGTAGTAGACCTTGCCGCAGCAGAAGACGACGCGGCGTGCGCGCTCGGGCGCAATCGCGGGGTCCGTCTCGCCGATCACGCGGTGGAAGCGGGCGCCGCCGCTCATCTCCTCCAGCGGAGACACGCAGCGCTTGTGGCGCAGCAGCGACTTGGGCGACATCACGATCAGTGGCTTGCGGAAGCTGCGTCGGAGCTGGCGGCGCAGCACGTGGAAGTAGGAGGCAGGCGTCGAGCAGTTCGCCACCTGGATGTTGCCGTCGGCGTAGAGCTGCAGGTAGCGCTCGAGCCGGGCCGAGCTGTGCTCCGGCCCTTGCCCCTCGAAGCCGTGGGGCAGCAGCATGACGAGGCCCGACATGCGCAGCCACTTGGCCTCGCCGGCGGTGACGAACTGGTCGATGATCACCTGGGCGCCGTTGGCGAAATCGCCGAACTGGGCCTCCCAGATTGCGAGCGCGTTCGGGTCCGCGATGGAATGGCCGTACTCGAACCCGAGCACGCCGGCTTCGGAGAGGAGACTGTCCGCGAGCTTGATCCGGGCCTGGTCCGGCCTGATGTTGTTGAGCGGGATGTAGCGGCTCTCGTTCTCCTGGTCGATCAGGCCCGCATGGCGCTGGGAGAAGGTGCCGCGCGAGCAGTCCTGGCCCGAGAGCCTGATCGGCTTGCCCTCCAGCAGCAGCGAGCCGAAGGCCAGCGCCTCCGCCGTCGCCCAGTCGATCGGGCCGCCTGCGTCCAGCGCTTGGCGCTTCTGCTCCAGCTGGCGGCGGATGCGCGGGTGGACGGCGAAATCTGCCGGGACGCGCGTGATCGCCCGGCCGATCTCGGCCAGCACCTCGGGCGCCACCGCGGTATCTCCCGGCCGCTCGTCGCGGGGCGCCGCCTCGATGTCCGCCCAATCGCCTTCGAGCCAGTCTGCCTTGTTGGGGCGATAGCTCTTGGAGGCTTCGAGCTCGGTTTCCAGCTTGGCGCGGAAGGTCTCCATCATGCTCTCGGCGCCGTCCACCGTGAGCACGCCCTCGGCCACCAGGCGCTCGGTATAGATCTGCCGCGTCGTGGACCGTTCGCCGATCGCGCGATACATCGCGGGCTGCGTGAAGGCGGGCTCGTCGCCCTCGTTGTGGCCGTGGCGGCGGTAGCAGAAGATGTCCACCACCACGTCCGCCTTGAAGTGCTGGCGGTAGTCGGCCGCGATCTGGCAGACGCGCACGACCGCCTCCGGGTCGTCCCCGTTCACGTGGAAGATTGGCGCCTGGATGATCTTCGCCACTTCCGACGGATAGGGCGAGGTGCGCGCCTGGGCCGGGCTCGTGGTGAAGCCGATCTGGTTGTTGATGACGATGTGGACCGTGCCGCCGGTGCGGTAGCCGCGCAGCTGCGAAAGCTCGAAGACCTCAGAACAGGTCCCCTGGCCGGCGAGCGCGGCGTCGCCGTGGATCAGGAGGCCCATGACCCGCTCGCGGGCCTTGTCGCCGCGCATCGCCTGCTTGGCGCGCACCTTGCCCAGCACCACCGGGTTGACCGCCTCCAGGTGCGAGGGGTTGGGGGTGAGCGAGATGTGGAGCGAATGGCCGTCTTCGAGCACGCGGTCGGCCGAGGCGCCTAGGTGATACTTGACGTCGCCGGAGCCCTGGACGTCGCCCGCCGCGGTCACGCCACCCTGGAACTCGGAGAAGACTGCGGCATAGGACTTGCCCATGATGCTGGTTAGCACGTTGAGCCGCCCGCGGTGGGCCATGCCGATGACGATTTCCTCGACGCCCTGCCGCGCTGCCTGCGCGATCACGGCCTCCAGCGCGGGGATGACGCTCTCCGATCCTTCCAGCGAGAAGCGCTTGGCGCCCGCGTACTTCACGTCGAGGAAGCGCTCGAAGCCCTCCGCCTCGTGCAGGTGGCGCAGGATTTCCGTCTTCTCGCCGCGCGAGAGCGACTGCCGGTTGCGCTCGCCCTCCATCATCCGTTGCACCCAGGCCTTACGATCCGGGTACTGGATGTGCATGAACTCGACGCCGATGCGCGCGCAGTAGGTCTGCTTGAGGATCGCCAGCACCTCGCGCAGCGTCGCGTGTCTCAGGCCGAGCACGCCGTCGACATAGATCGGGCGGTCGTAGTCCGTCTCCGAGAAGCCGTAGCTCCTAGGGTCGAGCTCGGGGTGGTGGCGCTCGCCCTCCAGTCCGAGGGGGTCGAGAGAGGCGATCAGATGGCCGCGCACCCTGTAGGCCCGGATCATCATGAGCGCGCGGATGGAATCGATGGTCTCCGCCTGGACCGGGTCGTCGGTATCGCCGCTCGCTGCGGGCGGGCCGACCGTGGGGCGGGGCTCCGGCAGCCCGAGGGCTTGGTCGTTTTCCTCCCGCGTCTCTACGGGCCGACTTATCGTCCCCGCGTCTTCGCCCTCGAAGATTCGGCGCCAGCTCGGATCGACGGAGGCGGGGTCACGCAGGTACTGCGCGTGAAGCTGCTCGATGACGGCGGGGTCGGCGCCGCCGAGAAAAGAGGAGGCGCCGTCGAGGTCGCCGCTCATGCCGCGTGCCCTGCGCGGCGGCGGCCGTTCAGCACGTCGAGCACCGTGGTGCCGATGGCCGCCGGCGATTCCGTCACCGTGATGCCGGCACTGCGCATGGCCTCGATCTTGTCCTGGGCGCCGCCCTTGCCGCCCGAGATGATGGCCCCGGCATGGCCCATGCGCCGGCCGGGCGGCGCCGTGAGCCCTGCGATGAAGCCGACGATGGGCTTGGCGAGTTTTTCGGCACGCACGAAGTCGGCGGCCTTCTCCTCCGCGCTGCCGCCGATCTCGCCGATCATGACGATGGCTTCGGTCTCGTCGTCGCGCGCGAAGAGGGCGAGGCAGTCGATGAAGTCGGTGCCGGCGACCGGATCGCCGCCGATGCCGATGCAGGTCGATTGACCCAATCCTGCAGCGGTGGTCTGCCCCACCGCCTCGTAGGTGAGCGTGCCGGAGCGCGAGACGATGCCGACCCGGCCGCGCCGGTGGATGTGGCCCGGCATGATGCCGATCTTGCATTCGTCAGGCGTGATGACGCCGGGGCAGTTGGGGCCGATGAGGCGGGTCCCCGAGCCGACGAGCGCCCGCCTGACCCGCACCATGTCGAGCACCGGGATGCCCTCGGTGATGCAGACCACGAGGCCGATCCCGGCGTCGATGGCCTCCAGGATTGCGTCCGCCGCGAAGGGCGCCGGCACGTAGATCACCGAGGCGTCGGCGCCGGTGGCGGCGCGGGCCTCCGCCACGGTGTCGAACACCGGCAGGTCGAGGTGGGTGCCGCCGCCCTTGCCGGGGGTGACGCCACCCACCATGCGCGTGCCGTAGGCGATCGCCTGCTCCGAGTGGAAGGTGCCCTGGGCGCCGGTGAGGCCCTGGCAGATCACCCGTGTGTCGCGATCGACGAGGACCGCCATCAGCCCGCTCGCCCTATTGCCTGGACCACCTTTGCCGCCGCATCGCCGAGGTCGTCGGCCGCGATCAGGTCGATCCCTGCGCCATCCAGGATCGCCTTGCCCTTCTCCACATTGGTGCCCTCCAGCCGGACCACAAGGGGGAGTTCGAGCGCGACTTCCCGCGCGGCGGCGACGATGCCTTCGGCGATCACGTCGCAGCGCATGATGCCACCGAAGATGTTGACCAGGATGCCGCGCACGTTGGGGTCGGAGAGGATGATCTTGAAGGCCTCGGTGACCCGCTCGCGGGTGGCGCCGCCGCCGACATCGAGAAAGTTGGCGGGCTCAGCGCCATGCAGCTTGATGATGTCCATCGTCGCCATGGCGAGGCCCGCGCCGTTGACCATACAGCCGATGTTGCCGTCGAGCTTGACGTAGCTCAGCCCGTGCTCGCCGGCGGCGCGCTCGGCCGGGTCTTCCTCGTCCGGATCGCGCAGTTCGGCAATCTCCCGTTGCCGATAGAGCGCGTTGTCGTCGATGCTCACCTTGGCATCGAGGGCGACGAGTGCGCCTTTGCTCGTCTCGATCAGGGGGTTGATCTCCACCAGGCTGGCATCGGTGCCGAGCACCGCATCGTAGACCGCGCGCGCCAGTCTGCCCGCCGCTTTCGCCGCCTCCCCGGAGAGCCCGAGACCGAAGGCGAGGCTGCGCGCGTGGTGGGGCTGGAAGCCGCTCGCGGGATCGACCGGCACGGTCACGATCGCCTCCGGGGTCTCGGCCGCAACCGCCTCGATCTCGACCCCGCCCTCGCGCGAGGCGATCAGCGCGACGCGCCCGCTCTCCCGGTCCACCACGGCGCCAAGGTAGTACTCGTGGGCGATATCGGCGCCTTCCTCCAGGTAGACTCGGCGCACCTCGCGCCCCGCCGGTCCGGTCTGATGGGTGACGAGCACCTTGCCGAACATGCCGTTGGCCGCCGCAATCGCCTCGTCGCGGTCCTTGCACACCTTGACCCCGCCCGCCTTGCCGCGCCCGCCGGCGTGAATCTGCGCCTTGACCACCCAGACCGGGCCGCCGAGCTCGTCTACGGCGGCCTCGATTCCATCTGGCGCAAGCACCGGCACGCCGCGCGGCACCGGCACGCCGAACCCTGCCAGCACCTGCTTGGCCTGATATTCGTGGAGGTTCATGGGGCCGTCCCGCCGCGCGAGGATCGAGGGCGCGCCCTTATAGCACTGCCCCGCCCGCCCCGGCTATCGCGACGGCCGGCGTGAAAGGGACCCGAACGGGGACGCGTTCCGGTCGTGGGGTGCCCCGCCGGAATTTGGTTCGGCGCAGTCTACCGTGGCAGCGCGACGATTTCCGGTCCATTCAAACTTTCGAACTTATGCCCGTGCATCACGCGTTTTAGTTTTTGCTTTGTCTCACGAACAAATTCATGTATTTCAGGAATCGTTATATTATTTTTTCAAAATACTCCGATTTATATTGACAAATCTACCGAATTAGAGACTCTCGGAACAAGGCTTATGCGCTTGATCGAACAGAATGGTATGCGCGCTCGAAGCATCAACGACGGGACGGATGCGCAAGATCGATGTCCGGCAGTCGCTGTGGAGGAGACGCGTTGGTTGGTTGGCGATGTTGGAGCGCCGGGGGTGGAGTTCCATGCGGTTCGCTGACACGGTCGTTTGGAGATAGCGATGCGCGTGGAATTCGGCGAAGGAATCGACATCCTGACACGGGCTTATCCCAGGCTCAGTCGTCAGCTCAAGAAGTCTGCCGCCTATATCATGGAGCATCCGAGCGAGGTTGCCACGTTCTCCATGCGCCGGTTGGCGGCGAGGGCAGGGGTGCCTCCAAGCACCATGAACCGGCTCGCCAAGGAGCTTGGCTTCCGCACTTACGAAGAGTTTCGAGCACTCTTCCGCGATAGTATCAACGACCAGACGACGGGTTATTCCCTTCAGGGTGGCCAAGTACATGTGGTCGCCCGCGAAGACAAATTCGACCACGATCTCAACGCCTTTCAACAGGCCGCGCTGACCAATATCCATACCTTGTTCGACCACATCGACCGCGCTGCCCTGGAGCGGGCGGTGCAGGCGTTGGCGGACGCGCGCAGCGTGCTCGTGATCGGGATGCTCACATCCGAGTCATCCGCCAACTACCTTCACCATGTGGCGGCCACAGGGTTTCACAACTGGCACCTGCTGGTGCCCAAGAGCGCCAAGTACTTTCAACTGTTGGGAGCCTTGGCGCCCGGCGATGTCGTCGTCTGCATCGCCGTCGAGCCTTGCGCGGCCGAATCCATCAAGGTCGCCCGGCACGCTCGGGAAGCGGGTGTTCGGGTCATCGGCGTCACTGACCGGCGCACGTCGCCCTTGGCCGCGAGTGCGGATGACATCCTGCTGATCTCGGTCCACAGCCCGAACATTTTCCCGTCTCACGTTGGCGCCACTGCCCTCGTGGAACTGCTGGTCGGTATGATCGCGGCGCGCGACGAACGCTCGGTCGCCGAGAACGTGGAAAATGCGGAGCGTTCGCGCCGAAACATGGGTGAATATTGGAGCGAATGATCTGAAACTTGTGCAATCCGAATGAGTGAAAGTTCCGGATTAACTGGCTCGTTCGTTCCGTTCCGAAGTGCAGCGCTGCCGGCGACTGGGAGAGGTAGGCGGTCCCGAGCCGCACCTCCTGCACCTGGTCGCCCGAGGCCGTCCGCACCGTGACCCGCGCCGACGGCGTTCGGGTTGGCGTGCCGGCCGGCGAGGTCGATTGCAAGCCAGTGGTGGCGTCTCTCGAAGACGTTGCGATAGACCGTGGGTGCGGCGCTGTGGTTGGCGATGAGGATGTCCACCCGGCCGTCGCCGTCGTAGTCGGCGCAGACGACGCCGCGTCCCTGGCCCGAATGGCGGATGCCCAGCGCCTCGCCGCGCTCAGTGAAGATGCCGTCGCCGTTGGCCACGAAGAGCCGCGACGGGCCCTCGTGGAACGCGGTGATCTCCCGCTCCTCGCCGTCTGCGTCCTCGACGTATGCGCCGAACCAGCCGTTGGTGAGGAACAGATCCCGGTGGCCGTCGTTGTCGAAGTCGGCGAGGCGGGTTCCCCAGCCCCAACCGCCTTCGCGCCCGCCGTCGCCTGGTCGCGCTGGCGCTGGTGCTGCCGTTGCTGGCCTTCGTGGCCTTCGCCTTCTTTGCTCCGGTCGCGACCATGCTGCACCGCAGCGTCCACGACCCGACGGTCGTGGAGCGCCAACGACCGCACCTCGGGCAAGTTCGCCGAAGAGCTCAACCGCGGCCTTCCGGGCACCTCGAGCGTGGTGAAGGCGACCGCCCGCAAGATGCGTCGCGTCGCGGACGAAGAGCTGCAGGCTGACGGTACCGCCCTCCTGCTCGCGGCGTATCTCGAATGCAACGCTCCCGCGGACCAAATCCTTAACCGGCGTCGCGCCGCGCGCTCCTTTCGGCCCGCTTCATGGCGAGACTTGCTGGCAGCCACGCCGCGCGGGTTAGTTCACCAAGCCGGCCGATACTCGCAACAGAGCCATCAGAACGCCATCCGGAGAACGAGGCTACCGGAATACTCGACATCCCCCGAACCCACACCGTGCATCTGGAGGCCGCCCTGCAGCGTGGCGCGGTCCCAACGATAAGTTCCACCCACGCCTAGCAGTGCCCTGGTGTCCGGAGACTTCGATCTCAGCTCCTCTCCCGACACAAGGACTGCCGTCTCGCCGCCGCTAAGCGTCTGCTCCACATCCAGCAAGCCGTGCAGCGAGAGGCCCTTTCCCAAGGGGCTCCACGCCAGGTCGGTCTCGACGATCCCGCCGATTGCACCCTTCAGATGCTCCGCGTCGATTACCGAGACCCGGGAACCCAGGACGTCCGTGAAGCGAGTTACGGATGCCTCCGAGCGATGCAACCAAGTGCGGATCGTCAGACCCGTCTTCTCGCTCAATGCGAAGCGTCGGCCGGCCTCGACATCGAGGGTATGAATGGAAGCGTCGATGCCCGCCTTGAGATTGCCGCGACTGTCGGACGCGACGTCCACGTCATACCAGGTCGCCGAGAGACGGCCATTGCCGTAGAGACCGTCTGGCCCCTCCCAGGAAAGACCTGCCGACAGTCCTTTGCCCGTGGCGTCGATCGTGCCACCGCCGACCGGTGAGGATACATCGGCCGAGCCCGAGACCTGCCGTACCGCGATCGAGCCGGTGAGGGCTTCATGCAGCTTGAAGTCCATTCCGATCGCTAACTCAAAGCGGCGAAAGTCATATTCCGCACCCACGGTGGAGCGCTCGACCTCATAAGAACCCGTCCCGTCTCTAAGCTGGAGCCAGAGTGGCGAATCTGGAGAACGCACCCGCTCCCCTTCGACATCGGCCCTGCCGTTCAAACGCAGCAAGAAACCTGGCAGGGACTCGTAAACCGCAGCCCGGGGGGCGTACTGCTCTATGAAGATGGGTTCCTCGGGCTCTGGCTCAGGTTCCGGTTCGGGCTCTGGTTCCGGTTCAGGCTCTGGCTCAGGTTCAGGCTCGGGTTCCGGTTCGGGCTCAGGCTCAGGCTCGGGTTCTGGCTCGGGCTCCGGCTCGAGTTCTGGCTCGGGCTCGGGCTGTGGTTCCGGTTCGGGCTCGGGCTCTGGCTCCGGTTCGGGCTCGGGCTCTGGCTCCGGTTCGGGCTCGGGCTCTGGCTCCGGTTCGGGCTCTGGCTCTGGCTCTGGTTCCGGCTCGGGCTCTGGCTCTGGTTCCGGCTCGGGCTCTGGTTCCGGCTCAGGCTCGGGCTCTGGTTCCGGCTCGGGCTCAGGCTCTGGTTCCGGCTCGGGCTCAGGCTCGGGCTCTGGTTCCGGTGGTGGTGGCGGAGGAGGAGGCGGGGGAGGAGGCGGTGGCGGTGGCGGTGGAGGAGATGGCTCGATGAAATCACCAGCGGAAAAGTCCCGATCCGCGATGGTGCTCTCGGACCTTTGAGAAAACGTCCACGGATCCGCGCCGGTATCGACGGTAAGCCCGTCTTTTCTTATCGCGATGTCGTAGGCACCGTTCGCAACCTTGATTGGATTGCCGTTCCCGTCCTGGACAACGCCCGTGGCCCCTTCATGCAGCGTCACGTCGTTGACGACGATGGTGGTCTCGCCGCCGTCGTTGATGATCCAGTCGTCGCCAATGACGTCCGCTACCCGGCGGCCGTCGAGATTCATATCGACGTAGAGCCTGGGCTTGATGGACGGGTCTTCCTCATCTTCAGCCGGCGTGTCCCCTGAAGCGCGGATCGCGATGCCGGAATCGGCGCCCACCGTTCCCTGCGGCCCGATGTAGATTTTGCCGCCGCCTGCGAGAAATATGCCCACTCCCTCGCCGGAGCCGCCACGCACGCTGTCGTTCACCGTGACGGTCTGCAGAAGGTAGCCGTCCATACCTACGGCGGCGACGCGCTCGGCATTTCCGTCCGCATTGACCGTGCCCACCAACACGCCGTGCGCACCCGACCCGGTGGCCTCGACGCTGCCGCCGACGGTGATGCCGATGACGTTGGAGGTGTCGGCGTAATCCTCGTCGGCGACACCGTAATGATAGGCCACGATGCCGTGGGCATTGTCGCCCGTCGTGGTGACGGTGTGCCCGCCCCCTGTAGTGATGGCGATGTCGCCATCGCCGCGGTGAACGCCATATATCCCGTAGGAATATAAGCCCGCCGTCGAAATGGACCCGCCCGTCAGATCGACATTGTTGTCTCCGATGCCTTCATGGATGGATTCAATGCCGTGGGACAGGGTGCCGATTTCTCGATAGATGCCCGTCCCTGTCGTCGTGATGTCGAGGTTCCGGGTATCGACTTCGATGTCGCCGATGCCATCGAAGCCCTCGCCCACCGCAGTGGTATCCTGCAACCGGGCACGAATGCCAACGGCCAGATACCCCGCCGTCTCGATGCTGCTGTCTTCGACGTAGACCTCGATGTTGCCGTCGGCGGTATGGTAGGCGTCGATCCCGCGGCCGGTGTTCCCGCTCGTCTCGATGACGGTATCAAGGACGTCGATTTCGACGTCGCCCGTGCCATTCCGTCGGTAGCCGCGGACGCCGTAGGCGTTATCGCCCATAGTAGTAATTTCTGTGGGTACGAGGATCACGTTGGAAGAGTTGGCGGAAGACACCTCAAGAACGAGATCGGTTGAATCTCCGTCTATATCGGTGCCTCCGTGGTCGATGAAGACGCCGTGAGCACTGCGGCCTTCCGTGGTGATCCTGGTACCGTCTGACGCCGTGATGATGCTGTCACCAGTGGCTGCGCCGCTATGCCAAAGATAGACGCCGCGGGCGCCACGTGTGCTGTTCGTCTCGATTCGGGACCTTTCTACATCGATCCCGGCCTGACCCGTGCCGCGATGAGATACATGGATGCCGTGCTCCCCTCTTTCACCCTTCGACTTGATCGTTCCTTTGTGGAAAACATAGATGTCACCGGAGGAGCCTGTTTGATGATGGGCGTAGATGCCTATGGATCTATTGCCCGTCACGACGATTTCAAAGGATCGAGACAAGATCTCCGTGTCTCCGGTGCCTTCATGGAGCGCGTAGAGACCATGAGATCCGGTGCCCGACGTCGCCGGGCCCGCCGTTCCCACCGTGCCGTAACTGTCGATGTTAATATCTCCGGTGCCTGTATGGTGACCCCAGACGGCGTGGTCCTCCTGGCCATCCGTGTGGATGGTGCTGAGAGTGAGCGTTAAGTCCTGATCGTCGAATTCGTGTCTGACGATGATGCCGATATTTCCGTTTCCGGCATGTTCGGCATGGATGCCGTGGAGTCCCTCGGTATCGAAGCCCATCCCGTCGAACATGGTATCGATGTCGACGCCTTCGACAATAATATCGATGTCGTCGGTGGAGTTGGCGTCCTCGGTGCATTCGATTCTCTCGCCGGCGCCGGGAGTATTGCTGCACACGGGGGTCTGAGCCACCGCGTTTCCCGCGCCGAGAATGAGTGTGGCGAGGGCCGGCAGCAGGCCTGCGGTGGCATGGCAAATCCGGCGCTGACCACCCCGCCTGCGTTTTCCGGGCCGGTCCGTGCCGAAGGTATCGAACGCGCGAAGGGCGAACCCAGGCGGCACGTCTCGCCTTACCTGCGACCGCCTGGCGACGGTTCCGGCGGCGTGGTTGGAGCCCGCAGGATTAGTCCACCATCGGAAAAGTATGGAGCCCGCCTCATCCACCGTCCAGCCACTCCCCGCCGAACGCCCCCGGCGCATGGGTTCCTGTCGATGGGCTCTTCCCGATTTGCGCCTCGCCGCCGTCTCCCGAACCGGCCCGAGACGAGTCAATGTGTTCAATATTATGTTTTAGTATAGCTAATACTGTATTAATATACCGCATAAACATATATTATATGGATATACTGCTAACTCATATTCGCTATGATTTGGGAAGCCTTGCGGCATGTTATCTCGCGCAATCCTCCGCACGGTACGGGATGGCTCCGCTAGAGTGCAATCCTATCTAACTGAATTGAAATGGATTTCCAAAACGTCTGGTTTGTGCTTCACACTGTCTGCCGGGAGGGAGGCCGGCAGACATGTCGAAAGCGCCTTCCCTTGATCCTCGGGTTCGGGTCCTGGCGGCGGTGGCCGAGGGCTTAAGCCACTGCGCTTGATCCGGCGCGCCTGGTCTTTATCGACGAGACCTGGGCCACGACCAACATGGCCCGTACCCATGGGCCGCGCGCTCAAGGGGCAGCGCCTGCGCATGGGCCAGCCGCACGGCCACTGAAAGACCTCGACCTTCGTCGCAGGGCTCACGCTGAGAGGCATGATCGCGCCCTTCGTGCTCGACGGGCCGATCAACCGCCTGGCCTTCGAAACCTATGTCGAGAGGGTGCTGGTCCCCGAGCTGCGCCCAGGTGACATCGTCATTATGGACAACCTCTCCATCCGCCACCGCATCGAGCCGCGGACCGCCGCCGCCGATCAGCGTGCCGCGCGCGCCGGCCGCCGCCAGCGTCATCCCGAGGTCGGTCTTCAGCGCCGTCCCGTCTGCCTGCGTCAGCGTCAGCTCGCCCGAGCCGTAGCCCGCCGCGCCCCACACCGACAGATGCTCCGTTAGCGCGTAGCCCGCCCAGGGCGTCAGCGCCGTCACACCGGCCTCGATCTCGCCGGAACTCCCGCCCCGGTAGCCGCCCTCGCCGGTGCTGTGCGAGAGCACCAGGCCCGTCGTCCAGCGGTCCCAGGCGTAGTCCGCGCCGAGAAGCGCCGTGGTCACGTCGCCGTCCAGGCCGAGCGTTCCCTCGCGGCCCGCGAAGCGCGTCTGCGCCATCCGGCCCCAAAGCCCGGCAAAACCGCCGCCGTCCGTCTCCGCCGCCAGCGAGAAGGACGAGCCCAGCAACAGCTCGCGCGGGGTCATCGACCAGGACCCGGGGTGCGACGCGTCCTCTTCCTGCGTCTCCCCGTTCAGCCACTCCGCCATCGCCACGAGCCGCGCCGCCTCTTCGGCCTCGGCCGCGCCGCCGGACAGCGAAGTCAAAGCCGCGCCGGAGCCGGGATTTTCAACCCCAGAGGAATTCTCGCCGGAGCGCGATCCCGCCGCAGGCGACGCAACACCTATGCGTTGACCGCCCAGGCCGATCTCCACCCCGGCCGAGGGCGCCGTGCGCAGCCGCCCCTCCACCGCATCGATCACCTGGTCCGCCACCGTGCGCCCGAACCGCGCGATCCATTCCTGCGGCATCGGATCAGAGTTGTAGATGGTCCCGCTCACCCGCCTCGGCGCCGCTATGGAGATCGCACGGCTCCTCCCGTTGCGGTTGAGGATCATGCGGGCGTCCGAGATCTCCACCATCACGGTCTCGCCGGTGTCGTCGATGGTGTCGTCGTAGAGCGCGACCGGGGCCGTCTTGGTGGTCTCGCCGGGCCCGAACTCCAGCGTGTAGTCCGCCGGCAGATAGTCCACGTTCGGGGTGGCGGTGCCGGCGTTCGCGCCGCTGTCGATGGTCCGGAACCGCACCTGCACCAGCTTCTGCGGCTCGCGCGAGAGCGAGACTTCGAAGTCGATCCTGCCGTCGTCCTCGTCGCCGCCCTCGGCCGGACCCTCGATGGACGCCTTGAGCACGACCGCCCCGGCGAACGTCTCCGAGAGCGTGCCCTCAAGCTGCCGCCCGTCGTCGGTGCACAGCGCCCCGTCGAGCTGGCAGGCCCGGTTCCCAGCGACGGTCAGGGTCCCACCCTGCTTAACAACGATCCGGATCCGCCAGCGGTCGGTGTAATCCACCCAATTGCCGTTGACGAGCCGCGACGTGCCGCCGACGCGTGTCACCTTGCCCAACGTTCCGCCGTTCACGCTCAGCGCATGGTTCTTCAGCTCCGAGACCGGCATCCGGACGGGCTCGCTCAGTGCGAGCTCGAAGGTGCGGGCGAGCAGTCCCTGTTGCGCTTCGGTCTCGATCCCGAGGTCGGTGAGGGTCGCGGTCAGCGCATTCGAATACTCGGGCGGGTGCTCGCGGATGATCTTGAGGCGGTGAACGCGCGCCCAGCGCCGGTTGTCGGGCGTCACCGTGATCCGAATACGGTTCTCTCCATAGTCGAGATCGAAGTTTTCTCTATCCAGCGGAGATCCGCCGCGCCTGTAGGCCACCGTGGCATCGTCGGCGGTCGGCGTCGCACGCACCCACGCCGTCTCCCGGTCGTGCGGCACCGTGACGGTGTAGGTGCGGTTCCTCGCCGGCTGGAGGTCCTCCACGGACAGGTTCGTTCTGAGGGGTACGGCCTGGGTCTTGCTTTGGTCTCCAGGTTTTCCGACCGTGAACGATGCCAGAGAGGCGTCCCGGGAACGGGCGTCGCCCGTTCGGAATGGATCGTGTTCGGGCCCAAATCGCCGAGTATACATCGAGTACTGCCGGGTGGACCGGCCGTTCGCGGACGTCACCACCACGGTCCAGCGGTTCTCGCCGTACGGCACGTAGTACGTGCCCTTCACCCCCTGCAGTGCCGGCTGGAGAACAATGGGTCGCCTGGTGAACCTGATGGTGGCGTCGCCGTTCGTGGGGAGCGCTGTCAGATTCACGATGCTGTCGAATGTGGTGTAGTACACATAGTGTCTGGCCACGGTCGGGTCGAACGGCCTGACGGGCGGGAGAACTTTGTTGGAACTATCCCTGAGCTCGAAATGATGCAGCGTCGCGTCGTTGGGCCCGCTGTGGGCCGCCATGGGTATCGCCAGGAGCGCCACGCACGCGAGCACCAACGCGGCAGCGAGGCGCAGTACGCCATACCGGTCGCCGCGGGGCGCCGGCGCTGGCTGCCCGTTTACCGCCGCGGCGGCCGCCGTGTCGTGCCCTGCACCGTCCTCGCCCGCGCCGAATGAATCGAAGGGAACAGACTCGCTGCGACTGTAACGGTGCACGACGCATATCCTCCCCGACCGCGTTTCGTATTTTGTGCGAGGAGGTTAGGCGAGTCGGGCACGTTTGTATGTCCCTCGTTTGAGGGAGATCGGCAAATAAAGTTCTGGGCAGACATGCCCCTCGGGCGCCGTTCTAATCCGGGCGCCCGCTCCCCCAGTAATTGGGGCTCGCGAGCACCGGAATGGCTGAGCGTCTTGCCCTGCAGCCGCCCTCTACCACGTCGTCGTCAGCCGGATGCCGATCACGGTCTCGGGCCGGACGTTGTCGTTGGCGGTGTCGCCGCGCGCGGTCTCCAGACGGAGCCCGAAGGACGCACCGTCTCTGCGCAGGCCTTCCAGCTGCCAGCCGAGGCCGAACAGGACCCGGTGCGCAGGCCCGACGTCTCCGCGCACGCTCTCGCGGCGGGACGCCTCCAGGTCGAGGCCGAAGACGAGGCCCGTGCGCCGCGTCTCGGCCAGCCGCCAGCTGTGGCTCACTTCACGCTCCGCCTCCGTGAGCCCGAAGCCGAGCGCTGGCGTCGTCGTGTAGCGCCCGCCGAACGACGGCCAGCCGTAGCCGAGCCGCGCCTCCAGGCGGCGGCTGCGCAGATCGTCGCCCTCGTCGTCGGCGCCAAGCAGCGCTTCAGCGCTGTTCGGCCGGAGCAGCGATTCAAGCCCGCCCGTCGCTGCTCCGCCCACCGTCTGGCTGATCGTCAGCGACGGACCCAGATCGGACTCCGGGTCCGAATCCCAGGCGAGCGAGCCCGCGAAGCCCCGTTCCTTGAAGTCGCCGTCGTCATGAGTCAGCAGGCCCCTGACGTTCACCGCTGCCTCGATGCCGCTCGCCGGGTCGCTCCAGGCGAGGCCCGCGCCGATGTCCGCCCCGAAGCCTGTCTCCGCATCGCCCTTGTCCTGGCGCACGCCGATGTCGAAGGAGGGCACGATCGACCCGAGCCCGTACCAGGTGCCCTCAAGGCCCAGCCGCAGCCGCGTCACGTCAGCCTCCGCAGCAGAAAGGTTGCCCGTGCTGCCGCGCACCTCGTCCGACGAGGTCCGAACCAGCACGGCATCCGAGGTCGCCGCGAGCTCCAGGCCGCCGTCGGCCGGCGCCGCCACCAGAACCCCGCGACCGCCGAGCGCCGCCATGGTGAGGTCCATGTCCGTCTCGATCGGGTCCGCCCCCTCCTGCGTCAGCGTGAGCGAGCCCCGGCCCAGACCCACCACGCCCCAGAGCGAGAGCACGTCGCTCACGTCGTAGCGCCCGTAGGGATAGACGCCGGTGAGCGTGGACGAGACCTCGCCACCGCCCTGCGCCGAGCGGTAGCCGCCCTCGCCGCGGGAATGCGCGAGCGCAAGGCCCGCCATCCACCGGCCCAGGGACCAGTCGGCGCCCAGCATCGCGCTCTCGACCTCGCCGTCGAGCGTGAGCGCGCCCTCGCGCCCGTCGAAGCTGGAGACCGCGCCTCGGCCCCACAGGGCGCCGAATCCGCGCTCCGCCGAGCCCTCGGTGAACGCGAACGACGTGCCGGTCAGGATCTCCCGGCCCGTCACCGCGCGCGACTGGAACCCGTGCGCGCTCTCCCGCTCCTCCTCGCCCCGGAACCACGCCGACAGCGCCGCGAGCCGCGACTCCGCCTTGCGCGCATCCACCTCGTCCGCCGCCGCCGCGCCGCCGCCGATCCGCTCCCCGGCGACGCTCACCTCGACCCCAGGAGCGGGGGAGGCCGTCATCCGCCCCTCCACCGCATCGATCACCTGGTCCGCCACCGTCCGCCCGAAGCGCGCAATCCATTCCTGCGGCAGCGGATCGGAGTTGTAGATGGTCCCCGTCGCCTCCCCTCTGGCGATAGTGATCGTCCGCGACGCGTCGTTGCACAGCCGCGCGTTGCTGATCTTCACCTTCACCGTCTCGCCGTTGTCGTTGACGTTGTCGTCCACAATCCACACGAACTGTTCCTGCTCGGTGGTCCTGGGCCACATCCACTGCGTCGACTTCGGGCGTGCGAGGTAGTCGTCCCCCAGGACCGCCGTGCCCGTGGTCAGGGTCTCGAAGTCGTAGCAGACGTAGTCGGACAGCCTCCGCGAGAGCCGCACCGGGAAGTCCATCCCGCCGTCGCCCTCGTTCCCGGTGGTATCGAGGATTCGGATGTCCACGTCCGGCACCGCCGTCATCGTGGTCGCGGCCGCGTTGATGGTGCCCGTCGCCTGCGCATCCGTGATCGTCACGCCTCCGAACTCGGGCCCCGCTGCCGCGATGACCCGCGCGTTGCTGATTTCGCCCAACACCGTCTCGCCGTCGTCGCTCACGGTATCCGCAATCAGCTCGACGGCGGCCGGCTTCTCGCTCTCCCCCGGCCGGAAGAGGATTCTGTGGCGTGACCTCCAGTAGTCCGCGCCCTCGGTGGCGGTGCCGCCAGACACGGTCTCGAAGTCGACCGCGATGGTCTGTTTCGCCGGCTTCGACAGGCGCACGTCGAAGGCCAGATACGCGTCGTTCTCTCTCGCCGTCGTGTTCTCGATCGAGACGCTCGGCAGCATGGCGGTGTTCATCGTGAGGGTTTCGTAGTGCAGGGTCAGCTCCGGCGAATTGGTGATCCGGCCCCCGCCCCCGGTGCACAGCGCGCCCCGCGCACTGCAGGGCCGGTTGCCCCGCAGCCGGACGGTGACGGGCTCCCGAGCCTCGATGGGGAGCACCGTCATGCGCCAGTGGGCGCTGTCTCCGCCGATGCGCTTCGCCTTGACCATCCGCCCGTTCGTCACCTCGAAGGCGTGATCGCGCATCTCGTGGTGCGGGGTGCTCACCGCCTCGGTAAGCGTGAGGTCGAACCTGTAGGTCAGGTCCGCGTAGTAGTCCGCGTGCTCCTGGACGTAGAACTCGGGCGACCCGAGCATCGCTGTGACGGATGTTTTGGCCCTGCCCTTGACCTGCATCTGGAACGCGCGCGCTCCTCCTCCTGCCGACCAAGACGAGGTGCCCCTGTTAGCTTGCTTGTATCTCTGGTTAATGCGCCAACCGGCCGCGTTGCCCGGGTCGATGCCGGTGCTCAGCAACGTTCTCCACCAAGTCGGGCCTCCGGTGCTGAAGAAGTAGCTCGCCACCACCCAATAGGTGGTGTTTGCGTCGAGGGAGGCATCCGACGGTGCGGAGAATTCGTTCAGCCCGCTCGAAAACGATGCGGGGTTCGTCAGCGTGTACAGCACCGTTCCGCTCGGGTCGCCAGAGTCGTGCTCGCGTACCGTGATGGTCAATCTGTTGCTGGAAGGCGCGCTGTTGAAGTCCAGCACGATGCTGTCGAGCGTGTACCCATCGGTATTGCTCCCCGTTCGGAAGGGCTGGGCATAGTCATTAGAGCCGGGATCGCGGGAGCCGTTATCTGCTCGCCCGGTATTGGATACAAGGACCGTGCTCTGCGCCTCCGCCTGTATGGACACCGCGCAGAGCGCGGCGAAGGCCAGCAGAATTCCGGCTGCGGCGCAGAAGCCCCGGCGTGCGAGCGCGCACACCGCCGCGCCGGAGCAGTGTCCGCGCGCAGCCCCGGAAGGACTCCGCGGGCCGGGCCGGGCCGGGCCGGGCCGCTCTTGCCCGCGCCGAAAGAATCAAGAGGAACAAACACGCTGCTATAGCGGTGCACGACGTGCCTCCTCTCCGACCGCGTTTCCCTCCCACTTTGCGAGAAGGTTAGGCGAGTCGGGCGCGTTTGTGCGTCCCCCGTTTGAGGGAGATTGGCAAAAAAACTTATGAGTAGGTATGCCCTTCGGGCGCCGTTCTAATCCGGGCGCGCATACCCTGCACCGCTTCGACGTCGGAAGCCGCCAGACGGGCCTTTCGGGGCCGTCTGGCCGCTCCGCGTAGAGCGCTGTTCCGCCGCCATCAACAGCCGGAGCGCAGGTGGATCGTCGCGCGGCGGGACAGCCTGCCGCAGCGAGGAGGAGCGCGCGGCATCCCCCATTTGGTGGATTGCGCGACCAATTCTGCCTACTACAGTTGGGTTACTGCAGTTGACGAGTGACGGTGAACGACGTTGCGTCGCGAATCACGTCCGCAGCCCTTGCGTATCCGCCATGAGTGGCACCGTCGCCGCAGGGCCGCACGGGCGCCGGGGGCGGCATCGGAGCAGAACCGGACGGGGCCGATCGAAACGACGATATCGATAGCGTGCGGGTAAAATGCGCGAGCCCGATGCATTCGAACGGATCGTGGACTCACTCAACGAGGCCATGCTCGACGACGCCCACTGGCCGCACGCCTCCGCGCTCATCGAGGAGGCCTGCGGGGCGAGGGGTAACTTTCTGACGTTCGAGGACGGGTTCCCCGCGGACGACATCCGGTTCTTCTTCGCAAAGACCTACCTTCGCGGGGAAGATCGCGCACCATGGCTAGAAGAGTACCTTCGGACCTACTACGCCGTGGACGAAAGCCTCCCGCGATGGAGGCAGCTCCCGGACAGCAAAATCGTTCACTTTGCCAATCTGTTCAACGAAGAGGAGCGCAGGACGTCGATCGCCTACAACGAGGCGGCGCCGCGTTTCGAGTACGAGAACGGCCTGAACGTGCGCCTGGACGGTCCCGGCGGTTCACGCATCCTCTGGGGAGTGGGAAATCCGATCGACTCGAGCGGCTGGGCCGCGTCCGGGCTCGACATGGTCGCGCGGGTTCTTCCCCACCTGCGCCAGTACGTTCGGGTACGCTCCGCACTGGTGGATGCGGGCGCACTCGGCGCGTCGGTCACCGAACTCCTCACCAACACCCGCACCGGGGTCGTCCAGCTCGACCGGCGCGGGCGGATCGTGGAGACCAACGACGGCGCGCGGGACCTGCTCCGCCGAAACGACGGGCTGTCCGACGCGGACGAAGAGTTGCACGCCACCTGGCCGGACGACGACGAAAGGCTCCAGGAGCTGCTGGCCGGGGCGTTGCCGCACCGTCTCGAACAGGGCGTGAGCGGCTCGATGCTGTTGAGGCGACAATCGCCGCTGCCGAGGTTGGCGCTGCACGTAAAGCCGGTGTCGAGCCGGGACGCGGACCATCGCTCCCGGCGCGTGGCCGCGCTCGTGCTGATCGTCGACCCGGTCAGCCGGGCGCGCATCGAGCCGGATCTGGTCGAGGCGATGCTGGGGCTCACGCCGACGGAGACCGAGATTGCGGTGATGCTCGCCCAGGGCCAGACCCTGCACCAGATTGCTGCGGGAACCGGTCGCGGATACAGCACCGTGCGCACGCACCTCAAGCACATATTCGCCAAGCTCGGGGGATCGCGGCAATTCGAGGTGACGCAGGCGGTCCTTGCACTGTCGAGCCTGCCGAAGACGAAGGACTAGGGACGCACGTGCACGGGGGCTGCCGCATGAGTGAAAGTCCCGGATTAACTGGCTCGTTCGTTCCATTCCGCCGCGTGATGGCAGCACCGTGCAAACCGCGACTGGCGGGGAATGCCGGCTCGTGACACCATGGCGGCACGGCTCATTCGGACGAGAGGCGCCGCCATGACCCCGGAGCAGGTGCTCGCCCATTCTCCAAAGGTGCTGACCGATGCGCAGCGGGAGGCGTACTTCCGTGACGGCTACCTGCTGCTGGAACGCTTCGTGCCGGAGGACTGGCTCGCCACGCTGCGGGACTTGAGCGAGCACTTTATCGACGAGAGCCGGAGCCGGGCCGTCTCGGACGACAGGTTCGACCTGGAATCCGATCATTGCGCGACAGCGCCTCGGCTCAGGCGCCTCAACCAGCCGGTGGCGCAGCACCCCGATTACTGGCGCTTCGCAAGCCGTTCCTGCATCACCGACCTGGCCGAGGACCTGCTCGGGCCCAACGTGATGTTCCACCACTCCAAGCTCAACTTCAAATGGTCGGGCGGCGGCGAGGAAGTGAAGTGGCACCAGGACATCCAGTACTGGCCCCACACCAACTACAGCGTGCTCACCATCGGCGTCTATCTGGAGGACGTGGACGAGACCATGGGGCCCATGGGCGTGATCCCCGGCGCGCACGAGGGCGAGCTGTTCGACCTCTATGACGGGAACGACTGCTGGGCCGGTGCCATCAGCGAGCAGGACCTCCTGCGGGTGCCGGTGGAGAAGGCGGTCTATCTCCAGGGCCCGGCGGGCTCGGTGACGGTGCACCACTGCCGCATGATCCACGGCTCCAAGCCCAACGCCCACCCGGCGCGCTCGCGGCCGCTGCTGCTCAACGCCTTCTCGTCCGCCGACGCGCTGCCGGTGACGGCTTACAATTACCCCTCGACCCATAACGGGGAGCTGGTGCGGGGCGAGCGCCCGCGCTGGATCCACTTCGACCCGAGGCCCTGCCTTCTGCCGCCGGACTGGTCGGGCGGCTACACCTCGATCTTCGCGCTGCAGCAGGGCGAGGAGCAGGAGCCCCAGGCCGCAGCGGGCTAAGCCATAGTGCCCCAATCGAGACGTTTGACCTCGTCGACGAGGTGCCCCTCCTACGTCATGGCCGGGCTTGACCCATTGCTGTCCGGTTTAGATTTTGGCGAAGGGGATTTGGAGTTGGTCATGGGCTTGCGGTGTGTCAGGCGGTGGTTCGAAGAGGTCGGTGAGGGCCCGGCGCTGGAAGGTCGTCTTGGCGAC
>JAJDUK010000106.1 GCA_022826665.1 Alphaproteobacteria bacterium | reverse complement strand
CTGTGCCGGGACCTCGGCCTGGTCCATGCCGACCGTCACGGCAACCCCGTGTTCATCCGCCGAAACGCCGCCGGCCAGGCGACCGGCATCGAAACCGTCACCGCCGCCACGGCCCGGGAACCGGCCGCCGCCGGCGGCTTCTGGATGTCCTGGGAGCCCGACTGGCCAGCCTCCGTCATCCTTGCCGGCAATGCCCTCGACGTCCTCTCGATCCTCTCCCTCCACCTCGGCCCGGCAATACACGGCGGATGCGCCGTCGTCTCCACCGGCGCTGTCACCACCACAATCCCCAAATGGATCGAAGCCTGGAACCCTCGGCGCATCTTCTGTGCCTGCGACGCCACCCGAAACGGCGATCACGCCGCGCTGCGCCTGATCGAAAAGGACACCAGAACCGTCCGGCTGCGCCCGGCTCTCGATGGACAGGACTGGAACGACATGCTCATGCGCGAACGCGCCGGCGAAACCCTCGAAACCGATGACCGACAGATCCGATGAACTGCACCACTACATCAGGACCGGCTGCTCCCAATCCGAAGACCCCAGACGTCGGACTTCAGCAAATAAATGCACTTCCTCACCGTCGCTAACACCGGCGGCGCGGTCACCTCGCGCGGCGCGGAGGCGCAGTCGCATGTCCGGCGGTAGCGCGGCCGGACGACGGTGTTCTCGTAAGCCTCGACATCGATCTCGAACAGCGTGGTGCAGCGCTCGCCGTTGGCGACATAGGGCTTGCCGCAGCGCGGACACACGCGCGCTTCCTCCGGCGGTTCGCGCGTTTCCTTCTTCTTCCCGAGGCCGGGGCGCCGGGTGCGGCCGTGCCCGGCGGCGCCGCGCTGCTGGCCGCGCTTGCGCCCGGTGCCCGGCTTCTTCTGCCGCTCGCTCCTGCTGCCGTAAAGCGCCTTCGACAGGACGCTCCGGGTCGAGCGCAGCTTGTCGAGCTGGGCTTGCAGCGTCTCGACCTGCGAGGTCAGCGCCGCGTTCTCCGCCGTCAGATCCCGCACCTCGGCGCGCAGCCCGGCGTTCTTCTCCCGCAGCGACGCGATCAGCGCCGTGGCCCGCACGATCGCCGCCCGCATCCGGTCGTTGCGTTCGCGCAGCCACGCGATCGTGCCCTCCCGGGCTTCCACCCGGCGCCTGGCCGCCGCGATCTGCCGGTCGAACTGGTTGCGCAGCGCCCCGGCCACGCGTTTGCCCTCGCGGTACACCTTCGCGACCCGCGAGCGCTCCCGGTCCATGTCCTGCTTCAGCCAGTTGATCTCGTTCTGGTGGTCCGTCTCGATCCGCTCCCGGCGCTCGTGAGACCTGCGCAACGTGAGTTGAAGATCGGCGATCTCGGCGTCCTGGGCCTTGACCCTGCGCTCCAACGCCGACGTGGCCCGCGACGCGGTCTTCGCCGTAGCCGTCTTGAGCTTGAATCGGAAGACGTCGAGCTGCCGCGTCAGCGTGTTCGCAATTGCCCGGGCGTCGGCCTCCGACCGGCGCAATTCCTCGCGGCGCAACTCCGCCACACGCACGCGCGCCTGTTCCTCCTTGATGCGCGTCTCTGCCTCTTCGAGCAGAGACGCCCAGTCGAGCGGCTCGCGCGCAGGCACCACGACGGGAAGCGGCCACAGGGCGTCGTCGCCCTCCGCCGCCGTCAGGTCGGTGCAGAAATCCTCGTCGAGAACCGCCATGCGCGAGACCGTAGCGCATGTCCGGAATAGTTACCAGCCCCCTTGCGCATCCGCGATTCGGCGAGGATGATGATCCCGAAAATCAGGTCGGTGCAAGCGTGCCAACAAGCGGATAATCAGCTTCATGGAGCGGCGCAGCGATCGTCGCCGGGCACCTTCAATCCCCCGGGACCCGAAGGCTTACCCCGGGGGTAACCGTTCGGGTCCCGGGGGATGACGGAACGCCGGTGATCGGCGCTCCTTCGAAATCTGTGGAGATGATTATCCGCTTGTTGGCATGCTCACCCGACCCGATTTCGGCCTGGAGGGATTCTAGCGGCTGAGCGCGCGTTGCCAATCCCTTCTCAGCGGCCGGAGCCAGACATCCTTGCGGGGCTTGTCGTAGAGCTTGTCCCGGTCGTAGCGACCGCGCCCCCGGGTGGTCCCGACATGGATCCAGCCCGAGGTGCATCTCGACCTGAAGGCAGCGTGACCCGTCGCAACAGCAGGCCCATCGTCACCGGCCCACCGCCATGTCGCGATACTGTTTCAGGATCGCCTTCGCGCGCGAACGGCGGCGCTTGACGCGCGAGTGCATCCAGCCATCGGCGTAATAGTCCTCCTCGACCCGCTCCGGGCCCCAGAGCCGCACCGCGATCTGGCGCTGCGTGAGCCCTTCGGCCTCGCCCTCCAGCGCCAGCACGAGCTCGCGGTCCCGCGCGCCCGCCCCGGCCGAGGGAGCGGGGCGCCGAGCCAGACATCCTCGATGGTCGCCACCTCCCGAACCAGGACGAGACGCAACCCGCCGTCCCCGGGGAAGTCGGCGCCGGGCGGAAGCCGGACCTGGACCGACCGGCCCTCCCGTTCGATCCTCAGCATCAGAGCGCCGTCGGCGAGCCGCAGACCCGTGAGCGTCGCCCCGCCGTCTGCGGCGAGCCGGACCAGCGGCGGCATATCCCGCGCCACCCGGCCCTCGACCACCCCGGCCTCTGCCCAGAACGGCGCGAGCGGAAGCTCCGCGTGAGGGTCTTCCCAGGCGAGCATGCCGAACCTGAGCGCGGCGGCATCCACCGCCGTCTGGAGACGCACCGGAAACGGCGCCCGCTCCGGCAGGCCGGGCATCGGACGGCGCCTCGCGTATGCGTCGCGATACGTCCTGCTCGCCCGGATGAAGCGCCAGGCCCGCACCGCGTCCCATCCGCTTACCTGCCGCGCCATCGCCGAACGCCATGCCTTACCACCGCGCGATGGCTTCGAACCCCACGGTGTGCTCCGGCACTGCCGTGTCGCTCTCCCGCCGCGTCGCCTTCACCCCGAAGGAGAGGTCCGGCGCGTTGGCGTTGGCCGCCGGCGAGAGCCGCCAGCCGAGCGTGTAGTCGCGCGCAGCCGTCGCGAGCCCCAGCCCGACATGCGGGCTGCCGGTGAA
>JAJDUK010000084.1 GCA_022826665.1 Alphaproteobacteria bacterium | reverse complement strand
GGCCGAGTTCGGACAACTCGGGGAGCGGTGTCATCGGGGCCTCCGTGCTGACAGCAAAATACACTGTCAGAACAATACCCGAAAACGACCGAAGACCACACACTTCGTTCAAATCTCACAATCCCGACGTACACCCGATCGGTGCACACAATTGGACGGACCGCGCGTCTCGCGCTATGAGGACGGATAGCGCTCAACGCTGACCAGACAGGGGGCAGCTGTGGTGGAAGTGACATTCGAGCGTCGTGACGGTGTGCTGTTCGTCTCCGCGAGCGGGCGGCTGGAAGCGGCTAGCGCCGCGGGCTTCCTGAGGGATGTCAGAGCCGAGACCGGGGACGATGATCGGGCGGTCGTCATGGACTTCGAAAAACTCGAGTATCTCGGTAGCGCGGGGCTTCGCGTCGTCTTCATGACCGCGTCCGAGCTCGAGAAGCGCGATGCGGGGTTCGCGGTGTGCTCGCCGCCGAAACCCATCGCGAAGGTGATTAAGCTCAGCGGCATGGATCAGCTGATCCCTGTCCACCCTTCCAGGGAGGACGCTCTCGCCGCGCTTTGATCCGCGCGGTCCGGGCAGCGCCCGCTGATCCGCGCTCAGACGCCGAGCGGCCTCTCCGGCAGGATCTGGCCGCCGTCGAGCACGATGTCGTGGCCGGTGACGAAGCGGGCCTGGTCGGAGGCGAGGTACACCAGCGCGTAGGCCACGTCCTCCGGGTCGCCCAGGTGGCCGGCGGGGATCACCCGGCTGAACTCTGCCACCGCCTCGTCACCGCGCGCTTGGGCGATGCCCTCGGTCAGGATCGAGCCCGGTGAGACCGTGTTGGCGGTGATGCCGAAGGGTGCGAGCTCCAGCGCAGCACCGCGCACGAAGGCGTTCACGCCGCCCTTCGACGCCATGTAGCAGCTCACGTCCGGTAGGCCGACGCGGGGGCCGGTGATCGACGAGACGACGAGCAGGCGCCCGGCCCGCTGGCTCTTCATCTGCGGCAGGCAGGCCTGGACCGCGAAGAACACACCCTTGAGGTTGGTGTCCATCACGTCGTCCCACATCGCCTCGGTCATGTCGGCGATGAGCGCGTTGGGGTAGATGCCGGCATTGAGGCAGAGAATGTCGATGCGGCCGTAGCGCTCGATGCAGACCTGGGCCATGCGCTCCATGTCCGCCTTGCTGCGCACGTCGGCCTGGAGGAACGAGGCCTCCAGGCCCTCGGCCACGATGGCGTCGGTGGTGCTCTGGCCGGCCTCCGGGCTGCGGTTCACCACGAGCACGCGCGCGCCCTCGCGGGCGAAGACCTCGGCCACCGCCTTGCCGATGCCGCGGCCGGCGCCGGTGACGATCGCCGCCTTGCCGGGAAGGGTGATCGGCACGGGTGCCCCCGCGACGCGGCTGGCGGTGCCGCTTGAGCCCCTAGGCCGGGGCGCCGCCGCCGTTCATCGAGGACCGGAGCTGGGCGGTGGCGGACTCGTCCACGGCGAGGGAGTCATCCTCCACGTTGCCGGTGACGGCGACCCCATAGGTCTCGCGTGCCGTCTCCACGGTGATATAGCGCTCGGCCACGTCGTTGAGCACGCGATGGGTCTCGCGCTCCAGCGGGCTGCCGTAGCCGCCGCCGCCCTGATCCCGCGCGCGCAGCCGCTCGCCGCCTTCCAGGTCGCACACCATGACCGCCGGATAGGGGTGCTCGGAGCCGTCCCGCTCGATCTTGGCATTGCCGCCGAGCTGGGAGCCGGTGCCGCCGCGCACGCCCTTGGGCGCGCTCTCGAGCCCGTTGCAGACGTGGAGGATGCGCATCGGGTCGTTGCGCGGCCCCATGATCACCTCGGTCGCGGGCCCGCCGCGCCTGCGCCCGTGGCCCATGGAATCGGTGACCACGTGCATCTTGTCGATGAGTACGGGGAAGCGCTGCTCGTTGATCTCGATGCTGTCGCGGTAGAGCAGGCCGGCCGCCACCGGCACGAAGAGGTAGTGCATGCCGTCGTTCTCGGCCGACGCGCCGCCGCCGCCGCCCATCATGAACATCTGGTTGATGTAGCGCTCGCCGTCCCGCCGCCAGTCGGTGCCGGAGGCAACGCCCGCAGCGGCCGAGTTGCAGTAGTTGCCGTGCGCAAAGCCCTGGCCGTCGCCAAGCTCGGCGAAAGCGGACTGAGTCACATTCACGATCACGTCGGTGAGGTTGGTGGTGGCGACCGAGCAGCTATGCGGGAAGCGCGGAATGCCCACCGCGCAGTTCTCGCGCAGCAGCACCTCGATGCGGCGCATGGTGCCGGAGTTGGGCGGCAAGTCCTCGCCCAGGCAGGTGAGCACCCCCTGCACCGCCGCCATGGTGGACGTGGTTTCGGTGAGGTTGAGGCCCGCGTCGATGCAATCGATGTTGTCGCGCAGGTCCACCGTCACCTTGGCCGCGTCGGGGTCGATGTCGATGGTGACGTTGATGGGGATGCCGTCCGGCACCCAGGGCTCGACCGGATCGTGCGCCTGCGCGCCCTTGAGCTTGCCCTTGGGCAGCGCGCGGATCGCCTCGATGCAGCGGCGCTCGGAATAGTCGAACCATTCCTCGGTGAAGTGGCGCACCGTGTGGGCGCCGTACTTGGCGATGAAGGCCTTGAGCGAGCGCTCGCCGATGCGGGCCGCGCCCACGGCGGCGAGGTAATCGCCGTACCACTGCTCGGGCACGCGGATGCGCCGCTCGCACATGCGGATGATGTCGTCGATATCGCGGAAGTCGCGCTGCACCTGGACGCAGGGGAAGATCAGCGCGCCTTCCTGATAGACGTCTGCCGCCTGCGCCATGTAGGTGGTGGGCAGGCTGTTGCCGACATCGGCCTGATGCGCCTTCACCGCGACGGTGAAGAAGTGCTCGCCCTCGTGGAACACCGGCACCAGGATGGTGTGGTCGGCCGGGTGGGTGTTGCCGAGGTAGGGGTCGTTGTGGAGGAAGGCATCGCCCTCGGCATAGTCGGGATGCAGGTCCTGCATCGACTTGGTCTGGATGTTTGTGCCCCAGACGTGGATGGGGAAGCCCTCGGCCACGGCCAGCACCTGGTTGTCCGACGTGATGACCGCGCACGAGAAGTCGCGCGCCATGCCGATGACGGACGAGCGCGCCGCCAGCAGCATGGTGTTGGTCATCTCTCGGCAGACCGCGTCCATGCGGTTCGCCATCACCGGCAGCAGAACCGGGTTGATGCGGTTCTCCCGCCCAGCGTCCGCGAGTGCTTGTGCCATCGCTTCCTCCCTCAGGCGCCGGCGGCGCCGGTCTCCAGCAGGTAGTTCCGTCCGGCGGTCACGGTCGCCGACGAGCCCGGATAGACGACGATCGTGGTCGTGGGCTCCTCGACGATGGCCGGCCCCTTCAGCACCATGCCGGGCAGCAAATCATCGCCGAGATGGAAGGGCGTGTCCAAGGCTCCGGCTTCGCCGAAGTAGGCGCGCGTGTTGCGGCGGGGCTTGGGCAACGCAGCCTCCGTCATCGGCTCGGCCGGGAACGACGGCTTGTCGAGGAACGCCGTGATCCGCCCCTTCCAGTTGATGCACTCGATGGCGCCGCCTTCCTCCTTAACCGCGTAGCGGCGGAAGTGGACATCGTGGAAGGTCTCCACCAGCCGCTCCACGTCCGCCTCGCTCTCGAAGCGGTCCATGGGCATGGGGATTTCCATCTCCCACTGCTGGTTGATGTAGCGGGCCTCGACGAAGTACTCGCGGCCGAAGCGCTCGATGCTGCGGCCGCGCAGCTTCTCCTCGAACTCGTCCATGCGCGCCGCGATGCCGGAGAGGGTCGCGCTGACGCCCTCGAAGTCGAAGGTATTGGAGTGCGCGTACCGGCTCGCGCTGAACTCGGTGACGATGTTGGAGAACTGCCCGCCGCAGGCGCTGAGCGCGCCGGCCGTGCGCGGCAGCAGCACCCGGCGGCAGCCGAGAGCCTGGGCGATGGGGATGATGTTGAGCCCGGCGGCGCCGCCGCCGGCGACGATGATGCTCTCGCCGGGGTTCACCCCGTCCTGCACCGTGATCTCCTGGATCGCCTTGATCATCTGCTCGCCGGCAAGCGTGAGCACCGCCGAGGCGGCCTCGTCGGCGGAGAGCTTGAGGGGGCCTGCGACCTGCTCGATCGCCGTGGCCGCTGCGGTAACGTCGAGGCTCATGCGCCCGCCGAGGAAGTAGTCGGGGTCGATGTAGCCGAGCACCACGGCGGCATCGGTGACGGTGGGCTCCTCGCCACCCTGGCCGTAGCAGGCCGGGCCGGGGCGCGCGCCCGCGCTCTGCGGGCCGACGCGCAGCAGCCCGCCGGCGTCGATCCAGGCGATCGAGCCGCCGCCCGCGCCGACGCTCCGCACGTCCACTGACGAGAGGCCGAGGTTGTGGCCGATCCACTCGCCGAGCAGCCACGTGTCGCGGGTGTACTTGACCTGGCCGCTGCGGACCAGGCTCACGTCGAAGGTGGTGCCGCCGGTGTCGACGATGATGACGTCGTCGCCCTGGTCCTCGGCGCCGGCGTAAGCGATGCCCGCGAGCGGGCCCATCGCGGGGCCGGACTTCACAGTGTAGATCGGCTTCGCCACCACGTCGTCCACGTGCATCACGCCGCCCGACGACGTGCTGATCAGCACCTCGCCCTCGCAGCCGGCGGCGCGCAGGTCGCTCTCGAACTCGGCCAGATGGCTCTGCATCAAGGGCTTGAGCGAGGCGTCGATGGCGGTGGACGACGTGCGGGGAAACTCGCGGATAATCGGGTTGAGCTGGTGCGAGAGGGTGTAGGGCACGCCCGGCATGATCTCGGCGATCAGCGCACCGATGCGAAGCTCGTGATCGGGGTTGACGATGGACCAGAGCAAGGCGACCGCGACCGCATCGATGCGCTTGCGCGGCAGGCTCTCGATGATCGCCCGCGCGGCGGCTTCGTCGAGTTCCTGTTCGACACCGCCCTCGGCGTTAATCCGCTCCGGGATCTCGAAGGTGAGCCGGCGCGGGATGTAAGGCGGCGGGAACTCCATCGCGAGGTTGAGCGGCTCGCGCTTGCCGCCGTGGCGGTAGAGCAGCGTGTCCGGGAAGCCTTCGGTGGTGAGCAGCGCCGTCTTCGCGACCTTGCTCTCGATGATCGAGTTGGTGGAGCGCGTGGTGCCGTAGATCAGCATCTCGGTCTCGGCCAGCAGGCGCTCATAAGGGACGCCGGCGATGTCGCCCGCGTTGGCGAGCGCGCCGCTGAAGCCCTCGAAGGTGCGCTCGACCGTGGTCAGCGCCTTGCCGACGGTGAGCCGGCCCGCCTCGTCGGCGACCACGACATCGGTGAACGTGCCGCCGGTATCGACGGCAATGCGATAGCCCATGGGTGTCTCCCCTAGCCCGGAAGCAAGCCTGCGCTACCAGGCCTTGTGCAAGAGGTCGATGACCTCGTCCTCGGACGTTACCTGGCGCGGATTGCCGGCGACGATGATGTCCTCCAGCGCATCGGCCGCGATGCCGGGGAAGTCCTCGTGGGTGACGCCCACGTCGCGGAGCCGCCACGGCAGGTCCATGTCGTCCTTCACCAGCCTGGCCACCTCGTCGGCTGCGGCGGTGGCGGCCTCCTCCTCGCTCATGCCGGCGATGTCCACGCCCATCGCCTCCGCCGCCCAGGCCTGGCGGGTCGCGGTGGTCTCCCGGTTGAAGGCCATGACGTGCGGCATCATCACCGCCGAGGTCTCGCCGTGGGGCACGTTGCAGCGGGCACCCAGCTGGTGGCCGATGCCGTGGCTCAGGCCCAGCGTCACGTTGGCGAGGCCGCAGACCGACATCCAGGCCGCCACCATGCACTGCGCGCGCGCCGCCGCATCGCCGGGGTCCGCCCTGGTCTCGCGCAGGTAGCGCACCAGCATGTTGAGCGCGCGGTAGGCCAATGCGTCGATGAAGGGCTGGCTGGTACTGGAGCACATCGCCTCGATGCAGTGATCGACTGCGCGCATGCCGGTGCCGAGCCAGAGCCGCTCCGGCGTCTCCATGGTGAGCTCGGGGTCGAGGATGACCGCCTTCGCCGTGATCCGCCGGTCGACGTAAAGGTCCTTGACCTTGCGCTCCTCGTCGGTGACGCCGACGAAATAGGTGAACTCGCCCGCGGACAGCGTGGTCGGGATCGCGAACATCGGGATCGGGTCGTTGGTAAGCGAGGGAATTTCCACCTTGTCCGGATACGTGAACTTGATCATGTAGGCGTCGAGCCCTGAGGGCTCGGTGATCCCCTCGGCGAGGCAGATCAGGGTCGCCTTGGCGGTGTCGTTGGGCGTGCCGCCGCCGAAGCTGATCAGCGCATCCGCGTCGCGCTCGCGCGCATACTCGGCGGCAGCGATGACGGTGCGGCGCGGCACGTGCTGCGAGGTCTCGTGGAAGACGCCCGCGCACTTGTTGCCGGCAGTGGCGGCCACCTTGTCCACCAGATTCGTGTTCTTTGCCAAGGTGTTGCCGGTGACGATGACGGCCCGGTTGACACCCTGCTTCTCCAGCTCGGCCGAGAGATTGTCGAGGCTGCCGGAGCCGAAATGGACCTCGTCCATCGGCAGCATGGTGAAGTGCCCCTTGAGCTCCTGCTTGGGCAGCGAAAGCTTGGGTCTCTCCGATTGCGGCGGCCGGCGCGGGCCGAGTGCTGCCGAGCAAACACTTGTTTGAAATCCGAGTCAATTCCGCGTAGAGCGTGGCGGCGCGCGCTGCGGTAGGGGGCGCGTGGAAGGGGCTGGCCGAGGGGCGCTGCATGAGGCTGATCGACTACTTCGAGCGTGGCCATCGCTACCATCCGGATCGCGCCTGCCTCATCGACGGCACCGGCGCGCTTAGCTACCGCGAAGTCGCCCAGCGCAGCCACCGCACGGCGAACGCACTGATCGCGGGCGGGCTCGCGGCCGGCGACCGGGTCGCGATCCTGAGCCCCAACGCAAGCCGCGCCTTCGAGGCCTGGATCGGGGCGGCGCGCGCCGGCGGCGTCTGGGTCGGGCTCGCGGCGCTCGCATCGGCCGACGAGAACGCCTACGTCATCGACCAGCGCGAGGCCGCGTGGCTCTTCTACCATTCGAGCTTCGAGCCCGTGATCGCGCAGATCCGCGCCCGGTGCCCGAAGCTCCGGCACCTGGTCTGCCTCGACAGCGAGGGGGCGGACGCGCCCTCCTTCGAGGACTTCATCGCGGGCCACGGCGACGTGGCGCCGGAGCTGCCGGACGAGCGCGACGCGGTGATCAGCCACTTCACCTCCGGCGGCACCACGGGCCTGCCCAAGGGGGCGATGTGGTCCAACCTGATCTGGGAGGCCTGGTGCGCCAACGTCTACGCGCACCTGCCGATCAGGAAGCCGCCGGTGCACCTGGTGGCGACCTCAATGGCGCATGGCGCAGGCGTCTTCGCCTGGCCGGCCATGGCCTTCGGCGGCACCACGGTCTGCATTCAAAAGCCCGATCCGCTCACGGTGCTGGAGGCGATCGACCGCTACGGCGTGACCCACACCTTCATGCCGCCGACGATGATCTACATGATGATCGCGCACCCCCGGGCGCGCGAGTTCGACTATTCGACGCTCGATTACTTCGTCTACGGCGGCGCGCCGATGTCGGCGGACAAGGTGGCCGAGGCCATCGACCTCTTCGGCCCCTGCATGACCCAGATCTACGGCCAGGCCGAGTGCCCCTGCACCATCGGCATCCTGACGCCGGCCGACCACCTGGAGGCCCTCGCCGACCCCGCCAAGCGTCACCGCCTCGTGAGCTGCGGCCGGCCGCCGGTCTTCGTCGAGGTCGAGATGATGGACGACGCGGGCAACCTGATGCCCACCGGCGAATGGGGCGAGATCGTGGTGCGCGGCACCTTCGTCTCCCTCGGCTACTTCGCCGACCCCGAGGCCACGGCGGAAATCCAGGCCCACGGTTGGCACCACACCGGCGACATTGGCTACAAGGACGAGGACGGCTTCGTCTACATCGTCGACCGCAAGAAGGACATGATCATCTCGGGCGGGCTCAACGTCTTCCCGATCGAGATCGAGCGCGTGATCTGGAGCCACCCGGCGGTGCAGGACTGCGCCGTGATTGGCGTGCCCGACGAGAAGTGGGGCGAGGCGGTTAAGGCGGTGGTGGAGCTGAAGCAGGGCGAGCGGGTGAGCGGCGACGACCTGATCGCGCTCTGCAAGCGGGAGCTTTCGGCCTACAAGGCGCCGAAGACGGTGGAGTTCTGGGACGAGCTGCCCCGCAGCGGCGTCGGCAAGGTGCTGAAGCGCAAGGTCCGCGAGCGGTTCTGGGCGGGCCACGAGCGGAAGATTTAGGGGGAGCGCCTTCCGGAGCCCGTGCCGAGGCCAGCTTGGCAAGCGTGCCAACTTGCTCCACTATCCACCTCGAATACGGTCTTACCTGCCCCTTCCACTCACCTTCACGCCGGAGCAACAAATGAGAACCGGCTGGTCCTCAACATCTACTTTGATATTACTTCCTTGATCTCCTCCGCGTACTTCCAAACGATCTCGCGCGCATCCTCTGCCGCCGTTGTTTTCGGATCAAAGTCACGAGAAAACGGTATCTCCCGATCAACCGAATCTCCATCAAGCCATTCCCTCACTGGCTTGAGAACCGTTCTCTCTGCTGGTGCACTCATGCTCCTCTCCTCTCTGCCTTGTAGTGTCTGCGGAAGAACCTCGGGTTAAGTTCTTGTGGAAAATAGTGCTTTCGCTTTATCCAGACGAAACCTTCAGACTTGGAAATAATAGCCACATCCACTTCTCCACCTACTGTCTCCCTTTCCGCCGACATTCTACGCTTAAGTGAAGTTAAGTCAACTAACGATTCTGCGAGCATTGCGAGCTCCTGATTCGGCATGAATTGAACCATGTTCAGCACGTTATGTTTGAACTCTCCCTCCTTATGTTCGTCACTTCTTTGTGAGAAGTCCTCTTTCATCCGAGAGATCGTAGGAGCAAGATCATCAACTTTACTTTGCGCTTCTCCCTCAGACAGGCCTTGCCCCTGAAAAATTATAGAGGCGAAGTCCTTCATCGCGTCCTCTAAACGATTTTGGACATATTGGTCATAGGCAGGATCAACGCCCTGCAAGAATCTTTCTACCATTTCCCGTTGGGCAAACGCCCTGATGTCGGCTCCTGGACCTCCGCGGTCTATATCTACTACATCCAGTTTAGATCGCTTCAGCTTCCCGTGGACAATGCCGTCCATCTCAAACGAGCACAGCGTCGGGCAAATTTCGTCCTCTCTAAAACCGGCTACTACAATTCCAGTACGGAACTTAGATAACTCCGCTCTATGCAACGCAAGTCTGACTAGACGCCGAATCGCATCTTGGGTTCCCCCTGTCACCCTCGGTCCCGGGAAGCCAGTCTCAATGCACTTGTCCACGATGGCGCTATATCTTCTGTCAATTCTCGACAGCTGCCTACTGGTGAAGCATTCCGCTCCTTCAATAGAAGTTAATCTGTCAATCTCCTCTCCAACGACTTCCTGATAAATCCCATTTGCCTTACTTGGCAATAGTTTTCCGACTTGGATCATACGAGAGAAAAAGGCGTTCTGCATCCTCCGAAATATCGACTGAACGGCAACGAAAATTATCCTCTCAACATTTTCGCTTTCGTTTCTTTGGTCATATGGGACATCGCTTTCCAAATAATTGGCGAAATGCTCTGCACATTCTCTAACATTATTAAACTTCCTATCGTTAGCAAAATTGCGCCGATATCTCTTAACCAAAACTTCCATGGGAAGACCCATATAACTGAGACTCCCATAAACCATGATACCCATCGGCTGCACACCGCTAATTTCAAATATTTTATTCACCGTATTGTATATTTTTGCTGCCCCTCCCTCACCTATTGTTACGGCACTATCAGCCGCTAGAGCAACAGCTGATTTATTCAAGATGGCAATTTCAGCAGTCATTTATCTTGCAAGAGTATTCTTGGGGATTTACTGCGCTGAACTTCGAGCAACTCGAATGTCCGAGTCACACTCATTCTCTTACGTGACGAAATCTTCGTCTGCAACAAAATTCGGCGTAAACGATGCCTACAATGGGTGAGGCCAGCCTTTGCCATTAGTTGTTGCACACGGTGTGCGTAACAAGGCGTGTTTGGTAGCCTATGCCACTGAGATTGCGGGAAGCGACTTGCACAATGTCAGCCCCTCACATCCATTGGCGAGCGGTCTACGACCATATGTGGGATGCTCAAACGGGAGAGAGAAGGACATGCTCCAGATCCTACCCCCGATTCGGTTGCGGAAGAGTATACATGTAAGCGCTGATGTTCAAACTTCTTGGCCGATGCGCGGGCGCCAGTTTCGCGACGACGCTTGGTCTGGGAAGCCAGGACCCGAAACCAACTCGCGGACGCACCTTGACCGTAGAGAGGCGCGAGTTCAAGTGGATCAATCGCCAACTCCAAGCGGAGCGGGAATGCCCCCACCGGACGTCCCCGCTTGAAGACCGCTTGAGACCCTTGGACAAGACCATACCTCGGTTCACCAGCTGTGTGCCCTCAAATGTCACTAGCCGCATCCCCGCGCCCGCTGCAACCGCACCATGGTGCGGTGCAAGGGGCGCCATCATCGTGCCATGCGGTGCGAGAGCAGGCAGCGACCGACCGAACGGGCCGCGGCAGGCAGGCGCGTCGTGTCTCAGGCCTTCACCTGTAGCTCGCGGGGCCAGTTGGCGAGGGTTTCGGCGCCGGTCTCGGTGATGCGGATGCTCTCGGTGATTTCGAGGCCCCAATCCTCGAACCAGAGCGCGGGCATGAAGTGGATGGTCATGTTGGGCTCAAGCTCGGTGCGGTCTCCGGGGCGGAGGCTGATCGTGCGCTCGCCCCAGTCCGGCGGATAGCTGAGCCCGATGGAGTAGCCGCAGCGGCTCTCCTTGGTCAGGCCATGGCGCGCGAGCGAGTCCACGAACGCGCGGTGGATGTCCTCGCAACGGTTTCCTGGTCTCGCGGCCTCCAGCCCCGCCTCGATGGCCTCCAGCAGCGCGCCTTCCGCGTTGCGCTCGCGGGCCGACGGCTTGCCCAGGAAGACCGTGCGGCAGAGCGGACAGTGGTAGCGCCTGTAGACGCCCGCGATCTCGAAGAACGTCGCCTCGCCCGCCCGCATCGGCTTGTCGTCCCAGGTGAGGTGCGCTGCAGACGCGTCGATGCCGGTCGGCAGCATCGGCACGATTGCGGGATAGTCGCCGCCCGCTCCCTCCACCCCGGTGATGGCCGCGTGGTAGATCTCCGCCACCAGGTCGTTCTTGCGCATGCCGGGCTCGATCACCTCCAGGATGCGCGCGTGCATCTTCTCCACAATGCGGGCCGCGTTCTTCATGAAGGCAATCTCGGCCTCGGACTTCACGATGCGCTGCCAGTTCACGAGGCCCGTCGCGTCGAGCAGCGTCGCATCGCGGAGGTGGGTTTCCAGCGAGCGGTGGGCGGCCGCGCTGAAGTAGTAGTTGTCCATCTCGACGCCGATCCGCGCGCCGCCCCAGCCGCGCCCGGAGATGACCTCGCTCAGGTATTCCATCGGGTGGCGCTCGGTGGACATCACGTAGTGGTCCCCGTAGGCGACGATATCGTCGTGCCCCATGAACACGGTGCGCTTCGCCCCGTTGGCGTCCATGCCGCGCCCGAACCACACGGGATCGCCGTCGAGCGAGAGCAGCACGCACTGGTGCACGTAGAAGGACCAGCCGTCGTAGCCGGTGAGCCACGCCATGTTCGAGGGGTCGGAGACGACGATCAGGTCGAGCCCCCTCTCGTCCATCGCGCGGCGGGTCTTGGCGATCCGCGCCGCGTATTCCTCGCGCGTGAAGGGGAGATCGACCGGCGCGGGCGAGCCTGTTTCGCCGGTCGTGGACGAGGTATTGCTCAAGGCAGGGAGCCTCCCAAGAGGTCGTGCCGTCGGCGCTTGATCATATCGCAAGCGCCGCTACGCACGATGCGCCGAAAGGCATGTAGCGTCACGCAGCGGGCGAGAGACGCTCGACCTTGATCTGATCCACCTTCTTCAATGCCTGGGCCAGCTCCCAGGTCGACTGGAGCCGGTACCACGTATCGGCGCCGCCGCCGAACGCCTTGTCGAGGCGAATCGCCATCTCCGGCGAGATGCCGGCGCGGCAGTTCACGATGTCCGAGAGCTGCTTGCGGCTGACACCGAGCTTGCGCGCTGCCTCCGTCACGCTGAGACCCAGCGGTTCGAGGCAGTCATGGCGAACCGAGAGACCCGGATGGGGCGGGTTCTTCATTGGCATGGTTCGGCCCTCCTGTTCCCCTAGTGGTAATCGACCAGATCGACATCCGTGACGTGGCGGCCTTCAAAGCGAAAAACAATTCGCCAGTTGCCCGAGACGCTGACGGCCCAATGATCGGCCAGATCGCCCCTCAAGAGATGCAGCCGAAAACCCGGCAGGTTCATGTCGCCAGGCTCTGACGCTTCGTCGAGACGGGCCAGGACACGTTCGATCTTGGGCACCAAATGGGGGGAGACACGTCGAACATCACCCCTCTCGAACAGGCGCCTGAGACCCGCATGACGGAAATGAAGAATCATGCGCTGATGTCACCTGTCACGGGGCACTTTACACCACGAGGAACGTTTCGTCACCCTGAATCGTCATTCCCTTCGCCGGCGTCGACCGCCAACCCCCCACCATGGTGCGGTGCACAGCGCGCGGCGCGGGTGCCATCCTAGCGTCATGCAAGACGGGAACCGTCAGCGCACGAGCAGCCGGGCCGCTGCGGGATGGAGAAAGGATGGGCCGCGGCGGCAGGGCGATCCGGCCCCGAGGGCTGCCTGCCCCGTGGAATCCCGTTTGTCACACTTATCCCGCCTAATCCCGGCGCATCCCGGAAAGAATTTTTGTTCATGTCCCGCCCGCGTCCCGCCAGACGTAGGCGGATGCACGGGCGATTCCATTCCGGCCCGGTTCGCTCTACCATTCCGGGCGCGGCGCCGAGGGGCGCGCCAGGGAGGATGCGATGAAGACGATCGAGATCACGCAGGACGAGATGCAGAGCCGGGTTTCGCGCTACAGCGCGCTGAAGCCGCTGCCGATCCAGCAGGACCCGGAGATTCCGCTGGAGGCCAACGACGTCATCTACGCGCGCAAGCTGCTCTCCGTCATCGGGCTCGGCGGCGACGTGGACACGCCGATCAACACCGGCGCGCCCATCGTGGACGCCGCCGGCATGACCATGACCCTCGCGGTCTGCCCACCGGGCCAGGGCCCCTCGCTCCACGCCCACCACCAGACCTATGAGACCTTCACCGTACTCAAGGGCCGCTTCGAGGTGACCTGGAACGACGACGGCAGCGGGCGGGTCGAGCTCGACCAGTTCGACACCATCTCGGTGCCGCCCAAGGTCAACCGCGCCTTTCGCAACATCGGCGACGACGAGGCCATCCTGCAGGTGCTGATCTCGGGCGGCGTGCACGACATGACCGACATCGACATGGCGCCGTCCACCGCGGTCAAGCTCGACGCCATCAAGCCGGGCGTGAAGGAGAAGTTCGCCGCCAAGGGCCTCACCTTCACCGCACGGAAGGAAGAAGCCGCCTGAACGGCGCGGCGGGACGGGAGGGCGCCGCCATGGAGAACGTGCGCATCGGCGTGATCGGCCTCGGCTGGTTCGGCGAGGTCCACTGCGACGCGATCCAGGCCACCCCCGGCCTGGAGCTCGCAGGGCTTTGCACGCGGACCGAATCGCGGCTTGCCGACCTCGGAGCTAAGTACGGCGTGGGCGCGCTGGAGACCGACTACCGCGCGCTGCTGGCGCGGGACGACCTCGATGCGATCAGCGTCGTCACTATGTGGGACCAGCACACGGATCCCACGCTGGCGGCGCTGGAAGCGGGCAAGCACGTCTTCCTCGAGAAGCCGATGGCGTCCACCGTCGAGGACTGCGCGCAAATCGTGGCGGCGGCGGAGGCGGCGCCGGGCTTCCTCATGGTGGGGCACATCTGCCGCTTCAACCCGCGCTACGCCGCCGCCAAGCGCGAGATCGAGGCCGGCAACATCGGCCGCATCGTGGCGCTGAGCTCGCGCCGCAACATCCCGGCGGCGTGGACGCCCGAGATTCTCAACAAGATCGGGCCGATCATCGGCGATGCCATCCACGACACCGACCTGATGCTCTGGTTCACCGGTGCGAAGGTGGTGAGCGCCTACGCCCAGACCGTGGACGTGCGCGGCCTCAAGTACCCCGACATCGGCCAGACCATGTACCGCTTCGATTCAGGCGCCACGGCGACGCTGGAGACGGTCTGGTGCATGCCGGAGAAGACCCCTTTCGACATCGACGAGCGCATGTCGATCATCGGCACCGAGGGCTTCATCCACATTCAGGACACCTTCCCCAACATCGGCATCTGCACCAAGGACGGCTTCCGCAGCCCCGACACCACCTATTGGCCCGAGCTGCACGGCAGGCTCTCGGGCGCGCTCCGAGAGGAGTTTCTCTACTTCGCCCGCTGCGTGCGCGAGGGCACGCCGCCCACCATCATCACGCCAGAGGAGTCGATGGAGGCGGTGCGGACCACGCTCGCGGCCGAGCGCTCGGCGGCCACTGGCGAGGTGGTTAGGTTAGATTAGGGGGCGGCTACGACGGGTCTTGCGCAGACTGGCGATATGAACTAAGTTTGCTAAACTAAGTTCATAGGATTACCGCCATGCGCACCGTCAATATGCACGAGGCCAAGACTCAACTGTCGCGTCTTGTCGCCAATGCGGCCGCCGGCGAACCGTTCATCATCGCGCGTGCGGGCAAGCCTCTGGTGAAGGTGGTCGCCGTGGATGCGCCGGCAGTCGGCGCGACGAGCCGGCTCGGGTTCATGCAAGGGCAATTCACGATACCGGAGGACTTCGACCGCATCGGTGCCGCTGAGATCGAAGCGATGTTCGACGGCGACGAGTGAGGCTCCTGCTCGACACACACGTCCTGCTCTGGGCGGCGGTTGATCCAGATCGGTTGCCGAGCGACGCGCATGCCCTCATGGAAGCGACGACGACCGAACTCGTCTTCAGTGCCGCGTCGCTGTGGGAGATTGCGATCAAGAACAGCCTCGGACGGAGAGCGTTCAGCGTTGATCCGCGCCTGCTGCGCCGGAACCTCCTGGAGCGCGACTACCGCGAGCTACCTATTTCCGGGGCACATGCGACCGTCGTGGACCTGCTTCCGCCGATCCACAAGGACCCGTTCGACCGTATCCTGGTCGCTCAGGCCCAGTTCGAGGGGCTCACTCTCCTGACGGCGGACGCTACGCTCGCCCGCTATCCGGGGCCGATCCGCGCCCTCTGAACGAGAGCGGACCGCCTCCCCTCACCGGAAGTGCGGGATCACGTGGTCGCCGTAGTCGGCGACGATGCGCTCCTCCGCGCCGTTGGTGAGGTAGATCGTGAACTGGGTCACGCCCGCCGCCTGCAGCGCCTTGAGCTTGGCCACGTGCTCGTCCGGCTCGCCCAAGATGCAGAAGGAGTCCGTGATCTCCGGCGTGATGTAGTAGGTGTTGTCGGAGACCTTGTCGGCGTGCTGGCGGTAGTTGTAGCCCTCGCCGCCCGCGCCCGCGCCGCGGCGCGCCTCGATGTAGGCGGTGAGGCTGTCCGGCACGAGGTCGGTGCCGGCGCCGTACTTCTCCACGATATCGGCCACGTGGTTGCCGACCAGCGCGGGGAACCACTTGGTCTGCGCGACGCCCGTCTCCCTGTCGCCGACCCAGACGGGGGCGGCCGAGAGCACCCGGTAGCCCCCCATGTCGCGACCCGCGGTCTCGCCCGCCGCCTTGGCCTGGCCGCCGAACCATTCGCAGAGCCCGACGTCGGCAAGCTGGATGATGAGCCCGTCGCCGACCTCGCCGGCGGTCTTGAGCGCCTTGGGCCCATAGGCCGCGAACCAGACCGGCATGGGGTGGCCCGCGACCCAGTCCATGTAGACCGGCTCGGGGCAGTCCGCGTACTGCACGGTATCGCCCGCCACCATCTTGCGCATCGCGTCGCAGAACTCGGCGGTGTAGACCAGCGTCGCCGGCGACTTGCCCATGACCCGCATGGAGCTGTCGCCGCGCCCGACGGCGATGTCGAAGCGGCCCCGCCCGATGTCGCTCAGCGTGGCGAAGAGGCTCGCCGCCACCGACCAGTCGCGCACCTTGGGGTTGGTCACCAGCGGACCGAAGCGCACGCGCTCGGTATGCGCCATGCAGACCGCCATCTTGGAGTAGCAGTCGGACCAGAGGATGTGGGAATCGAAGAACCAGACGTAGTCGAAGCCCGCCGCCTCGCACTGGCGCGCGATGGCGATGGTGCGCTCGACCCCGATGTCGCCCTTGAAGGCAATCCCGAACTCCATACCGCTTCTCCTCCGATCAGCTCACGTTGGGCTCTGGCCCGCGTCGGCGCCGTTGCCCGGCGCCTTCAGCAGCCGCCCCAGTGGATGCACCTCGCCGGGGCCATACCCCTCGTCGGCGGGCTCCGTGCCGACGCGGCGCTTCGCCGTCGCCGTCTCGTCGATGCGCAAGGGATCGCCCGTGCCGTTGCCGCCGGCGAGCACCACGCCATAGACCTGTTCGGCCCGCTCGGCTGTGATCCAGCCCTGCTCGACATCCGCCAGCACCGCCTCGGGCGGCCTGGTGCGGGGGTCGCCGAAGCCGCCGCCGCCGTTGGAGCGGTAGATCAGCTGGTCGCCGGGGGCGAGGCGAATGCCCATGGCGTGCATGCCAAGCTCTTCTTCCTTATCCGGCGAGGCCGCGCGGCGCAGCCTCAGCGTGTTGGGGCCGCCATTGGTGCCGCCCGCGAGCCCGAAGGGTGTCACCTCGGCACGGTCGCCGTGCATGGTCATGGTCATGGCGCCGAGTGTCTTGAAGCTCCGGTCGATTCCGACCCCGCCGCGCCAGGTGCCGTCGCCGCAGGAATCGGTGACCCCTTCGCAGTTGGTGTAGAGCAGCGGATACCAGCGCTCCAGAATCTCCACTGGCTGGTTGGTGGCACCCCCGATGAAGATCATCATCTGGAAGGGATTGCCGTCCTTGTAGCTGCGCGCGCCCTGGCCGCCCTCGTTCCAAAGATAGTTGACGTAGTGCTTGCCGGTCTTGGGGTGGACGCCGCCGATGCAGAGGTTGGCGAGGTTGATGCCGGCGGCGTACATGCGCTTGGGGTCGGTGTCCTGAAACGCCGCGGCCCAGCAGGCCATCGTGACCGCCGCAACCTTCTCGTAAGCGCCGCTGGCGTAGCCCGAGGCCGGCGTCGGCTCCTCGATGTGGACGCAGCTCCCCGGCACGGACAGCACCTCGACCGCGCGGCTGAGCCCGTGATTGAGCGGCGCGAGCTGCGGGAAGCAGTGGAGCGTGCCGTCGAAGACCGCAGTCTCCAGCGAGGCGCGGGGGAAGCCGAAGGGGCCGACCGGCGCAGCGTCGCTCTCCCGAAAGTCGAAGCTCGCGCGGTCGCCCTCGATGGTAAGCCGGCAATGCACCCGGATGCGCGGGTGCTCGGGGTGCATGATGTCCTTGTCCGAGAAATCCTCGAACTCGTAGACGCCGTCAGGCAACTGCGCGACCTGGGCGCGGAAGCGCTCCTCGGTGTAGTCGAAAATGTCCTCGAACAGCGCCTCGATGGTCTCCGCTCCGTGGCGGGCGTAGAGCTCCAGCAGTCGGTCCTCGATCAGCGATCCGGCCTGCCGCTGGGCGTGGATGTCGGCGATGCGCTCGCGACCGGTACGCATGTTGTACTCGATCAGCGTCATCACCGTGCGGTCGAGCTCGCCGTCATGGAAGAGCCGCATCGGCGGCATCCTGAGCCCCTCGGAGTAGCAGTCCACCGCGCGCGGGTTGAAGCTGCCGGGCAGCGCGCCGCCCACGTCGGGCCAGTGGCCAGTGCTGGAGTTGAAGGCGACGAGGCGGCCATCGTGGTGGATGGGCCTGATCAGCTTCACGTCGTTGCAGTGGATGCCGCCGGTGTAGGGGTCGTTGAAGATGTAGATGTCGCCGGGCTCGAACTCGCCCACCCACTCCTTCACCACGCGCACGGAAGGCTCGAAGGAGCCGATGTGGGGCGCCTGATCGCGGTTGCCGTGGGCGACGAGGCGGCCCTCCGCCGTCAGGAGCGCGCAGGAATGGTCGTGCCCCTCGCTGATGGTCGGCGCATAGGCGAGGCGGGCGATCATCTCGCTGCCCTCGTCGCACATGCTGCCCAGCGCGTTGCGCAGCACCTCGAAAGTGATGGGGTCTAGCTGCATGGTCCTACCCGCTCGTGCAGATCAGGTTGAAGCGCTCGTCCACGCGCGCGTGCGAGCCGGGGATGAGCACCGTCGTGCTGTCCAGTTGCTCGATGATGGCGGGGCCCGGAATCTCGAAGCCGACGGGGAGCGCGGTGCGCTCATAGACCGGCGCTTCGACCCAGCCCTCGGCCTCGTCATACATCCGCCGCTGCCCGCGCGGGGCGGGGCTTGCAGCGCCGTTCGCGCCGAACGTCGGCTCCGCGCCGGTGGTGGCGCGGGCCTCGGCCGCGACCCGGGCGTTGACGATTTCGAGCTCGGCAAGGTCTTCCGGCAAGGTGTAGCCATAGTCCTCGGTGTGGCGCTCGTGAAACGCGCGGAAGAGCCCGCGGATGTCGTCGTCGTCGAGCGCACCCGCCTTGACCGCGAGCGTGAGGCCGCCCGAGACCTGGCCATAGTAGCGTACATCGATCTCGCGACGGAGCACCACGTCCCCGGCCGCCACGCCGTCTCGCGTGAGCCGCGCCATCGCCCGCTCTTCCAAGTCGGCAAAGGCGTCGTTGATCTCGCCAGTATCGAAGCGCTCGTCGGTCGCGAAGATCGACTGCACGAAGTCGTGCCGGACCTCCACGTGCAGCACCCCCATCGCCGAGCCGAGGCCGGGACGAAACGGCACGATCACCTCGGGGATGCCGAGCTCGCGGGCGAGCTCCACGGCATACAAGGGTCCGGCGCCGCCGAAGGCGACCAGCGCGAAGTCGCGCGGATCGTGCCCGCGCTTCACCGAGATGAGGCGGATCGCGCCCGCCATGTTGGCGCGCATGACCCGCAGGATGCCGGCCGCGGCTTCCGCCCGCGAATAACCCAGGGGCTCCGCGATCCGGTCGATGGCCTGCTCGGCAAGCGCCGGATGCAGCGCGACCCGGCCCGCGAGCCTGGTCTCGGCGCCGAGCCGGCCGAGAACGAGGTTCGCATCGGTCGCGGTGGGCTGGGTGCCGCCCTGGCCATAACAGGCCGGGCCCGGCCGCGCGCCCGCGCTGTCCGGCCCCACCTTCAGCACCCCGCCCTCGTCGATCCGGGCGATGGAGCCGCCGCCGGCGCCGATGGCGGTGACATCCACCGACGGGAAGCTGATAACGATGTTGAACTCGATGTTCCACTCGGGGCGGATGAGCGGACGGCCCCGGCGCGAGAGCGAGACGTCGGCACTGGTCCCGCCCACATCGAGGACGATCACGTCGGGCCTCTCGGCAAGCCGCCCGATGGCAGCGCCCGCCATCACGCCCGCCGCGGGCCCCGACTGGCAGATGCGCGCCGGGATGCGCCGCGCCGCCTCGATCGACATCACCCCGCCGCCGGAATGGGTGATGAGCACCGACCCCGCGTAGCCGATGCCTTCGAGCCGGGCGAGGAGGGCGGCGAGATAGCGCTCCAGCACCGGGCCGAGATAGGCGTTGGCGACGGTGGTGCTGGTGCGCTCGAACTCGCGAATCTCCGGCAGGATGTCGGAGGAGCGGCAGACGTAGCCGCCGGGCATCTCGTCGGCCAGAATCTCCTGTGCGCGGCGCTCGTGGGCGTCGTTGATGTAGCTGTGCAGGAAGCTCACCGCCACCGCCTCAATCCCGCGCTCGCGGAGGCGCGCCGCGATGGCGCGCAAGCCGGCCTCGTCGAGCGGCTCCAGCACCTCGCCCTCGTAGGTGGTGCGCTGGGCGACGGTCATGGTGTCGCGGCGGTCGACCAGCGCGGGCGCCGGGTCCCAGTCGGAATCGTAGAGCGTGGGCCGGGCCGCGCGGGCTGCGTGCAGCACGTCGGTGAAGCCCGCCGTGGTCACCAGCGCGGTGCGGGCGCCGGTGCGCATGATCACCGTGTTGGTGGCGATGGTGGTGCCGATCTTGATGAGCTTGATGTCTGCGGGCTTTGCTCTCACCGCGTCGATGCCGGCGAGCATGCCGTCGATGAAGTCGGGCGGCGTGGACGCGGTCTTCGCGACCTCGACCGCGCCGGTCTCCGTGTCGTGGCGGATCACGTCGGTGAACGTCCCGCCGACATCGACGGCGAGCACGTATCGCGCGCCCTCGGTGGCGCTAGTCATGCGGCCTCATGTTGTTCGGTCACGGCGTTGCCCCGCGCTGTCGCGACAAGCCGCGCACGATAGTCGCCCGCCACGCCTGCGCCAAGCGGGCGGGCCTTTTCGCATCCCTCAGTCGCCGGGCGCTCGCTCCGCTCGCTTGGCTACGCGCCATTCGGCGCGGCGCGCAGTCGCGCGCTCCGGCCCGCTTCGCGGCCCGGTCTCTCTCAAGTTGCATAGTCGGTCTGCTGCTTGGTGCCTGATGTGTCAGGACTCTGCACGCCCCTCGATCAGGGCGAGGATGGCGGGCGGGTCGAGGGGGACGGCGCGGACGGTGGCGCCGAAAGGCTCCAGCGCGTCCTCTACGGCGCCGGCGAAGGCGGCGGCAGCGGGGATCGCGCCGCCCTCCCCCACCCCTTTGACACCGAGAGGATTGAGGCTGCAGCGGCTCTCCATGTGATGGATCTCGATCGACGGAATCTCCATGGCCGTCGGGATCAGGTAGTCCATGAAGGTGGTGACCAGCGGCTGGCCGTCGTCGTCGAACCTGAGCTTCTCGTAGAAGGCGCCGCCGATCCCCTGCGCCGTGCCGCCCAGTATCTGCCCCTCGACGATGGTGGGGTTGATCATCACCCCGCAGTCGTGGACCACGACGTATGTCTCGATCTCCACCATGCCGGTGGCCACGTCCACCACCACGACCGCTCCGTGTACCCCGCTCGCAATCGCGCCATCGGGGGAGCGGTAGTAGTCGGCGGCGCGCAAGCCCGGCTCGGCGCCCGATGTGAGCGTGTTGATGGGATTGGCCGCGTACGCGAGAGCGCCGAGCGTGACCGCCATCTGCGGCGCGCCTTTGACGTGGACGGCGCCGTCCTCCAGCACCAGGTCTTCGGGCGCCACCTCCAGCTCGTCGGAGGCGAGGTCCAGCGCCCGCGCACGGACGGCCTTGGCTGCGCCGAGCGCAGCACTACCCCCCACCACGGCCGAGCGGCTGGCGAAGGTGCCGACGCCCCAGGCGAAGCGGTCGCTCCGCCCGCTTTCGACCACCACTTGCTCGGGCGCGACGGCCAAGGTCTCCGCCACCACCTGCGCGAGCGTGGTGTGGTGGCCCTGCCCTTGCGAGGGATAGCCCGTCGTCACGTGGACGTGGCCTGTGGGCTCAACGCGGACCTCGACCCCCTCGTAGGGCGAGATGCCGGTGCCCTCGACGAAGAAGGCGATGCCGGCGCCCCGGAAGATGCCCTGCTCACGCTCCGCCGGCTGGCTGCGCTTGACGCCTTCATAGTCGAGCGCGTCGAGCGCCTTCGCGAGCTGTGCGGGATAGTCGCTGTCCCGGTGGATGAACGGAGTGTTGCCCTGGAAGATGCGGCCTGAATCCCAGGGGCAGTCCTCGGGCCGCACCAGATTGCGCCGCCTGATCTCGGCCGCATCCAGGCCGAGCGCGCAGGCAACGTGGTTCATGGCCGTTTCCGTGACGAAGTTGCCGTGCGGCTGGCCGGCACCGCGGTAGGGGCTCACGGTCGGCGTGTTGGTGTAGACGGCCTCGTAGGTCGAGTGCACCGCCGGAATCTTGTAAGGCCCCGGCAAGATGGCCTGGGCGCACTGAGCGTTGATGGGGCCGTAGGGGCAGTAGGCGCCACTGTCGTAGAGGAAGTGGTCCTTGATCCCGAGGATGCGCCCGTCCTTGGTCGCCGCCACCTCGATGCGGTGCACCATCAGCCGCTCGTGGTTGGAGCCGATGAAGTGCTCGCGGCGATCCTCGATCCACTTGACCGGGCGGTCGAGCATGCGGGCGGCGAAGGGGACCAGCACCTCCTCGGGGTAGACCAAATAGATTTTGACGCCGAAGCCGCCGCCTACGTCCGGCGCGATCACGGTGACGGCGGCCTCCGCCATCCCGAGCTTGTCGGCAATGACGCCGCGGGCCGAGACCGGTGCCTGGGTCGTGTCCCAGATCGTGAGCTGCTCAAGGCTCGCGTCGTAGCGGGCGACGACGCCCCGGGTCTCCATCGGCTGGGCCGCGCCCCGCTCGGGCCGGAGCTCCTCGCGCAGCACGAAGTCGGCGGCGGCGAAGGCGCTCTCGATATCACCGGTGTTGTCGGCGGTACGGCAGGCGACGTTGGACTCGGTGTCGTCATGGACCAGCGGCGCGCCGGGCTGAGCCGCCGCCGCGAGGTCCACCGCCGCAGGCTCGGGCACATAGTCGACCTCGATCAGATCGAGCGCGTCCTCGGCCAGGTAGCGACTGTCGGCCACCACCAGCGCCACCGCCTCGCCGACGAAGCGGACCTGGCCCGGCGCGAGCGCCTGATGGGTGCGCGGATAGATGAAGCCGGGGTCCTCGTTGAGGAGCGGCATCGGCGCGTTGGCGGAGCCCAGGTCCTCATGGGTGATGACCGCGTGCACGCCGGGGAGCGCCAGCGCCGCGCTGGCGTCGATGCGGGTGAAGCGGGCCTTGGCGTGAGGGCTGCGAAGCACGGCGGCGTGCAGCATCTCCGGCAGGTGAATGTCGTCGATGAAGCGGGCGCGCCCGGTGAGCAGCCTCGCATCTTCGCGCCGCTCGACCGGCTCGCCGATCAGCTGCGTGGTCATGGCTCCTCGCCCCGCAGCATCGCCGCAGCCCGGCGCACCGCCGCCACGATCTGCTGATAGCCGGTGCAGCGGCAGAGGTGGCCGGAGAGCGCTTGCCTGATATCGGCATCGCTCGGCGCCGGGTTGGCCGCGAGGAAGGGTTTCAGGGTCATCAGGATGCCGGGCGTGCAATAGCCGCATTGCAGCCCATGCTCACGGCGGAAGGCCTCCTGCAGCGGGTGCAGCGTCTCGCCGTTCGCCAGCGATTCGACCGTCTCGACCGAGGCGCCGTCCGCCTGCACCGCGAACATCAGGCAGGAGCGCACCGGCGCGCCGTCGAGCAGCACGGTGCAGGCGCCGCAGACGCCGTGCTCGCAGCCCACGTGGGTGCCGGTGAGCCCCGCCTCGTGCCGGATAAAGTCCGAGAGCAGGAGCCTTGGCTCGACGTGGCCCTCGTGGGCTTCGCCGTTGATGGTGACGCGCACGTTGTGGCCGTGGTCTGCCATTCAGCGCCCCATCCTCATCGCCGCCTCGCGGCAGGCGCGGCGGGTGAGCGCCGCCACGAGCCGCTGGCGGTACCAGGCAGGCGCGTGGGGATCGTCCGCCGGCTCGGAGGCTTGGGCCGCAGCGTTGCCCGCCGCCTCGCAGGCATCGCCGCCCGTTCCTCGCTCTGCGAGGACCGCCTCCGCTTCGCGCATGCGTTGGGGTCCGTCGCCGGTGCCAGTGACCACGACGCGGGCATCGATGCCGCTAGAGCTGCCGGAGGGCCGCAGCAGCACCGCGACCGCGACGAGCGCGAAGTCGCCCTGACGGCGCGCGGCCTCCCGAAAGCTCCAGCCGGTGCCTTCTGGGAGCTCCGGAACCCTGATCTCGGTCAGGAGCTCGTCCGGCGCGAGCGCCGTCTCCATTGTGCCCGCGAAGAACTCGCCGGACGGCACGGTACGGGTGCCCTCCGGGCCCAGCGCGGTCATTTCGGCGTCCAGCGCCAGCATCACCGCCGGAAGCTCCGCCGCCGGGTCATTGTGGGCGAGGCTGCCGCCGATGGTGCCGCGGTTGCGAATCTGGGGATGGGCGATGTGGCTGATGGCATCGGTCAGCAACGGCCAGCCGCGCGCCACGCCGGGATCGGCCTCGACCGCCGCCTGCCGCGCCATGGCGCCGATGCGAAGCGCGCCATTCTCGACCGTGACGTGGCCGAGCGCCGCGATGCGGTTGAGATCGACCAGAACGGCGGGCCGCGCCAAGCGGAAGTTGAGCAGCGGCACCAGGCTTTGCCCGCCGGCAAGTGGCCGCGCGTCCGCCCCGTGCGCGGCCAGCAGGGCGACGGCGTCTGCCACCTCGGTCGGGCACTCGTAGGCGAACGGCGGCGGCTTCAATGTTCCCAAGCCTGACGATCGATCATTCGGCCCAATCCTATACCGGTCCGAGATCGCAGGTCAGTCCGGGCTCTCATCGCCGTCGAGCCCGGCGCGGAGCGCGTAGATGAGCTCCAGCGCATCCCGCGGCGTGAGGTCGTCGGGGTTGATGGCGGCGAGGCGCGTGCGCAGCGGATCGGGCGCAGGCTCAGCAGGCGCCGGTGCCGGACGGGCCTGGAAGAGCGGCAGGTCGTTCGCGAGCCTAGCGGCGGCGGTGGCCTTTTCGCCCTGCTCCAATACCGCCAGCACCGCCTCGGCGCGGGCCAGCACCGCCTCGGGCAGGCCTGCGAGGCGCGCCACGTGGATGCCGTAGGAGCGATCGGCCGCGCCGGGCGCCACCTCGTGCAGAAACACGACGCTCCCCTGCCACTCCTTGATCCGCATGGTGTGGCAGGCGAGCCGGTCGAGCTTCTGGGCGAGCGCGGTGAGTTCGTGGTAGTGGGTCGCGAAGAGCGCGCGGCAGAGGTTGCTGTCGTGCAGGTGTTCGATCGCGGCCCAAGCGATGGAGAGCCCGTCATAGGTGGCGGTGCCGCGCCCGATCTCGTCGAGAATCACCAGCGCGCGGTCGCCGGCCTGATTGAGGATGGCGGCGGTCTCCACCATCTCCACCATGAAGGTGGAGCGCCCTCGGGCGAGATCGTCGGCCGCGCCCACCCGAGAGAAGAGGCGATCAACCACGCCGATGCGGGCGGAGGTGGCGGGCACGAACGAGCCCATCTGGGCCAGCACCGCGATCAGCGCATTCTGGCGCAGGAAGGTGCTCTTGCCGGCCATGTTGGGGCCGGTGACCAGCCAGATCCGAGCGTCTTCGCCCAGGTCGCAGTCGTTGGGGACGAAGGGCGTGTCCCCGCCCGCGCCCATGGCTTCCACCACCGGGTGCCGGCCGCCCTTGATTTCGAACGCGGTCGTGTCGTCGACGGTGGGCCGGGTATAGCGGCGCTCCACGGCGAGCTGCGCAAGCCCCTGGGCCACGTCCAGCGCTGCCAGGGCGCCGGCGGCGCGGGCGATATCCTCGCCCCGGCTAACGACATCAGCGCGGAGATCGTCGAAGTGCGCCTGCTCAAGTGCGAGCGCCTTGTCGGCCGCGCCAGTGATTCGCGCCTCCAGCTCGCCGAGCTCCACGGTCGTGTAACGCATGGCGCTCGCGAGAGTCTGGCGGTGAATGAAGGCCTCCGTCAGCGCGTCGGCCCGCTGCGGCGGCACCTCGACGTAATAGCCGAGCACGTTGTTGTGGCGCACCTTGAGGGCGTTGACGCCTGTCTCGCTGCGGTAGCGAGCCTCAAGCTCGCCGATCAGGCGCCGGCTGTGGTCGCGCAGCTCCACCACCTCGTCGAGCGCCTCATCATAGCCGCGTGCGATGACGCCGCCGTCCCGGATGCTGGGCGGCGGGCTCTCCACCAGGGCACTGGTCAGGCGGTCCACAAGGCTCTGGTGATGGCCGAGCGCCTTGAGATCGGCCGCGAGCGCGGGCGGCGGAGGCCGCAGGCCGCCGGCGGCCTCGGTGCCGAGGGCATCCCGAATTGCCGGAATCTGACCGAGCGCGTCGCGCACGGCGGCGAGATCGCGGGGCCCACCGCGTTCCAGGCTGAGGCGCGAGAGAGAGCGCTCCACGTCCGGGCAACGCCGAAGCCGCTCCCTGAGCGCGCTCCGCGCGCCTTCCACCTCGACCAGGAAGCCGACGGATTCGAGCCTCTCGACGATGGCGGCGGGCTCCGTGAGCGGCGCCGTCAGCCGCACTCTGAGCAGCCGGGCGCCTGCGCCGGTGACGGTGCGATCGATCACCGAGAGCAGGCTGCCGGCGGCGCCGCCATCCAGGGTTGCCGTGAGCTCCAGGTTGCGTCGGGTCGCGGCGTCGATCGCCATCGCCGCGCCCGTCTCGGTCGAGCGAAGCCGCGCGAGCCGGGGCAGCTGGCCCTTCTGGGTGAGCTTGAGATAGCCGAGCACGGCGCCGGCGGCGGCGAGTTCCGCGCGGGAAAAGCTGCCGAGCCCATCCAGCGAGGCGATGCCGTAGAACGCGGCGAGCGACCGCCCGGCGGCCATACTGTCGAAGAGGGAGCGCGGCTGCGGGGTGAGCGCCTCCTTCCACTCGGCGAAGAGCTCGAAGAGCGCCGGCGCCTCGAGCAGCGGCTCCGGCACCAGGAGTTCGCCGGGCTCAAGGCGCGCGAGCGCCGCAGGCAGCGAGGCCTCTGAGACCCCCATCACCGCGAACTCGCCGGTGGACATCTCGGCCCACGCCAGCGCCAGGGCGCCTTCGGCCTGGGCGAGCGCCGCGAGATAGTTGGCCGCGCACGCATCCAGCAGCGCGTCCTCGCTCAGCGTCCCCGGCGTTACCAGGCGGATGACTTCGCGGCGCACGACCGCCTTCGCGCCCCGCTTGCGGGCCTCCGCCGGGTCTTCGACCTGCTCGCACACGGCGACCCGGAAGCCCTTGCGGATCAGCCGCTGGAGATAGCCCTCTGCGCTCGCCACGGGCACGCCGCACATCGGGATTTCCTGCCCCTGGTGGAGGCCTCGCTTGGTGAGCGCGATGTCGAGCGCCTCCGAGGCTTGCCGCGCGTCCTCAAAGAAAAGCTCGTAGAAATCCCCCATCCGGTAGAACAGGAGGTGATCCGGGTGTGCGCCCTTGATTTCGAGATACTGCGCCATCATTGGCGTCGCCGGCTCGACCCGCCGTGCGCGTGGCCGGCCCCGGCGGGCGCCACGGGCGGCGGCCGGCGCGGCGGTCGCTTGCGCCTCGGCGTCATCGGGCATGGCGCGACACTAGCACAGGCGGTTGCCGGGGTTCCGTGCGCCTGATATCGGCGCCGCAGACCCCTGTTTGTCTTATATTCGTCACGCCCACGGTCGAGTGGCTCTGCTAGACTCGAAAGCCCGGAACCCCGCTGCGGAGGAGAGCCGATCGATGGCGGCGCGCGTCGTTCCGCTGCGCCGGTGGGCGCGCCTGAGCCTTGCGGCGTCCCTGCCGCTCGGGCTCGCATTCCTGGTGCTCGGCGCACTTGGCCTCACGCCGCCCATTGCGGCGGTGCTGGCCTGGGCCGGTCTCAGCCTGCTCGCGGCAGCCGTGGCCGGCCTGATGCTCGCGGACGTCGGCGCCCTCGCGCGCCACGTGGAAACCTCCGCCGAGACTGAGGGCGAGGCGCGGCAAGGCGCTGCGCCGGCGGGGCTGCTTACCCGCGAGCTCGCGGCATCGGTCGAGCGCCTGGCCCGGCTTGGCGCCGAAGGCCGAGCGCAGCTTGCCAGCGAGAGGGCCGAGCTCGAACGCGCGCTCGATGCCTTGCCCGAACCGCTCCTACTGCTCGATACCGACCGCAAGGTGGTGCGCGCCAACCGGGCGGCGATATCGCTGCTCGGCGGCGAGGTGACCGAGCGCCACATCTCCGCCTCGTTGCGCAATCCGCAGCTGATTGAGGCGGTCGAACAGACCATCGAGGGAACCGAAGGGCGCGACATCGAGTTCACGTTGCAGGCGCCGGTGGAACGCACCTTCGCGGCGCGCGTCGAACCGCTGCCCGAACCGAGGGAGGGCGGCGCCGCCGTTCTGCTCGCGCTCGTCGACTTCACGGCCGTGCGCCGCACCGATCAGATGCGGGCCGACTTCGTCGCCAACGCGAGCCACGAGATTCGCACGCCACTCGCCACGCTTATGGGCTTCATTGAGACGCTGCAGGGGACCGCCCGCGACGATGCGGCGGCGCGCGAGCGCTTCCTCGCCATCATGGACCAGCACGGCAAGCGCATGGCCCGCCTCGTCGAAGACCTGCTCTCGCTCTCGCGCATCGAGATGAACGAGCACACGCCGCCGACGGATACGGTCCCCCTTCCTTCGCTGCTCTCCCATGTGCGCAACACGCTCGCGTGGCGCGCAGAGCAGCGCAAGGTAACCGTGGCCATCGATGCCGAAGAGGAGTTGCCCCCGGTAATCGGCGACGGCGACGAACTGACCCAGGTGTTTCTCAATCTGGTCGATAACGCGATCAAATATGGAGACGCGGAAGGGACAGTCAGCGTGGAGGTGCGGCGGGTTGCGGAAGCCGAGGCGGCCGGCTGGAGGGCTAGCAAGGAAGGCGCGGTCGTGGTCTCCGTCACCGACCGGGGCCCGGGCATTCCGCGCGAGCATCTGCCGCGGCTCACGGAGCGCTTCTACCGCGTGGACAAGGCGCGCTCCCGCGAGCTCGGCGGCACCGGCCTCGGACTTGCCATCGTCAAGCACATCGTGAACAGGCACCGCGGCGCGCTCACCATCGACAGCGCCCCCGGCGAAGGCAGCACGTTCACCGTTTACCTGCAGCCGCTCGCAGTGGCCGAGGACGCAGCGCTTGCAGCGCCCGCACAGCCGGTCAGCGAACGAATACCGGAGCCGGCGAACGACCTTTCCGAAGTCGCCGTCACAAAATCGTAACGAAACTGACTTATCCCTGAATCGGCCCGTTCGTAGGGTGAGGCTAGCGCTCGCCTGACCGGGCGCACGGGGCAGGGGCGGCCGACGGCGTGCAGCTCACCATCCTCCTCATTGCAGTCTTGGCGCTCGCGGTCATCGGCCTCTATTTCGGCCGCCGCCGCGCGCTCCGGGCCGCCGGCACCAATCTCAGTAAGCTCCACTCCATGCCGAGCTATCACGGCTGGTACGTGGCGCTCTGGTGCGGCATCCCATCGGGCATCGTCCTCATCGTCTGGCTGATTATTGAAGCGCCGATTCTGGAGGCGCTGCTGCTCTCCTACCTCGGGCCTACGGTGGCGGAGCAATCGGAGGCGATGATCGGTCTCCTGCTCAACGACGTGCGCAATCTGGCCTCGGGCGACGTGGTGAGCCGCGAAGTCGACCCGGCCATGCAGGCGGCGGCGGATCGCTACGCCAGCATGAAATCCACGGCGCAGGCCGCGGTGCTGGCCATCGGCGTGACCTTGGGCGGCGCCGGCTTCGGCTGGGCCTGGCGGCGCGTATCGCCGGGCTTGCGCGCCCGCAACAAGGTCGAGCGGGTGGTGAACATCGTACTCATCCTCTCCTCCTGCGTCGCCATCGTCACCACCATCGGCATCGTTCTCTCGGTGCTGTTCGAATCGATCCGCTTCTTCTCGATCATCCCATTCTGGGATTTCCTGTTCGGCCTGAAGTGGAGCCCGCAGACCGCCATCCGCGCCGATCAGGTGGGCAGCACCGGCGCCTTCGGCGCCATCCCGCTCTTCACCGGCACGCTGATGATCACGCTGATCGCGATGCTGGTGGCACTCCCGGTCGGCCTCTTCGCCGCGATCTACATGGCGGAGTTCGCGAGCCCCCGGTTCCGCAACGTGACCAAGCCAATCCTCGAGATCCTGGCCGGCGTGCCGACGGTCGTCTACGGCTTCTTCGCGGCACTGGTGGTGGCGCCGGCGGTCAGGGGAATCGGCGAATCCATCGGCCTCGACGTGGCGTCGGAGAGCGCGCTCGCCGCCGGCGTCGTCATGGGCATCATGATCATCCCCTTCATCTCGTCGCTGAGCGACGACGCCATCGTCGCGGTGCCTAACTCGTTGCGCGAAGGCTCGCTCGCCATGGGAGCGACCAAGTCGGAGACCGTGGTCAAGGTGATCCTGCCGGCGGCGCTGCCGGGGATCGTCGCCGCCTGCTTGCTCGCGGTGAGCCGCGCCATCGGGGAGACCATGATCGTGGTCATGGCGGCAGGCCTCGCGGCCAACCTCACGGCCAATCCGCTCGACGCGGTGACCACGGTCACGGTGCAGATCGTCACGCTGCTGGTGGGCGATCAGGAATTCGACAGCGCCAAGACCCTGGCCGCCTTCGCGCTCGGCCTGATGCTCTTCGTGGTGACGCTCGCACTCAACATCTTCGCGCTGCACATCTCGCGGAAATACTGGGAGCAGTATGACTGACCTCGCTGAACCGCGACTCGCCAACGCTTGGCAGGACGCGGACTGGACGAAACGCAGGCTGCGGCGGCGCTACCGTGCCGAGCGGCGCTTCAAGGCCTACGGCATCATCGCCGTGGCCGTCGCGCTGGGCTTTCTCGCGCTTCTAATCGGGAGCGTGATCGCCGAAGGCTACCCCGCCTTCGTGCGCACCTCGGTCGCGCTGGAGGTCGACTTCGACCCCAAGGTACTCGGTGTCGGCGAGGCCCCGAGCAGAGATGAGCTACAAAAAGCGAACTACGGCAAGCTCTTGCGCGAATCCGTCTTCGCCGCCTTCCCCGAGGTGACGGCGCGGAAGGAGCGGCGCAAGCTCTTGAAGCTCGTGAGCACGGCCGCGCGCTTCGAGCTGCGGGAGCTGCTGGTCGATGATCCTTCGATCGTCGGTACCACACAACGTGTCTGGCTCACCGCATCCAGCGACGTGGACATGCTGATCAAGGGAAGCGCGCCCCGCGACGTACCGGAGGACGAGCGCCGCCTCGACGACCAGCAGATTGCCTGGATCGATACGTTTGACGCTGCCGGCTTCGTGGAGACCGGGTTCAATGGCGAGTTCTTCGTCAACGCGGATTCGCGGGAGCCGGAGATCGCCGGCATCGGCGGGGCCATTGCGGGCTCGTTCTACATGCTGCTGGTCACGCTGGTGCTAACCTTCCCCATCGGCGTGACCGCAGCCATCTATCTGGAGGAGTTCGCGCCCAAGAACCGCATCACCGACATGATCGAGGTCAACATCAACAACCTTGCGGCAGTGCCCTCCATCGTGTTCGGCCTGCTGGGGCTCGCGGTGTTCATCAACCTGTTCCACCTGCCGCGCTCCGCGCCCATTGTGGGCGGGCTCACGCTCACCCTGATGACGCTTCCGACGATCATCATCGCGGCCCGCTCCGCGCTCAAGGCGGTGCCGCCGTCGATCCGCGAGGGTGCCTACGGAGTCGGCGCGTCGCCGATCCAGGTGGTGTTCCACCACGTGCTGCCGCTGGCGACGCCAGGAATCCTCACTGGCACGATCATCGGCATGGCGAGAGCGCTGGGCGAGACCGCGCCGCTGCTTATGATCGGGATGGTGGCCTTCATCGTCGATATCCCCGGTGGCCCCTTCGATCCGGCGACGGCGCTGCCGGTGCAAATCTTCCTCTGGGCCGATAGCCCGGAGCGCGGCTTCGTCGAGAAGGTCTCGGCGGCCATACTGGTGCTGCTGGCGTTCCTGATCCTGATGAACGCGGTGGCGATCTATCTCAGGCGCAAATTCGAGATCCGCTGGTAGGCGGGCGGGAGTGGTACCGTGACGGACGACACTGACGGGATGGTCTCACTAATGATGGAAGAGGCCGGTGCACCGGCTGCTGTGCCCGCCGCCGCCGACGACGCTGGGACCGAAGCGCCGGCGCCGATCAGGATGCGCGCCCGTGACGTCAACGTCTTCTACGCAGACAAGCAGGCGCTCTTCGATGTCGATATCGATCTGGCGCAGAACAAGGTGACGGCCCTGATCGGCCCCTCGGGCTGCGGCAAGTCCACGTTCATCCGCTGCCTCAACCGGATGAACGACATCATCGACATTTGCCGGGTGACCGGCTCCATCACGCTGGACGACCGCGACATCTACGGCCGTGACATCGACGTGGTGCAGCTCCGGGCGCGCGTCGGCATGGTGTTCCAGAAGCCCAATCCGTTCCCGAAATCGATCTACGAGAACGTGGCTTACGGCCCGCGCATCCACGGGCTCGCCAGAAAGGGGCGGGAGCTCGACGACGTCGTGGAGCACAGCCTGCGCCGCGCCGGCCTCTTCGACGAGGTCTCCGACCGGCTGCAGCAGCCGGGCACCAGTCTCTCCGGCGGGCAGCAGCAGCGACTCTGCATCGCCCGCGCCATCGCCATCAGCCCCGAGGTCATCCTGATGGATGAGCCTTGCTCGGCGTTGGACCCCATCGCGACGGCCAAGGTGGAGGAGTTGATCGACGAGCTTCGCGAGCACTACACGATCGCGATCGTCACCCACAACATGCAGCAGGCCGCCCGGGTCTCCCAGTTCACGGCGTTCTTCCACCTGGGCGAGCTCGTGGAGTTCGAGGCGACCGAGCAGATCTTCACCAATCCGCACGATCAGCGGACGCAGGACTATATTACCGGGCGCTTCGGCTAGGCGCGGACGGAGGCTGAAGGCAAGGAGAGCGACCGATGGCTGCCGAGCACACGGTCAAGGCCTATGACGAGGAGCTGGATCGCATGAACAACGCGATCCTGGAGATGGGCGGCATCGTCGAGCAGCAGCTCGCGGCCTCCATCGCCTCGCTGGCCCGCCGCGACGACGAGCTCGCGTCCAGCGTGATCACCGAGGACAAGCGGGTGGACGCGCTGGAGTCCGAGATCGACCAGCTCGCGGTGCGCATCCTCGCGCTGCGCCAGCCGGTCGCCGTGGACCTCCGGGTCATCACCGCCTCGCTCAAGGTGGCGAGCGATCTCGAGCGCATGGGGGATTACGCCGCCAACGTCGCCAAGCGCTCCATCGCCATTCAGGAGATCGACCCGATCCGGCTGACTCACGCGATCTCGCGGATGGCGGGTATCACCCAGGGGATGATCAAGGACGTGCTGGATTCATTCAGGGACCGCGATGTCGAGCGCGCCATGGCGGTCTGGCGGCGCGACGAGGATGTGGACGAATCGTATAACAGCCTCTTCCGCGAGCTGCTCACCTACATGATGGAGGACCCGCGCCGCATCACCGCCTGCACGCACCTGCTTTTCATCGCCAAGAACATCGAGCGGATCGGCGACCACGCGACCAACATCGCCGAGACCGTGAGCTACGTGGTGACAGGCACCCCGGTGGAGGAGGAGCGGCCCAAGGGCGACGTGACGTCCTTCCACCAGGCGAGCGACGAGACGGAGGCGACGGCACCATGAAGCCATACATTCTGGTCGTCGAGGACGAGGCGGCGCTGCTCACGCTGCTCCGCTACAACTTGGAGAAGGGCGGTTTCGAGGTGGGCGAGGCCGTGGACGGCGAGGAGGCGCTGCTCATGGTGGACGAGCGGCGCCCCGACCTGATGGTACTCGACTGGATGCTGCCCACCCTCTCCGGCATCGAGGTCTGCCGCCGCATCCGGCGCAGGCCCGATCCGCAGCCGCTCCCCATCGTCATGCTGACGGCGCGCGGCGAAGAGTCGGACCGGGTGCGCGGGCTCGATGGCGGCGCCGACGACTACGTGGTCAAGCCCTTCTCGCCGGCCGAGCTTCTCGCCCGCATCCGCGCGATTCTGAGGCGCATGCGGCCGGCACTCGGCGACGAGGTGCTCCACTACGCCGACCTTAAGATGGACCTCGCCGGGCACAGGGTGACGCGGGGGGACGATTCGATCCACCTCGGGCCGACCGAGTTCCGCCTGCTGCGGCACCTGATGGAGCATCCGGGGCGCGTGTTCTCGCGCGAGCAGCTGCTCGATTCTGTCTGGGGCCCGGATATCTTCATCGAAAGCCGGACCGTCGATGTGCACGTGCGCCGCCTGCGCCAGGCGCTCAACGCGAGGCGGCGCCCGGACCTGATCAGGACCGTCCGCTCGGCCGGCTACGCCCTCGATTCAAGCACGGGGTGAGCCCAAGAAGCAGTGGGTTGGGTGGCGATGTCGCCAGCTGTGACATTTGTATCACATGCCTATAAGAAAATGTTTTGATGACTGAATTCTTTCATAATTTGCGCTGAGCAGGGTTGCGCTGCAGACCCCGCGTGTACCATCCTCACGGTGCAGCGGGTCGTGCCGATTAGAAGGTGTGCTGCCGCGGATCCATGCATGGAACTCTCTAATCGCGCGAATGAGGAGGATGGGAGCATTAAGAAGGGCCTGTGCTTTATCGGCCCCATGCGTCATTCGTACTCCTGACCACGTTTGTCTACGCTGTTTTGCTAATTTCCTGCACCATTCAAGCCACTTAGACCTTAGCCCCTGTATCGATTCCGCCACTAGCGTACGCGGCAGTACGCTGTAGCTCTACTCCGCCTGCTTGCGTGGTGCTTACGGAAATGCATACTGGGCGGGATACGAATTCTGGCCTCGCGAGGATCGCATGCACACGCGCCAGGAACGAACAATCTCGAAGCGAACCGTCGATGGCCTGTCCGTGGAGCACAAGGACGCCATTTTCTGGGATCGAAAATTGCAGGGCTTCGGCGTTCGCGTTTACCCGTCCGGCCGCAAGGTGTACGTCGTGCAAAGCAGGGGGCCGAGGGGCTCGAAACGAGCCACCTTGGGCCGGCACGGTGACATTACAGCCGACCAGGCCCGCAAGGACGCTGCCGCGATCATCGACAGGATCAAATCGGGGCTGGAGCCTGTAACGGCCACCCCTGAGCGTGACACGGGGCCGACTGTAGCCGATCTGGCCGATCGCTTCATGAGCGCGCATGTCGCGGTCAACTGCAAGCCGTCGACGGCGGTGCGCTACGGGGGGATCCTGAAGAACAGCATTCTCCCGGCGCTGGGGTCGAAGCCGCTGAGCTCGCTTGAGCGCAAAGATGTTGCAGAATTGCATCACGCACTTCGGCATCAGCCGAGCACGGCCAACAGGGCGATCGACATCCTGACCAAGATGTTCAACCTGGCCGAGTTCTGGGGACTGCATCCGGCGGGGAGGAGCCCTTGCCGGTCTGTGCGCAAGTACAAAGAGATAAAGCGGCAGCGCTTCCTGAACGCCGAAGAGTTTCAGCGCCTGGGTCGGGTCCTCGACGCGACCGAAGCCCGTGGCACGGTCTGGCCCCCTGCCGTCGCCGCGATCCGGCTCTTGATCCTGACCGGATGTCGGCGCAACGAGATACTGTCGCTCCGATGGGACGACGTGGACCGCACCTCGGGAGAGTTGCGTCTGAGGGAGGCCAAGACGGGCGGGCGGATGGTTCCACTGACCCCCGAAGTAGAGGCGGTGCTGGACGCAATCCCCCGGGTGCCTGGCAATCCGTGGGTGATTTCGGGCAAGAAGCCGGGGAGGCACCTGAGGAATGTGAACGACCTGTGGTACCGGCTGCGCATGGAGGCCGACCTGAAGGACGTGCGCCTGCAAGACCTGCGACATAGCTGGGCGAGTAGAGCGCTAGCGCTTGGCGAGAGCCTTCCGATGATCGGCCGGCTTCTGGGTCACACCCAGGTGCAGACGACGGCGCGCTACGCGCACCTTGCGCAGGACACGGAGATGGCGTCCGCGGCCAAGGTGGCGGGCAGCATCGAGGCCGACATCATGGTGCCACGCACCAAGGCGGCGTGATCTTCGCCAGACAGGCCGCATCGGAGGACACCGAGAACGATGGCCAAGCTGCTCCACAGGTCCATCTCTCGACGCATGGTCGAGGAGCTGAAGGTTGAGAAGGACACGGTGTTCTGGGACCGGGACCTCCCGGGGTTTGGGTTACGCGCATATGAGTCGGGGAAGAAGGTGTACATCGTGCAGACCCGCGCGAGGGGCAAGTCGAAGCGGGCAACGGTGGGCCGGCATGGGGTGTTGACGGCCGATCAGGCGCGCCGGCGGGCGACTTTGATGATCGCCCGCCTCAAGGCGGGGAAGGAGGCGAGCGCCGCGCATTCGGCATCGGGTGAACAGGATGGCCTGACGATCGCAGAGTTGGCCGAGCGCTACCTGAATGACCACGTGGAGGTTCGGTGCAAGCCAAAGACGGTGACGTTGTGTCGCTTACTGCTCTCGAACCACATCATTCCCACTCTGGGCCATGTCCCCGTCGAGGCCCTGGAACGGAAACAAGTGGCCGAGCTTCACTACAGACTGCGGGACAGGCCTGCGATGGCTAACCACGTCGTCGCCACCCTGTCGCGGATGTTCAATCGGGCCGAGGGGTGGGGCCTTATCCCAGAAAGCACCAATCCGTGCCGGGCGTTTCCCAAGTACAAAACCCAAAAGCATGAGCGCTTTCTGACGGAAGGGGAATTCCGCCGGCTGGGCCGCGTGCTGAGCGATGCGGCCCATGAGGGCGGCATATCGGTGCACGCGGTGGCGGCGCTGCGCCTGTTGATGTTGACGGGGTGCCGACGCAGCGAGATCCTTGGCCTGCGCTGGACCGATGTGGATCTGGAAGCGAATGTGCTGCACCTCGCCGATTCCAAGACGGGTCCTCGGGCGGTTCCGCTGTCGCCGGCGGCGGCGCGGGTGCTTTCTGAGCTTCCGCGCGTGCTGGACAATCCGTGGGTGATCGTGAGCAGGAAGCGTGGCGAGCACCTGCGCAATATCAACCAGCCGTGGGAGATCATCCGGCGCCGCGCGAAACTCGACGACGTGCGGCTTCATGACCTGCGGCACAGCTGGGCCAGCAGGGCGCTGGCACTGGGAGAATCCCTTCCGATGATCGGTCGGCTTCTCGGTCACACGCAAGTCGAGACCACCGCGCGGTACGCGCATCTCGCGCGGGATTCCGTCAAGGAGTCGGCGGCCAGGGTCGCGGCCAGCATCGGCGCGGACATGTACAAGCACCGTGAGCCGGTTGAGATCACCCGGCACCAGGCAAGTTCCTGACCGGCGTGGAGCCACACTCGCGCGGGCAGCTCGCGATCTCGAATGGGGAGGCGGTTCAAGAACAGGGATGCCGAGCAGCTCTTTCGCGGGCTGCATGTTCACGCCAGCCTCCGGACATTCAGCGCCGGGCGCGAATGCGCCTTCGCCGGATGGTCACGACCAGGGCGCTGTCCGACCTGCGGCTTCTGTTCTCTCATCGGCTCCAGACGCTGAGCGGCAATCGTCGTAGCCAGCACAGCATCCGCACTAGCGATCGACGGCGCGTGTGCGTCCGCTGGACGGACGAGGGTTCGACCGAGATCGAGATCACCGACTACCGCCAGGACGTTGATCATGACCGACATTGCAGCGATCCATACCGGTGAGCATCCGGCGGCGATTCTCGGCGAACTGGGCATCAGCCAGCACCGACTGGCGAAGGCGATCGACGTGTCGCCGCAAAGCATCAGCGAAATCGTCCGTTACCGCCATGCCGTCACGGCGGACATGGCGCTCCGGATCGATTCGTCGTTGGGCATGACCGCACAGTCGCGGCTGGCGTTGCAGCGGCTCTACGATCCCGACCGCGCCCGCGCGACAATCGACGTCTCGCGCATCGATCCGCTGGTCGCCACCGGCGGCTAGACCGGCAACGAGGGCGTCATCAACGTGCGCGCTGATCTGAATACTGTCGGCGCGTCAGCGGAGCATGTGTTGGACGACAGAGGCATGCAGCGATGCAATCCGTCTACCTTCGGGCAAGAGCTATTCCGACTCTGCCCGCACCGCCGACGGTTCATGCAATCGGGCTCGCCTTCAAGAGACCAGACCACACACCTGCTACTTCGGTATCGCCGCCTTATGCCGCCACCTGAATGCGGCATTGATTGGCGGGAACACTCGATCCACGCGCGGCTCGATCCCTTGGAACGGGCCGAGACATAATCTGACTCATGCCAAGAGTGCTGAGTATAAGCACAAGCTGCTATCTCTCCGGGACCGGATCGAGATTTTCGACGACGCCGGAACCGTGATTTACAGCTGCTCGCGAGCGCCCTTCTTTTCTTCCAGATCATTCTTCGTCAATGCCGGCGAGACCGAAGTCGCGCGCATCAAGCGCAAGCTGTTCTCGTGGGCTCCTACCTGGCTCGTAGAAGGCAAGGCGGGCAACTTCGCAATCAGAACCAGGCTGTTTTCCCTGCGGCGCGTCTACGACGTCAAGGGCGGCCCCTTCCACGGTGCGCAGGTGAGAGGCAACCTGTGGGACGTCAAATTCATGATTGCGCTGGACGAGACGCTGGTGGCCCAAGCGAACAAGCGGCTAATCAGCCTTCGGGACACCCATGCCATAGAGGTCATGCTAGACGACGATGCGTCCGAGCTGCTCTCGGTCGTCGCCATGATTGTCGTTCTCTTGCATAACAGGCTGAGGAGGAGAGCGGCCGACGAAGAACGACGCGATCGGTTGGGACGGGCATATGACGACTACTAGTTCGAGTCGACTGTGGCAGCACTGCTCATCAATCTGGCTTGCAAGGCCGTGCCGATGCGGCTCTGGAACAGGGATGGCGGCCCCGGCTTCACGGACTGGACGCGCTCCGCAGCCTCGGCTTATTTCGCTCGATCCGTGTCTCTCCCATGTGGAAGAGATTGTTGATGACCGCGCCGCCTTGCGGAATCCCCGCGGTTCCACACACTCGCCCGCCGAACCCTTCGATGTGGGCGCGCTGACCCTGTAGATCCGGAGCAGAAAGACCAGACGTGAGCAAGTAACAGTACTACGAGTTTCACGCGATCGACTGCCCGCTCGGCGATGCAGACATGAAGGCGTTGCGGGCTCTGTCGACGCGGGCCTGCATCACGGCCACGAGCTTCACCAATTAATGCGAACGGGGAGACTTCAAGGGAAATCCGAAATCGGTAGTGGAACCTTGGTCCAACCTCCACCTTTATCTCGCGAACTGGGGGACGCGGCGGCTGATGATCTGTCTTCCGAAACGGCTGGTGTACGGCTCCCGGATAGACCGCTTTCCGATATAGAGGACAAATACCATTCCCCTCCAGATTCTCACGAAAAATTGAAGTAGGGTCTTGAAAGTACTTGGTGGGACTGCAGGGAACTCCAGAGGACTCAAGAGGTCTCGAGACATCGTATGCTGTAGGTTATTCGCTACTTAATTCAGTTGCTTGCGCGGTTTCTTCCCCAATATGTTCTCCCCATGAAAACCGCATCGGACAACCACCCCAATGGTCCCGGCAGCCGTCAGGTACTTATCGATGCCATCGAGGCGCGCATCGCGCGCGAGAAGCTGACGTGCACCGGCTTTGGCAGGGACGCCTTCGACGACGCGTCGTTTCTCGGCCGTCTCGACCGGGGCGCGGACGTGCGCCCAGAGACCGCCGGCAAGGTGCTGGCCTTCCTGGGCGAGGAGTCCAGGGGGCCGCGCTTCCTGCGCGAGATCGAGGCCTGACTCCGCGTCACCCGCACCAAGGCGCACCTGTTCGGCCGGCAGGCGCTGGGCGATCCCACCTTCGCGCTCAGGCTGGAGCGGGGGCGCTCGCCGGCGCTTGGCACCGTCGACCGGGTGCGCGCCTTCATGGCGGGGCATGCGAGCACGGCTGAGTGCGGGGCGGTGAGGGCCGCGCTCGAGGGGGGAGGCTCCGGCGATTCCGGCCAATGCGGCAGGAGAGGAGGAGACGGAGATGGAAGGCGGCATCCGTTACATGAAGACGAGGGAAGCGGCGGAGTTGCTGGGTCTGAGCCCGCGCACCCCCGAGACCTACCGGTGGAGAGGCGGGGGGCCGGCGTTCTCCCGCTTCGGCAGCAGCGTGCGCTATCTGCGTTCCCACGTCGTTGCCTGGGCGGCGGCGCGGCGGGCGCGTTCGACCTCGGACGACGGTCCCCGGAGGGAGTAATGACCTCGTTCGGCTCGTTTGAGCGGATCGCGGCGGAAGCGGGGAGACCCGCTCTCGCCGTCACATGCGCATGCTCCGGGACTGATACCGTCCCTTGCGCTGCCGCCATTCCCTGCGTTCGCGCTCCTCATACTGCCGGCGCAGCTCCCTGAGCTTCTCGGGATCGTCGAGAATATGAGCGATGCCCTCTTCGCGCGCCGCCGCGTCCTCGCCCTTGCGCCGCCCTACTACGGCCTCCATGACGTGCCGGTCGTCCTCGCTGTTGTTTCCCGCTATAGCCGGATAGCGGGTCGGCGATTTTTCTCACATTGATCGGTTCAGGGATTTCCCCGGATGGTGGGGGAATGCGGGAGATCGGCGAGCATCGCGGCTTCGGCGGTTGGCGGTGCCGGAGCGGGACCGTAGTCTCGGGCTGACGAGGAACAAGAAAGAGGCCCGCGCGGGCTGACTCCCGCCGGGCCATGGCCGGTGCAGCTTCGCTACGAAACGGGGCTTACCGGCGAGGAATACGTCAGAGCCGAGGCGTGGCGCGACGCAAGGCTTGAGCGCTGCCCGAATCACCCGCACGGCGGATGTTCCGTGGCAAGCCACGGCACCTACGCGCGGAAGACCCTGGCCGGCGCGAGGGTTCCTCGCTGGTATTGCCGCGAGAGCCATACGACGATCAGCCTTCTGGCCGACTGCCTGGCGGCGCGGCTGCCGGGCACGCTCGACGATCTGGAGGCGGTTGTCGTCGCGGCCGAGAGCGCGAAGAGCCAGGAGGATGCGGCGAACGAAGTGCGCTGTCCCTCGGACGATGACGCCATCGAGCTTACCGGCGCCCTGCGTTGGCTGCGCCGGCGGGTGGTCTCGTCCACAATGCTCTTGCCCGCGTCATCGGCCTGATCCCCGACCGGCTAGCCAGCTGCGCGGCCACCATGAGCGCGGTGCGCGAGCGGCTGAAGAGCGACAGCGCGTTGATGGCGCTGCGCGGCCTGGTGGCTGGGCAACTGCAGAGGCTGCCCGCGCCTTGGGCTTCCAACCCCACGGAACCAGCGCGAGGAGTCGCAAGCCGGGCCTCCAACACTCGACGGGGCCTGATCCTCCCCCGCCAGGCGCCTAGCGTCATGGTCCCGGGCCAGACGTCGCCAGTATGCACGCGGTAGGCCTCGGCGGCAGTATCGTGCATGGTCTCGAAGGCGTCGCGCGGTCGCCGAGGTTCCGCGCCGTGTCGGTCATGGTCTCCAACTCCCACGCCTTCACCTCGGTGTCGTCCTGGGCCTTCTCCAGGTCGCGCATCTCCGGGGTGATGCGATCGACAGCGCGGTCGAGGCGGGTCATCTGCGGATGGAAGCAGTTGACGGGGCTCCACATCAGCGCTTCCCGCTCGTCGGCGAGCTGGGTTCCATCGACGTTGACGCCCTTCACGATGATGCGGATGGCCTCGCCCGGTGGGTCGATAGCGCTCGCTGTCCTCGTCCCAGACCTCGCGGCTGGACGAGACCCCGGTTCGCGTTCTCGACCCTGGCCGAGGCAAGACCCAGACGGGCTACAGGTACGCTCTTGTGCGTAATGACCAGCCGTGGGGCGGACCCGCCGGGCTCAACGACCGCAAGAACCTCCCCGGCAAGTCCCCGAAGGCGATCAACCCCGTCGGGCAGGCCCTGCGCAAGGCGGCCATGGCCGCGCGCCGCAGCCAGACCTTCATCGGCGCAAGCACCGCACAAGGCTCGCCCGAATGGACACCCCCGCTGCGATCAAGGCGACCGCCCGAGAACTCGCCTGCCTGATCTACCTCATGGTGACCGAAGGCCAGGAATGCGTCGAGCAGGGCATCGACGCCTACGAGAAGCGACGCCTCAACAGGAGATTTGCTCATCTCAACCGCCAAGCCCAAAAACTAGGATTCCAACTCATCCCGAAAACGCAAGGAGAGAGAAAACAAAACCCAATTCCGTCAATCGCCTAAGCAGATGTTACTCAAGGAAGCGTGCTTTTCTAACTCCTCGTAATCTGGCGAGATCAAAGGGTTACCGCGCCGATCGGCACCAAACGCACGTGCCGATCAACAGCCTAAGTCGCCGCAAGGCAACTATCAAGACACGTCGTAACACTATCCATTAAATTGTATCCCTTGCATTCCAAGCAGTCGATAAAGTTATCTGCGTTTTTTGATCCTCTTCGACACTCACAAACGTCTCCTATTACAGCCCCAACTACACATCCCAATACGCACGATTCAAAGGAGGTCAATTGGATGGACAGAGGAACACTAATGCTGCTTTCAGTCATCGGGACACGAAATGCGGTAAATTTCTTGTCACAAATGTTCACATGGATTGATACTACATCATTTTCTGGTTTTCTGACCGAAATCAGGATATAATACCGCTTGTCTGCATGCTCAGTCTCAATTTTGCATATTTCCGTCATTGCTCTCTCATATATTTCTACTTGCGTATAGCGGGTAAGTACATTGGCGTTAGGATCGGTATGCCATAGGGAATACAGCTTCCCGCAATAGTAGGAGCGCAGTTTGAATACAATTGGAGCGTAGCTTGTCGGTGCAACCGCTCTAAGGGCGGTGGATGAGGATTGTTGATCGTTGTACCGAGACGGGATAGTGGACGGCAAGTGCCGAAATTTGATCGGAAACGTTTTCGCCATGGCTGGCGCGTAGTCGGTAGTTCCGGTGGCGTGAGATCCGATGGCTTCTGGGAATCATTACTCAAGTAATCTGCACTCCGGGCGAGAATTGAACACTTCTTATCGTGGATGGCGGCCCAGCGGGATCGCGACTGCACTTGCTGACGACCTTCATCACTTCCGTTCGGAATCATTCGAAACCGCAAGCCTCTTTCGTTGTCGCAATCCATGCTTGCCCGACGCCCGACTTCGAAAAACAGCCGTTGGTCCAGTTACCCTCATACCGATCGCCAGACGCAGTCGCGTATAACCGCGACCTGAACGTCGGGCTTCTCCTCTGGCCCGATCAATCCCTGCAGCCGGCTGCGCGCCAGGACCGCGTACGTGCCCTCCGGGTAGCGGTCGAGATAGGCCCGAAGCTCCTGAGCCTTCTGACTATCTTTCACCGACTCCCAGAACACCCGTTCGGCGGCAAGCTCCTCCGCTGTCAGGCGCCTGTCGTTGCCAGGAGCCACAGGCTCGGGCTTGGTATCTTCGGGACCCGGTCTGACGATCGTTTTGGGCTCTTCCGGTTCGGGCCGTGCTGCGAGGTATGCCCCCGCGCTCGAGAGCAAGCCGTAGACGAAGGGCTCTTGGCGCCCGCCCGTGGAGGCCAGCACCGAGTCCCGCACCTTGCGGAACATCAGACCCACTTCCAGCCCCGGCTCCTCTAGGTGGGCGAGCAGGGCGGAGGTGTACGGGCTGTTCCGACCCTCTCCGTCCGCCGCGACCGTCCCCTCCTTCGCCGCATAGGCCACTAGCGTCTCGCCCGAGGGCTCCACGCTCGCAAGACCCCGGCCGATGGAGCGCGTCGCGCCGGCACGTTGCATCGCCACCGCGAAGGGGTTGTCGCGGCAGGCATCGAGGATGATCAGGCGCAGGCCCTTCGCCCGCTCCACGGCGCGGGAGAGCAGATCGAGGGGCACCGCCTCGAACTCCACGTCGGCGTCGCTCAGGAGGCGGGCGTCGACGGGGATCAGGAAGTTGCGTTTGTCCACCTCGATGCCGTGGCCGGCATAGAACACCACCGCCATCTCGGACGCCGACGCCGCGAGGCTGAACTTCTGGAGGCCGTCCCACAACTCCGCCCGGCTCGCGTTCGGGAGTTGTGTGACCGCGAAGCCGAGGCGCTCCAGGGAGGCGCCGATGTCGTTCGCGTCGTTGAGGGGGTTCGCCAGGCTCGGCGCATGCTCGTACGACGCATTGCCAATCACCAGCGCCACGCGCTGGCCGGCCGAGGCGGGTGCATTGAGCGCACACATCAGCAGGATCGCAGAGGCGACAAGAATCGGCCAGGGGCTCCGCCCCTGGACCCCGGAGGTAAAGAGGTAAGGACTCATGGGCTGAGCGTCCGGGAGACACGGAACCCGAGGCCGTTGAAGCGGGTCTCGGAGGAGTACCAGCCGCGGTACGCGAAGCGGAGGCCCCTCGGAAGGCTGTCCCAGGAGCCGCCGCGGAGAACGCGCGTCCCACAATCGCCGCCCGACACCCAAGCGCCGCCATCGGTGGGCGCGCCCGCGTAGCTCCCATGCCAGCAATCCTCAACCCACTCCCAGACGTTGCCGTGCACATCGTGCAGGCCAAATGCGTTGGCCGGGAACGACCCGACAGGCAGCGACCTCCTCCTGTACGAACCCTTGCGGCCGGAGCCATAGGCGTAGTTCCCGTCATAGTTTGCCTGGTCGGTTGAGATCGTCGAGCCGAAGTGAAACGGTCCCGTCGTCCCCGCCCGCGCCGCATACTCCCACTCGGCTTCCGACAAAAGGCGATAGCGCTTCCCTGTCTTCCGCGAAAGCCAGCCCACGTAGGACTTCGCATCATCCCAGCTCACGTTGATTACGGGACGCCGCCCCCGGCCCCAGCCTCTGTCATCCGGCCGATAGCCATTGCAACCGCCCGCCGTTACGCACGCGTCCCACTCCGAAAACGTCACTTCGTACTTGCCCACCGCAAACGGCGCGGGGATCGATACGCGGTGTTGCGGGCCTTCGCCATCCTCATGGCCTTCCTCCGACGACGGCGAGCCCATGGTGAACGAGCCCGCCGGCACCACCACCATCTCCGGGCACTCGGGACAGTCACGGAACATCCGACCCGGTCGCATGGCCGCTCGCTTGCGCTCCTCCTCTGCCGCTCGCTTGCGCGCGGCTTCCTCTCCTGCGGCCAGCAGCAGCTTGGCCGCCTCCGCGTCGAGATAGCCGGTCTCGTTACCGCCTTGGGACGATTGCCATCCGCCAATGGACGCGCGCGTGCGTTGCCCGAATAGCCCGTCCGCCGGGCCAGGATCGAACCCCAGGGCAGCCAGGCCCATCTGAATCTGCCGCCGCTCCGCACGCTCCAGCCCAAGCGACGCCTCCTCCACATCCGGCGCGGGCGGCGCCGGCTCGGGCGATACCACGCGCTCGGGCTCGTCGGGGGTCACCGCAATCTGAACGTTTGGCTTCCGTCCCTCGCCGTCGGACGCGACCGTCCCCTCCTTTGCCGCATACGCAACCAGCGTCTCGCCGGAGGGCTCCACGCTCGCGAGACCCCGGCCGATCGAACGCGTCGCGCCGGAGCGCTGCATCGCCACCGCGAAGGGATTGTCCCGGCAGGCATCAAGGATGATCAGGCGCAGGCCCTTCGCCCGCTCCACCGCCCGCGAGAGCAAATCGAGCGGCACCGTCTCGAACTCCACGTCGGCGTCGCTCCGGAGGCGGGCGTCGATTGGGATCAGGAAGTTGCGCTTGTCCACCTCGATGCCGTGGCCGGCGTAGAACACCACCGCCATCTTGGACGCCGACGCCGCGAGCGAGAACTGCTGCAGGCCTCGGCGCAGTTCCACCTGGTCAGCATTATCAATGCGCGTGACGGCGAAGCCGAGGCGGTCGAGCGCGGCGCCGATGTCGGTCGCGTCGTTGAGGGGGTTCGCGAGGCTCGGCGCATGGGCGTAGGACGCATTGCCGATCACCAGCGCCACACGCTGGCCTGCCGAGGCCGGGGCGGCGAGAACCTGCAGCCCAAGCAGCGCCGCGCCCGCCAACAACACGAGACTTCTGAGTGACATCTCCCGCCTCCCTTCGTGGTGCGGAAGCTTCACGGCCGTGCCTGTCCGGCAGCGCCTCCGGATTTGGGCGTCAGGGAGCCAGTGCGCCCACTCCGTGACGCGTCGGCGGTCCCAACTTCCGCCGCGCATCAGTTAGAAGTATATTACAATTGACTATATTCGCATTCCATATTGTATTGGTCGCCGCGGATGTCGGCTCCTTCAGGGCGCCTTGACGAACAAGTCATGCGGCCACGGGGCGGCATCGAACGCATACTGGCCACCGGGCGAACGCTTGCTCCCCTGCACAAAGCGCCCGGCCGGCCGGCGCAGCCACAGGCCGGGAGGCAGGGTGGCAATGTCGAGAATGGCAGCACCGGGACTGGTCCTGGCCCTCTCGGCGGCGTTCGCCGTGTCGAGTCTATTGCGGAGTGCGCCGGCGGAGGAGGCGTACGATCCGGAAAACACCGTCTACGCGACCGGTGCGGTCTTCGAGACCGAGGACGAGCTTGCGGACGTGCCGCGCACGCCGCTCTTTCGAGCGTACCTTCCGCCGTCCGTCGATCTCAGTGGACGCTTTCCGCCGGCGGGCGATCAGGGCGAGCAAGGCTCATGCGTAGGCTGGGCGGTCGGCTACGCGGCGCGCTCCTACTACAACAGCCCGGCCGGGGGAGGGGGGCGCCTCTCGGCACACCAGATCCCGAGCCCGGCCTACATCTACGATGCGATCAGGGATCCCGGTGACACATGCGACGACGGATCGCGCATCACCGCTGCCCTTGAGCTTCTGAAGACGGGCGCCCTGGCCTTCGCCGAATACCCCTACGACGAGAACCGTTGCCGGCGGCCGAGCGGCGGGATGCGTGCGCGCGCCTCGAAGTTCAGGATCGCCGACTGGCAGGTCGTCAATACCGATCGTCTCGATCAGGTGAAGGGCGAGCTCGCCGGTGGGCATCCGGTGGTGATCGGCATGCGGCCCAACCGGGACTTCCACCGATTGAGGGGCCGCACGGTCTGGCGGGCGGGTTGGCCGAAAGCGGACGACGAAAGTGGCCATGCGGTCACCGTCGTCGGCTACTCGGAGCGCGGCCAATACTTCACGGTCATGAACTCGTGGGGGCGACGGTGGGGCGAGCGCGGCTTCGGCCGAATCTCGTACGACACGTTTGGGAAGCGGGTGAAGTACGGCTTCTCGATGCGGCTCACCAAACCGGAGCCCCCGAAACCCGAACCGCCCAAGCCACAGCCGCCTGAACCAAAGCCCGAGCCGCCGACACCCGTCGTTCCCGAGCTGGTCCTGCCGGAGATCGGGTGCGGACGCATCGCCATCGAGAGACGCGGGGAGGAGCAAGTGGTCGTGGGCTTCGTCGGCACGGTCGAGGACCTTGCCAAAGTCCGGGACGCGGCCAGGAGATCGAAGGCGCGCGTGGAGGTTTCCCTCCGTCCCTGGCCTCAGTGCGAGGCATTGATGACCATCGAGAAGCCGCTGGCGCAACCGAGCGTGCCAACCATCTTGCTACCCAAGTCGTCATACCGGGCCCACGAGACGCTCGCGTTCGACGTGGCGATGGCGGACTTCCAAGGCTACCTGCACGTCGCCTACATCCAGGCGGACGGCAACGTGGTCAACCTGGTGGAGTCGGATGCCCTGACGCTTGCCACCCTTCCTGCGCAGACGCAGCTCACGTTCGGGGACGGGCTGGAGGGCCGGGCCAGGTTCACTGTCTCCGCCCCGTTCGGCAACGAGATGATCGTGGCCTTAGCTGCGAAGAGCCCGCTCTTCGCAGACGACCGCCCGCTCGTCGAGACCGAGCGCGAGTTCCTGACCGCGTTGCGGAAGGCCATCATCGCCCGGCCCGATCCCACGCAACCGGAGCGGGTCGTGAGCGCGAGCTACGTCACCCTCGAAACGACGTCGGGAGATTAGCGCCATGAAGACATCCGGCATTGCACTCGTTCTGGCGGCGGTCATCGCCGCTCCCGCAATCCTTGCCACCGGCGGCGCCGCGCAAACGACGCCGACCGAGCAGGACATCATCAATGCACTGCAGAAGCGCGGCGATGAGTCGGGCGAGTTCACCAATGTACGCAGCCTTTCCGGCGACAGGGGCGTGACCGTCACCGGCGGCGAGAGGACCGTGCCCTCGATCAATCTGAAGGTGAATTTCGCCTTCGACTCCTCGCAGCTGAACAACGAGTCCCTGCTGACGCTTGACGTGCTGGGCCGTGCGCTTTCCAGCGAGGAGCTCAAGGGCCAGGCCATCGAGATCGTCGGCCACACCGACGCAAAGGGGACGTTGGAGTACAATGACGCGTTGTCACAGCGACGAGCCGCCTCCGTTGTGACCTACATCGTCCGCAACTTCACCCTGGACCCTGCCCTGCTCTCGTCGAAGGGCATGGGAGAGCGCCAATTACTCGACAAGGACAATCCCGAAGCCGGGATCAACCGTCGCGTCGAAATCCGAAACGTGACGCCGACTCGTTAGGGCGCGCTCTGCGTCGCACCAACCCTTGGTGCCGACAGGGGAGGAACGAAACCATGGGTGGGTGGATACGTGGCAATGTGGCCTGGGTCGCATTAACGGTCGCATTTGCCGCCTTGCTCTGGTCGGAGCCGGCGTGGGCGTCCACTCGTGTCACGCTCGTCGTCGGCAACGGCAGCTACGATCCGAAGCACGCGCCGGAGCTCCTCAATCCGGTCAACGATGCGCGGTTGATGGCCAGGTCCCTGGAGACCAGCGGCTTCGAGGTCCAGCTCGTAACCGATGCCGACCAGGCGGCAATGAAGAAAGCGATCAAGATGTTCGGGAAACGGCTTGTGGAGGCAGGGGGCGACACGGTCGGATTGTTCTACTTCGCCGGTCACGGGGTTGAGGACAGAGGACAGAACTACCTGATCCCACTCGGGGCGGAGATCGAGAGCGAGGTGGACTTCCACACCGACGCGGTGCTGATAGACTGGGTCCTAGCCCGGATGAGGAAGGCGGGAAACCGCCTGAACATGGTGATCCTCGATGCGTGCCGCAACAACCCGTTCGAAGGCAGGTACAGGGGCGCGAGCCAGGGCCTCGCGCAGATGGACGCACCATTGGGATCGCTGATCGCGTACGCCGCGGCGCCCAGGCAGGTAGCGTTCGACGGCGAGGGCGAGAACTCGCCGTACACCGCCGCACTGGCCGAGGAGCAGATCGGAATGCTGGAGAATGCCGTGACCCCACCGGCTCCAACGCCGGAAGAGGTGGAGGCGGTGCTGGGTCTTGAGCGGACGGAGCGCCGGCAGATACAGATTGGCTTGGCCTCGCTAGGGTTTGATCCCGGTCCGGCTGACGGGCTGTTCGGGCAACGTACACGCGAAGCGCTTGGCAAGTGGCAATCTTCACAGGGTGAGGAGCGGACCGGCCATCTGAATGCGGAGGCTGCCCGGGTTCTTCTGGCAGCGGGAGAAGTTGCGGAGCGCAAGCGGGCCGCTGTGCGGCCGGGCCGGATGTTCCGGGACCACCCTGAGTGCCCGGAGATGATGGTGGTGCCGGCGGGCTCGTTCATGATGGGCTCGCCCTCATGGGAGGAAGGCCGGGACCACGACGAAGACCCGCAGCACCGGGTGACGATTGCCGCGCCCTTTGCGGTGGGCAGGTACGAAATAACCTGGGAGGAATTCAGCCAATTCGTCGAGGCTACGGACTATTCCACGGGAGATCTATGCTGTGTCATACAGGACCATAATTGGCAGTATCGTGAGGGACATAACTGGCGGAATCCAGGGTATCAATAGAATGCGCGGGATCCTGTCGTATGCGTGAGTTGGAATGATGCGCAGGCTTACATAAGTTGGTTGTCGCAGACAACGGGTGAACAGTATCGCTTGTTGTCGGAAGCCAAGCGGGAATAGGCGGCGCGGGCGGGCGCGAACACTTCGCGCTACTGGGGCGACAACGCGTCAGAGGCCTGTCGTTACGCGAACGTTGCAAGCGTTTCCTTTAGGAAGGAATACATAGAATGGACGGACCCATCCCACAAATGTGACGACGGCTATGTGTACACATCCCCTGTAGAAACTCATTTGCCGAATAGATTGGGTTTATTTGATATGCTGGGTAATGTAGGGGAGTTGGTGGAAGACGACTGGAATGACAACTATACGGATGCGCCAGTCAACGGCCGTACATGGATTGAGGACGATTGCGAGAAATCCTTAAAAACATCACAGGCTTTGCGAAAATTATTGAAAATTGATGCTGACTGTTACGGGGTTGAAAAGCTGGCTTTCTGTACGTAGGCAGTTATATGCTAAGCGTAGTGTCTGGCAAAGCACAGTGGGAAAGATAAATGACGCGACGGGGAAAATTTACACCGCAGAATTTTCGCAATCCATATCCTGATGGAATCGCAAGAATCGGATGTATAAAATACGTTAATGATGTGCACCCGGCACCGCCTCGTGCGTCCAGTTGAACGCTGCCGCTCCCCCCGTCTGTGGCGCCGGTCCGGACTGACTGCCGTCGCCGCAGGCGCTCAGGCCGAGTGCAGCGGAGATTACCAACAGGGCCATCGCGGACAATGAATGCGAGTGTGCCGCGCGGATCGTCAAGGTGTCGCCCTCATAGTCCGTCCGCCGGCACTCATCGACGTCGGACGTCGTGCTTGTAGAGGAGGTCCGGCGTCAACGTGGGTGGGTGCTTGCTGGGCGGGAGCTTTATGCCGGCGGCTCCGGATGGAGGGCGACCACGCCTTCGGGCAGCCGGTCCGGGTCGAGGCGAGAGCCGGGGCCGGCCGAGCGCTCGTAGTCTTCGATGCGCTTGGCGATATCCTCAATTCAGTCGCAGAGGATCGACCATTATGTCCGGCGTGCAAGTCCCGCCGGCGATCTCGTAGCGGACCTGTTGGAAGGCGTTGCGCAGCTCATCGGACAGCATCAATCATTCTCGCGTCCGGTCTCGAGGTCGGCGGCCTCGATCGCATCCGCGACCGTGAGCTTGCCGCCGTCAGTGTAGTCGGTGTACTCCCCCCTTTCCTCGAATACTTGCCACTGGCTTTCCCGACTGAGAGACCTGCCTTGCTCGGACGTGGCGATCGAACGGCCTGGCGATGCCACTAGCGGATGCAGTGACAAAGGAGCGCTCGAGTGCGATACCTGGAACTAAGGGAGCCTTTCGCCGTTCCGATACGGATTGGCGTTCGCGTACCGAAACGGCGAGGTCTGCACGACCAGTCAGTGCCCGAAGCCGGTAGAGGGGAGCCCGATACGCGCGGTATTGTCTTGGCTACTCCCCGCTTGGGCGGGCTCGGCCATGGCGTCTGCCGCACCCATGGCCAGCGCAGCATGATCGTCGCTGTCGCCATTGCGCTGGCCGGAGTAGCTCGTCATTACGAGCGCGTTGACGCCGATCGTCATAGCGATGGCGATGCCGATCAATGTCGCCATTGTCGCTCTCATCGGCCCACTCCTTCGTTGAATATGGTCGGAGGAGCAGTCGATAGAACGGGAATGTCGCAAGACCTTGCCGCCGACAATCCCGGTGTGTCGCGGCCCGTCGCAAGGAGGCGATGTGACACACCTTTACAACTTCTGCCTCCGGTGAACTGCATCGTAAGCTGTAGCGCATGCAGGAGTCGCCGCACGTCCTTGTGGTCGACGATGAACCGGATATCCGCGAACCGCTGGCGCGGTATCTCGAAATGCATGAGGTGCGCGCCACCGTCGCCGACGGCAGCGCCGCCGCACGCCGTGTACTGGAGGTGGCTGCGGTCGACCTGATCGTGCTCGATATCATGATGCCGGGCGAGGACGATCTCGAGTTGTGCCGGCACTTGCGGGCAACGACCCAGCTCCCGGTCATCCTGCTGACCGCAATGACGGAGGACACGGACAAGATTGTGGGCCTGGAAGTCGGGGCCGACGACTATGTGAGCAAGCCGTTCAATCTCCGCGAGCTGCTGGCGCGCATCAAGGCGGTGATCCGGCGCTCCCAAAGCCTGCCGCCCGGCGGGGAATCAGGTGCGGCGGGGTCATACCGGTTCGATCGCTGGTGGCTGGACACAGGCGGGCGCGAGCTGGTGGATGAGGCCGGCGTGGTGACGCCGTTGTCGACCGGCGAGTTTCTGCTTCTCGAAGCTTTGCTTGAGCGGCTCGGGATAGTGCTCTCGCGGGATCAGCTTCTCGATCTGACGCGGGGTCGGCACGCGGGGCCGTTCGACCGCGCCATCGACAACCAGGTTTGCCGTCTGCGCCGAAAGCTGGAGCGGGATCCGGCGAATCCGAAACTCATCGCCACCGTTTGGGGCGGCGGCTACCGGTTCGCGGGCAACGTTGAGCGCCAATGAGGCTTGTGCCCAGGAGCCTCGCGGGCCAGTTCGCGCTGCTGTTGCTGCTCGCCCTCGTCATCGCTCAAGGCATGGCCATCGCTCTTTTCGCGGCCGAGCGCAGCGAGGCGGTTCATGACGCCCATCTGGACAATGTCGCTTTGCGCGCCAGCACCGTCGTGCGGCTGCTCCGGGACACGCCACCCGCGCTTCACAGCGCTATCATCGCGGCGGCGAGCACCGATGAGGCGCGGTTCACGCTGAGCCGGGAGCCTCTGGTGAGCCGGATAGAAGGCGGAGACGGGGCCGATGCCTTCGTTAGTGATCTGTCCGTTGCGCTCGGAGTCGGGCCGGGTCGGGTCAATGTGGTCCCGCTGTAGCACGCCCAACTGCACGAAGACGACCACGATGACGGTGGGGTCCACTGGTTCGCGGCATCCATGTCCATAGGAGGCGGTCACTGGCTGAACGTCACGGAGAGGCCGCCGGTCGTGCCGCCCTGGGGCTTGACGTTCGTGCTCTTGTTCCTGCTGTCCGCGCTCGCTGTGGCCGGTGTGGCCGTTCTGATGGGACTGTGGATCTCCCAAACCCCTGAAGAGCCTTGCAGCGGCCGAGGATCGGCTCGGCCGGGGCGAGGAGGTGGACGACCTGCCGGAGACCGGCCCCCTGGAACTCCAGAGTTCTGCACGTGCCTTCAACCTCATGCACGGGCGGCTCGAACGCTACGTGCGCGACCGTACGGCCATGCTGGCGGCGGTATCGCATGATCCGCGGACCCCGATCACGAGCCTTCGCCTTCAGGCCGAGTTGGTCGAGGACGAGAATTCCAGGACGAAGCTTCTGGCCGCGCTGGCCGAGATGCAGCGGATGACGGAGGACACCCTCGCGTTCATCAGGGAGGACGCGCAGCGGGAAGAGACTCGGACAATCGACCTCCATGCGTTGATCGACAGCTTGGCCGCCGACCTCTCGGATCTGGGCCATGAACTCACTGTGCTCGACTTCGGCCGGGTGCTGGTCTCCTGCCGGCCTGTGGCATTGCGCCGTGCATTCCGCAACCTTCTGGAGAACGCGGGCGCCCATGGCGTCCGTGCAACAGCGCAGATCGCTGCCGATGACGGACGTTTGCACGTCGTCATCGAGGACGACGGACCGGGTATTCCCGACGCCGATATGGAGCGGGTGTTCGAGCCCTTCGTCCGGCTCGACGAGACGCGGAGTCGAGACACAGGCGGCGCGGGCTTGGGCTGTCGCGCTCGCTAGGCGTGTAGAGCCGCGCCCGAAGCGCATCGTCGTCGAGATCGGCCGGCAACGGCCAAGACAGACCCACCGCGGACGCGCGCTCCAGAACATGCGACACCGTCCCCGCGCTCACCCCGGTCGCCGCCGCGATCCCGTCGCGCGTCAGGCCGAGCCCGTGATGCTGCCGAAGAATGTCTGATGTCGTTCATGCCGATCCTCTTCATCGAGCCCCCGCCTCCTCGCCTCGGTCGATCGACCGATGAGGCAGTGCCGAGAGAGAATCGGCGCGCTGGCGTGGCCGAGAATGCCCGCCAGGCCGACGGTCCTACGGACTGGCGGCAATCCGGACCCGGACCGTCAAATCACGCCAGAATCGCCGTCAAATGCGGCCGGAGTTTGCACTTCGACCGCCACATCCGTTAATTTCTAATATTGAATATTAGTATATTAAATATTAAGAAAACATATGGCTTTTCAGGCGGCGTGTCACGGATAAGCAGGTATCAATTTCCTGAAGAATTTCGTAAGCAGTTAGTAAGCGGCATGATTCAAATCCGAGAGCACTGGTGAGCGCGCTGTTTGGAAAACTTCCACACGAGAAGGAATCGATCCAGCATGCGTTATCTCATGGCAACCGCGGCGATAGTAAGACTTAGAGCCTATCCGTCATTGAGAGAATCGTTAGGAATTCCCATTGGTTAGGGAATGTGATTCAAGCTGGCTACTGGTGAAGGAGGCCAGCATGGATGACACAACCCTATTCGAGTGATCTTCGCGAGCGCGTGGTGCGGGCTCATCTGGCGGGCGAGCCGATCCGCCAAGTGGCGGCGCGCTTCGGTGTCAGCGTCTCCTCGGTGCCAAAGTGGGTCGCGCGCCGCCGTCGCCCGCAAGCGGGCGCGCTGGCAGGCGCTCAAGCGCCACCTCGACCCGGATCGCCTAGTCTTCGTGGACGAGACCTGGATCAAGACCAACATGGCACCGCTCAGGGGCTGGGCGCAGCGAGGCCAACGCCTGAAGGGATATGCGCCCTATGGCCACTGGCGCACCATGACCTTCCTCGCAGCCCTGCGCGCAGACGGGATCGACTCCCCTTGCGTCTTCGACGGCCCCATCAACACCCGCTGCTTCCAGGCCTGGGTCAACCAAGAGCTCGTCCCCACACTCCGGCCCGGCGACATCGTCATCCTCGACAATCTCGCAAGCCACAACTCCGATGGCTAGCGTGGCTACACGGCCTGGTCGAGCTCGGCTGCGGTCACTTCCGCGTCGATCATTCCACGGACGAGTTCACCAATGGTACCGTCCACATCAAGGGGATCGAAGGCTTCTGGAGCTTGGCCAAGGTCCAGCTGGCAAAGTTCAAGGGCTTGCCCAGACACACCTTCCACCTGCACCTCAAGGAAACCGAATGGCGGTTCAACCACCGCAAAGCCGACAAGTACAAAACCCTGCTACGATACCTCAGACAAACCCCCTCAGCTAGGCAAGCCCCATTTTGATTGGCAAGAGCGCTGTATTCGGAAAGCTCAATGTAGGGGTTCGGCGTGCCCGTGTCGGCGATGTCCGAAAAGAAATGATCTCGTTCAGTTTGCATGACCGACATGCGTGATATCGTATCAACGCGAACAGCACGTCATCTGGTGTCGGTGGACAAAATTCTATGCTCCTTGGACAATCATTTGCAGCGGTCGGCGACTCGGCTCGCAGCGATCATGATAGGCTACCCTCGTAGCCGGAGGGCAAGTAGCCGAAGCGTTCCATTTGGGTGCGGTGACGCTCCACCACGCGGCGGATCTGCGCGTCGTCCAGCACCTCCCGCCAGCTGCCCACCTTGCCGGTCCGGAAGAACCGGTCCTGCGACGGAGTGCGCTCGATAAAGCCGGTGCGGTCTTCCTGCGCGCGCAGTGAGCGGAAGGACGAGTGCCGCATCGCCCGCTCCAGGCGCTCGCGCGGCGGCTTGAGGCCGAGGAAGGCCGAAATGGCGCGGAAGGTCGGGCCGGGCCGGCGACTCATGTCTTCGTAGCGCACGACG
>JAJDUK010000034.1 GCA_022826665.1 Alphaproteobacteria bacterium | reverse complement strand
AGCCGATCCGCGTATCACCATACGGGCCCGCGGCCCACGACGTGCCGCAGCGAGAGGCCGGACACACGGAAGCACCTGACCGCATGCTCCCGACCGTCGCCAAAAAAATGCTTGCATCAAAGGGGGCGTCCACACACGGGCATGACGAAGTAAGGAATTGGTCTCGCGACTTCGCGTCGCGAGCGGCCGCGAACGAAGCGTCTGGCGAGAAGAGGGCCGGGCCGTCAGGCCCGGAGCGCGCGACCGCGCACCCGGCGCCTGGCGGACAAGAACGAGGCAGCCCTCACTCGGTTATCGTGTGGATCGGTGCTTCCGGGTGGAAAGCGTGGAATGCGAAGGCGAAGGCGATGTCGTAGGGCACGTCTTCCAGGTCGCCATCACCGCCCGCGCGCTGCACGACCACGTTGCCGACGTCCTTGCCCTTCGCGATCCTGCGGCTGTCGAGCGCGGAGTTCTGGCCCGACTCCCAGGTAATGACCAGATCGCCCTGCTCGTAGCGGCCGGCGTCGCGGATGAGCTCGAGGCTCCAGGCCTCGCCCTCCACCACCACGACGCGGGCGAGCGGCTCGATCCCCTCCGGCAGGTCACCGTTGTAGAGGAAAGGACGCGAAGAGGAATCGTAGCTGGCGTAGGGGTTCACGCCGTAGGCGCGGGCGCCTGCGCGGCTCGGCACCAGGACCTTGGCCTCGGCGCCTGCGCGCTCCCTGAAGAGGCCGAAGGATTCGACCCGCGCCGGCAGCCGCTTGAGCGCCGTACCGGTGTGGACGCCGACGATGCCTTCGCCGGTGAACTGCTGCCACCAGCTCTCGGTCTGCCGGTCGTACATCACGAGGTCCGAGTTGCGCAGCTTGCCGGTGGTGCCGAAATCCAGCACCGCGTCGCCCACGCGGCGGTCGTACACGACGGCCGAATTGCAGAGCGGGCAAAAGGTGACCGCGATGGGGACGCCGCCCACCGTGTCGTTGACGATCTCGTGCCAGATGAGGATTTGCAGCGGGTAGGCGCGGTGGTCGTCGCCGACGAAGAAGCTCATGACGGGTTCGGTGTCCGCCAGGTCCTCGATCTCGCCGGCGGGCGCGAAGACCGGGTCGTCGATCGAAGGGATGCCGTCCTTGGGCGGCCCGCCGGACATGATCTCGTCGAAGGAGACCGACGACTTGGAGAAGTCCGTCTCTCCCCACTCGAACAGCCAGCCCGACGGCGCCTCGCGCGCCATGGCGGGACTGAGCGAGAGCGCTGCGACGAGCGCGAGAGCGGGAACGGTCAGCGCTGCGAGAGCAAGGGTGCGCATTGAGCAATCCTCCGTCCTGTGACGGGTGGAATGTCGGGCCTGCCGGGGTGCGGCGCCAATCGCAATGCTTCAACTTGTCGTGACGAGCCCCGCACGGGGGCTATGAACTGGCGAAATGTATGTAATTTATTATGAATCAAGTAGTTACGTGAAATTGGCTTCGTTTTGTAGTTTTGTGTTTCGCGGCCGGTTCTTCTCCCCCCGGCTCAACAAGCGGCGGCCATCGCGCGCTGGGCCATGACGCCCACCAGGTGTGCGCGGTACTCGGCGCTCGCGTGGATGTCGGAATTGAGCCCCTCGTCGGAGAGCGCCGGCAGCGTCGCGTCGGGGTCCAGCCCGCCGCTCAGCGCGGCCTCCATGGCGGAGGCGCGAAACACGCAGGGTCCCGCACCCGTCACCGCGATGCGCACGCCCGACGCCGTCTCCGCCGCCATGACACCGACGATGGCGTAGCGCGACGCGGGGTTCGGGAACTTGGCATAGCCGGCCTTCCTGGGCCGGGGAAAGCGCACCGCGGTCACGAGCTCGCCCTCCTCCAGCGCGGTCTCGAACAGACCGGTGAAGAAGTCGTCCGCCGCAATGGTGCGGCGCTCGGTCACCACGGTGGCGCCGAGCCCGACCAGGGCGGCCGGATAGTCTGCCGCCGGGTCATTGTTGGCGATGGAGCCGCCGATGGTGCCCTTGTTGCGCACCTGCGGGTCGCCGATCTTGCCGGCGAGCGCGGCGAGGGCAGGAATGGCGCCCTGAACCTCGGCGGAGGCCGCGACGGCCGCGTGAGGCGTCAGTGCGCCGATCTCTACGGCCTCGCCGTCCACCGTGATTCCGTTGAGCGCCGTGAGCCCCGCGAGGTCGATCAGATCGGAGGGCGCGGCCAGGCGCTGCTTCATCGTCGGCAGCAGCGTGTGGCCGCCCGAGAGGTAGGCGCCGTCGTCCGCGCCATTGAAGGCGGCAACCGCGTCTTCCACAGATGTCGCACGACGATAGTTGAATGCATGCATGGCGCTCGCTCCTCTCCGCTCAGACTATGGCCTTCGCACCGAATTGGCCAGAGGACCATCGTCCGGAGGCTGCCGGCCTTTCGGACGGCCGATGGTGCCGGCTACGATGGGCCCGCGGGTGAGAGGAGGCGCCGGTGGTGACGCTCAGGCGCGCCCAGATCGTCAATCTGGTCGAGCACAGCTACTACAGCAACATCGACTTCCGGCACCTCGGCACGGTGCTCGACTGCTTCGCCCACGACGCCGTGCTCTCGGTGGACGGCCGGAGCCACCGCGGGCGGGACGGCGAGATCAAGCAGTATCTCGCCCAGATGCTGTCGGACTATCCCTCGATCCGGCACGAGCTGCTGGAGCACGAGGTGGACGAGGCCGGGCAGCGCTCCACCTGCCGCTTCACGCTCAGGCTCGAAGACGCCGAGGGGCGCGCGCAGGAGACCAGCGGACGGGCCGAGTTTCATTTGGGGAACGGCAAGCTGGCCGCGGTCACGGTCGAGAGCGACGGCGGCGGCGCTTGACACATGGCGGGGTTCCGTCTGTTCTCCAACAGCGAGAGGTGGCGGGGGTGCGGCATGGCTTCGGACATCGACATCTACAAGACCCAGAATTTTGGAAACCGGCTCGGCTTCGGCGAGAAGGCGGCGCTGCTCATCGTCGATTTCGTCAACGGTTTCACCGACCCGGCGAAGTTCGGCGGCGGCAATATTCAGGAAGCGATCGACGCGACGGTGGGGCTGCTCGCCTTCTGCCGCGAGCGCGGCGTGCCGGTCGCGCACACCCGCGTCATCTTCGCCGACGATGCGGCGGACGCGAACATCATGTGCATGAAGGTGCCCTCGCTCACGGGGCTGACCGAGGACGCGCCGGACAGCCAGATCGTCGACGCGCTGGCGCCGCAGCCGGGCGAGATCGTCATCCGCAAGCGCGTGCCGTCGGCCTTCTTCGGCACCGACCTCGCGCCGGCCTTCGCCAAGATGCGCGTGGACACGGTGATGGTGGCGGGCTGCACGACCTCGGGCTGCGTGCGCGCGAGCGTGCTGGATGCCATGTGCCACGGCTTTCGCCCGGTGGTGATCAGCGACTGCGTCGGCGACCGGGCGCTCGGGCCCCACGAGGCGAACCTCTTCGACATGGGCCAGAAGTACGCGGACATCATCACGTGCGCCGAAGCCATCGCAGCGCTCTCCGGCGCGGTCGCTGCCGAAGCTGCCGAGTAGGGACCCGCCGTGAAGGCGGTCGTCATCCGCGCCCACGGCGGCGTCGAGACCCTGCTCTACGAGGAGATCGAGACGCCAGAGCCGGGGCCGGGCGAGGTTCTGGTGCGTATCCGCGCGAGCGGGATCAACCACCTCGACCACGACGTGCGCGAGGGCATTTCCGGCATCCCGGTGACGCTGCCGCACGTGCCCGGCTGCGAAGGCGTGGGCGAAATCGCGGCCCTCGGCCCCGGCGTGGACGGACCCGCGCCCGGTACCCGCGTCGCCATCGACTTCGCCCAGGGCGATCCGCTGTCGGAGCCCTGGCTGAGCGGGCTCGACGGCGTCGACTTCACCCACGGTCGCATTGGCGCGGGCCAGTGGGGGACGCACGCCGAGTATTGCGTCTCCCACGCGCTTTCGGTGATCCCGCTGCCGGACGATCTGCCCTTCGAGACCGCCGCCGCCGGCATGATCGGGCTCGGCACCGCCTGGCACATGACGGTTGCGCTGGGCCGCGTGCAGGCGGGGCAGACGGTGCTGGTCAACGCGGCCGGCAGCGTGGTCGGCTCATCGGCGATCCAGGTCGCGCTCCTGCATGGCGCGCGGGTGATCGCGAGTGCGGGCTCCGCCGCCAAGCTGGAGAAGGCGCGCGCGCTCGGCGCCGCCGAGACCATCGACTACACGCGCCAGAGCATTCGCGACGAGGCGCTCAGGCTCACCGACGGCCGCGGCGTCGATCTCGTGATCGAGAGCGTGGGCGGCGACGTGCTGCGCCAGAGCATCGACGCGGTCTGCTTCAACGGCCGCCTCGTCACCTGCGGGGCGCATGCGGGCGAGGAAGTGCCGCTCAACGTGATCGAGCTCTTCCGCAAGCACATGACGATCCACGGCAGCCATTTTTGCGGCCGCCGCGAGCTTGCGCGGGTCTTTTCGCTGATGGCGGAAGGCCGACTCGCGCCGGTGATCGATACCGTCTATCCGCTGGCCGAGGTCCAGACTGCCGCGCGGCGCACCGCGGAACGCGACGTCTTCGGCAAGATGGTCTTGGTGCCGTAGAGTTTCCGAAGTTCATTCACGCGTGATCGGGCCGGTACGCGGTCTCGCCGACCGCGCCTCTCCCACACGTCGTCATGCCCGGACTTGATCCGGGCATCTCTCTCAGCAAGGCCCACCTATCGCCAGGCAACGCGTGGATGGCCGGAATAAATCCGGCCATGACGTGGTAGGGGCGCCGTGCAGATGGACAGAACGCTCCGAAGCACGACAGTCGCGGTTCGCACTATTTCGCCTTCCCGGCTTGGCCGCGCTTGAGGAACTGTCCGCCGCCCTCGCGGCCGAGCCACTCCCGGCCATCGACGATCAGCTCGCCCCGCAGGAACACCTTGCTCACCCGGCCGGTGACCTCGCGGCCCTCGAAGAGCGAATACTCGACCCGGCTGTGATGCTCGGCGGCGCGGATAGTCCATTGCTCGTTCGGGTCGAACAGCACGATGTCGGCGTCGGAGCCCACCGCGATCGTGCCCTTGCGCGGGAAGAGGCCGAAGAGCTTCGCCGGCGCGGTCGCCGTCAGCTCCACGTAGCGGTTGAGCGACATCTCGTTGCGGCGCACCCCGCCGTCGTAGACCAGCGGCATGCGGGTCTCCAGACCGGGCGCGCCGTTGGGAATCTTGCTGAAGTCGTCGCGACCGAGCTCCTTGGAGAGCCGCAGGCCCAGCACGTTCTCGCTGAAGCAGAAGGGGCAGTGGTCGGTGGCGATGACCTGGAGGTCGTCGGTCTTCAGTCCGCGCCAGAGCGCGTGCTGATGCGCGGCGCCCCGGAGCGGCGGCGTCATCACGAACTTGGCGGCCTCGAAGCCCGGCCGCTCGTACTCCTCGTCGGTAAGGAAGAGATAGTGCGGGCAGGTCTCGGCATGGACCGGGAGGCCGCGATCGCGCGCTTCCGTCACCGCGTCGAGCGCCTCGCCCGCCGAGAGATGCACGATATAGACCGGCGCCTCGGCGAGCTCGGCGATGCGGATGACCCGGTGGGTGGCCTCGCCCTCCATGAGCGTCGGGCGGGTCAGCATGTGCCACTTGGGGCTGGTGTTGCCGGCGTCGAGCGCCTCCTGCACCAGCACGTCGATGACGTGCCCGTTCTCGGCATGGATCTGCACCATCCCGCCGTGGGCGCCGACCTGGCGCATGGTCTTGAAGATCTGGCCGTCGTCGATCATCAGCACGTCGGGATAGGCGGTGAAGAGCTTGAAGGTGCTGACGCCCTCGTCGTGGATCAGGCTCTTCATGTCGATGAGGGTCTGGTCGTTCACCTCGGTGATGATCATGTGCGCGCCCATATCGACGGCGGCGACCGAAGCGCGCTCGTGCCAGTCGGCAAGGCCGGCGAGCGGGCTCGTCCCCTTCACCTGGGCGGCGAAGTCCACGACCGTGGTGGTGCCGCCGAAGGCCGCAGCCTGGGAGCCGGTGTAGAAGGTGTCCGCCGTCCGCGCCGGCCCGAAATCCCAGTCGAGGTGCGTGTGCACGTCCACGCCGCCGGGCAGCACGAGCAGCCCTGCCGCATCGTGCTCCGGAATCCCGTCGCCGACGGGCAAGTCCGTGCCGATCATGCGGACCCGACCGTCCTCCATCAGGATGTCGGCCGTGTAGTCGTCCACCGCCGTAACGATCCGCCCGTTCCGAATCACGGTCGCAGTCATCGTCGCCTCCCTGGAGGGTCGAGAGCCCTCATCCCTTGCGCTTATCATGCCGCGCCGGTCGGCACCCGTCCACGGCTTGCCAGGGCCGAACCCGGCGGTGGAGGCTTAGGGTCTAAATCTCACTGGCCTGATGAGCCGCGTTCTCCAGCCATTCCGGGCGGACCGTAATTCCCCAGCCGGGGCCGCCCGGAATCTCGACCTTGCCGTCCTTCGCCACCGGCATCTCGTCATAGATGCCGTACTGCCACGGATAGAAGTCGCCCTCCTCGATGGAGAACTCCACGTAGGGGCCTGCGTTCTCCAGCGCGCCCATGAGGTGCAGGGTGAAGATCGTCACCAGGGACATGTTGGCGGCATGGGGCGTGACCGGCATCCCGGCCGCCTGCGCCATGCGGGCCACGCGGAGGAAGCGCTCGACGCCGCCGACGTAGCAGACGTCGGGCTGGGCCACGTCCATGGTCCGGCTCTCGATGAGGAACTGCCAGAGCGTGAGGTTGTTGTCCTGCTCGCCGCCGGTCACGTCCAGATCGAGCGCGTTCTTGACCTCGCGAGTCCAGTCCGGCTTCCAGTAGGGGCAGGGCTCCTCGAAGTGGCAGACGGCGTTTTCTTCCAGTACGCGGCCGAGCGCGATGGCCTGCTCCGGCGCGTAGCAGCTGTTCGCATCCACCAGCAGCGCGACATCGTCGCCGAGCGCGCGGCGGACCGCACGCACGATTGCCTCGGAGCGGCCGGGCCACTGGTCCTGCCCGCGCCCGCATACCGAGCCCACGCGGAACTTGAAGGCATCGTAGCCGTGGCGCTCGCGCAGCCTGAGGAAGCGCTCGGCCTCCGCCTCGGGAGTGATCTGCCGCTGCATGCTGGAGGCGTAGACGCGGAGCGGGCGCGGTGTGCCGCCCAGCAGCGCGCAGACGCTCTTGCCCTCGAGCTTGCCGTGGAGGTCCCAGATCGCGGTGTCGAGGCCACCCAGCGCCCGGCACAGGTGGGAGCCCGGAAACTTGTGCTCCCGCTCGCAGATCAGATCGAGCAGGTCGCCCAGTTCGTCGAGCGCCGAGATGTCCCGGCCGAGCGCCCAGGGCGCGACCTGCCGGTGGAGCACAGTCGCGGAGATGTCGGCGTGGTAGGTCGAGACCTGTCCCCAGCCCTCCGCGCCGTCGTCGGCGGTGACGCGCGTGAGCCCGACCTCGCGGGTGCAGAATGTCTCGATCGTTTGAATCTTCATGGGCCAGCCCGCTCGTGTTCAGTCCGGAAAGACGATGACATGGCGCAGATCGTGGGAGCGCCGCGCGAGCGCGAGAGCTTCGTCGAGCTCCTCCAGCGGCCTGCGCGAGGCGATCAGCTCGTCGAGCCTGAGCCGGCCGCTCCGGTAGAGCCGGAACAGCTTCGGCGCGTCGATGCGGAGCCTGGCATCGCCCATCTTGCAGCCGAGAATCCGCTGCCCGAAGTGCGCGAGGTCAGTGGCGTTCAGGCTGACCCGCTCGTCGTAGGGCGGCATGCCCACCACCACCAGCGCGCCGTTCGGCGCGAGTAGCGGCAGCCCCTGCTCGATCGCCCGGGCAGCGCCCACCGCCACCATCACCACGTCGAACCCGCGATCCCCGGTCAGCGCGCGCGCCTTCGCGGTGGCGTTCTCGTCTCCCGCGTTGATCGCGTCGGTCGCGCCGAAGGCCCGTGCCTGCTCCAGCTTGTCGTCGGTCACGTCGATGGCGACGAGCGGCTGGGCGCCGGCCAAAGCCGCACCCTGAATGCAGTTGAGGCCGACGCCGCCGCATCCGATCACCGCGACCGCATCGCCCACCTGCACCCTGGCGGTGTTGATGGCCGCGCCGAAACCGGTGAGCACCCCGCAGGAGATCAGGCAGGCGACATCGTCGGCGACGTGCGCCGGCACTTTCACCGCCTGCGAGGCATCCACCACCACGCTCTCGGCGAAGCCGCCGACCCGAAGCCCGGCCCGCACCGGCCTGCCCTGCTCATCGGCGAGACGCGGGGTGGAGTCGATGGCGTATTCGGCCGTGCACTGGGCGGGGCTGCCGGCTTCGCAGTATTCGCAGTGCCCGCATGAGCGCAGCAGCGAGACGAGCACGCGGTCGCCCACGCCGATGCCGCCCGGAGGCACGGCAGGGCCGAGGCCGGTGACAACGCCTGCCAGCTCGTGCCCGAAAACGGTCGGCAGTGCGTCCTTCCCGCCCCAGCCGCCGTCCATGTAGGTGATGTCCGAATGGCAGATGGAGCTCGCGCGCACCCGGACCCGGATCTCGCTGCCCTCGGGCGGCGCGAGCCGCAGTGTCTCGATGGAGAGCGGCTCGCCGAAGGCGCGGCAGACTGCGGCGCGTATCTCGATGGTGTCTGCCGTCATGGTGCGCTTGATCTCCTGATGCGCGGGAGGACGCAGCCCCGGCCTTGGACGCAGAGTGTCGGCCCGCGTCCTTCCTGACAACCCGACCCACGAGCCGATATTGCGCGCGCTGGGAGCCTTTGCGAGAGTCGATCCGGCACGCGACGGAGCGCCCGAGCGTGCGGGGGAAACCGCCGCCGGAGCAGGGAGGAAACGACGCCGCTACTGGAGAACAAGGACCTCGCGGTGGCCGACATCTACGTGCCGGCCAAGCGCCGCCGCACGCTCAAGCAGGCGACGGTCGACTCGCTCGCCGAGAGCATTCTGGAGGACGGACTGAAGGTGCCGATCCTGGTGCGCCAGGACGGCTCGCGCTACGTGCTGGTGGAGGGCCTGCATCGGCTGGAAGCGTGCAAGGCGCTCGGCGAAGAGCTCATCGCCTGCACCATGGTCCAGGCCCGGAGCTAACAGGCGCAGCGGCCGGGCCACGATGAGCCGCGGATGAGGTGCGCATGAGCAAGGTCGGCTTCGGCTTCCTCGACCGTCCGGGGGTGCGCGAGCAGCTCAGGCTCGCCGCCAAGGCCGAGGCGCTCGGATACGATTCGCTCTGGGTTACCGAGACCAGGCTCGCCCGCGACGCGGTCTCGGTGCTGGGCGCCATGGCCGCCACCACCGAGCGGGTGCGGCTCGGCTCCTGCATCGTCAACAGCTGGACCCGCGGCCCGGCGCTGATGGCCATGACCTTCGCCACCCTGGACAACCTAGCGCCGGGGCGGATGAACCTCGGCCTCGGCGCCTACTGGGACCCGCTCGCCTGGAAGCAGGGCATCGAGCGCCGCAAGCCGCTCACCCAGATGCGCGAGTACGTAGGCGTTCTGCGCCGGCTGCTCGCGCTCGAAGGTGGCGTCACGCATGAGGGCGAGCTGGTCACGGTGCGCGACCTCACCCTCGACCTCGGCCACGGCGATGCGCGGGTGCCGCCGGCGGTCACGATATTCATCGGCCCGACGGGGCCGCGCATGATGGAGCTATCCGGCGAGATCGCAGACGGGGCGCTGATCAACGGCATCCTCCCGCCGGCCTACACGCGCCGCTCGCTGGAGCGCATCGCCGCAGGCGCGGCGCGCGCGGGCCGCACGCTCGCCGACGTGGAGAAGCTGCAGCTCGTCAACATCTCGATGGACGCGGACCGCGAGAAGGCGCTCTACGACGCCAAGCGGGTCGTGACCCAGTACCTGGGCCAGCAGCCGCATTTCTCCAAGGCCTGGGAGTACCCGGAGGATCGCCTCGCCGAGATCAAGCAGGTGATGGGCGGCTGGCCGCCCCGGCCCGGCGGCATCGAGGACGCCATGGCGCTGGTCGATGACGCGCTGGTAGGCGAGCTGATCGCCCATGGCACCCCGGACGAATGCGTGGCCAGCGCACAACGCTGGCTCGACACCGGGCTCGATCAGCTCATCCTGATCCCGCTCAGCCGCAACTACGACGAGATCCTGGAGGTCTTCGCGCCGTGAGCGCGGTCGACGGACGCGGGTTGCGCGCGGCGGTGGAGGCCCGGCTGCCGCTGGCGCAGTCGCTCTTCGACGAGATTCGGGCGGCGAGCGCGGCGCAAGCCGGCGTGACCCGGCCCGCCTGGAGCGCCGAGGATCACTTCGCCAGCGAGCGGCTTGCCGATGCCGCCGGCGCGCTCGGGCTGGAGACCACCTACGACCACGCGGGCAACCTCTACTGCACGCTGCCGGGCCGGGACCGGAGCGCGCCCGCCGTGCTGACCGGCTCGCACACCGATTCCGTGCCGACCGGCGGGCACTACGACGGGCTCGCCGGCGCGGTCGCGGGGCTCATCGTACTGGCCGCGTTCGGCGATATGGGCTGGCAGCCGGGGCGGGACGTGACCGCCATCGCCACGCGCGCGGAAGAGAGCGTCTGGTTCGGTATCCCCTTCATCGGCGCCCGCCTCGCGCTCGGCTCGCTCTCCCACGATCATCTCGACACGCTGAAGCGCTCGGACACCGGGCGGACGCTGGCGGAGCACATGGCGGACTTGGGCCTCGATGCGGACGCGCTCCGCCGCGAGGATGGGCCCCGCCTCTCGCCCGCCAACGCCTGCGCCTTCCTGGAGCTTCACATCGAGCAGGGGCCGGTGCTGGTGGCGGCGGGCGCGCAGGTGGCGGTGCCCACCGTCATTCGCGGCAACGTGCGCTGGCCGGGCGCAAGCTGCCACGGCCGCTACGACCATTCCGGCGCCACACCCCGCGACCACCGGCAGGACACGGTGCTGGCCGTGAGCGAGCTCGTGCAGAGGCTGGAGGCGTTCTGGATCGCGCAAGAGGAAGGCGGCGAGCCCGACACCGTGTTCACCGTGGGCAAGTTCTTCACCGACGGCGCCCACCACGCCATGACGAAGGTGCCCGGCCGCTGCGACTTCACGCTCAACTTCGGCGGCACGAGCCAGGCCTTTCTCGACGCCTGCCGGGCCGAGGTCGAGGCCCATGCGGCCGAGATCGCCGCACGACGCCGGGTCACGTTCGATCTGGGCGAATGCGTGAGCGCCGCGCCGGCGCCGCTGGACGCGGGTCTTCGCACCGTGCTGGAGGAGGCCGCCGCAGCAATCGAGACACCGACGCGCAGCTTCGCCACCGTGGGCCACGATGCGGCGGTCTTCCAGCGCGCAGGGGTTCCGGCCGCGATGGTGTTGGTGCGTAACGCCCACGGCAGCCACAACCCGGACGAGGCCATGACGCTCGAGGATTTCGGCGCGGGCGCTGCGGTGCTCGCGGCCGCGATTGCCCGGCTTGCCGCCTAGCGGTGCGCATGAGGAGCGAGGGATGAGCGACATCCACACCGGCGGCTGCCTGTGCGGCGGCGTCAGATACCGGGCGATCGGGCCCTTGCGCCAGGTCATCGCCTGCCACTGCGGGCAGTGCCGCAAGACCTCCGGCCACCATGCGGCCATGACCTCGGTGCCGCTGGCACGCTTCGCGCTGGAATCCGACGTGACCCTGGTCTGGTTCCACTCCTCGGAGAGCGCGCGGCGCGGCTTCTGCAACCGCTGCGGCGGCAACCTGTTCTGGAAGCCGGCGGGCGAGAACCGCGTCTCGATCACCGCCGGCACGCTGGACGGCGCGACCGGGCTCGCCATCGAGCGCCACATCTACACCGAGGACGCCGGCGACTACTACGACGTGCCGGGGCAATAGGGAGCAGACCCATGTACGACCTCGTGGTGCGCGGCGACCTCGTGCTCCCAGACCGGGTGCTGACGGGCGGCTTCCTCGCGGTGCGCGGCGGGGTCATCGGGGCGCTCGGCACGGGCGACGCGCCGGAGGCGGCGAAGACGGTCGATGCGGCGGGCCACCTGATCTTCCCTGGCGTCATCGACGGCCAGGTCCATGCCGGCAGCTGCGAGGGGATCGCAGGGCTGGGCGACGCCTCGGTCGCAGCGGCCGCAGGCGGCGTCACCACCATCGTCGACATGCCCTTCGACGATCCGCTGCCGGTGAACTCGGTCGAGCTGCTGGAGGCCAAGGTCGAGACCCTGGAGCGGATCGCGGTGGTGGATGTCGCGCTCTATGGCGCGCCGAAGAAGGGCGCGGGCACCGAGGGCATCGCGGAACTCGCCGAGGCGGGCGTCTGCGCCTTCAAGGTCTCCACCTACAAGTATCACCCGGTGCGCTTCCCCGGCTACGACATGGGCGAGCTTTACGAGCTGTTTCCGGCGATCCGCGACACCGGGCTCTCGGTCGCCTTCCACAACGAGGACGCCGCGATCGTCCGCCGCCTCACCCAGCGCTTCCTCGACGAGCGCCGCAACACGCCGGAGAGCCACGGCGCGGGCCGCCCGGCGGTCGCCGAAGTGGTGGCCAACGCGGCGGTGTTCGAGATTGCGCGGGTAACGGGCGTGCGCTGCCACATCGTGCACAGCTCGCTCGCGCGCGGCATCGAGCAGGCGAAGCGCTACCGCGAGGAAGGCGTCGCGGCCACGGCCGAGACCTGCGTGCAGTACCTGGTGTTCGAGGAGGGCCAGGTGCTGACCATGGGGGCGCGGCTCAAGCAGAATCCGCCCATCCGCCCGGCCCACGAGCGCGAGGCGCTGTGGGAGAAGGTGGTGGCCGACGAGGTGGATTTCGTCTCCTCGGATCACGTGGCCTGGCCGCTCTCGCGCAAGTCGAGCCCGGAGTTCTCGGAGAACGGCTCGGGCGTGCCGGGGCTGGAGACCCTGTTCGCCGCGCTCTACACCGGCATGGTGACCGAGCGGGGGCTCGTACCGAGCCGGGTGGCGGCGCTGCTCGCCGAACGGCCGGCGCGGCACTTTGGCCTCTATCCGCGCAAGGGCGCGCTCACCCCCGGAGCCGACGCCGACTTCGCCATCGTCGCCTGCGGCCCCTGGACCTTCGATGCCGCCGGCATGGCGTCTCAGGTGAAGTGGAGCCCCTACGACGGCATGACCTTCGGCGCGCGGGTGACGAGCACGTACGTGAGGGGCACACCGGTCTACGCCGACGGAGCGGTGATCGGCGCCCCCGGAACCGGCACCTTCATCCACCCGGTGTGAGAAAGAGCGCTTCAGCACATTTGACTCGAGTCCTCGCCGGGACTGAACTATTGCGCACAAAAATGCGCGCATTTATCATTGACCGACGCTGGCGACGTCGCACACTGTCGCGGCATGAACGGAAGACAGTTCATCGCGAGAGTGCGCAAGTGGGCGAGGAGCCGGAATATCGAGGTGCGTTTCGTCACGTCCGAAGGAGCCGGTTCGCATGGAACGCTCTATGCGGGTGAACGCAAGACGACCGTGAAGGACCGGAAGAAGGACATCGGCAAGGGATTGCTCGCCAAGATGCTCACCGACCTTGGGATCGACAAAGACGAATTCTAGGGGGACGGAACGACGCGAGCGTCCCCGGAGACCGAACGAATGCCTGACACCTACCACTATCCTGCCGAGATCGAACGCGACGAGGACGGCCGGTATGTCGTCGCGTTCCCCGATTTCGGATGGGGCGCGACGGACGGCGCCACGCGCGACGAGGCGCTCCTCGAAGCCAAGGATCTGCTGCGCGAGCTGATCGCCACCACGATTCGGGAGGGCGAGGACCTCCCCGAACCATCGCGCGCCGGCAAGGGGAGGCCCCTGGTCGTCCCACCGGTGCAGATCGCGCTGAAGGCGGCCCTTTATGAGGCGTGGCGCCAGGCCGGGATTTCGCAGCGCCGCCTCGCTCGCGATCTCGACGTTGCCGAGAGCGAGGTGCGGCGCATGTTGAACCCGGAGCACAGCACCAAGGCCGCAACGATGGACCGCGCTCTGCGCCGGCTGGGAAAGCGCGTGACCGTTACCGTCGACGAAGCCGCCTGATCCGTTTCCGGCACCGGCACCTTCATCCGCCCGGTGTAGCTCAGCGGATCAGGCCGGCGCGTAGCTCTCGCGGGCGCCGAGGCTGGAGCCGCCGCAGACCATGATCGCCTGCCCGGTGACGAAGGAACTGCGCTCGTCGAGGAAGAAGGCGATGGCGTGGGCCATGTCCTCGGGCGTGCCGATGCGGCCGGCCGGGATGGCGGCGAGCGCCGCCTTGGTGCGAGGCGAGGCCGGCGGGTTGGCCTCGACGTAAAGCTCGGTCGCCGTCGGGCCGGGGCAGATGCAGTTGACCGTGATGCCGTCGGCGCCGAGCTCCAGCGCCCAGGTGCGCGTGAGCCCGATCAACGCCGCCTTGGTCGCGGCGTAGTTGGTGCGAAGCTCCTTGCCGCGCACCGAACGGCTGGAGACGTTGACGATGCGCCCGAAGCCGGCGGCCCGCATCCCAGGTGCCACCGCCTTGGTGCACTGGATCGCGGAGCGCACGTTGAGCGCCATCAGGTAGTCGAAGTCGTCGAGGGTCGCGTCCTCCAGCAGCGCGGGCCGCACGGCGCCCACGTTGTTGACCAGCCGCGTGACGGTGCGCCCGGCGAGCGCCCGCTCCAGCGCCCGCGCGGTGGCCTCGGTGTCGGCGAGGTCCACGGCCACGAATTCGTCCACCGGGTCTTCCGGCTCCAGGCGGTCGAAGACCACGACCCGGCAGCCCTCGGCGCGGAGCCGGGCGGCCGTCGCCCGGCCGATACCGCGCGCGCCGCCGGTGATGAGGGCGTGATCGGTCGTCGCCCGCCCTCCCCGCGCGGGAGCGGCAGCCCTACTCCGCCGCCGCCCGCGTGCCGATGGCGGCGTTGACCTTGGGCATGACCTCTTCGGCGAGCAGCGACATGGAGCGCTTCATCCGCTCCTTGTCGGTCCAGTCCTGCGCGGTCAGCATCAGGGTGCCGAAGTGGCCAATCTGGTCGCGCAACGCCAGGATCTTCTCGGCCACCGTCTCCGGGCTACCGTAGATCGTGTAGTTGTCGCGGATCGACTCGTGCGTGAGCTCGGCCGGGTCGTCGCCCTGGTTGACCACGAAGGGCCCCTTCATCTCGGCCCGCTCAAAGATGCGGAAGAGGTAGCTGAAGTACCAGTCGGTGCTGTCCTCTGCCTTCTTGACGAAGGCCTCGGCCGCCTCGTCGGTCTCGTCCACGTGGATGTTGCGGGCGACGCGCCAGATCTCCGGGTCGGTCGCATGGCCCGCCTTGGCCGCTGCGTCGGCATAGACCTGCCAGTGGGACTTGGCGGACCAGGTGCCGATGAAGTTGGCCGAGATCGGGATGTAGCCGCGCGAACCCGCGAACTTGATCGAGCCCGAGAAGGGGCTCATCGCGGAGATCGCGATGGGCGGATAGGGCTTCTGATAGGGCTTGGCCATGTAGCCGAGCCCGATATCCTCGTGGACCCAGTCCTTGAGGGAGATCTGCCAGTGCTTGCCGTCGTATTTGTAGGGCGGATCCGAGGTCCAGATATCGACCATGATGTCGATGGCCTCGATCATCATCGAGTTGCGGTCCGCGTCCATGACGCCAAAGATCTCGAAGTCCGGCGGCAGCCCGCCGGGGCCGAGGCCCGCGATGTAGCGCCCCTTCGCCAGGTGATCGAACATGGCGATCTGGCCGGCCGTCACCGCCGGGTGGTATTGCGGCAGGCAGATGACGCCGGTACCGGCGACGATCTGCTTGGTGTGCGGCAGCACGTGCGCGAGGAAGAGCAGCGGCGAGGTGATCTGCTCCGACTTGGAGCTGTAGTGCTCGCCGACCCAGGCCTCGGAGAAGCCGAGGCTGTCGGCATGGACGATCGCCTCGATATCCTCCATGAGGGTCGTGTGATAGTCCCTCACGTGGTTGTGGATCGGCATCATGAACAGGCCCAGCTTCATCGATCTCCTCCCGTGTCCCGCAGCACTGCGCGCGCAAATCCCTTGCCCGCCCGTCGCCGGGCGGCCCGGCGCACCATATACCATCGGATGCGGCGCCGCACACTAGCGCGCCATGCGCGCTGGACGGTGGGAGACGCCGCGTGATCGGGGCCGGGGCGGTACCTGCGTCCGAGCGCCGACGGGCGCTGCGCACGGCGCTCGCGAGCGGCGCATTGCTGCGCTTCCCCGGCGCGTTCGCGCCGATCGTGGCGAAGCTGATCGAGCGCCAGGGCTTCGACGGGGTCTACGTTTCGGGTGCGGCGCTCGCCGCCGATCTCGGCCTGCCCGACATCGGGCTGGTGACGCAGAGCGAGGTGGTCGCCCGGGCGCAGGCGATCGTGCGGGCCTGCACGCTGCCGGTGATCGTGGACGTCGACACCGGTTTCGGCGCGCCGCTCAACGCCGCGCGTACCGTGGCGCTGCTCGAGGAGGCCGGGCTTGCGGGCTGCCACCTGGAAGACCAGGAGAGCCCCAAGCGCTGCGGCCATCTCGACCGCAAGACCCTGGTGCCGACGGCGGAGATGGTGCGCCGCATGCGCGCCGCGGCCGAGGCTCAGCGCGACCCGGACTTTCTGCTCATCGCCCGCACCGACGCGCGCGGGCCCGAGGGGCTGGACAAGGCCATCGACCGGGCCAGGGCCTACGTCGATGCGGGCGCCGCCATGATCTTCCCCGAGGCGCTGCAGGACGAGCGCGAGTTCGAGGCCTTCCGCGCGGCCATCGACGCGCCGCTGATGGCCAACATGACCGAGTTCGGCAAGTCGCCCCTGCTCTCGCGCAAGGCGCTGGCGGACCTCGGCTACAACCTGGTGATCTACCCGGTCACGACCTTCCGGCTCGCCATGAAGGCCGTGGAGGACGGGCTCCGGGACCTCGACGAGCGCGACGACCAGCCGGGCCTCGTGCCGCGCATGATGACCAGGGCGCACCTCTATGACATCGTGGACTACGCGGATTACGGGCGCTTCGACAGCGCGGTTCGCGATTTCTCCGAAGAGTGAGCGCGTTCTACAATAGCGGTTGAACGGCCTCCGATGACGCATCCTCCCGCAGACGGCGCGCTCGCGCGCTTTACCGTGCTCGACCTCACCCGCTACCGGGCGGGGCCGACCGCGGCGCGCCAGCTTGCGGACTGGGGCGCCGACGTGATCAAGATTGAGGCGCCGGACACGCCGGGGACGGCGAGCGATCCCATCAAGGCCCGGCATGGCCCGGACTTCCAGAACCTGCACCGCAACAAGCGAAGCCTCACGCTCAACCTCAAGGAGCCTGAGGCCGTCGCCATCTTCAAGCGGCTGGCGGAGAGCGCCGACGTGGTGGTGGAGAACTACCGGCCCGACGTGAAGCACCGGCTCGGCATCGACTACGAAACGCTGAGCGCGCTCAACCCCCGCCTGGTCTACGCCAGCCTCTCGGGTTTCGGGCAGGACGGCCCCTATGCCAAGCGGCCGGGCTTCGACCAGATCGCGCAGGGCATGGGCGGGCTCATGTCGATCACCGGCGAGCCCGGCCGGGGGCCGATGCGCGTCGGCATCCCGGTCGCGGACCTGAGCGCCGGGCTCTATACCGCCATCGGCATCCTCGTCGCGCTGCTGGAGCGCGAGCAATCGGGCCGGGGGCAGTGGGTGCAGTCCTCCCTGTTGCAGGCGATGATCGCGCAGCTCGACTTCCAGGCCGCGCGCTACCTGTTCGAGGGCGTGCCCCCCGGCCAGGCGGGCAACGACCACCCGACGAGCATCCCGACCGGCGTGTTCGAGACCGCCGACGGCCACATCAACATCGCGACCTCCGGCGGCGCCATCTACGAGCGCCTGTGCGAGGCGCTGGACATGCCGGAACTGATCACCGACCCGCGCTTCGCGACCGGCGACGGCCGCTCCGAGAACCGCGTGGAGCTGAACGCGCTCATCAACGAGCGCACGCGCACGAAGCCGAACACCGCGTGGGTGGAGGCGTTCAACCGGGCCGGCGTGCCGTGCGGGCCGATCTACGCCATCGACGAGATGTTCGACGATCCGCAGGTGCGGCACCTCGGCATGGCGCATCCGGTGGAGCACCCGGCGCTCGGGGAGACGCGCATCGTCTCCCAGGCGACCCGGCTCAGCCGCACGCCGTTCAACGTGCACGGTGCGACGCCGGAGCTCGGCGCCCACACCGACGAGATTCTGGGGGCGCTCGGCTACGACACAGCCGAGATCGAAGGCCTGCGGAGCCGTGGCGTTGTCTAACGTGGGAATGACATGACCGATCAACTGCTTGTCGAGACCGCCGGCGCCGTCGGCTGGATCACCTTCAACAACCCGAAGAAGCACAACGCGCTCTCGGTCGCCATGTGGCGCGCGCTGCCCGAGGCGCTCGACCGGCTGGAGGCGGACCCCGCGATCCGCGTGATCGTGCTCAAGGGCGCCGGCGAGAAGGCCTTCGTCTCGGGCGCGGACATCTCGGAGTTCGCGACCGAGCGCGCAAGCACCGACGCGGTCGCGGCCTACGACGAGCTCGCGGAGGGTGCGACCCAGCGGCTGCGCAACGCGGACCGGCCGACCATCGCCAAGATCCGGGGCTATTGCATGGGGGGCGGGCTTGGCCTCGCCATCGCCTGCGACCTGCGCATCGCCGGCGCCGGCGCCACATTTGCGATCCCGGCGGCGCGGCTCGGGGTCGGCTACCGCATCGGCTCGCTCAAGCTGCTGACCGATCTCGTGGGCCCCGCCTTCGCCAAGGAGATTCTCATCACGGCGCGACGCTTCAACGCCGCCGAGGCAGAGCGCATCGGCCTCGTCAACCAGACCGTTCCCGACGACTCGCTGGACGAGACCGTCGAGGGCTACTGCGCGGGCATCGCCGCCAACGCGCCGCTCTCCATGCGCGCGAGCAAGCGCATGATCGCGGAGCTTGCGCGGAGCGGCGCCGAGGGCGTGGACCCGGCGCTCTGCGACGAGCTGGTGACGGCCTGCTTCACCAGCGCCGATTACACCGAGGGCCGCACCGCATTCATGGAGAAGCGGCCGCCGAAGTTCACGGGCCGCTGACCCGCACTCTTCGCCACGATCACTGTTTGCGTGCGGCTCCTGACCACCTGCATCGGCTCCTACCCCAAGCCGCCCTACGTGCCGCGCCTGGCCTGGATGCACGAGGACGTCGAGACCGGCGAGGTCGAGGATGAGGCTCTTTCGCCGGAGGAGCGGCAGGCCGCATTCGACCGCGCCACGCGGGAAGTCGTCGCCGAGCAAGTTGCGATCGGGATCGACATCCCGACCGACGGCGAGATGCGGCGCGGGAACTACATCCATTACCACTGCAGCCATCTCGACGGCTTCGAGCCCGATACGCTGACCGAGTGCACCATGCGGGGCGGCGCCTGGACGGCCGAGGTTCCCACCTTCACGGGCAAGGCCGCTGCGCGCGAGCCCTTCCTGGTGCGCGACTGGCAGATTGCGCAGGCGGCGACGGAGAAGCCCGTCAAGATCACCGTTCCCGGACCGCTCACCATCGCGGACTCGACCGCCAACGTGGTCGACCCCGACCGCCGGTCCTGGTGCGCCGCGCTGGCCGATGCCCTCAACGTGGAGATCAGGCGCCTGGCCGACGCCGGATGCCGCCACATTCAGGTCGACGAGCCGCTCTTCGCGCGTCTGCCGGACCAGGCGCTCGACTTCGGGATCGAAACCCTCGAACGGTGCTTCCACGGCGTGCCCAGCGACGTGACCCGCACCATGCACATGTGCTGCGGCTATCCCGACAAGCTGGACGAGACCGACTACGTGAAGGCCGACCCGAAGGTCTACCGGCGGCTCGCCAGTGCGCTGGAGACCAGCATCGTCGATGCGGTCTCCATCGAGGACGCGCACCGGCACAATGATCTCTCCTTGCTCGATACGTTCTCCCGCACCACGGTCATCCTGGGCGTGGTCGAGATCGCCTCCAGCCGGGTGGAGACAGTGGACGAGATCGCAGCCCGCCTTCGCGCGGCGCTCGACCGTATCGATGCCGACCGGCTGGTGGCCGCGCCCGATTGCGGGCTGATCATGCTGGGCTCCGAACTCGCGCGCGCCAAGCTCGCCCGCCTCGTGGAGGCCGCACGCGCGGTCTGACTCGTCGGCTCACGGAGACCGCAGCAGGCACCGGCGATCGGCAGAATATCTGGCTGCTGTTCCCCTCCTCCGCCGCGATGCCCGGCAGGAAGGAGAGGCTCGGCGTGCGCCACTCGCATCGCGCGCCGAGAGCGGTCCGCGATCCCGGCGGAAAGGCCGCGCTAAATCCGTTCCGAAAGCCAGATTGCGAGCCGGGTGCCGCGTTTGAGCGCAGCGGAGAGCGCCTCGTAGCCGGGCGCCCGCTCGGCCCCGTGGGCGAGACCGGTCTCGCGGTGCCGGGCCTCGTCGGCGCCGAATTCCTCGAGCGTTTGACGCAACCCGGCCTCGTCCTCGCCGAGACGCCGGGCCTGGCCCGCGTAGTGCTGCTCGATCACCTCCTCGACCGCGACGGTGCACGCCATCGCCGCCCGCTCGCCCAGCAGCGCGCTCGCCGCGCCCAGCGCATAGCCCGCGACATGCCAGACCGGGGAGAGAGCGGTGGGTCGCACCCGGCGCTCGACCAGCAGATTGTCGAAGGCGTCCAGATGCGCCTGCTCGGCCTCGGCCATCGCGCGGATCGCAGGCGCGGCGGCGCTGCGGCCGAGCACCGCGAGCTGGCCGTCGTAGATCCGCTTGGCGCCGTACTCGCCGGCGTGATCGACCCGGATCATGCGGGCGATCATCTCCTCACGGGTGGGGTCGCCGGGCAGCCGGTCCTCGCCCGTGACGGCGGGCCGGGCGTCTTCGCGCGTCGCGTCTTCGTTCATGAGCCCGCCCTCCACAGCCGGCTCGCGCCGAAGGTCGCCACCGCCGCCATGATGACCGAGGCGATGGCGTTCCAGCCTGCGAGCGAGACGCCGATCAGCGACCAGGGCACCTCGTCGCAGCGGGTGAGCGGCGCGTTCATGACCTGGGCCCTGATGTCCTCGATGGTGCCGCCGCTCATCGGCGCGGCGCACGCGCTCGCGAACCAGCCTTGCTCGACCCCGACATGGTAGACGCCGTAGCCGGTCGTCACCAGGAGCGCGAGGCCGCAGAGCGCGAGCAGCGCCATCCGCGCCCGGCCGCCCGCGACGATGGCGGCAACGAGGCCCAGCCCAAAGACGGCGAAGTGGGGATAGCGCTGGATCAGGCAGAGCGGACAGGGATGAAGCCCGCCCACGTGCTGAGAGAGATAGGCGCCGAGCAGCAGGCCTGCGCTGGCCGCCGCGACGAGGAGTGGGATCGCGCGCGCGCCCGCCCACCGCTGCAGCGTCGCGACCAAGGTCTACGCGGCGCCGCCCGCCGCCGGCTCGCGCCGCACGATCGTGGTGCTGGTCATGGTCATCACCACGTCGTCGCGCTGGTTGAGCACGTCCAGTCGATAGCGCACGAGTCCGCGCTCGGGCTTGGAGCGCGACACCCGCGTCTCGAGGATCTCCCCGGTGGAGCGGATGGTGTCGCCGGGGCGCACCGGCTGCAGCCAGCGCAGCTCCTCGACTCCCGGCGAGCCCATGACGATCTCGGGCGCGAACACCCGCGTCTGGACCATCATGCGGAGCGCCACGGCGATGGTCTGGATGCCGCTCGCGATGAGCCCGCCGTAGGGACCGGCCTCGGCGTACTCGATGTCGATGTGAAAGGGCTGCGGATCGTACTGGAAGGCGAAGTCCAGAATCTCGGCTTCGCTCAAGGTCTTGCCCAGGCTCTCGAAACGCGCACCGGGCGTCAGGTCTTCGAAATACCAGTTGTACATGGGAACCCCTGATGGCGAGTGACTAATCTAGCCCGCATTTCTCACCAGGGTCTACGCGGTAGCGCTCGACCTTGGCCTCGTCGATGTCGACCCCCATGCCGGGGCCTGTCGGGACCGGAACGGCGCCCTCGACATGAGCCAGCGGGGCGGCGATCAGGTCGTCGGTGTAATAGACCCCGCCGATCCGCCCGGCGCGATGCTCGGCCGGCATCGAGACCGGCACCACGCAGCTCAGCACCACCGGCTCGGCAGCGGCAGCGAGCTGGAGGTTGGCGAGGTTGCCGACGCCGGTCTCGACCGAACCGTTGACGTTGGAGATCAGCCCCGCCGCGCGCGCCACCGCCGCGACCTGCATCGCGCGAAACAGCCCGCCCGGCTTCGTGGTGTAGATCGAGACGATGTCTGCCGCGCGGCGCTCGGCGATCTCGATCACGTCACGGGCGTTCCACGCGCTCTCGTCGGCCATGAGCGGCACGCCGATGCCGCGCCTGACCTCGGCGAGCCCGTCGATCCCCTCGACTGGCTGCTCCGCGTAGATCAGGTCGGCCGCCTCCATCCGGCGGATGATCTTTATCGCCTCGTAAGGCGTGCGGTAGCCGCAGTTGGCGTCCACGCAGAGCGCCGTTGCCGGGCCCACCGCCTCGCGGATGCGGCGAACGATCTCGACATCGCGCTCGGGATCGACGCCGACCTTGATCTTGATCGTCCTGATGCCTTCGGCGACGACGATCCTGCATTCGTCGACCGCCTCGTCGATGGGCAGCAGCCCGATGGAATGGGTGATCGGCACCGCGGCGCGCAGCATGCCGCCGAGGAGGCGATGCACGGGCAGGCCCAGCGTGCGGCCGGCGAGGTCGTAGGCCGCCATCTCGACCGCGCCCTTGGCGTAAGGGTAGCCCTTGATCGCGGCATCCATCGCGCGGTGAAGCAGCGCCGGCTGCGCCGGGTCGAGGCCGACCACCGCAGGCGCCAGATAGGCTTCGACCACGAGGCGCGTCGTGCCCGGCGATTCGCCGAAATAGCGGCCGTAGTCGCCGCCCCAGTCCTTCAGCGCCGGCGCCTCGCCCCAGCCGACCAGGCCATTCGCGCCCTCCATGCGGACCAGGATGTAGCCGCCGATGGGCTCGGTGAGCCCGGTCCACTTGTGCTCGCGGCGCGTCGGCAGCGATACCTGCACCAGCTCGATACGGGCGATTCTCGTGGTCATCGGGGAACCTCCTGCCGGCTGCCCTATCGCGAAACCCGGAGCCGCGCAAGGCGACCGAGCCCGTCCCGACCGAAGGCGTTCTCCACCCCGGCTGTGCCGCTCGAATGAGTGTGTTGCGTTCCGCGCGCGAGCCTGCCTACCATGGCCGTGACGCGCCCGTCGGTATCCCTCGCGGCGGTTGGCGTGCGCGAGGCAGAACCCGGCACTCGATGACCGGCGAGGCGGCCCGATCCGGCGGGACGAATGCGGGCCGCGCGACGAGGGAGGCAGTACACAGTGACCCAACGTGAGGACGATCCGAGAATCGGCGCGCTGACGCGCCGCGACATGCTCAAGACCGGTGCTGCGGCGGGAGTCTCCGTGGCGGTCGCAGGCGGCCTTTCGGTCGGCATGACGCAAGTGGCACACGCAGCCAGCGACACCATACGCGGCTACGGCACGACGACCGTGCAGCTCAAGGACTGGTCGCTCTTCAACAAGAGCACCGGGCTGACCATGGAGTTCACGCCGACAGACGCGAACATGGGCAACTTCATGCGGGACGTCACGGTCAACGAGGTCGGCGACACCCACGATCTCTTCTTCACCGACGGCGGCACCCAGTACAAGCTCGGGCCGGAGGGGTTCTATCTGATCATCGACGAGCAGCACCCCGAGCTCGTGCTGTGGGAGCGGACCTCGGACAACTACAAGCGCGGCTACATCACGCAGACGCCTGACGGCACCCAGTACGGCGTGCCCATGGTCAACAACGCCGACAGCTTCGGCTACTGGCCGGAGGCGATCGGGGTCAATCCCAACGGCCTGGAAGAGGTCTCCTGGCAGAAGCTGTTCGAGAACGAGGATACCCTGAACCGCGCCTCGATCGACCGCAACTGGCTGCTCACCATGCCGGAGGTCGCCTTCTACATGCAGGTCTACGGCAAGGCGGAGATCGTGGACAACGCGAACCTCACGCCGGAGGAGGCCAAGGCGGTCGGCGACTGGGCGATCGAGCGCAAGCAGGCCGGGCAGTTCCGCACCTTCCACACGGGCTTCGAGGAGCAGGTGCAGCTTCTCGGCAACAGGGAAGTGGACATCATCAACTGCTGGGAGCCGGCGACCAAGAACGTCAACGCCGAGGCCGGCGCGGACGTGGTGCGCTACGCCTACACGGTCGAGGGCTACTTCAAGTGGGGCATCGGCGCCTATATCCCGACCCAGGCTGCGGACCGGGACAATCTCGACAACATTTACAAGACGCTGAACTACTTCCTCGACGGCGAGTATCGCGCGTTCCAGGCGATCGAGCGCGGCTACGGCGGCCCCAATCTCGATCTCGGCGTCAAGTACGCCGAGGAGGTCGGCTGGCCTGCCGATCAGGTGGCGGCGGTCGATGCTGTCCAGAAGAAGGTGGACACGAAGTACGAGAAGCCGTTCTGGGAGAACCTCAACCCCGACCACCAGGAGTCGATGGAGGAGGAGTGGCAGCGCTTCCTCAACGCCTGAGCCATTGACCGTTAACGTGCCCCGGTAGCCTCCGCCGGGGCACGCGGGCCCCTGCCGATGGCGAACGCCTTGGTAAGCCGCAGCATCAGAACCTGGTACACGCAGGCGGCGTCGGGCCGCTGGACCGTCCCCACCTTCATCATCGTTTGGACGGTCGTCGTCATCGTCCCGCTGTTCCTTCTCCTGCTCTATTCGTTTCTCGAGACGAAGGGGTTCAAGGTCGTCTGGGACCCCTCGTTCCACACCTGGGATCGATTCTTCGAGACAGGCCGCTGGACCGTGGCAATGCGCACGCTGCGCATCGCCATCGGCATGACGGTGATCGAGCTCGTGCTGGCGTTTCCCTTTGCGCTCTGGCTCGCCAAGGGCTGCCGGTCGCAGGGGCTCAAGGCGATCCTGCTCACGCTGCTGACGATCCCGTTCTTTCTCGATCTCTCGTCGCGCACGATCATCTGGCGGGCGCTCCTGGGCAGCAACGGTGTCGTCAACACGGTGCTGATGGAGCTGGGGATCACGTCCGAGCCGGTGGAGTGGCTGATCTTCACCGAGTTCTCGGTCTTCTTCGGGCTCGCCGCGCCCTATTTCGCGACGATGGTGTTCCCCATCTTCCTGGTGGCGACGCTCATCGACGACGAGTACCTCGACGCGAGCCGCGACCTCGGCGCCAATCCGTTGCAGTCGCTGTTCCTCGTGATCGTCCCGCTCTGTCTCCCCGGCGTCATCGCCGGCGTGGTCTTCACCATGGTGCCGATGATGGGCGAGTGGGTGGTGCCGCAGCTGATGGGCGGCGGCAAGGTCAACATGATCGGCCGATCGACCGAGGATGCGCTGTCGACGCTCAACTACCCGACCGCGGCCTCCCTCTCGGCCTTCGTGCTCGCGATCCTGGTGGTGCTGCTGGCGGCGCTCACGCTACTCACCCGGCGGCGGGGCGGTATCGCCGGCCTGTTCGAGGCGCTGAAGCTGTGAGCACGGCGGACGCACACGCGGGCGCGGGGCTCAGGCGGAACCAACGCCTGCGCCTGTGGGAGCATGCAGTCTATGCGCCGATCTGGCGGCCGCTGGCTGCGTGGATCGGCCTCGTGCTCATCGTGCTCACCTACATCCCGCTCGTCTGGCTGGTGGTCATGTCGTTCAGCGACCGGCCGCTCTCCGGCATTCCGCATCCGCTGACGCTCCGCTGGTACGACGAGCTGTTCGCGACCTCCGCCTGGATCGAGCCGATTACCGACAGCCTGTGGCTCGCGCTCGTCGTCGGCATCTGCTGCGTTCTCGTCTCGGTGCCGGTGGGGCGCGCGATCCCGCGGCTGAGGCGGCGTGGCGGGGTGCTGCTGATCACGCTGCTGCCGCTCTTCGTGCCAGGGCTCACCATGGGGGCCGCCCTCTTCCTCTTCATCCGCTCTTACATGCATTTCAAGCTCGGCATGTGGTCCGTCTTCGTCGGCCACATGGTCTGGGCGCTGCCCTTCGCCTTCCTGCTGGTGATCGTGCTGGCGACGCGCTTCGACCACCACCTGCTGGAGGCGGCGGAGGACCTCGGCGCCTCGGCCTGGCAGCGCTTCTGGCAAATCGAGTTTCCCATCATGCGGCCTGGTATCGTTGGCGCTGGCCTGTTCGGCTTCATCCTTTCCTTCAACGAGCTCCTGCGCTCGATCTTTCTGCGCGGCACCGAGACCACGATGCCGATCTACACCTGGGCGCAGGCGTCTTCGCACCAGTCCAACGTGCCGATCATCTTCGGCCTGGCCTCGCTTATCTTCGGGGTCACGCTCCCCATCATCGGCACTTTCTTCTGGATTCTGTTCAGCCGTACCGGTCAGAGCCGTTGAGCCGGGCACCGCAATAGGCCCCAGCGCGGACGCCCCATCCCGCATTTGCGATGACCGCCCGCTACGCCATCTACTTCGCGCCTCCGACCGATGCCGCGCTCGCGCGCTTCGGTGCTACCTGGCTCGGGCGCGATGCCGAGACCGGCGCGCGTCTGGCGCGGCCTGCGGTCGAGGGGTTCAGCGACGAACGGTTGGTCAGCATCACCGAGACACCCAGAGGCTACGGCTTTCACGCGACCCTGGCGCCGCCCTTTCGCCTCGCCGAGGGCCGGGCGCCAGGAATGCTCGATGAGGCGCTCGCCGCTTTCGCCCGCGACAGGCAGCCCTTTCACGCGCCGCCGCTCCGGCTCGCCACGCTCGACGACTTCCTCGCCCTGATGCTTTCGGGCGAGAGCACAGAGATGCAGGTGCTGGAGGACGACATCATCCACACCTTCCATCGCTTTCGGGCACCACCCACGCCGGCCGAGCACATTCGCCGCCAGAGGGGGACGCACACGCCTCGCCAGGAGGAACTGCTCCGCCAGTGGGGCTATCCGTTCGTCCTGGACGAGTTCCGTTTCCACATGACGCTCACCTGCGAGCTCGACCGGAGCGAGCGGCGTTCTCTACAGGAGGCACTGGAGCGGCTCACCGCGCCGCTGTGCGTCCAGCCGCTCGCTGTGGACGGGATCGTGCTGTTCGAGCAGGAGGACAGGGGGGCGCCGTTCAGGCTTGCGCGCCGCTATCCGTTCGGCACCGTCGTCGAGAGTTAGCCTGATCGAAATTTGCGGGGTCCGTGTTTCTGACGCGCTTCAATCGGCCTTGGTTGCGGTGTCGCGGGCTGTCGCCATGCGCTCGAATCCCTTTTCCAGGTCCGCGATGAGGTCGTCCGGGTCTTCCAGCCCCGCATAGATGCGGAGCAGCGGGTAGGCCGGGTCCCAGCGGGTCGCGTCGCGGAGCTTCCACGGATAGGTGGGGAGCGCCAGGCTCTCGTAGCCGCCCCAGGAATAGCCGAGGCCGAAGAGCGCGAGGGAATCGAGAAACGCATCGACCGCAGGTTCCGGCACCGGCTCCAGCACCACGCCGAAGAGGCTGGAGGCGCCGCAAAAATCGCGCTGCCAGAGCGCGTGGCCGGGATCGTCCTCCAGCGCGGGATGGAGCACCTGGCGGACCTCGGGGCGCTCCTGCATCCAGCGGGCGAGCGCAAGGCCGGTCTCCTGGTGCCGCTGCAGGCGGACGGAGAGCGTGCGCAGGCCACGTAAGCCCAGGTAGCAGTCGTCGGGGCCAGGGGCGGCGCCCAGCTCCTCGAAGATGCGACGCACCGGCTCGACGTGGGCCTCGTTGGTGGTGACCGCGCCCAGCATCGCGTCCGAATGGCCCACGATGTACTTGGTGCAGGCCTGGATCGAGACGTCGGCGCCCAGGGCGAGAGGCTGGCAGAACAGCGGCGAGGCCCAGGTGTTGTCCACGATCAGCACCGCGCCCCGCGCGTGCGCCGCGGCGGCAAGCGCCGGAAAGTCCTGGATCTCGAAGGTGATCGAGCCCGGCGATTCGCCCACCACCACGCTGGTCTCGGGGCGCATCAGCTCCGCGATACCGGCGCCGATGCAGGGGTCGTAGAAGGTGGTCTCGACCGCCATGCGCTTGAGCAGGCCGTTCGCGAGGGCGCGTGTCGGGCCGTAGGCGCTGTCGGTCATCAGCACGTGGTCGCCGCTCTTCACGAAGGCGAGCAACGCTGCCACGATCGCCGCCTTGCCGGAGCCGAACAGGTAGCAGCGGTGGCCCTGCTCCAGCGCAGCGATGGAATCCTGCAGCGGGAAGGTCGTCGGCGTGCCGTAACGGCCGTAATAGGTCTTGCCGTACTGGCGCGCGCCGAAGGTGGCTTCCTTCAGCGCTGCCGCCGTCTCATGCAGGATCGTCGACGCGTGGTAGACGGGCGGATTGACCACGCCGTGGTTCGCCGCGGGGTCGCGGCCGAGCACCGAGAGCAGGGTCTCGCTCCGGTAGCGCCCCTTGTCGCCGCTATCCTTGGTCATGGCCTGCGACCGCGCGGGCGAACGCTCAGATGTCGGCGAAGCAATGGGTTTCCGCCGCACCGCCGGGGTGCGTCACCGCGCCTTGATAGGCGGGACCCACGGTCGCCGCGTACTTCCAGAGCACGCCCGCCTGGTAGTCGTGCGAGCGCTCGGTCCAGGACTTGCGCCGCTCCGCCAGCTCGGCATCGGAGAGCGCGACGCTGAGCTCGCCGCTGGTCGCGTCGATGGTCACCTGGTCGCCGTCTTGCAGCAGCGCGATGGGGCCGCCCACCGCAGCCTCCGGCCCCACGTGGCCGATGCAGAAGCCCCGCGTCGCGCCGGAGAAGCGGCCGTCGGTGATGAGCGCGACCTCCTCGCCCTTGCCCTGGCCGTAGATCTGCGAGGTGACCGCCAGCATCTCGCGCATGCCGGGGCCGCCCTTCGGCCCCTCGTAGCGGATCACGATCACGTCGCCGGACTTGTAGTCGCGGCTGACGATGGCCTTCATCGCTTCTTCCTCGGTGTCGAAGCAGCGCGCAGGGCCCACGTGGCGGAGCCGCGAGAGGCCGGCCACCTTCACGATGGCGCCCTCCGGCGCGAGATTGCCGCTGAGCCCCACCACGCCGCCGGTGGGCGAGAGCGGGGCGGACGTCGGCACCACCACGTCCTGCTCGGTGGGGAACTTCACGTCCGCAAGATTCTCGGCGAGCGTGCGGCCGGTCACGGTCATGCAGTCGCCGTGCAGGTAGCCGCCCTCGAGCAGGGCCTTGAGCACGATGGGCACGCCGCCCACCTCGAACAGGTCCTTCGCGACGTAGCGGCCGCCCGGCTTGAGATCGGCGATGTAGGGGGTGCGCTTGAACACCTCCGCCACCGCCGCGAGGTCGAAGTCGATCCCCGCCTCGTTCGCGATGGCGGGCAGGTGCAGGCCCGCGTTGGTCGAGCCGCCGGTGGCCGCCACCACCGTCGCTGCGTTCTCCATCGCCTTGCGGGTCACGATGTCGCGCGGACGAAGGTTCTTCTCGATCAGGTCCATGACGCACGTGCCGGATGCCACGGCGAACTCGTCGCGGGATTCGTAGACGGCCGGCGCGCCCGCCGAATGCGGCAGCGCCAAGCCGATCGCTTCGGAGACGCAGGCCATGGTGTTGGCGGTGAACTGGCCGCCGCAGGAGCCGCCGGAGGGGCATGCCACCGCCTCGATCTCCTCAAGGTCTTTCTCGGTGACGTCACCCTGGTTGAGCTTGCCGTAATACTCGTAGACGTCCATCACCGTGACGTCCTTGCCGCGGAAGCGCCCCGGCAGGATGGAGCCGCCATAGAGGAAGACGCCAGGCACGTTGAGCCGCACCAGCGCCATCATCATGCCCGGCAGCGACTTGTCGCAGCCGGCGATCCCCACCAGCGCATCGTAGGAGTGCCCGCGCATGGTGAGTTCCACCGAATCGGCGATCACGTCGCGCGAGACCAGCGACGACTTCATGCCCTGGTGGCCCATGGCGATGCCGTCGGTCACCGTGATGGTGGTGAACTCGCGCGGCGTGCCGCCGGCCTCGTCCACACCCGCCTTCGCCGCCAGCGCCTGGCGGCGCAGCGTGATGTTGCAGGGCGCGGTCTCGTTCCAGGTGGTGGCGACGCCCACGATAGGCCGGCTCATCGCCTGGCGGGAGACACCCATGGCGTAGAAGAACGACCGGTGCGCGGCGCTCTTGGCCCCCTCGGTGATGTGCCTGCTCGGCAGCTTCGACTTGTCGAATTTCGTGCTCATGGCGCCCTTCCCCCTCGCACCGCCCACAGTTTCGCGGCGGCGCGCCAAATTCCGCTAGGACCGGCCCGTCGGAACCGGCCTGCCGGCGCACGGCTTACTCGCCCCGGTGGGCCGCGGTCAAGCGGCGCGCGTCGTCGCGGCACCGTTACGACGCGGCGATGCGCTCCAGCGCGGCCTTGAGCCGGGCTTCAACCGTGCACGCCTCGTCGAGGCGTCCGCGCTGCTCTTCGACCACGTGGGCCGGTGCCCGCGCCAGAAACTGCTCGTTCTCGAGCTTGCTCTCGAGCTTGGCGCGCTCCCTGCCCACCTTGCCGAGCTCGCGGTCGAGCCGCGCGCGCTCCTTGTCGAACTCGATCACGCCCGCGAGCGGGAGCACGATGGTCGCCTCGTCCAGCATCATCTGCACGGAGCCTGAAGGCACCTCGCCGTCCAGCGCCTCCACGTCGCTCAGCCGGGCGAGGCGCTCGATCACCTCGCGGTGGCGATCGAGACGCGCCGCCGTCTCCGACGCGCACCCGCGCAAGCCCAGCGCGATGCGGGCGCCGGCCGGCACGTTCATCTCGGCCCTGACGGCGCGCACCGCCGTGACCAGCCGCACCACCCAGTCCATCTCTTGCGCGGCATCGGTATCGCCGACGCTCTCATCCAGCGATGGCCAGGGCGCCGTGATCAGCGTGCCCGCGCGGCTCTCGTCGATCCGGCCCCAGAGCTCCTCGGTCACGAAGGGCATGAAGGGATGGAGCAGGCCCAGAATCGTATCCAGCACCCAGGCGGCGGTGGCGCGGGTATCCGCCTTCGCCGGCCCGTCCGGGCCGGAGAGCGTGGTCTTGGAGAACTCCAGATACCAGTCGCAGAAGACATCCCAGGTGAAGTGGTAGACCGCGGCCGCCGCCGCATCGAAGCGGTAGGCGTCGAGGGCGGCGGTGACATCGCGGGCGGCGCGGGCGGCCTCGCCCACGATCCAGCGGTTGACCTGACCCTCGGCCTGAGCGGGATCGAAGCCGGAGACGGGTGTGCACCCGTTGGCCTCGCAGAAGCGCGCGGCGTTCCAGAGCTTGGTGGCGAAGTTGCGGTAGCCGGCGACCCGGCTTTCGGCGAGCTTGATATCGCGCCCCTGCGCTTCCATCGCCGCCAGCGTGAAGCGGAGCGCGTCGGCGCCGTACTTGTCGATCAGCGCAAGCGGGTCGATGACGTTGCCCTTGCTCTTCGACATCTTCTGCCCCTTCTCGTCGCGCACCAGCGCGTGGATGTAGACCGTGCGGAAGGGGATATCGCCCATGAAGTGCATGCCGAGCATCACCATGCGGGCGACCCAGAAGAAGATGATGTCGAAGCCGGTAATCATGTCGTCGTTGGGGTAATAGGTTTCGAGCGCCTCGGTGCGCTCCGGCCAGCCCAGGGTCGAAAACGGCCAGAGGCCCGATGAGAACCAGGTATCCAGCACGTCCTCGTCACGCGTGAGCGGCTCGGCCCGGCCGTAATGTTGCGCTGCCTGCTCTTGCGCTTCCGCCTCGGTGGTGGCGACGAAGACCTGGCCGTCGGGGCCGTACCACGCCGGAATGCGATGCCCCCACCAGAGCTGGCGCGAGATGCACCAGGGCTGGATGTTGCGCATCCACTCGAAGTAGGTGTTCGTCCAGCGCCCCGGCACGAAGCGGATGCGGCCGTCCTCCACCGCCTCGATCGCGGGCTTGGCCAGAGTCTCGGCGTCGACGTACCACTGGTCGGTGAGCCAGGGCTCAATCACCGCGCCCGAGCGGTCGCCGTGGGGCACGGTGTGGACGTGCGCCTCGACCGCCTCGATCAGGCCTTGCGCTTCGAGATCGACAAGCACGCGTTCGCGCGCCTCCATGCGGTCGAGGCCGCGGTAGGCCTCGGGCGCGTTCTCGTTGATCCGGGCCTCGGCGTCGAACACGTTGACGATCTCAAGGTCGTGCCGGCGGCCCACCTCGAAGTCGTTGAAGTCGTGGGCCGGCGTGATCTTCACGGCGCCCGAGCCCTGCTCGGGATCGGCGTAGTCATCCGCAACGATCGGCAGGTAGCGGCCGACCAGAGGCAGCACGGCGCGACTGTCGATGAGACCCCGGTAGCGCTCGTCCCCGGGATGCACGGCGACGGCGGTATCGCCCAACATGGTCTCGGGCCGGGTGGTGGCGACGACGATGTGCTCGCCGGGCCGCCCCTCCAGCGGATATCGGATGTGCCAGAGCTTGCCGTCCCGCATCTCGCGCTGCTCGACCTCCAGGTCGGAGATCGCGGTGCCCAGCACCGGGTCCCAGTTGACCAGCCGCTTGTCTCGGTAGATCAGGCCTTGCCGGTAGAGGGTGACGAAGACTTCGAGCACCGCCCGGCTCAGGCCTTCGTCCATGGTGAAGCGCTCGCGCGACCAGTCGGGTGAAGCACCGAGGCGGCGGAGCTGGCGGCCGATGGCGCCGCCCGATTCCGCCTTCCAGGACCAGACCCGATCGATGAAGGCATCGCGGCCGAGGCTGCGCCTATCCGTCCCCGCCTCGGCCAGCTGGCGCTCGACCACCATCTGCGTCGCGATGCCCGCGTGGTCCATGCCCGGCTGCCAGAGCGCGTTGCGTCCGGTCTTGCGCCGGTAGCGGGTGAGCACGTCCTGCAGCGTGTTGTTGAGCGCGTGCCCCATGTGCAGGCTGCCGGTGACATTCGGCGGCGGCATCATCACGCACCAGGGCGTACCGCCACCGGGGCGCCCGGCGAAACCGCCGCTCTTCTCCCAAAGATCGTAAAGACGGCCCTCGAAATCGGCAGGCCGATAGGTCTTCTCCAGCATCGTCGTCTCGTAACCGTTTCGGGGAGATGGCGCTAGTGCGGCAGGCTGAACGGTACCTTGCGGGAGTGGCTTACTCGGGCTCGGCGCGGCTCGACACGCGTTCGATCTCGCGTTCCACGAGACGCTCGACCATCGGAGGCATGTGGGTGTCGAGCCACGTTTGCAGCATCGGCCGAAGCGTCTCCAGCACCTGCTCCTCGCTGGCCCGGCCGTCCTCCGCGGCCTCCGGCGCGCCTCCACGCTCCCGATCCAGATGGATCGCGTTGCCCTGCTCGTCCACCATGTCGACCAGGTCGAGGATGTCGTCGTCCTCACCCGCAACCGGTGCCGGCGCAGCCGCCGACGGCGCGTCCTCGCCGGGGTCCGGCTCGCGCCCCTCGCCGTCTGCGACGACACGGCCGATCATTTCCAGGATCTGCTGCTTCGAAAGGTCGGGCTTTTGATTGGTCATGGACCCGCTTCGCCGGGTGCGTGGCGCTCCAGTGCAGGAAACCTAGGGCAATCGCGGTTCGATTGCCACCGCCGGAAGCCGATTCTGGGCCGCAGTGGTCGCCACGCCCCGCGCACTGGCTTATAATGCCGCGAGTCACACGGCCGTGGAGAAGCAGGCCCCCGTGCCGGCATCCAACCTCGAAAAGCGATGCACCGAAATCGGTCTGAAGATGACCGAGCAGAGGCGCGTGATCGCGCGCGTTCTCTCGGACGCCAAGGACCATCCCGATGTCGAGGGGCTGTATCAGCGCGCGACCGCCATCGATCCGCGCATCAGCCTGGCGACGGTGTATCGCACGGTGCGGCTCTTCGAGGAATGCGGGCTGCTGGAGCGCCACGACTTCCGAGACGGACGGGCGCGCTATGAGGAGCATCCCGACGAGCACCATGACCACTTGATCGACCTCACGTCGGGAAAGGTGATCGAGTTTCAGAACGAGGAGATCGAGGCGCTCCAGGCCGCCGTTGCCAAAGCGCTCGGCTACAAGCTGGTGGATCACCGGCTGGAGCTCTACGCGGTCCCGTTGGACACGCCTGAGGACTAGCGCAAGCGAGAGCCCATGACCGACGATGATTTCATGGCCGGGATCGTCGCCGGTAGCCTTGAGGTTCGCCTGGCCCGCTCGCCGGCGGACGTGGACGCCGTTCAGGCATTGCGCTACCGCGTCTTCTACGAGGAGATGGCGGCCGACCCGAGCAGCGAGATGGCGGCGCGCGAGCGCGACTTCGACCGCTTCGACACCTATTGCGACCATCTCATGGTGATCGACCACGACCGCAGCGCCGCCGACAAGGTGGTCGGCACCTACCGCCTGCTCCGGCGTTCGGTGGCGGACGCCCACGGCGGCTTCTACTCGTCTTGGGAGTACGACATCGATACGATCGTCGCCCAACCCGGCGAGATCCTGGAGCTTGGCCGCTCCTGCGTCGATCCTGCCTACCGCAACGGCACCACCATGACCTTGCTCTGGCGGGGCAACGCGGCCTATGTGCTGCACTACGACGTGCCGATCATGTTCGGCTGCGCCAGCTTTCCGGGCACGGACCCTCAGGAGCACGCCGAGCCGCTTTCCTACCTCTACCACAACTACCTTGCGCCGCCGGCGCTCCGCCCGCGCGCCAAGGACGAGCACTACGTGAACATGGACCTGATACCCAAGGAGGCGCTGGACAGGCGGGCCGCGCTCAAGGCTGTGCCGCCGCTGATCAAGGGCTATCTCAGGCTCAACGGCTTTGTCGGCGACGGCGGTGTGATCGACTGGCAATGGGGCAGCGTCGATGTCAGCATCGTCGTCAAGACCGACCTCGTGACCCAACGCTACCGGGACAAGCTCACATGATCGCGTTCGTGGTGTTGCTTCGCTTCTTCGGCTGGACCATCAGTCTGGTCCCGTTTCAAGTGGTGCTCATGGCCATTCGGGCGCCGCTCGCCAAGCGGCTCCCCATGGTCTGGCACCGCGGCGTGTGTCGCATCTTCGGCTTCAGACTCGAGCGCTACGGGACGGTATCGCGGACCGTGCCCACCCTCTTCGTTTGCAATCATACCTCTTATCTCGACATCAGCGCGCTCGGCGCCGTGGTGCCGGGGAGCTTCGTCGCCAAGGCCGAGGTGCGGAGCTGGCCCTTGTTCGGCTTCCTCGCTAAATTGCAGCGGACCGTGTTCGTGGAGCGCCGCGCGTCGCGGACCGCCCATCACCGCGACAATATGACCGCCCGGCTCGAGGCCGGCGACAACCTGATCCTTTTCCCGGAGGGCACCAGCAACGACGGCAACCGCGTGCTGCCGTTCAAGAGCGCCTTTTTCGGCATCGCCGAGAAGCCGGTCAGGGGCAAACCGCTCACGGTACAGCCGGTCTCGATCGCCTACACACGGCTAAACGGAATTCCCATGGGGCGGCCCTACCGGCCGTTCTACGCCTGGTACGGCGACATGGAGCTTGCGAGCCATCTCTGGAACGTGGCCGGTCTCGGCAATGCCACCATCGCCATTCAGTTCCACCAGCCCGTGACCATCGAGCAGTTCGGCTCCCGCAAGGAGATGGCGGAAGCCTGCCAAGCCGCCATCGCCGACGGGGTCTCCCGCGCGATCAGCGGCAAGCTCACCCCGCCGATCAGAAAACGTTTCTGGGCCCCGCGCCCCGCCTAACTTGCTTCCGCCGGCAGATCGCCCGGACGCAAGGCTGCGATGGTCGCCGCTGCCTCGCCGGGACGCTCACGCATGCGGCGGTCCTCCTGCGGCCAGCTGCGTACGTGGCCGCGCGCCCGCTTCCCGGAGATAGAGCGGCCGCACGGCGTTGCCTTCAACGCCTCCCGATTCGGTGAGGGTAGCGGCACGGCGCACCAGCACACGGGCATCGGGCGTGGGCGAGCCGGTCGCCGGGAGCGCGTCGATCGTCGGCGCGAGCGCCGCGAGCGCCGCGGCCTGCCCGGTCCCCACCACGACAACCGGCTCGCTGTTCCCTGCCGCTGCCACAAGGCCGGGCAATGCCTCGACGTGGAGGGCCTGGGGTTCAGAAAGTGCGCTTAGCGAGCGGTCGAAGAGTTGGGCGTAGAGCCGCCCCCGCCCTGCATCGAGCGCGGCGAGGATGGGCCTGCCACGCTCTGCTTCGGGAATGCCGGCAGCCAGAACTTCGAGTGTCGAGAGGCCGATCAACGGTCGATTCAAGGCAAGCGCCAGGCCGCGTGCAGTCGCAAGGCCAATTCGGATGCCGGTGAACGAGCCGGGTCCGACCGTGACCGCGAACCGGTCCACCGCCGCAAGCGTCGTGTTCCCTTCGGCCGCGACCTCGCGCAGCATGGGGACGAGAGTCTCGGCGTGTCGGCCCACGGCCTCGATGCGCCTGTGGGCGATCACCTCTCCACCCGCCCAAAGCGCGGTGGAGCAGGCCGTCGTCGCCGTGTCGAACCCGAGCAGCGTCAATCCGTCCGAAGTCATGAGCCGAGCTGTGCCGTCTTCCCGTCGTCCGCGGCTCTAACATTCGCCCGGCACCGGCCGCAACAATGCGCCGCAGGACGAACCGGTGCTATTTTTGCGCTTGCCCGCATCCGCGACACCCTGGGGTTCATGACCGACCTGGTCGAGATCGCACCGCCGCGCTTCGATGTATCACTGGCGCTCGCCTACGCCACCGACGACAACGTCACCGGCCGCCGCATCTATCGCCGGGCGGCGTGTTACCTGCACCGCGAAGCCGCGGCGCTGTTGGAACGCGCCATTGAACTCGCTGCCGCCCAGGGCCTGAAACTGATCGTCTTCGACGGCTATCGGCCGGTGGAGGCGCAATGGGCGCTCTGGCGGCAGTGTCCGGACCCGACCTTCCTCGCGGACCCGCGGCGCGGATCGCCGCATTCGCGTGGCGTCGCGGTCGATCTCAGCCTCGCGGACCGGGAGACCGGAGTGCCGCTGGACATGGGCACCGGTTTCGACGACCTGACGCCGCGCGCGTTCCACGGCAGCACCGCACCGACGCCGGCGGCCCAGCGCAACCGTATGCTGCTTCTCGGCCTGATGGCGTCGGCCGGCTGGGATTACTATCTCAACGAATGGTGGCACTATCAGATGTTCACACCCCGCCGTTATCCCTTGCTCTGGGACTCGGCGGCAGGCACCGGATTGATGGCCTCATGAACTTCCGCCGGCTCCTCCGCTCAACCCGCGTCGCGTGGGCAGCCCTGACCATGGCCGCCACGATTGCGACCGGCATCGGGCCGGCAGTCGCCGCAGATTCGGCCGTCATCCTGCAATATCACCGCTTCGGCGAAGACGCGTATCCGTCGACGAGCGTCACCATCGACCAATTCGAGGCGCACATCGAGCACCTCGCGAGCGGCGGCTACACCGTGTTGCCGGTGCCCGAAATCCTTGCAGCACTCGACGCCGGGCAGCCGCTGCCGGATCGCACCATCGGCATCACCATCGACGACGCCACGCGCTCGACCTTCGTCGAGGGATGGCCGCGATTCGAGGCCGCGGGCTTCCCTTTCACCGTGTTCGTCTCCACCGATCCTGTCGATCTGGGTCACGCGAGCATCATGAGCTGGGACGAGCTCCGCCAGCTGGTCGAGGCTGGCGTGACTATCGGCAATCACGGCGCCGCGCACGGACGCATGTGGCAGAACGACGACGCGGCAAACAGAGAAGACCTTGAGAAGGCACGCCAACGAATTCAGGAGGAGCTCGGCATAGACGCCGCGCTCTTCGCCTACCCCTACGGCGAATGGAACGGCGCCCTGCGAACGCTCGTCGCGGAGCTCGGCTTCACCGCGGCCTTCGGCCAACACTCCGGCGCCGTCGGAGCGCATTCGGACACGCTCAACTTGCCGCGCTTCGCGCTAAATCAGCGCTACGGCGAGTTCGACCGCTTCAAGCTGATCGTGGACACCCTGTCGCTTGGCGCCCGCGACGTGACGCCGGCAGATCAGATCTTGGAGCAGAACCCGCCGGTGATCGGCTTTACGATCGAGCCGCCGCTGGCGAACCGCAACGCCCTCGCCTGCTTCGCGTCGGGCGGCATCGTTGCCACCATCGAGCACGAGGAAGGTGGACGCGTGCAGGTCAACTTTGACGGGCCGTTCCCGCCCGGCCGGGCCCGGCTCAACTGTACTGCTCCCGCCGAGGCGGGGCGTTGGCGCTGGTTCGGCCTGCAGTTCGTTGTGCCTTGACGGCGCGCGCGACCGGCGGTTCCCACTAACCGCCTGCGCACGCAGCCGACTGATCAGATGGGCGGACGCCTGCTCGGCGGGCCAATCACCGCCGTCCACTGGCGGTTGTACAACCACGCCCGGTCGAAGTCGCCGAGCCGGTTCTGCCGAATGATCCGGCGGATGCTCTCTACGTAAGCCCCGCGTCGCTCTGAATAGGTCCGCAGCTCGCCGGCCAGAGTGTAGCCGCTAATTTGGCCACCATCCTGGCGCAGCTGAGCCCGCCGGCGGCGGAAGTCATCATAGGCCCAATGGCTGTTGAGGTTGTGGACATAGGCGCGCACCGCTGCGAGCAGGTTGTCGTGGCTGCGCACGCGATGCCTTCTGTCCGCATCGCGCCGCGCGGGCAGGATGCCGGACTTGGCCTTGTAGGTGTATTGACCGAAGAGCGCGTTGCCCTGCCGCGCGAAGCGGGAGGTACCCCACCCCGACTCTTCCGCCGCCTGTGCCAGCGCCAGCGAGGGCGGCACGACATCCATCCGGTTCAGAAGCTCCCGCACGTCGAGTGGGTCCGTTCCGTAGAGATCGGCCATTGTGGCGAGCCATTCCCGGTCGGCGGACGAGATCGTGTCGGCAGGTGAGGGCGTGTCGGCCCGCGTGAACCTGTCTACCAGTCGCTCCAGCCGCCAGCGGTCGACGGTGATCTCCTCGTTGACCTGAAGAACGATCGGGAGGACCGCCTGGAAGAAAAGCCGCTTCTTTGCACTGATCGGCGACATGCCGGCGAGATCGCGCGGGAGCGCATCGAGATAGAAGCGCGGCACGGGGCTGGCCGCCCTCCGCACCTGGTCGAGGTCGTAGCCGATCGACTCGAAGCGCGCGATGACGGCGTTGGCCGAAGTGCCCCTTATTGGAGGCTTGAGCACAACCGACGGTATCGTGTCGCTCGGGCCGGTGTGCGCCAGCTTGCGCGGCTTCGACACCAGCGGGGGTAGCGGCGGCGGATCTTCAGCCTGCAGCGTCCCGAGCCGCATGATCGTCGGCGCGTAGCGGGGCGACGCGGTGATCGGCCGATCCGGCACAACCGCCGTCACTTGCCACGCGGCTTCCCGCGGATCACCGGGAGGAACGAGTGCCAGTGAAAGAAGCCGGTCAACCACTGCGAGCGGGAGGATGTCCTGAGGTGCAGCCTCCGACAGTGAGAAGACCAAATTGAAGCGGTCGAGCACCGACGGTGAATCGGCTGCGGGTGCGGGCGCTTCCGCCACGGCGTCGGTCATCGGCACTGGCCCGGCGGCGAGGAAGCCCAACGGCGATGCGTCCCGGGCGGCGGCGGGCTTGATCGGTTGGGCGCCGGCAGCGGTCAAGACGAGAGCCGCGAGTGCCGCAACTCCCCACGCGCCAAGCGCTGACAGGGAAACGACCCCCTGACCGCTCGCCGATTCCGCCGGCGCGGCGAGCGCGTTCCGCCGGGAACACCGGGCACTCCCCCTGCGCGCGCGCGCAGGGGCCCGCCCCTCGGCACTGATCAAAACGCCCTAACTCCCTCCCCCGGCTTCGCCGGGAGCGCACGAGCCGTACTAGACGGCGCGCACCTCCACGACTTCCGGGATGTAGTGTTTCAGCATGTTCTCGATGCCCATCTTCAGGGTCATGGTCGAGCTGGGACAGCCCTGACACGATCCCTGCAGTTGAAGCATCACGATGCCGTTTTGGAATCCGCGATAGATGATGTCCCCGCCGTCCTGAGCGACGGCGGGCCGTACCCTCGTATCGAGCAGCTCCTTGATCTGGCCGACGATCTCCGCATCGGCGCCTTCGTCCGCCGCCTCCTCTGCCGTCTGCGCGGCATCGTCGAGGAGGAGCGGATGGCCCGCCACGAAGTGCTCCATGATCACGCCGAGGATCACGGGTTTCAGCAACTGCCAGTCGGCATCATCGGACTTGGAGACAGAGACGAAGTCGCCACCGAAGAAAACGCCGGTGACGCCCTCGACCTGAAACAGCCGCCGCGCAAGCGGCGAACGCTCCGCCGATTCGACATCGCGGAAGTCCACAGTCCCAGACGACATCACCGCCTCTCCGGGCAGGAATTTTAATGTCGCCGGGTTCGGGGTCCGCTCGGTCTGAATGAACATGCTTTTCCCAACCCTGCCCAAAGTGGGCGCCTAACCGTTATCCAGAGTGCCGATCAGGTCAAGCCCAATAGTTATATCATTTATTCACATATCTATGCTTTTTATTTATGGATAAATTTCAATTGCTCCACAGATTATCCACAGCGCCGGATCTCGTCTCCGGCATCCGAAATGGGGTGCGACGACGGCCGCGACCGTGGTGAGAACTGCGGGCTATGTCAAATCCTGGAGCTGCTGATCGTTCAGGTTGCCGGGTACGACCACGAGCGGAATGTTGAGCTGGCCGGCAAGCTGCCCGGCCAACCAGGAAATCAGCGATCCCTGCCCCTGATCAGGCGGCGCGGCGCCGACGACCAGAAGGTTGATCGCTTCGTTCTCGGCCACGTGGCCCAGAATCTCGTCGCCGATGCCGCCCTCGCGCACCGCCACGCTCGGCGGCTCTCCGGTGACGTCCTCCACCTTGGCGGCGATGGACTGGAGGAGGGCTTCCGCCTCCTCCCGCGTCTCCTGCCGCATCAGCTCACCGACCGCCGCCCAGTGCTGGAACTCCGGCGGCTGCACCACGTGAATGAGTGCCACGCGGCCGCCGGAATTGCGGGCGCGCAGCGCGGCGAACCGCGCCGCCACTTCGGAATGGCCGTCGTCCGCGACGCAGACCAAGAAGGTGACCTGCCCGGCGACGTGGGCCGCGTCCGTTTCGGGCGGCGCCTGCTCGGTCATCGCATCGATCCCGCCGCGTCCTCAGCCCTTGCGGAAGGCGAAGCTGCCCAACCATCCTGCCACCAGCGCGAGCGCGATAGCAATGACGCCGTAGAGGGCTTCGTCCGTCCGCGCGAAGGTGGAAATGTCCGCCGAGAAGCCCGCCTTCTCGATGGTGAGTCCCGAAGTCCGGGTGCTGAGCACTTCGCCGTCGACCAGGAGCATCCCCTCCACCAGGTACTCGCCGGTCGGCACGTGGGCGGGCAGGTCGATCGTGGTGCGGAACAACCGCTCGTCGATGAACTCGACCACGCCCGGCTCCGACTTGTACAGCAAATCACTCTCCCTATGGCGATGCAGGGCGGCGCGGAACTCGTCCGCATCGCCCGACGTGTCGAACCAGATTGCCTCCAGCAGCAGGCGCTTCGAGCCCAGTTGCTCGCGATTGAGAAACTCCTCGGGTGCAATGTCTTCGAGCGGGCTTGAGGCAGCGACGAAGTAGTAGCCGGGCACGTTGCGGAAAGCGATCGCTTCCTGGTTGACCCAGACGCCGACGGACCGCAGCTTGCGGCGCACCACCACCGGCTCCTCCGGCCCGCGCACGGAGACCACGACGTCGCCCGCCATGTCGGTCGCACCGAAGAGCAGGATCGAGGTGCCGGCGAAGTTCGAGTCGATCTCGATACGCTGGGTCGAGAGCGCGATCAGCAAGGGCTCGTCGTGCTCCTGTGCCGCGGCGGGCACTGCCGCGACGCCGACGGCGAAGACCATCCCGAGCAGTTGGAGCACGCGCCGCATCAGTTCCCCCACAGCGGTGCGACCGCGAAGGGATCGTCGGGCATCACCACCAGCGAGTACGCCAGCCGGCCACCCACCGCAAGCACCATGAGGGCGAGCAGGCCCCGGAGATGCTCCGCCCGAATGCGCCCGCCGAGCCGCGTGCCGTACTGGGCGCCGATGACGGCGCCGACCGCCAGCAGAAGGCCGAGGATGATGTCCACGTTGTTGTTGTTGATGGCGTGGGCGAAGCAGGAAACCGAGCTGATCACGATGATCCCGAGCAACGAAGTGCCCACCACCACCGCCGTCGGCATGCCGATCAGGTAGATCATCGCCGGCACCATGAAGAACCCGCCGCCGACGCCCATGATGGAGGCAATGATGCCCATGAGGAAGCCAAGGACGAACGCCGGGATCGCGCTGACGTAGAGGCGAGAGCGGCGGAAGCGCAGCTTGAGCGGCAACCCGTGAATCCAGATGTGGTGGTGCGCCTTGCGGCGCGCCGTGCGCTGGCGCCGCACCGTCGCCCTCACGCTCTCCACCGCCATCAGGCAGCCGACCACCCCGAGAAACAGCACGTAGGAGAGCGATATCACCAGGTCGATCTGGCCCGCGTCGCTGAGCAGCTTGAAGAGGAAGGCGCCGAGCCAGGCGCCACCCGCGCCGCCGCAGGAGATCAGCGCACCAATCAGAAAGTCGACGTTGCCGCGGCGCCAGTGCGCCATCGTGCCGGAGACCGACGACGCGATGATCAGGTTGGTACCGGTTCCAACGGCGACCGAGGGCGTCACCCCGAGGAAGATCAGGAGGGGTGTCATCAGAAAGCCGCCGCCCACGCCGAACATGCCCGACAGCAAGCCCACCCCGCCGCCGAGAACGAGCAGAATCAGCGCATTGGCTGAAAGCTCGGCGATTGGGAGATAGATCTCCATCGGAAAAACAGCGTCGTGCGTATGGGGATGCGCACGTTACATGCGCCTCCCGCTCAAGTAGCGCAAGCGAAAAGTCTGTAATCGTGCAGTTTTGTCGCTGACTTGGGCCGCAAAGCGCTGCCCGGAGCCGCTCAGGCGTCGAGCAGCCCCATAATGCGCCGCACTTCGGCAAGGTTGGCGTCCGCGATGTGCCGGGCGCGCGCGGCGCCGTCGGCGAGCACCTCGTCGATGTAGCCGGGGTCCGCCAACAGCTCACGCATGCGTGCAGCGAGCGGGCCGAGCGTCTCGATCGCGAGATCGGCGAGCTTGCCCTTGAAGTCGGCAAAACCCATCAGGGAATGCTCGGCGGCCACCCTCTCGATGGGCTCGTCGGCCAGCGCCGCGTAAATGCTCAACAGGTTCGCCGCTTCGGGACGCCGCTCGAGGTCGTGGGCCAGGCCGGGCTCGGAATCGGTCTTGGCACGCTTGATCTTGAGCGCGATCGTGTCGGCATCATCGGTCAGATTGATCCGCGCGTAGTCGGACCCGTCCGACTTGCTCATCTTGTTGCGCCCGTCTCTCAGGCTCATCACTCGCGTCGCGGCGCCGAAGATCATCGGCTCGGGCAGGGGAAAGAATTCCACGTCGTAGGCGCGATTGAAGGCGCTCGCAATGTCGCGCGAAAGCTCCAGGTGCTGCTTCTGGTCCTCGCCCACCGGCACGGCCGTCGCGTGGTAGAGCAGGATGTCGGCGGCCATCAGCACCGGGTAGGCATAGAGGCCGAGGAGCGCGCTATCCCGCTTCTTCCCCGCCTTCTCCTTGAACTGCGTCATGCGGTTGAGCCAGCCGAGCGGAGTGAAGCAGTTGAGAATCCAGGCAAGCTCCGCGTGTCCCGTCACGCTGCTCTGGTTGAAGATGATGCAGGTCTTGGGGTCGAGCCCGGCGGCAATCAGCCCGGCCGTGACCTCGCGGGTGTTGTTCGTGAGCTCTTCCGGATCCTGCGCCACCGTGATCGCGTGGAGATCGACGATGCAATAAATGCAGTCGTACTCCTGCTGCATCGCGACCCAGTTCTTGATCGCGCCGAGGTAGTTGCCGAGGTGCAGGTTGCCGGTCGGCTGTACGCCGGAAAAGACCCGCTTCATGTCAGGAACGCTCCACCGGGGGCGCGCCTTATCGCGCCCTCGCGCGCCGCCGTCAACCTTGGCCTTGGTCTTGTCCTTCGTCTTGCCGTTGCTGCCGGGCCAACAGCGCGCGCATTTCCCTCACCGAAACGATTCCTGTGACGATGGCGAGCGCGCCGTAGACGACGAGACCAGCGGCGACGAGGGCGGCGAGCGCCGCGATGCGCAAGCCCGCCACTTCCAGCGCCATCTCCAGGGCCAGCGCGAGCGCCCAGAGCACGACCGCCATGCCGGCGGACGCCGCGATCATGCGAGGCAGCCGGCGCCTAAGCCTGCGGTCCGGCTTGAGAAAGCCGCGTCGGGCCAAGCCCGCAGCCAGAAGGCCGACGTTGAGCCAGCCGGCGAGCGTGGTTGCCAACGCGATCCCGACGTGCGCGAGCGGGCCCATGAGGGCGAGGTTCAGCACGACGTTCACCGCGAGGCAGAGGATGGCGATCCGCACCGGCGTCCTGGTGTCCTGGCGCGCGAAATAGCCGGGCGCCAGCACCTTGATCAGCACGAATGCGGGCAACCCCGCGGCATAGGCGACCAGCGCGCCGGCCGTGGCATCGCTCTCCGTCACGCCGAAGGCGCCGCGCTCGAACAGGACCGCGATCACGGGGCCGGCGATGACGATGAGCGCGACCGCCGCCGGCACTGCCAAGAGCAGCGCCATCTCGATCGCCCGGTTCAGACTGTTCGACGCCTCGTCCGTCTCGCCTGCCCGCAACTGGCGGCTCAGCAGCGGCAGCAGCGCGGTCCCGACCGCGACCCCGACGACGCCGAGGGGAAGCTGATTCACGCGGTCGGCGTAATAGAGAAAGGAAACGGAGCCGCTGGGCAAGAGCGAAGCGATGATGATGTCGACGACCAGATTGATCTGGGCGACACCGGCACCGAGCGCCGCCGGTGCGGCGAGGATCAACAGTCGCTTGACCCCCGGTGTGAGCCGGGGCCGGCGCAGGCGGAGCGACATCCCTGCACGCGAGGCGGCGACCACCAGCCAGACGAACTGAACGATGCCGCCGACCGTGACACCCACCGCCAGCGCATGCCCCGGCGTCTCGGTCCAGCGCGCGAGCCCGAGCAGGGCCCCGATCAGGCAGAGATTAAGCAGGATCGGCGTCGACGCCACGGCGGCGAAGCGGTAGAGAGAATTCAACACCCCGCCGAGGAGGGAGACGAGCGAAATCAGGAGGATGTAGGGGAACGTGAGGCGTGTGAGCTGCACGGTCAGATCGAGCTTGCCGGGCTCGTCCGCAAAGCCCGGCGCCAGCACGTGCATGAGCCACGGCATCACGATCTGAGCGACGATGACCAGCACGAGCAGCGTCCACAGCAGGACGGTCAGCACGTCCTCGGCGAACGATTTGGCCGCCTCGCGCCCGTCGCGCTCCAGTGTGCCCGCGAAGAGCGGCACGAAGGCAGCGTTGAATGCGCCTTCGGCGAACAGCCGCCGCAGGAAGTTGGGCAGCTTGAACGCGACGAAGAAGGCGTCTGCGACCGGGCTCGCGCCGAGAACGGACGCGATCAGGATGTCGCGCAGGAATCCAAGAACGCGCGAGCCCATGGTGTAGCCGCCGACCGTCGCGGCCCAGCGGGCGAGTGCCATCGGTTACACGGGTGGCCGGTAGAGGGCCGGCAGATTAGCCGGCCGCGCGGCGGCGCGGCGCGGCACCGGACTGACGCCAGAGCATTTCGGTCAGGCGGCCCTGCACCTGCGCGATCTGCGCTTCGCGGGAAAGCTTCAGGCCGAAACGGTCCCTCACGTAGAACACGTCGACGGCGCGGGAGCCCACAGTCGAAATGTGCGCCGAGCCGATCGAGACGCCGCAGGCGCTGAGCGTCCGCGTGATGTCGTAGAGGAGCCCCGGGCGATCGCGCGCGCTCACCTCGATTACGGTGTAGCCGATGCTCGCACCGTTATCGACGAGGACATGGGGCTCGAGGGCGATCGGGGCGGAGCGCGCAGGCGGAGGTGCGGCCACGAAGGTCGCCTCATCCGCGCGTTCGGCGCTCGCGGCGTCTTGGGAGAGAGCGCGCACCACACTTTGCTCAAGCCGCTCCAGGCGCTCTTCGTCGCGGATCGCGCCGCCGCCTGCGGCTTGAATCCAGATCGTGTCGATGGCCATCCCGTCGCTGGTGGTGAAGACGCGGGCGTCGATGATGTTCGCGCCCGAATTGGCCATTGCGCCGGCAATGGCGGCGAACAGGCCGATGTAATCGGGCGTGTAGAGCGTCATCTCCGTCGCTTCTCTGGTCTGATCGATGCGGGTCTCGACCAGGGGCCCCCTGCCCCCGCCTTGCACGAGGCGGGCGTGGCGTTCCTGCATCGCGCTGTCGGTGGAGAGCCAATAGATCTCGGGAAGTCTGGCCTCGAATTGCGCGACCTCTGCCTCGGTCCAGTCCGAGAGGCGGGCATGCAGGACCTGCCGGGCATTCGTCACGCGCGCCTCCCGGTCCTCGGCCTCGCGGCCACCGGCCAGCACCGCCTCGGCCCGGTGGTAGAGCATGCGCAGGAGCGAGCCTTTCCACGCCGTCATGCGCCCCGGCCCAACGGCGGTGATGTCGGCGGCGGTCAGCACCAGCAGGAGCCGCAGGCGCTCGAGCGAGCGGACCCGGCCGACGAAATCGTCAATGGTGCGCGGATCGTTGGGGTCGCGTTTGAACGCGGTCATGCTGAACAGGAGATGCCAGCGGACGAGCCAGACGACGGTCTCGACCTCGTCCGGTGTGAATTGTAGCCGGTTGGCGACCTCGCGTGCGATCTCGGCGCCGATCTCCGAGTGGTCGCCGCCCCGCCCCTTAGCGACATCGTGCAGGAGAAGCGCGAGATAGAGCACATCGCGCATCCGCAACTGGTGAATCAGGGTGCTGGCGAGCGGCAGCTCGTCGGCATGGTCGCCTCTTTCGATCGCGGCGAGCACGCCAATGGCGCGGATGCTGTGCTCGTCGACCGTGTAGACGTGATACAGATCGAGCTGGGTCTGCGCGACGACGCGGCCGAAGTCCGGCAGGAACTGCCCCATCACGCCGGCCTCGTTCATCATCCGAAGAATCGTTTCGGGATCGCGTCTGTCGGTAAGGATCGCGCGGAAGGCGCGGTTGGCCTCGGGGTCGTCGCGCACCTCCGCGGTGATCAGACCGTGGCCCTGGTGGATCAAGCGCGCAGTGGCGGGATGGATGTCGCGGCCTTCGATCTGGGCGCGGCGGAAGATCGTCACGAGGCGCACCGGGCGCTCCATGAAGGTCTCCTCGCCGACCGCCGCGATGCGCCCACCGGAGACGAACAGCCCGTCGCGGGCAGGGCCCGTCACCGTCCCGGAGCGGTGGACCGGAGCGCTGTGGAGCCGCTCTGCCTCCAGCACCGCGCAGAAGACCCGCGTGAGCTCGCCCACCTCCTTCGCGGCCAGAAAATAGTGCTTCATGAACCGCTCGACAGCGAGATTGCCACGGCGCGGCCCGTAGCCCATGCGCGCTGCGATCTCGGGTTGCCGGTCGAAGGTGAGGCGATCCTCGGCGCGGTTGCAGACGATGTGGAGGTGGGCGCGCACCCGCCACAAGAAATCCTCAGCCCGCGCAAAGCGATCGTATTCGTGCTGGTTGAGCACGCCGCGCTCCACAAGCTCGCCGAAACGCTCGACACGGAAGAGATACTTGGCGATCCAGAACAGCACGTGGAGGTCGCGCAAGCCGCCCTTGCCGTCCTTCACGTTAGGCTCCAGGAGATAACGCGAATCGCCTGCACGCACGTGTCGCTCATCGCGTTCGCGCATCTTGGCGGCCACGAACTCGGCCTCGGTGCCAGGCACCAGCTCGGCAAGAAATCGATGGCGGAACCCGTCATAGAGCGCCTGGTCGCCCCACACGCGGCGCGATTCGAGCACCGCGGTGCGGATCGTCATGTCGTCCCGTGCCCGCCCAAGGCAATCGGCGACCGAACGGGTCGCATGGCCGACCGTGAAGCCGAGGTCCCACATCATGTAGAGCAGATGCTCGATGATCTGCTCGCTGCGAGCGGTGAGCTTGTAGGGGTGCAGGAAGAGGATATCGATATCGGAATGGGGCGACAGATCGCCCCGGCCGTAGCCGCCGACCGCCACCAGCGAAAGACGGTTGGCCGTGGTCGGGTTGGGCAGCGGGTAGAGGACCTCGGCCGCCCGATCCAGCAGCACGCGCAGTAGCTGGTCGATCAGAGTGGTCTGGGCTGCAACGATCTCGGCACCCGACGCTCCGGCTTCGAGGCGTCGCCGAAGCGCCTCACGGCCTTGATCGCGGGCGCGCCGCATAACTTCGAGCACGCCCTTCCGGTCGTCCTGACCGAGCCGGTGGATCGCATCTGCAAGAGTCCGTCGGTCGAAGAGGTCCGGCGGAGAGTCAGGCGCGTTCATCGCCGCCCGCTCGGGAAGCCGGCCACCCAGGGCCGTCTCTCACCGCAACGCAAACCGCTCGCCGAGCCGGGTCCCATCGTCTCGCTACTTGCCCCCTATTGTCGGACGCCCGCAAGCTCACAGGGAATTGCGGGGCGCGGGCGGCGCTGTCATGTATAATCCCGGGCGGCGCCGCGATCGCCCCGCCAAAACCGATCGCCCGGCGTAGCTTGGCCTTGCGCCGACGTTCGATCATAGCCACTTGTTCGCCACCATGGACCTGCTCGTCGACAAACTAAACTATATTTGGCCGTTTCTCGCGGTGATCACGCCCGTGGTGTTCTTCCACGAGCTTGGCCATTACCTCGTGGCCAGGATCAACGGCGTGCGCGTGGAGGTTTTCGCGGTCGGCTTCGGGCCGGAGCTCGTCGGCATCGACGACCGCCACGGGACACGCTGGAAGCTGTGTGCGCTGCCGCTCGGCGGCTATGTGAAGTTCCACGGCGACGCCGATGTCACCAGCACGTCGGCCAAGGATGACGACGCACCGCCGCCGGCCGATTCGTTCTTCGCCAAGTCGGTGGGGAAGCGCTCGGCCATCGCGTTCGCGGGTCCGTTCGCGAACCTCCTACTCGCAGCGGTGATCTTCGCCGTTTTCTTCATTGTGGTCGGCCAGCGGTACACGCCGGTGGAGATCGGCACCGTGCGTGCGGGCAGCCCCGCCGCCGTCGCCGGGCTCCAGCCGGGCGACAGGCTGGTCGAACTCAACGGCAGCCGCGTCGAGCGGTTCGAGGAGCTGGACTTCACCCTCCTCCAGAGCGTGGGCGAGCCGCTCACGCTCGCGGTCGAACGGGGCGGCGAGTTGCTGGAATTCACGGTGAAGCCTGAGATCATCGAGGTGCTGGACGCCTTCGACCGGCCGCAGCAACTGGGCGATATCGGGGTCCGGCCCTTCACACCAGCTTCTGTCTCGCAGGTGGTGGCGGGCAGCCCGGCTGAGCGGGGCGGCCTCCAGGCCGGCGACAGCATCGTCCGTATCGGCGATGTGGCGATCGAGAGCTTCGACCACCTTCGCACCATCGTGGAGCGGAACGCGGGCGTGCCGCTCACTTTCGTCGTCGAACGGAGCGGCGGCGAGGAGACGCTGACCGTCACCCCGGACGACGCGAACGGGACGGGGCGGATCGGTGTCTACCCCGAGCAGCAGACGGCGTTCCGCAATCTTGGAGTCGGTGAGTCAATTTGGGCCGGCGTCGAACACACGTATGCGCTCGCCGCCGCCAACCTGCGTGCGATCGGGCAGATGATCGCCGGCACCCGTTCCACCGAGCAACTGAGCGGCCCCGTCGGCATCGCCGTCATGTCGCGGAGCGTGCTCGAGCGCGGCGTCTCCGGCTTCATCGAGTTCGCGGCGCTGATCTCCATCGCCCTCGGCCTGATCAATCTGTTTCCGATCCCGCCGCTCGACGGCGGACACCTGCTATACAACGGCATCGAAGCCCTGTTCCGGCGCCCTCTGAATGCCCGGCTTCAGCAGATCGGCGCGACGGTGGGGCTAACGCTCGTTATCGCATTGATGGTATGGGTGACGACGAAGGACATCATCGGCCTGACCTCATGACCCAGCGAGCGAAGCAGATGCGCGGAGCGACAGCGGCAGGTGCAAGGGGCCGGATGCGGCACGTCGTCTGGCTGGCGGCGGTCATAGTCGGCGTGTGGATGGGTGCCGCCGCGGTGCAAGCGCAGACAATCGAGTCCGTGCTCGTCGAGGGCAACGAGCGTATCGAAGCGGACACCGTGCGGTCCTACATGGCGGTGGGCCCCGGCGATGCGTTCGATGCCGACGCGCTCAACGAATCCCTCAAGAGTCTGTTCGAAAGCGGCCTGTTCGCCGATGTGGCCATCCGGCGCGAGGGAAACGCCCTCATCGTTAGCGTGGTCGAAAACCCGATCATCAATCGCGTGCTCTTCGAAGGTAACGACGCGATCGAGGACGACGATCTGGAGTCGGAGATTCAGCTGCAACCGAGGGTGGTCTACACCCGGCCGCGGGTGCAGTCGGACCTGCAGCGGTTGACCGATATCTACCGGCGCAGCGGTCGCTTCGCCGCCACCATCGAGCCCAAGGTCATTCAGCTCCCGCAAAACCGGATCGACCTAGTCTTCGAAGTGAATGAAGGCCCGGTTACGGGAATCCGGCGGATCAACTTCATCGGCAACGCCCACTTCAGCGACAGCGCTCTCAGAGACGTCATCCAGACCCGAGAAAGCGCGTGGTATCGCTTCGCCACGACCGCCGATAACTACGATCCCGACCGGCTGACCTTCGACCGAGAACTGCTCCGTCGGTTTTATCTCGCCAACGGCTACGTCGACTTTCGCGTCGTCTCGGCGGTCGCCGAGCTCACGCCCGACCGCAGCGATTTCATCGTCACCTTCTCGTTGGAGGAAGGAGATCGCTATCGAGTGGCCGCCATCGATATCGAAAGCCAGCTACGGGATCTGGAGCCGGAGGAGCTGCTCCCCGTCATCGAGACCGAAGTGGGCGAATGGTACGACGCGGAGCAAGTCGAGGAGACGCTGGTCGCGCTCACCGAAGTCGTCGGCAGCCGCGGTTACGCGTTCGTCGACGTCCAGCCCCGCGTCGAGCGAGACCGCGAGGCGACAACCGTCGACGTCACCTTCGAGATCGACGAGGGTCCGCGGGTCTATGTCGAGCGTATCGACATCGTGGGCAACGTCCGCACTCTCGACGAGGTGATCCGCCGCGAGTTCCGGCTGGTGGAGAGCGATGCCTTCAGCTCGGCCCTGATCCGCCGCTCGCGACAGCGCATCATGAACCTCGGCTTCTTCGACAAGGTCGACATCAGCACTAGCGAGGGTTCGGCGCCGGACCGTTCGGTCCTCACGGTGGAGGTCAGCGAAGTCCCCACGGGCGAACTCGGCTTCGGCGCCGGCGTCTCGTCGGCGGAAGGCTTTCTCGGCGACATTTCCATCCGGGAGCGCAATCTGCTCGGCCGAGGACAGGACCTCCGGCTCGGGCTCACGGCGTCGGCTAGCCGCCAGGAAATTGACCTGAGTTTCACCGAGCCTTATTTCATGGACCGGGATGTCGCGGCGGGATTCGACGTTTTTCGCCGGACTGCCGATCTACAAGACGAGAGCTCTTTTGATCGCGAAACCGTCGGTCTCTCGTTGCGCTTAGGCTATCCACTGTCCGAGCGGTTGCGGCATTCTGTCGCCTACACGTTCAAGAACGATGAAGTCAGCGATGTCTCGCCGACCACGTCGCGATTTATCCGCGAGCAGGAAGGCGAGACGACGACCTCGGCCATCTCGCACCGACTGACTTACGATCTGCGCGACAGCATCATCGACCCGACCGAAGGGTATGTGGTCCGCTTCGGGCAGGAGCTCGCCGGGCTCGGCGGCGACAACCGGTACATCAAGCACACCCTTCGCTACGGCCATTACTTCTCGATAGCCGATGGATGGATCCTGAGTGGGGTGCTTCGTAGCGGCTATATCGTCGGCCTTGACGACGACGTGGGTATTGTCGACCGATTCTTCCTCGGCGGCCGCAGTCTGCGGGGCTTCGAGCCAAGTGGCGTGGGCCCGCGAGATGCCGAGACCGACGATTCGCTCGGCGGCAATCTCTTCTATTCGGTGACGGGCGAGCTGAGTTTCCCGCTGGGGCTGGCCGAAGAGCTCGACCTGCGGGGCGCAACCTTCACCGACATCGGAAGCCTCACCAAAATCGACGCCTCGGGACCGGAACTCCTGGACGAGGCTTCGCCGCGGCTTTCGGTTGGTGTGGGGCTAAAATTCCGTTCACCGATCGGCCCAATTCGGTTGGACTTCTCACGAGCCCTCATCAAAGAAGACTTCGATCGGACCGAGAACTTCCGCTTCAGTTTCGGAACGAGGTTCTAGAAATGCAGGGATTGAGCCGGATTTGGCTTGTCTTCGCGCTGGCCGTTGCCTGCGGGGTGGGCGGTAATACAAGCGCGTGGGCGGACGAGCATGGGACACGTGTCGCCGTTATCGAGATGGCGCGGATTCTCGGCGAAGCGACGGCGATTCACTCGATCCGGATCCAGGGCGAGGCGCAGCGCAGGACTTATGCCGAAGATACGCAGCGAGAGTCGGAGCGGCTGCGCGGCGTGCGCGACGAGCTCCAACAGCAGGCGACGCTGCTCACGCCCGCGGTGCTGGAGGAGCGCCAGCGTGCCTTCAACGCCGAAGTCGCAGCAGCGGACCAGAGGGCGCAAGCGCACGGCCAGATCCTGCAGCGCGCCGTGGCTAATGGCGAAATTCGTTTTCGCGAAGTCCTGGGTATTGTTGTCGAAGAGATCGCGACCGAGCACGGAATTGAAATCGTGCTGCCGGTTCACGAGGCGATTTTTGCCGTCACCGAGTTCAATCTGACTGACTTGATAATCGAACGGTTGAACGAGGCGTATCCCGAGATTGCGCTGACGTTCGACGAGAACTGATGCCCGATCCACGCTTTTACGCCGTGGCGGGACCGTTCACGCTGGCCGAAATCGCCGAAGCTGCAGGGGCAGAACTCGCGGCGGGTGCTGACCCAGCAAGGCGGCTCTCCGACGTGGCACCCCTCAGCCACGCCACATCGCAGCACCTGAGCTTCCTCGTCAATTCAAAATATGTCGACGCATTCGCCGCCTGCCGCGCCGGCGCTTGCATCGCGCCCGCTTCGCTGGCTGACCACGCTCCCGCGGACGTGGCGGTCCTGACCAGCGATAACCCCTACAAGTCCTTCGCGCTGGCCGCCCAGCTGTTTCATCCGATTCCAGCTCCAGAGCCGGGGGTGCACCCTGCGGCGGTGATCGAATCGACTGCGGCCCTCGGCACGGGATGCCGGGTCGAGGCGGGTGCCTTTATCGACGCCGGTGCGCGTATCGGAGCCCGCTGCCTCGTCGGAGCCAACGTCGTCATCGGGCCTGCTGTCGAGATCGGCGACGACACGCGGATCGGCGTGGGCGCCTCTCTCAGCCACTGTCTGATCGGAGCCCGCGTGGTGATCTTCCCCGGCGTCCGCATCGGCCAGGAGGGATTCGGCTTCGCGATCGATCGGGGCGGCCACGTGAAGATTCCGCAACTCGGCCGTGTCCTGATCGAGGACGACGTCGAGATCGGCGCCAACACCACCATCGATCGCGGATCCGGCCCGGACACCGTGATCGCCCAAGGATGCCGGATCGACAATCTGGTGCAGATCGCCCACAACGTCCGCGTTGGGCGGGGTAGCGTGATTGCGGCCCAGAGCGCGCTCGCCGGCAGCGCCAGGGTTGGCGAATTCGTTCAGATTGCGGGTCAGGTCGGCGTAGCGGATCACCGCACGGTCGGCGACGGCGTCCGGCTCGCAGGCCAGACCGGCGTCACCCGCGATATCGAGCCGGGCGGGACCTACGGCGGCACGCCCGCCGTGCCGATCCGACAATGGCACCGCCAAAGCGCGCATCTGGCGCGGCTGGCAACAGGCAAGGCGGCCCCGGAATGAACGAAACGGCATCCATGCCAACAATGGAACGCATGGACATTGAGGAGATCCTCCAAGCGATCCCCCACCGATACCCGTTTCTTATGATCGATCGCATGGTCGACGTGATCCCCGACGTGAGCGCAATCGGCATCAAGAACGTGTCGATCAACGAATCGTACTTCCACGGGCACTTTCCGCGTATGCCGGTCATGCCGGGCGTGCTGATCATCGAATCGATGGCGCAGAGCGCGGCCGTGTTGGTGGTCGCGACCCTCGGGCCCGCCATGGCCGGCAAGCTGGTGTACTTCATGTCGGTCGAGAATTGCCGCTTCCGCCGACCCGTGGTGCCGGGCGATCAGCTCTTCATTCACGTCACCAAGAAGCACCGGCGCCGGAACGTGTGGAAGTTCGAGGCCAGAGCCGAAGTTGAGGGCGAGGCGGTGGCGGAGGCCACATATTCGGCGATGATCCTGGAAGACACCTGACGTGGCGGACATCCACCCGACTGCCATTATCGAGCCGGGCGCGGAACTCGGCGACGGCGTCAGCATCGGGCCCTACTGCATCGTAGGATCCAACGTCGTCCTCGGCGACGAGGTGCGGCTGGTCTCTCACGCGATCGTCACTGGGCGCACGACGGTCGGCCCACGCACCAGCATCTATCCCTTCGCTTCCATCGGCCACCCGCCGCAGGACACCAAGTATCGGGGCGAGCCCTCGCGTCTCGAGATCGGCTCGGACAACGTCATCCGCGAGCACGTGACCATGAATCCGGGTACGCCCCACGGCCGCATGTTGACGCATGTCGGCGACCACTGCCTGTTCATGATCGCGACCCACGTCGCTCACGACTGCATCGTCGGCGACCACGTCGTCATGGCCAACAACGCGACGCTGGGCGGCCACGTGACGGTGGACGACTGGGCCATTATCGGTGGCCTTGCCGGCATTCATCAGTTCGTCCGCATCGGGCGCCACGCGATCGTCGGCGGCATGTCCGGGGTCGAGCACGACATCATTCCTTATGGCTCGGCCATGGGCGACCGCGCGCGCCTGACCGGGCTCAACCTGGTCGGGCTCAAGCGCCGTGGCTTCAGCCGCGACATCGTCCACGATCTCAGGCGGGCTTTCCGGCTGCTCTTCGCGCAGGAAGGGACCATGACCGAGCGTCTCGCGGACGTCACCGAGCTGTTCCAGGACAACGAGCCGGTCATGGATATCGTCGACTTCATGCGGGTCGATCGCGAACGCTCGATTTGCCAACCCAGGGACGATGGCGGGGAGTAGCCCGCATATCTCACCAGGGTCACGGCCTGCGTCGCGCGCAGGCTTTCGATCCGCTAGGAGCGGGCCGAGAAGCGTATCGGGGAATACGGTTGAGGCGCGCGACGACGCGGGCGCGTGCCTGGGCGCGACCCGAAGGGCGGCACTGTCCGGCCCACATGGTGCGTCGAGACGCTTGCCCGATGTCCCTGCATCGCGCGCTCCTGCGCGCGTGGGACGCGCGACGCGCTGCACGCCTCTCCTGCCCTGTCGGCCGGACAGCGCCGCGCAGACCATGACCCTGGTGAGATATGCGGGCTAGCCTAGGAATTATTGCCGGCGGCGGGCCGCTGCCAGGCCTCATCGCGCGGGCGTGCAGGGGCGAAGGCCGTGAGGTCCTCGTCATCGCCTTCGAGGGCGAGACGGACCCGGAGACGTGCGTTGGCGTCCCCCACCGTTGGCTCGGGCTCGGTGCGGTCGGCGCCTTGCTCAAAGCGCTGAGGCAAGCGAGTTGCCGCGAGGTTGTGCTTGCCGGCTCGATCCGCCGGCCCTCCCTCTCGTCTCTCAAGGTCGACCTGCGCGGCATGCGCCTCATGGGGCGCATCGCGCGCGCAAAGACCAAGGGCGACGACGCGCTCCTCTCCCTCGTGATTGCCGAGCTTGAAGACGAAGGCTTCACCGTCGTCGGCGCCGACGACCTGATTGCAACGCTCTGCGCGCCCGCCGGCGTGATCGGCCAGCGCGCTCCCGACGAAGACGCCGAACGCGACATCGCTGTCGGCATCGAGGCCGCCCGTGCGCTTGGCGCGCAAGATATCGGCCAGGCCGTCGTGGTGCAGGTCGGTCGGGTGCTCGGCGTCGAAGGGGTAGAAGGAACGGACGGGTTGATCGAACGCTGCGCTGCGCTTCAGGAGGCAGGGCCCGGCGCTGTGCTGGTCAAGATGAAAAAGCCCGGTCAGGAGCGTCGGGCCGACCTGCCGACGATCGGGGCGGACACGATCGAGAGGCTGGCCGAGGCCGGTTTCCGGGGGGTCGCGGTCGAGGCCGGCGAGACGCTTATCCTGGAGCGCGATCGGGCGGTCGCGCGCGCCGACGAGCATGGCGTGTTCTTGGTCGGCGTGAGCTGACGGGCGGAATGGAGCGCGACGCGCCGCTGATCTTCCTGATCGCGGGCGAGCCGTCCGGCGACCTCATCGCTTCCCGCCTGATGGAGGCGCTCAGGCGGCACACGGGCGATCAAGTCCGGTTCGCCGGCATCGGCGGCCCTCTCATGGCCGAGCAAGGGCTGGAGAGCCTGTTTCCCTACTCCGAGCTGTCGTTGATGGGGCTTCTGGAAATCGTCCCCCACGTGCCACGGATGCTCGGGCGCATTCGGGCCACGGCGCGCACGGCCCGCCGGTTGCGGCCGGCGGCCTTTGTCTCGGTCGACGTGCCGGGATTTGCGCTCCGGGTCGCGCGAAAGCTGAAGGGAGCAAGTTTTCCCCTGGTTCACTACGTGGCGCCGACCGTTTGGGCCTATCGGCCGGGACGCGCGGCCGAGATCGCGCGTTATCTCGACCACGTGCTCTGCCTGTTCCCGTTCGAGCCGCCCTATTTCGAGGCCGTGGGCCTGGATGCCAGCTTCGTCGGCCATCCCCTGGTCCAGGAGCCCATCGAGAGCGCCGACGGGCCGGACTTCCGCAATCGACATGGATTGGCATCCGACCAGCCGGTGCTTGCCGTCCTGCCGGGCAGCCGGGCGAGCGAGCTGCGCCGGCACGAGCCGGTATTCGCGGAGACCGTGCGCACTCTTGGCCGGCGCATCGACGGTCTCCGCGTCCTGGTGCCGACGCTGCCGCAGAGCCGCGCAGTCGTGACCGCCAAGACCGCGTCATGGGCCGCACCCGTGACCGTGGTGGAGGGCAAGGCCGAGAAATACGCCGCCTTCGCCGCCAGCGACGCGGCGCTCACGGTCTCCGGCATGGCGACGCTGGAGCTGGCGCTCGCGGCCGTGCCCATGATCGTCTGCTACCGGGCGAACCCGCTCACCGCGGCGATCGCACAGCGCATCCTCCTGGTGGATCACATCGCGATGCCCAACATCATCGCCGATCGCCGCGCGGCGCCGGAATTCGTGCAGCGCCAATGCTCTCCGCGGCGTCTGGTTCCCGCGGTCGAGAAGCTGCTGCACGACGCCGGACGCCGGCACGAGCAGATCGAGAGCTTTCGCGAGATCGCTGCCCGGCTCGGGCGCGACGGAGCGCCACCGAGCGAGCGTGCCGCCGAGGTAGTGCTAGACCTCATCGAGGCCGGCGCGGGGCGCCGGCAGAGCCACACCGCAACCTGACGCCCGCAATGGCACTTTCTCTCGTCCTCATCCTCATCGCCGGCATCAATTTCAGTCTGCTGATCCCGGTCAACAAGATTGCAGGCGACGCCGGCTTCCCCAATTTCGCCTATGTGTTCTGGTACGCACTCGGCGCCGGGTTGATTCTTCTGGGACCGGCAATCGCCCGGCGCGAGCTGCCGCAACTCACCTGGCCCCACATCAGGCTCTATTTCGTGAGCGCCGCCCTGGGCTTCGCCTTCCCCTTTGCGCTGCTCGCCTTTGTCGTGACCAAGCTGCCCTCCGGCGTCACCGTACTGCTGCTCACGTTGACCCCCGTCTTCACCTATGCGCTCGCCGTCCTCTTTCGGCTCGATCGCTTTCGCCTGATCAGCGCGGCGGGCCTGCTGACAGCCGTCGCAGGTGTCCTTTTAATCGTCATTCCGGGGGAAAGCCTGCCCTCGCCCAGCATGGCGATCTGGTTCGTCATCGCGCTGCTGATTCCCTTCGGGTTCGGCGCGCTCAACGTGTTCGTCGAGCGCTTCCGTCCGCCTGAGTCATCTTCGCTCGGCCTTGCGATCGGCAACCTCTTCGCTGGCGCGCTGCTTCTTGTCCCCTTCTTGCCGGCAACCGGGCAGCTCTACCTCTTCCCCGGGCCGGACCTGGACGGCGACCTCTCGCTCGTCGCCGCGGTCGTCATCAACGCCATCATGTGGCCGATGTTCTACGTGATCGTGCGCCGTGCCGGCGCCTCGCTCTTCTCCGTCATGAACATCATCGGCGTGGTCGGCGGCATCGGATGGGGCATTCTCTTCTTCGACGAGACCCATTCGGCCTACGTGTGGGGAGCGGCGGCGCTGATGCTCGCCGCCTTCGTCATGATGGTGATCGGATCGGTTCTGTCTCGCCGGCGCAGCGTCCGCGCCGAGTGAGCGCCCGCCGCCGGGCCTCGGTCGCCGTCTCGTCGACAGCAAGCGGGCCGCCACAGCCCGGCTCCGAAAGAACGACGCCATAGGCGTTCAGCGCGCGGTCGCGCGTTTCCCAACCCTCGGCCACGTCGTGCAGCACGCGCTCTACATCCCGCGTCAACGGATCGCCATAACCGGCTCCGCCTCCTTCCATCGCCCGCAGCCGCTCGCCGGACTCGAGAGTGAGCTGCACGAAATTGGGAAGCACGGTTTCCCGGCCATCGCGGTCGAGCTTGGCGGTGCGGCCCGCCGTCGCATCGGCGCCTCCGCACACACCGCGCGGTGCAACATGGTGACCGTCCGACGGAATGACGGCGGTAAGGGAGCCGTGCGTCGGGCCATAGACGACCTCCGTTGCCGGCGCACCACGCCGACGCCCCGCGCCGCCGCTGCCGGCGACGATGCGCGCCGAGTCCACGGCGATCGGGTAGCGGCTTTCCACCAACTCGACGCTATCCAGGTGAACGAGGCCCGCCGCCGTCGGTAGGCAATAGGTCAGCCAGCCATCGGCACCGGGGGCGGCAGGGCCGCCGCCGACCCCGAGGAACAGTTGATTGACGAAGGGGGCATCGCCCCGGCGGGCATCGGTGCCGGAGATCACGGCCATCGCCCCGCCCATGCTTGCCGAGCCTTCGGCGAGACCCCTCCCCTCGCCGAGACGCGCGAAGCCGCTGTGAATGGCGTAGATGAGGCGCTCGGCCACATTCGTGGTCGAAACCGAGCAACTATGGGGAAAGGCCGGGCGCCCGACCGCGCAGCCGTCTCGCATCAGCACCTCGACGCGGCGAAACGCGCCCTCGTTGCGCGGCACGTCGTCGTCGAGGCAGTTGAAGATCGCCGTGAAGACGTGCGCGAGGCAGCAGGCCTCCGTCTGGTTCAGGCCGCAGTCGACACAATCGATGTTGTCGCGCAGATCGACCGTGATCTTGGCTGCGCTCGGGTCCACCTCGATTCCGACCCTGACCGGAATGCCGTCGGGCAAGATAGGGTCCACCGGATCGTGCGCGCTTTCCGAGACCAGCGATACGCCCGGCAGCCCCGCGATCGCCCGTGCCATGCGCTGCTCGGAGTAGTCCAGCCAGTCTTCGACGGAGGCCGCAACAGCCTCGGCTCCAAGCGTCCTGCACAGCTCCTTGAGGCGCCGCTCGCCGATCCGCGCGGCACCGATCAGCGCGAGAAAGTCGCCGCGCCACTGTGCCGGCACCCGGATGCGCCGTTCGCACATGCGGACGATATCGTCGTTGATCGTGCCCCCGCGCTCCACGAGGACGCAGGGGAAGATGAGCGCGCCCTCCTCGTACACATCGCGCGCGAAGGCGTGATAGGTGGTAGGCGCGCTGTTGCCGATATCGGCCTGATGCGCCTTGGCGCAGGCGGTAAACATGTGCACCCCGTCGATGAAAACCGGCACCAGGATGGCGTGATCGGCCGCATGGGTGTTGCCGAGGTACGGATCGTTGTGGAGGAAGGCATCGCCTTCCCGCAGGTCCGGATGAAGAGTGCGCATTGAACGGGTCTGCAGGTGGCACCCGAGCACGTGCACGGGCAGGCCTTCGGCGGCGGCGATCAGCCGATCGTCATGGGTAAGGAGGGCGCAGGAGAAATCCTTGGCGGCGGCGATGACGCTGGAGCGCGCCGAGCGCAGCAGCGCGTTCGACATCTCGCGCACGATGGCATCGAAACGGCGCGCGAGGATGGGCGTGGCGACCGGATTCCGTATCATCGCGGTCGGCCTGTGGCGGGGCAAAGCCCCCGGTAACGTCCGACGGCGCGGCCTGACGAGGCGGGCCGCGCGCCGTTGGCGAGCGGCTTCAGATCAGCTCGATGCTGGTCGCCTGCGGCCCGCGCGGGCCTTGCGTGATCTCCAGCCGCACGCGCTGCTGAGGCTCCAGATCGTCGAGACCGGACCGGGCGAGGACCTTGGCATGGACGAAGACGTCCTGACCGCCGCTGTCCGGCGTCACGAAGCCGTAGCTCTTGCCGACGTTATAGAACTTGACCGTGCCCTCGATCTCCTCGGTCGGGCCCATGGGCTCATTGTAACGCCGGGCCTGGAAGCCTCCGGGGCCGGGGCGGCGCGGTCGGTCGCCCCGCGGGGGCATGACGGTCGCGGTCGAAGTGTCGACATTGAGAATCTGCGAAACCTGGGGGCCCTTTTGCCCTTGCACGATCTCGCAGCTGACGGTGGCCCCCTGGGGCAGCGTGTCGAAGCCCGCCCGCTCGACCGCAGAGACGTGGCAGAAGACGTCTGGCGAGCCGTCGTCGGGTACGAGGAAGCCGAACCCCTTGGTCGGGTTGAACCACTTGACCTGGGCCGTGATTGAGCCGCCTTCGCTGGGCGGCGAACCGATGTCTGACATGATGGACCAACTTATTTTCTGTGGGACGGGCGCTTCGGCGGGTTCCCCCGCTTCGTTTAGATGACCCATCATAGCGGCTTCCGCGCCGCCTCCCCATCCGATTCTGCGTATTTCGAACGGTTCAATGCGAATTTCTCATGAGGCGATTTCAGCCCCCGAACGCAACACATTGACGGCAAGGGCCGCACGGCCTTACCGTCCGCATCGAACCGCGCAACGCCGCCAGGGAGGCCGCAACCATGTCGGAATCGAAGGGAATCGCCTATTGCCACGGACAGTACATGCCGATCGAGGAGGCATCGATACCCATCCTCGACCCGGCCTTCCACAAGAGCGACGTGGTGTTCGACGCGGTCACGGTGTGTGACGACGCGTTCTTCCGCCTCGACGATCACATGGACCGCTTCTACGCCTCGTGTGAGCACGTCCGGCTCACGCCGCCCATGTCCGATGCGCAGATCAGGAGCGCCATGGCGCAATGCGTCCACCGCGCGGGCCTCTCGGACTCGATTGTCTACGTGCTCTGCACTCGCGGACGCTACGCCGGCGGCGCCGCCTTTGGCGACCCGCGCACCGCCGAGAACGAGCTGATCGCCTACGCGGTGCCCTTCTACACCATTGTCGCCGAGCCGAAGATGAAGTCAGGCGCCCACCTCTGGATCGCCCAGACCCGCCGCGCACCGGACGCCGCCATCAACCAGAAGTGCAAGAACTTCAACCGGATGGATCTTACCGCGGCCCACTTCGAGGCGCTCGACGCCGGCGCCGACCAGCCCGTGCTGCTCTCGACCGACGGCTATGTCACCGAAGGACCCGGCTTCAACGTCTGGATCATCCGGGACGGCAAGGCGCTCACCCCCGGCGACAACCTGCTGGAGGGGATCACCCGCAAGACCGTGTTCGATCTCTGCCAGGACATCGGCCTGGAAGCCGAGGCCACCGACCTCCGGCCCGAAGAGCTGGAGGAAGCCGGCGAGGCCTTCATCTCGTCCTCAGCCGGCGGGGTCGTCCCGGTCGTCCGGGTCAACGACAAGCCCATCGGCAACGGGGCGCCGGGCATCACCACCGGCCGCCTCTCCGACCTCTACTGGGCCAAGCGCGCCGACGGCTGGCATTCGACGCCGGTGGCCGACCTGCTGGAGCCCGAAGAAGAGCAGGCCGCGAGCGCCTAGGGCCGGGCGCCGAGGCGCTCCAGCGAAGCCGGCGCGACGGAGAAAATCTCGCCCCAGCCGGCGATGCGGCCGGGGTCGACGCCGGCAAGCGCGAGCGTCCCCCACAGCGCCGCCGCCACGCTGTCGTAGACAGGCCGGCCGCATTCCGCCTCCAGCGCCTGGGCGTGGGGCGCGCCCTTCAAGTTCGTGCACACAGCAGCGATCGCCTCGGGCTCCGCGCCCACCACCTCACGGATCATGCCCTCGGTCGTCGCCGGCGGGATGGACGCGTAGCCGAAGGTATCGTCGCTGTCGAGGTGGCGTTCGGCCACACACTCGAAGCCCTCGCGCCGATAGGTGTCGACGATGGCCTCCTGCAGTGCGTCCTCGAACGGCGTGACCAGGGCGAAGCGCCTGACTCCCCGGCTGCGGAAAAGCTCGGCCAGCGCCAACGTCGCGCTCGTCGCCGGAATGCCGGTCTCGCGCGCAATCGCCTGGCAGAGCCGGCGGTCGAAGTCGGGGCCGAGCCAACTGCCGGCGGTGCCGTTCCAGCAGATCGCGTGGACGCGGGCATCGGCCAGCATACGTGCAGCAGCGAGCATCGGCTCGTCGGCGAACTGGGCCGCCGAGTCCTCGCCGAGCGAGATTTGGGACACCCGCACCCGGCTGAAATGCGCCGTCACGTCGGGCAGGTCCGAGAGCAGAGCGTACGTCACGGGCTCCAACACCGTGTTGAGCGACGGCGTAATCATGCCTAGGCGCGTGTGATTGCTCATGGACCTCTCCGTTTCGGCGTCACGGCGCACCGACGCTGGCGTTGGGGGACATGACGTGGGCGGCGCCGGTCGCGGTGCCGCTCTCGGGATCCCAGACCACCGCGTTGGGGCAGGCGTAGGCGGACGGATGCACCCCGTGCGGCCGTACCGCGAGCGGGAACCGGGCCTTGAGCGGGTCCAGTGTCTCGGCCGGCAGCCTGGCATCCGCCTCGACGAGGTCGGCACCGTCCACATTGATACGGGGGCAATGCGCGGCATCGTCCAGGCTCATGCCGAAGTCCACGAGGAAGGAGAGCAGCTGCGCGACGGCGGGGAGGATGCGGCGCCCGCCGGAGGCGCCGAGCGCTGCGCGCCTGCCGTCGGCGAACTCGACGATCGTCGGGCACATGTTGGAGAGTGGCCGCTTGCCGGGCGCGATCGAATTCGGGCCGCCGGGCCGGGGGTCGAACCACATGATGCCGTTGTTCATCAGGATCCCGGTCTGCGGCAGCATCACCTTGGCGCCGAACGGGGAGAGCAGCGTCTGGGTCAGCGCGACGACGGTGCCGTCCCGGTCGGCCGCGCCGAGATGGCTGGTGCAGGACGCGCGATCGGCATCGGTGCCCGCGCCCATGCCCCGAAGCCGCTCAGCATACGCCGCCTGCAGCGCCTCGGCGTATGCCACGTAGGCGGCGCCGCCGGGGGGTGTCGCGCCCGGATCGAGCGAGGCCGCGAGACGGTTCAGCACATCCACCAGCGTCGGCCCTGCGGTCAACCCTGGCGCGGTCCTGACCCGAGCATCGCGGTAGCCGGTCTCGGGCGCCTCCTTGATGGTGGCCTCGTAGTTCGCGAGATCAGCGGCGGAGAGACGCCCGCCGAGCGCCGCCATGTCGGCACTGATGGCCTGCGCGATTTCACCCGTGTAGAAGTCGGCGGGCCCGGCCTCGGCGAGCCGGCGCAGGGTCTCTACAAGCCGGCCCAACCGGACACGGGGCGCGTCCCCGGTCCAGGGCGTTGCCAGCGGAAATCCGTCCGCCAGATACGTGGCGGCGCAGCCGGTGTCCTGCGCAAGCTCCGGCGCCGATGCTGCAATCGCGACGGTGGCCTGCCAGTCCACCTCCATGCCCCGCTCGGCCAGCGCGCACGCGGGCGCCACGAGCTCGGCCCAATCCCACGTGCCGAAGCGCTCATGCGCCAACCCGAGGCCCGCGACCTGCCCCGGCACCGCCACCGCGAGCGGTCCGCGCAAGTTGCGATCCTCCAACACGGCGGGCCAGCCGAACAGGTCTGCGCCGGCCTCACCGGTGAGCGGGTAGTCCGCCGGGTCCAGCGCGCCCGGCGCCACCATTCCGAAGGAGACGGCTTGGGTCCGGGCCTCACCTGCGGGGCGGACGAGCATGTACCCGCCGCCGCCGAGCCCGCTCATCCAGGGCTCGACCGTAGCCAGCGCAAGGCTCGCGGCGATGGCGGCGTCGACTGCATTGCCGCCGTCGGCCAGCACGCGCGCGCCAGCCTCCGACGCGGCCTGGTGCTGGGTCGCGACCACGCCGCCCAGGCTCGCCACCGCAGGCTTGCGCACGAGCCAGCGTTCGGGCTGCTCCGTCACCGCCGTATCTCCCGACTGCTGCAAGGTCGGCCGGGTACTGCTGCCGCTACACGCTCTGCCAATCCGCGCTCTTTTCCACCGCGTCGGCGACCCTGAGCACGGTGAGATCCTCGAAGTGGCGGCCGACGATCTGGAAGCCGATGGGCAGGTCGTCGCTCACCCCGCATGGCACGCTGATCGCGGGATGGCCGGTCAGGTTGAACTGCGGCGTGTTGTTGATCATGCCGAGCGCGCGGGACATGTACTCCCCGAAGTCGGCGTCCAGGCTCGGGATCGGCGCGGCCAGGTGCGGAATGGTGGGCAGCACCAGCACGTCCACGTCGGCGAGCGCCTTGTCGTAGGCTTCAGTCAGCCGCCCGCGCTGGTTCTGCGCCTTCGCATAATAGGTGCCGTGGTAGTAGCGCTTGAGGTACCCGCCCAGCAGTAGCACGTTCTTCACGGTGTGCGGATAGTCGTTCTGGCGGGTCTTCGCGGCTCGCGACGCATGCTCCAGGAACTGCGTGTCGTAATAGCCGAACCAGCCGGTGCCGACCCCGGCGTTCTTCAGCATGAACTCTGTCGCACCCTCGGCCGCGATCGCGAACCAGAGCCTGAGCCCGTGGTAATGCTCCGGCACCGAGACCTCGGTGACCTGGGCGCCCCGCTCCTCCAGCCGGCGCACCGTGGCGCGGACCGCATCGTCCACCGCCGGCACGCTCCCCGGCAGGCCGAACTCGGGCCAGGTCTCCTCGGTCTGGCCGAAGCCCTCGGTGAGCACGCCGATCCGCACGCCCTCGCAGCCCGCGCCGATCGCCGGCATGTAGTCCTGCACGTAATCGGCCGGGAGCACGCCCCGCTGGCGCGGATCGAGCGGGTCGGGGCCGGCGAGGACCGAGAGCATGCGGGCGCAGTTCTCGACGGTGTTCGTCATCGGGCCGATGTGATCGAGGGTCATCTCGATCGCGAGGCACCCGGTATAAGGGATGAGGCCGTAGCTCGCCTTGAGGCCGACCACACCGCACCAGGAAGCGGGGATGCGGATCGAGCCGCCCTGATCGCCGCCGATCGCCATCGCCACGTCGCCGGCGGCCACCGCCGCAGCGCTCCCCTTGGACGAACCGCCGGGCGCATGGGTGGGCTTGCGCGGATTGCGCACGGGCCCGTAGCCGCTGGTGTGGCCGCCGCCCGAGAAGGAGAAGTCGGCACACGCCGTCTTGCCGACGATGGTGGCGCCCGCGTCGAGCATGCGGGTCACGATGGTGGCGTCGATGGTGGGCACGTAGCCTTCGAGGGCGCGCGAGCCGTTCATCATCGGGACGCCGGCGAGCGAGACCACGTCCTTGACGCCGATCTCCTCGCCCGCGAGCGGCCCTGAGTCCGCGCCCTTGACCTCGGCCCGCCAATACCAGGCGTTGTAGGGGTTCTCGTCCGGGTGCGGCCGGTAGCCGGACGTGCGCGGATAGGCGACGGCAGGCCGCTCCTCCGGCATGTCGTCGATATGGCGCAGGCTCGCGATGGCGCCCCGCATGGCCTCCCGCTGGTTCGTCACATCCTCCAGCGTCATGTCGAGCATGAAGTCCTGGGCGACGGCGGCGAGCTGGTTGACGGAGGGAAGTTCCGGACCGCGGGACATGGGGGCCTCATTCGTGTCTGTGGGATAGGGCAGTCGATCCTAGGCCGGCCATACGGCGCCGACAACGGCGCGCGCAGTGCCGATCCCCGTGGCCGGGGCCTGAGGCCGCAGCTACCATGGCGAAGGAACCATGCGGACAAACCTTTCGAATCGGGGCTGAGGGGCGGTGAGTGCCGCGCCGCGGGTCGAGCGCCTGCGCGATCACTTCGTCGGCTGGCAGTGCCGCATACGCGCGGACGTCATGCGCCGCCGCGCCGGTCAGCCGTCGCCGGGGATGCGACCGCAGGTGCTGAGCGCGGCAGGCGAAGAGCTCACGCCGGCAATGACCACGCTCCTGGTTCGGCGGGAGGCGGAGTCCTTCGCGCCCGAGTTCCGCCACCTGGCGCGGCGCACTCACGACCCGCGCGATCGGCGCGAGGCCGCGCTCGCCCTGCTGGCGGAGCGCTACTACCAGCACACGCGCGACTTCAGCGACCTGCTGACGGCGACCTTCGCGCCCGCTTCACCGCTTGCCGCCAACCTTGAGCGTGCTGGGCGCTGCGTCCTGGCCTTCGCCCAGGACAGCCAGCGCTACACGCTGCCCTGCACCGTCCAGAGGCTGGGGCGCGACGACCCGCGCCGCGACGAGACCTGGTGGCACAACGCGCTGTTCAACCCGCAGCTCCCGCCCGACATTCCCATCCTCGCCTTCGCGCCCCGCTGGCTGGAGGCAATCGCCAATCCCGATCCGGACGGGGCTCGGTAGCGACGGAAATCTCCTTTACGCCCCGTTGAGGTCCGCCATCGGGCGGCGGAGCAACATCTGAAACTGTACCAGAAGCTCGCGTTCAAACCCGCAGAAGGACCGTGTGAGGCTCCAAAACCCGCGCAGGTACTGCCGAGGGGCGCACATTATCACTTTCACATGCAGTTTCAGCAGGTTTGCATGTCATTATTGATGCAAACTATGCCCTTATTGTCGAAATCGTGATTTAGAAAACTTGATTTCGGCAAGAACACGCCGTACGACTTGGCTCCTCATTGAGTCGTTTTCGACTTTAGGTTTCCCGCCTTTCCCCAGCAGGAGCCCTCGCAATGAGCACAGCGACATGGAAAACCAGGATTTCCTTAACTCTCGTGGCTGGCCTGTTCGCGCTGGCCGGCGTCTTATCCAACGGGCTCCCCGCCTCGGCGCAGACGCAGGAACCTCCTTGTCCACTCCCTGCCGGCGTGACTGCTCCTGCGGACCCGACTGTGACGGCGCAACAGGTAACAAACGGCAGCGCTGCTTTGATGGACTTTGCGCTCGCCGTGAGAGAGCGGTCCAGAGAGCATTCCCAACAGGCCACGGCCGTCGAAGAGGGGCTCTATATCGGATGCATTATCAGGCAGGACGACAGCCCCTGGCGCTCCGGTGACACCTACATCGTGACCTTGACGCTCGACGGCCGAGTCTTCATTCACGCGAAGGACATGTCGTTGTCGGGCAGGCAACTCCACTCCGAAATTTACTATAGAGCGATCCTTCCGGCACTTGGAATCGCCCCCGACCCAGCCACCTTGCCAGGTGCCTTGGCTGACGTGTACGCAAGAAGAGCTTTCCCTAACCCGGATGGCGGCCAATTCGCGCTGCCCGCCGCTGGCGCCTCCGGCTATGCAACCTCATACTACTCGCCCGAATTGCAGTCTCCGATCGTGCTGATCGCCGGGTTCGATCTCGATGAGACTCACTTGGTTCCAATTGAAGATGAAGACATCGATTACGGCGACCCGGCCATTACTGCCGAGGACGTGGTGGACCGCGAAACCCTGAAGGCCTTCGTCACGGCAGCGGGAAATTACTTTCTTGAGATCCTGAGAACCGGCAATCCAACCGCTGCCGCGAAAGCCAAGATCGCTTTGCGAGATCCGAACGGCCCCTGGAGGCACAGTTCCGTCTACCTCTACGTGGTGGACCGTACCAGCAACATAATCTCGTTCCACGGCGCGTTTCCGGAGAGATTCGAGCTTCAACGACCAGGGTTTGCCCGAGACGTCGTTACCGGTGAGCTCATCCTGGATCAGATCCTCGACGCGGCAGGTAGTGGCCCGGACGGTGGCTTCTGGCAGTACCACTTCGATGATCCCAACGACGACACGGACAGCGCCGACATCCCCAAGACAGGCTACGCTCGCGAGTTCACCGGCCAAATCTTGGGGCAGGGCGGAAGCGTGATTCGAGAAGTAGACCTCATCGTAGGCTCGGGTCTTTACGGGACTGCACCCGAGGCGGTTGCCGAGGGCGGCAACGCGGTCATCGAGGCCGTGCTGCCTCAGGTGATGCGGGCCATGACCGCGAGCACGGTCGATGCCGTCTCGAGCCGCATCGAGCGGGCAACCTCAGACACTGCGCCGGACGCAGCGTTCAGCTTCGGCGGTGCCTCCACCCTCTCCGATGCCCTGCTGGCCAACGGGCATGCGCTGGGCAACGGCACGTTGGATTTCAGCCGGCTGCTGGCGGGCTCGTCCTTCACCATGACCCTCAATGCGGCGGGTAACGGGGGCAGTGGCCTCTTCGGAGACTTGACGTTTTGGGGCAGCGGGGACTACCGCAACATCGCGGGCGGCAACCCGCAGTCCGTCGACTACGACGGCAGCGTGGTGAGCGCCAACCTGGGGATCGATACAAAGCTGGGCGCGGACATGCTCGCAGGTGTCGCGGTGTCACAGGCGCGAGGGACGGTGGATTACACGGCCTCCAACGCGTCAGGCGAGCTCACGACCTCTCTGACCAGCGTCAACCCCTACGTGGGCTGGCAGATGGCGGGTGGCATGAATCTGTGGGCCATGGCCGGTTACGGCTCGGGCGAGATCGAGCTCGAAGACTCGGCGGGAGCACAGTCGAGTGACCTGACGCAGCGGATGGTGGCGGCAAGTGTGAGCGGGCCGCTGATGTCCAGCGACGAGATGATCGCGGGCGGCACCACGACGCTGAACCTCAAGGGCGAGGTGGCCTTCACGTCGGCTGATGTCGATGGCTCCGGGAGCGTTGAGAGCACGTCCTTGAGTGCCAGCCGGCAGCGTCTGCTGCTGGAAGGGGCGCACGTCCAGAAGCTCGCCTCGGGGTCGACATTTACGCCCTCGCTGGAGCTCGGCGTGCGCAACGACGGCGGGGACGGCGAGACCGGCACCAGCATCGAGGCCGGGGGCGCTTTGCGCTATGCCGACGAGGCGTCGGGGTTGACCGTCGAGGGCCGGGTCCGGACCCTGCTCAGCCACAGTGGCGACTACGAGGAGACGGGCGTGAGCGGTCTGGTGCGTCTTGCACCGGGCGGGTCGGGCCAGGGGCTCGCTCTCGTGGTGCAGCCGGCGTGGGGCCAGACGGGCAGCGGTGTAAACCAGTTGTGGGAGAATGGCGTCACTGCTGGAGTGTCACCGGACAACCAGGCGCGCCTGCACACGGAGGTCGGCTACGGTCTCGGCGTGGCGCCCGGCATGGGCGTGGTGACGCCCTATGCGGGGCTCGGGCTGGCGGGCGAAGGTGCGCAGTGGTGGCGCATGGGTGCGCGCTGGCAGCTTGCGCCGGCAGCGGGTGTGAGCGTCGAGGGCAGCCTGTACGAGGCCGCCAACGACGATGACGGACCCGGGCACGGGCTGATGCTGCGCGGCGCCTTGCGCTGGTAACACAGCAGGGTTGGCGTTCGCTCTAACGAGCGGACGCTTCCCTCCTCACTCCGGTCCCTCTCCGCCCCTGCGGGCGGAGAGGGGTCAGGAGACGAGGAGATTTTTATCCCCCTGAAGCAAAGAGTTACCCTCGATCGGGTTCGACCCTTGGTGTTTGCGTCTACGGCGTCAATCCCAATTCGGAGCGTCGGTGGCTACAACCGGCGTGGATTGCAGACAGCGTTCATGCTATGGGCGCTTTTGACTCAAAATTCCATCATGGCATCCGGGAGAGAGCCCGATGGCCAGACTGCGCACGGGGACCAACGATCCCCGAGAACTTCCCGCTTACACGATCTCGGAAGCCGCCCACTACCTCGCCGTGCCCGCGGCGACCATTCGCTATTGGTCGGTGGGCCGCGACGAGTATGCGCCGCTGATCGAAGTACCTGCACACGTACCAACGCTGCTCTCCTTCCTCAATCTCACGGAGCTTCACGTTCTCGCCGCCATTCGGCGCAAGCACGAAGTGAAGATGCCGAGCATTCGCAGGGCGATCCAATTCTTGGCGGCGAATGCGCGGCAGGAGATGGACAAGCGTCATCCGCTGATCAGTCGCGAGCTTGAGACGGACGGGCTGGACCTGTTCACCGAGCAATACGGGCAACTGATCAATATCAGCCAGGCGGGCCAGACCGCCATGCGGGAGATCATCAGCACCGCACTCCGCCGGATCGACCGCGATCCCGCCGGCGTTCCGATCAAGCTCTATCCGTTCACCCGGAGCGCCATGGACGACACGCCCGCGATGATCGTCATCGATCCGACGCTCTCCGCCGGGCGGCCCGTCATCGCCGGCACCGGCCTCGCCACTCAGCTCATCGCCGAACGCTACAAGGCAGGTGAAGCCATCAGCGACCTGGCGCACGACTATGAGCGTGGGCATGAGGAAATCGAAGAAGCGATCCGGTGCGAGCTCCAAGCCGCAGCCTGAGCGCACGCTATTCATCGATCGCAGCCTCGGAAGACACATCATCGCGGACCGTCTTCGCGCCGAGGGAATGGCGGTCGAGGTGCATGACGACCACCTCCCGCAGGACGCGCCGGACGAGGAGTGGATCGCGCTCGTCGGACGAATGGGCTGGGTGGCGATCACCAAGGACAGGGGCGTTCGTTATCGTGCCGCGGAGCTACGAGCGATCCGGCGACATTCGGCGCGGGTCATCGTAATCCGGATGAAGAACGCGACCGGGCCGGACATCGCTGAGCTGCTGGTGAAAGGAAGGCGTCGTATCGCTCGCTTCGCGGCGAAGACGCTCCCTCCGTTCGTGGCTGGCATTTATAGCAGCGGCACGGTCAAGGCATACGAGATCGTCTGACGCTTGCCGCGATCAACAAACTCCGGAGCGCTTCCGTGGGGAGTGGAAAGGCTCGAACGAGCCAGGCGTCCTAGAACTTCCGATACGCTCCGTTGAGGTCGGACATCGGGTGGCGGGGCGACATCTGGAACTTCACCAATAGCTCGCGGGCGAGCATGTCGCGATCCTGCTGGTTGTCGGGCAGCTCCAGGTCCTCGGGCACCGTGACCCAGCCGTTGATATTGCGGTCGAACACCGCCGGCCGGCCTTCCTCGTAGCCCATGTGCACGTCTTCCAGCCAGTTCAGGTCGGTCCAGCCCATGGTCTCGATATAGCGCCTGAGGAAGGGCGTGAGCCGCTCGTAATCAGGCACCAGGTTCACATCGTAGCGATAGCCGATGTGCTGGCCGATCTCCTTCTCGCGCTCGCTGTCGAGGCCGCTCTGGCTCAGGAAGTAGTCGACGTCGCCGGTCTTGTCGCTCATGGCGCTTCTCCGGTCCGGGCTTCTAGTAGCGGTTCATGTCGGGGCGGCCGACGGTGTGCTGGGAGCCCGCGAGCGGCACCTGGGCCATGGCCGAGGCCTCCATGGTGAGCGCGGCGAGGTCCTCCGGCTCCAGGCTGTGCACGTCGGTCTTGCCGCAGGCGCGCGCCATCATCTGGCATTCCAGCGTCAGCGTGTGGAGGAAGTTGTAGACCCGCTCCGCCGCTTCGTCAGGGTCGAGCCGCTTGCGCAGCTCCGGGTCCTGGGTGGCGACGCCCACGGGGCAGCGCCCGGTGTGGCAGTGATAGCAGTAGCCGGCCTCGACCCCGATCTCGGCCTCGAAGTCGGCCTCCGGGATGTCCTTGTTGCAGTTGAGCGCCATCATCACCGAATGGCCGATGGCCACTGCATCGGCACCCAGGGCCAGCGCCTTGGCGATGTCGCCGCCGTTGCGCACGCCGCCGGCGTAGACGAGGCTGATGCTGCCGGAGGCGCCGAGGTCGTCGAGCGCCTTGCGCGCCTGGCGGATGGCCGCGATGCCGGGCACGCCGGTCTCCTCTGTCGCGAGATGCGGGCCGGCGCCGGTGGAGCCCTCCATGCCGTCGATGTAGATGCTGTCCGGTCCGGTCTTGATCGCCATGCGCACGTCGTCATAGACGCGGGCGGCGCCGAGCTTGAGCTGGATCGGGATCTCGGCGTTGGTGGCCTCGCGGATCTCGTTGATCTTGAGCGCGAGGTCGTCCGGCCCGAGCCAGTCGGGATGGCGCGCGGGCGAGCGCTGGTCGATGCCGGCGGGCAGCGAGCGCATCTCGGCCACTTGGTCGGTGACCTTCTGCCCCATCAAGTGGCCGCCGAGCCCGACCTTGCAGCCCTGGCCGATGAAGAACTCGCAGGCATCCGCGAGCCGCAGATGGTGGGGGTTGAAGCCGTAGCGGGACTGGATGCACTGGTAGAGCCACTTCTCGGAATAGCGCCGCTCGTCGGGGATCATGCCGCCTTCGCCGGAGCAGGTGGCGGTGCCCGCCATGGTGGCGCCGCGCGCGAGCGCGGTCTTGGCCTCGTAGGAGAGCGCGCCGAAGCTCATGCCGGTGACGTAGACCGGGATGTCGAGCACCAGCGGGCGCTTGGCCTTGGGCCCGATCACCGTCGTGGTCGTGCACTTCTCGCGGTAGCCCTCGATGACGAAGCGCGTGAGCGTGCCCGGCAGGAAGGTCAGATCGTCGAAGGTCGGGATGTTCTTGAAGAGCGAGAAGCCCCGCATCCGGTAGCGGCCGAGCTCCGCCTTGATGTGGATGTCGTCGATCACCTCCGGCGAAAAGATTCTGCTCCGCCCCAGGATGTGACGGTTGCGGCTGGGCCGGTTGGCGACGGCTTCGCGTCTGTCGCTGGCCATGACGGGCTCCTTGCAGGGTAGCGAGAGGCCGCGCTCGACTAGAGCGCGATCTTCTTCTCGGTCGGCTCAAGGTTGTCGTAGTTCCAGAGCTGCTTGCCGGCGACGATCTTGGTCAGGTTCGCGACGCCGTTGGGCGCCTCCAGGCCGTAGGTCGCGAGCTTGTTTTCGAGCCAGCGCGCTTCGACGTCGGTCATCTCGCCGGGGACGGCATCGACACCGAGGGAGGCGATGGTGCCGCCCACGAAGATCGTGCCGTCGTAGAGGGAATCGCCGAGGTTGATGCCGGCGTCGCCGAGGATGACGATGCGCCCGCGCTGCATCATGAAGCCGGTAAACGCGCCGGCGCGGCCGCCGATGATAATCGTGCCGCCCTTCATGTCGATGCCGGTGCGCGAGCCCACGTCGCCCTTGCAGACCAGGTCGCCGCCCCTGAGTGCTGCGCCGAAGGTGGAGCCTGCGTTCTTCTCGATGACGACCACACCCGCCATCATGTTCTCGGCGCAGGACCAGCCGACGCGGCCCTTGATGTGGATGTTGGGGCCGTCGACCAGGCCGCAGCCGAAGTAGCCGAGGCTGCCCTCGAAATCGAGCTTGAGCCGATTGAGGATGCCGACGCCGAGGGAGTGCTTGGCGAGCGGGTTCTGCACCACGATGTGGCCGTAGCCCTCGCCCATCAGTTCGCGGATGCGGAGATTGACCTCGGGCCCGTCCATCTCGGCAGCGTCGATCGTCGCCTTCTTGGTGAAATCGACATCGAAGCCCTCGGGATAGGTGTAGTTGTCGCCTTCCTCGGGGTAGAAGAAAACCTGCTGGGTGCGGCCGGCGAGCTGTTCCGCGTGCAGCCCCATGTCATGGGATTTGTGCCGGTCGTCGGGGCTCAGTTCTGCCATACCTTGACCTCCCCCTCGTAGGGATCCCAGGTGTCGATCTCGTCGGGCATGATGCCGCGGATCGCGACCTCCTCGGAGGCGAGGCCGACGAAATCGTCGCTCTCGTAGAGCACCATGGGCTTGGCGGCCATGGTGTCCTTGGCCATGCCCAGGCTGTCCGCCGTCGCCACCAGATAGGTGAAGACGCCGTCGAGCTCGCCCACCGAGCGGTCCATCGCCTCTTTGAGCGTGTCGCCCCGCTCGATGCGGTCGGCGAGGTAGACAGCGATCAACTCGGAATCGCAGTTCGACATGAAGCGATGGCCCCGGTGCTCCAGCGCCCGTCGGAACTTCCAGTAGTTGGTGAGCTGGCCGTTGTGGACCACCGAGATGTCGTTGAAGGGATAGGCCCAGTAGGGATGGGCCGAGCGGATATCGACATCCGATTCCGTGGCCATGCGCGTGTGGCCGATGGCGTGGGTGCCCTGGAAGCCGGCGAGGTCGTACTGCTCGCTCACGATGCCGGCGTCGCCGAGATCCTTGATCAGCTCCAGCGCGCGGCCGAGGGAGAGAATCTCCGCGCCCTCGACGTCCTCGATATAGTCGGCGAAGCGCTTGAGCCGCTGCTGGCCGCCGTCGTCATCGGCGGGGAAGCGCAGGCGGTAGCGGTAAGCGTACTCGGTCGCCTGCTCCTCACCGACAATCTCGACATCCATGCTGCGGATGCGCTTGTCCACCTCGGCCTTGCGGTCCTTGATCTGCTGGTGGATTTCGAAGCCTTTGCCGATGTCCTCCTGCTCCGCCACCTTGAAGCGCATCACGTGGTCGCTCTCGACCGGGATGCCGTAGATGGCGAAGCCGGTGGAATCCGGCCCGCGGTGCTTGAGCGCCTGGAGCATCGTGGTCATCTCCGCCCCGATGTCGCCGCTCGATCCGCGATGGATCAGTCCTGCTATCCCGCACATGGGCGCCTCGTCTTATCCGTTGGTTAGGGCAGGCTAAGGCAGGCAGTCGAGGTAGGTCTCGACGTCCCACTCGGTGACCGTGGACATGAAGCGCTCCCACTCGTCACGCTTGTAGTGCATGAAGACCTTGAGCATCTCGTCCGGCATCGCGGCCTTGATCACCTCGTCGCGCTCCAGCGCGTCGAGCGCCTCGCCGAGCGACATCGGCAGCTTCTTCACCAGCTTGCCGGCCTCCATGGCCTGATAGATGTTGCGCTCCTCCGGCTCGCCGGGGTCCAGATCGCGCGCGATGCCGTCGTCGAATGCCTTGATGATGGCGCCGGCCATCAGGTACGGGTTGACCATCGAATCGACCGAGCGGTACTCGAAGCGGCCGGGCGCGGAGACGCGCAGGCCGCAGGTCCGGTTCTGATAGCCCCAGTCGGCGAAGACCGGCGCCCAGAAGCCGGTATCCCAGAGACGCCGATACGAGTTGACCGTGGACGAGCCGAGGGCGGTGAGCGCCGCAAGGTGCTCCATCACGCCGCCAATGCACTTGAGGCCGACCGGGCCGGGCTTGTGATCGTCGATCGACGGATCCGGCATGAACAGGTTCTCGCCGCCCTTCCAGTAGCTGAAGGTGTCTTCCAGGCCGGGCATCGGGTCCTGATGCAGCGCGTTGACCCTTTGCTCGCCGCCGGTCCAGAGCGAGACATTGTGGTGGCAGCCGCTCGCCGAGACCCCCATGAAGGGCTTCGACATGAAGCAGGCGATGACGCCGTGCTCGCGGGCGACCTGGGCGCAGATCTGGCGGTACGTGGTGAGCCGGTCGGCGGTGCGGAGCGCATCGTCGAAGGTGAAGTTGAGCTCAAGCTGGCCGGGCGCGTCCTCGTGGTCGCCCTGGATCATGTCGAGCCCCATGGCCTGGCCGTACTCGATCACCTGCATGAAGATCGGCCGGAGCTCCTCGAACTGGTCGATGTGGTAGCAGTTGGGCTTGGTCACGCCGCCGTCGGTGCCGCCGTCCGCGCCGCGCTTGAGCCACATCATCTCGGGCTCGGTGCCGTGGCGCATCTGCATTCCGTGCTTGGCCTGGAACTCGTCGTGGATGATCCGCAGGTTGCCGCGGCAGTCCGAGGTCAGGTGGCCGCCGGGGTTCTCACGCTCCTCCCGGTTGCGGAAGCAGGTGCAGAAGACGCGGGCGACGCGCTTGTCCCAGGGTAGCTGGACGAAGGTCTCGGGGTCGGGGATGCCGACCAATTCCGACGCTTCCGGCCCATAGCCGATGTAGTTGGAGTGGCGGTCGGTGAAGAGGTTTGCGGTCGAGCCGTAGACCAGCTGAAAGCCGCGCTCGGCGATCTGCTCCCAGTGATCGGCGGGCATGCCCTTGCCGACGATCCGGCCCGTGACGGAGACGAACTGGTAGTAGATGTAGGTGACACCGAGCTCCTCGATCTTGGCGCGCACCTGCCGCACCAGCTCGTCGCGGCCTTCCCTGTTCACATGGGCTTCAAGATCGGTCATCTCCGCATCCTCCCTGACGATCCGGCTGGTCCCGTCAGCTCCACGGGAAGGGGCTGTTCGAGACCGGGTGAAGGCGGCCCTCCGCAAAGCGCGAGAAGCGGAAGGGCTCGAGCAGGGCGCTTTCGCGGCCCATAAGCTCGTCGGCGACCAGCTTGCCGACGGCCATCATCTTGTAGCCGTGGTTCGAATCCGCAATCACGTAGCAGTTCTCGCGGAAGCGATCGAACACGGGGAAATTGTCGGCGGCGAACGCGCCGATGCCGCCGGAGGGCTCATCGAGCCAGTGTCCGATCTGTCCTTTGTAGCGGCTCTGGCAGTGGGCGAGCGCCGAGCACCACATCTCCCTGAACGCCTCGTCGACCACGAATTCCGGCGACTCCGGCCCGTAGGGATCGATCGCCACCTCGGGCACCGCCGTCTTCACCTTGTAAGGCGTGGCGCCGCCCTGGACGCCGCCGAAGTTGAAGTCCGGCTTGTAGTAGATGCCCCACATCTCGTCGGTGATCAGCTTGCCGTCCACGTCGGAGTAAAGCGGCTCGTCCGAATCGACGTGAATGACCGGCGGCATGGAGCCGTCGTCCGCCATGCCGTAGGAGGGCTCGACCGCGATCGTCCCTTCCTGCAGGCACCAGAAGCGCCACATGTCCACATCATGGTGCAGGGTGCCTTCCAGGTCCTTGACGTCGATCCGTTCCGGCAGGTCGAGCATCTCCCAGATGCGCGGTACCCAGGGCCCGACCGCGACGATGACCTGGTCGACGTCGATGGAGCCCTGGTCGGTCTCGACCGAGGTCACCGCCTTGGAGTTGGCGCCGAAGCCGAAGCCCTTGACCTCGACTCCGGTGAGGATGCGCACGCCGGCGCCCCTCGCCTTGTCCGCGAGCCCCAGCATCGAGGCCTTGTTGTGGGCGTAGCCGCCCCTCTTCTCGTGCAGGACGGAGGTGATGCCGGGCGCCTGCCAGTCGTCGAACAGACCCCGCATGTAGCGTGTGCAGTCGGCCTCGCCCTCGATGAACTCGGATTCGTAGCCGATCGCCCGCTGCTGCGCGGCGATCTCGGCAACGTCCGCATGCATGCTCTCGGGGCTGATCTGCATGTAGCCAACGGAATGGTAGTGGTAGGCCTCGGGATCGCTCTCCCACTCCTCCACGCAGGCCGCCATCAGCTCGCGCATGGCCGGCTGATAGTAGTTGTTGCGGACGACGCCGCAGGCGATGCCAGAGGCCCCGGCGGCGATGTCGGTCTTGTCCACCACCAGGATGTCTGCGGCGGCGCCGTTGCCCTTAGCCTTGAGCGAGGAAGCGAGGTGATACGCGGTACTGAGGCCGTGGATCCCGGCCCCGATGATCAGATACTTGACGTGCCGCGGAAGCGTCATGTGCTCCTCTCCCCGACCTTGATCGGCCGATGTTCGGGGGCGGACTCAAGCCCCCGCCCCGAGATTTGTCAAGCCAATTGTCGCCCAATCGGCGGGACCAATTGTGAACCAATATGAATGAATGGTTGAACGTCACGCCAAAATTGATTAAAGCAAAGAGGCCCGCATGCGGCCTGCGTCGTGGCGTAAGACGTTTTGGGAGGCGATTGGGTCACGGGCCGGCGGGCGGCGCGCAACAGGAAATGGGCTGGCGCCATGGAGATCGAAGGCACACAGGTCGGCAACCAGAACGGCGGAATTCCAAGGCCGGCCGATTCGGCGGCCGATGCGATCGCGGCGCAGCTCGCCCGACGAATTCTCGACGGCTCGCTCGCGATAGGCGACCGATTGCCGCCGGAACGCAGCCTCGCCGAGTCGTTTTCGGCCTCGCGCGGCACGGTGCGCGAAGCCCTGCGCTCGCTATCGGCGCGCGGGCTGGTGGCACGCCGGGTGGGCAGCGGCACATTCGTCATCTACGAGCCCGACGCGGGCGAGACCGACGTCTCCGAAATCACCTCGCCGCTGGAGCTGGTCGAGGTCCGCGCCGCCATCGAGCCGCAGATGGCCCGGCTCGCGGTGCGCAACGCCACGGCGCGCGACATGGCCGCGCTGCAGCGTGCGGTCGCCGAGATGGAAGGCGTGGAGGACGCCGAGAGCTTCTCGCTGGCCGACGAAATGTTCCACCTGAGGCTCGCAGAGGCGACCCACAATCCCCTGATCGTCGAGATCTACCACCGCATCAACCACGTCCGCGCCCACCAGCAATGGGACTCCATCAAGAACAAGATCCTGACGCCGGAGCAGATCACCGCCTACAACGCCGAGCACCGTGCGCTGCTCGCGGCGCTCTCCCGCCGCGATGCGGAGCGCGCCGTTGAAGTGCTCTCCGCCCACATGGACCGCGCCCGCGCCGACCTGCTGGCCAGCGCCGGCTGAGCCGTTCCCCCTGCGGCGGCCGTCGCCGCCGCTTATCTCTGCGGGCGATTTCGGGATGAGACGCCGCTCCGATTGTGTTTAGATTGGCGGGATCGTCGCCTCTGCAATCGTGCGGAGTGCGGCCAGCGCGTCACGACCATTAGTTGCCGCCTTCACGGGGCTGGACGCGGGCCCCATCGCGCGGCGCCACAGAGGAGAAGACCATGAACGAGGACAAACTTCTCAAGCAGATGGTGAAGCGCGACCCGGTGCGCGGCGCGGCCGCCACCCGGCGTCAGGTGCTTCAGGGGATCGGTGCAGGCGCGTTGGCGCTGGGTGCGGGCGGTGCCCTCGCGGGCCGGGCCCGTGCCGCTGACGAACTGACGATGCTGACGTGGGACGGCTACGTGGACCCGCGCGTGCTCGATGGCTTCACCGATCAGTACGACACGGGGATCAAGTACGAGTTGCACACGTCGGACCCGGATTCAGTCAACAAGCTCCGCGCCGGCGAGACCGCGATCTGGGACATCATCAACCTGAACAATCCCTGGGCGCGTGAGATGATGTGGCCCGAGGGGCTGATCGTCGAGCTCGACCGGGCCCGCTTCGAGCCCTATTTCGAGGCGATGCTGCCGATGTTCCATCCGCCCTACAAGTGGGCGATGAGCCTCGACAATGAGCACCTGCTGGGGGTCTGCCAGCGGGTGGATACCTTCGACTTCGTGGTCAACACCGATGTCATCTCGGCCGAAATGGCGAAGGACGAAGGCTGGGATCTGTTCAACAATCCCGACATGGCCGGCCGCTACGGCATCCTCGCCTACGACAACTGGAACATCATGCACATCTGCATGGCCGCCGGCCTGCACCCGTTCAAGATGAAGTCCGACGACGAGGTCGCCACCTTCGAGGAAGCGGCGCGGCGGCTCATCAACGGCGCAAAGATGGTCTCGGACGACTTCGTCGCCGTGAACCTTGCCGTGATCAACGACGAGATCGACATGTACTTCGGTGGCGGCACCTACTCGATCTCGGCGGCGCGTCTCGACGGGCTCACCAACCTCTATCACGTGGTGCCGAGGAGCGGGCCTGCCGACGGCAAGGGCGGGATCAACTGGATCGAGCTCAGCTCGGTGGTCAACAATCCCGACCTGCACCCGAAGGCCTTCGACTGGATGGAGTACATCCTCCAGCCTGATACCTCTTACGCCGTGGCGACCGCCGGCGGCTTCCTGCTCCCGGTGGGGCAGATGTCGCAGCCGGAGCTGCTCGCCAAGTTCACGGCGGAAGAGCTCGACTCCTTCCAGTGGGACGAGTTCGACTACCGCATCTCGCACTCCGTCGAGTACGACGTGGTGCCGGACTACAACCGGCTCTACGACATCTACACGGCGGCGCGGCGCGAGAAGTCCTAAGCCCGGCCGGCAGCGATGGGGGCGCGCGGCAGCTACCGCGCGCCCCCGCTTTGATCGCACGCCCGGCCGGTCCCGGCCGGGCGGCGCATTTGCGGAGAGAGGATCGAGACGAGCGCCATGGTGGATGCCGCGCCCATCCTGCGCATGGTCAGCCTGACCAAGCAGTTCGGCCGACTGGTCGCCGTGAACGACGTCACCCTCGATATCCAGGAGGGCGAGTTCTTCACCATCGTCGGCCCCTCTGGCAGCGGCAAAACCACGCTGCTCCGCATGCTGGGTGGGCTGGAGAAGCCGACCGCGGGCGACATCTACCTGCGCGACGAGCGGGTCAACCAAGTGCCCGCGAATCGGCGACCGACCTGCATGGTCTTTCAGTCGCTCGCGCTCTTCAATCACAAGACGGTGGGCCAGAACATCGAGTTCTCGCTGAAGATGCGGGGCGAGAGCCGGCGTGCCCGCCGCGAGCGCGGCCTCTCGCTCATGAATGTGGTGCAGTTGCCAGAGGACTACTACGACAAGTCCGTCACCAAGTGCTCGGGCGGTGAGCGTCAACGCGTGGCGCTGGCCCGCGCCTTGGCCTCCGACCCCGACATCCTGTTCTTCGATGAGCCGCTATCGGCCATCGACTATCGGCTGCGCAAGCTGCTGGAGGTCGAGCTCAAGGACCTCCACCGCACCACGGGCAAGACCTTCGTCTACATCACCCACAGCCTCGAAGAGGCGATGGTGATGAGCGACCGCATCGGGATCATGCAGGAGGGGCGACTGATACAGATCGGCTCGCCCAACGAAATCTATCTGCGCCCGCGCAACAAGTTCGTCTCGGAGTTCATGGGGGAGGTGAACACGCTCGCGGTGCAGGCCGGTGCGGACGGCGGCATCGACTGCCCCGCTTTCGAGCGCCGCTTCACCAGCCCGGCCCGGCCGGACGGCTTCGCCAATGGCTATCTCGTGATCCGGCCCGAATCGATGCGCTTCCTAAACGACCCCTCCGAGGCGGAAAATCATATCGAGGGCTCGCTCTTCAACGAGTACGCGCTGGGCTCCCGGGTGCAGTACCACGTGAGCGCCGGCGGCTCGATGTTCGTCGTCGAGAAGCTCCGCGAGCAGGCCTATCGGGGTTCGCTCAACGACGACGTGCTAATCGGCTGGGACGCCAAAGACAGCGTGCTCGTGACAGACTGATGGTCGACCGCGCGGAGGCTCCTGCACCGCTGATCCGGCAGCCGGGTATCGGGGCACTTCTGCTTAGCTGGCTGCGCTCGCCCGGCGTGCTCAACGCCACGCCCGTTCTGATCTTCTTCCTGATCGGCTTCGTCGGCCCGCTGGTGATCGTGCTGGCCTTCAGCTTCACGCCGGAGCGCACCTTCGACCTCGGCGCCGGCTTCACCACCGAGAACTACGAGCACATCTTCACCGAGAGCTACTACATCTCCTTCATCTGGTCGTTCGCGCTGGCCGGGCTCACCGTCCTCTGCAACCTCATGATCGGCTATCCGATCGCCTACGGCCTCTCCAAGCTGTTCGGCCGCTGGGCCGCGCCGGTCATGCTGGTGCTCGTCATTCCGCTCTTCGTCTCCGAGAACGTGCGACTCTTCGGTTGGTACCTCTTCCTGATCAAGGGCGGTGGCATCCTGGCGGGCGGCCTCAAGACCGCCTTCGGCATCGACACCGGCACGTTGCTCTACGAGCCCGGCACTATCCTGATGGGCATGATCTACGTCTATCTGCCCTTCACCCTCTTCCCCATCGTGCTCGGGCTCTCCATGGTGCCGCGCGACCAGGTGGAGGCCTCGCGCGATCTCGGCGCGAGCCGCTTCCAGATCTTCCGCGAGGTCGAGCTGCCGATCGCCATGCCGGGCATCCTGATCGGGGCGCTGCTGACCTTCGTGCTGGCGGTGGGCGCGATCTCGGAGGCCAAGCTGCTCGGCGGCCAGAACACGCCGGTGATCGCCCAGGACATCCAGCACGAGTTCACCTACGCCCAGAACTGGCCGCTGGGATCGGCGATTTCCGTGCTGGCCATCGTGGTCACCGGCTTCCTCGTGGTGCTGGTGATGCGCCGGCTCGACCTCGACCGGCTGCTGGGCCGACGATGACGCGCGCAGGCGGACTCTGAGATGGAAAGCAAGCGCTGGGTCATATGGCTGATCGCTGTCTGGACCGGCGTGATCGCGCTCTTCCTCTACATCCCGATCTTCTCGGTCATCACGAGCTCGTTCGGCAAGTCCCGCTACTTCCGCTTCCCGGTGAAGGCGTGGAGCGACAAGTGGTACGACCAGACCCTGGGCGCCAACCTGACCACGGATCTGCACCTCACCTCGTTCTATGTCGCGGGCTGCGTCGCGCTGATCGCGGTCGTGCTGGGCTTCTTCGGCGCCTTGGCGTTCGCCCGCTACAACTGGCGCGGGCGGCAGTTCTATCAGCGCCTCATCATGCTGCCGATCTTCTTCCCGCAGGCCGTGCTCGGCCTCGCGCTGCTTCTCTGGTTCACCTACGTGGGCGTGCTGCCGAGCTGGGAGGCGGCGGTCTTCGCCCATCTGGTCTGGATCGTGCCCATCGTGACCCTGGTGATCTCGATCCAGGTCTACGGCTTCGACGCCGCGCAGGAGGAGGCCGCCTATGACCTCGGCGCGAGCCGCTGGCAGGCCTTCCGCGAGGTCACGCTCCCGGCGCTCGCGCCCGGCCTCTTCTCCGGCGCGCTCTTCGCCTTCCTGCTCTCCTGGGGCAACTTCCCGCTCTCGACCTTCACCACCGGCGCCGACAGCACGGTCACCGAATGGCTCTACACCAAGATGGGCTCCGGCTACACGCCGATGATCCCGACCATGGGCGCGCTCTCGGTGTTCGGCGCCATCGTCATTCTTTTCGGCGGCTACATGTTCCTGATCGTCCAACGTCGGCGGCGGCTGGAGCGCGGCGACTAGCCCGGCCCGCTGCTGATCAAACGGCGTTCCGAACCAGCGTCGAGTTCCGGCACCAGTCCCGCAGCGAATGGCTGATTTCGGCTAATACGTCGCGGTCCAGATGGACCCCGCGATAGACGGCGTGCCACCTGAGCGGCAACCCCTCTTCGGTCACCTTGATTTGCGCGATATCGTCTCGAAACTGGAAGTGGGCGACCGCCCACCGGCTCAGGATCGACAGGCCGAACTCGGCCCGCACGAGCTCGATCACGGCCTCAGTGTGACCCGCATTCAACATCACGCTCGGCCGCTTTCCCGATCGCCGCCATAGTTGGTCCTGCTCGAACCCGTCTTCCTTGTGAGCTGAGTAGGTGATGTACGGGTAGTCCATGAAATCGTCGGCTACGAGAAAACGCCTGGCGGCCAATGGATGATTCTTGGGGCAAACGCAGACCAGCTCGTCGTCGAACAGCGTCACGGTCTCGACCTGCTTGGACGTGATCTGCCCCGCCATGATGCCAAGATCGGCCTCTCCGCTCTCGATCGTGCGCACGGGCAGGCCGGGTGCGCTCGCGACGAACTCGAAGGCGAGGTTGGGCCGCTTCTCCTTCACGATCTTCAGGAATGCAGGCAGCCAGCGATACGAGTTGTAGGCGAAGGTCGCGATCCGAACGATTTGGCTTTCTTCGCGTTCGCTGCCGGATAGCAAGTGGGTTTCGACGTGATGGGCCTCGTTCAGGATTGACTCGGCGCTCGACGCCAGGAGCTCGCCTGCCGTGTTCAGCCACACCTTGCGCCCGCTTCGCACCGTCACCTTGCGCCCAAGGCGCCGCTCCACCTCGGTCAAGCGATGGCTGATCGCCGATTGGGTTACGCCGAGCGCCGCGGCGGCAGCGGTGACGGAATGGTGGTGACGCAGGGCCAGCACGGCACGGTAGTGCCGAAGCTCCAACCGTGTCATGCAGCGAGACCCGTAGCGGGCGCGTCATAGACGCCAAGTCTATCGCGGCTCGTCATCAAACACCCCGAATTCAGAATCACGGACAGCAACGACGCCCCCTCCCTGCACCATCACCCGACAATACATGAAATTGGTTCATGGATTTGCAGAATATTATGAATTCTGGACAGCTCTTGGCGCGGCTTAGCCTAGTGTCTGCGCGGGGTTCTTGAAGGACGTTGGGGATGGCCAGAGCCAGGAGCCGAGGCAGGCGGGTTGCAGACCGGAACGCTGTCGAACAATCGCCCTTCGGGCAGGTCCCCAATCCCTATGACCCGATGCGGGTTCTTTCCGACGATCAGGTCGAGGCCCTTCATCATGCCTCGCTGCGGGTGCTGCGTGACAACGGCATGGAGTTCCAGCTACCGCGCGCGGTGGAAATACTGCGAAAGGCCGGTGCAACGGTCGGCGAGGATGGCAAGCGGGTTCATTTCGATCCCGCCTTCGTCGAGGAGAAGCTCGAGACGGTGCCGCGCAGGTTCACGCTGCACGGCCGCTCCAGCCATCGCGATCTCGAATTCGGCGGCAACGATGCCATCTGGGGCAGCGTGGGCTCAGCGCCCAACGTGTCGGATCGGGAGCGCGGCCGGGTCACCGGCAATTTCGAGGACTACAAGAATCTCATCCGGCTCTGTCACGCCCTCAATGCGGTGCATGCGCTGGCGGGCTACCCCGTGGAGCCCGTCGACCTGCCGGTCCGCACGCGGCACCTGCACGCGGTGGCCGCGTCGGTCACGCTCACGGACAAGCCCGTCTTCGGCTATGCGATCGGCCACGAGCGAATGGCGGATGCGATCGAGATCGCGCGCATCGCGCGCGGCATCGGTCACGACGACCTCTTGCACCAGCCTTCGATCCACACGGTCGTCAATTCCAACTCGCCGCTGATCTACGACGGCGGGCTCCTGGAAGGCGCGATCGTGATGGCGGAGATGAATCAGCCGGTGGTCTACACCCCGTTCACTCTCTCGGGCGCCATGGCGCCGATCAACGTCGCAGGCGCACTCGTGCTCCAGAACGCCGAAGCGCTCGCCGGGATCGTCTTCTCGCAATGCGTCAATCCCGGTGCGCCGGCCGTCTACGGCAGCTTCACCTCGAACGTCGACATGAAGTCCGGCTCGCCCGCCTTCGGAACGCCCGAATACGCCAAGGCGACCATCGCCACCGGCCAGCTCGCGCGGCGCTACGGCATCCCGTGGCGCTCATCCAACGCCACGGCGTCCAACGCGGCCGACGCCCAGGCGGCATACGAATCGCAGATGTCCATCTGGCCGGTCGTCCTCGCCCAGGCCAACTATGTGATCCACGGGTTCGGCTGGATCGAAGGCGGGCTTTGCGCGTCATACGAGAAATTCATCATGGACGCCGAAATGGTCCAGATGATGCAGGCGTTTCTGAAGCCTCTGGATACCAGCGAGGAAGAGTTGGGACTCGACGCCATCGCCGAGGTCGGCCCCGGCGGCCACTTCTTCGGCTGCGATCACACGATGGCGCGCTACGAGACCGCCTTCTACCGGCCGATGCTCTCGGACTGGCGCAACTTCGAGAACTGGCGTGACGCCGGCGCGGTCGAGACATCGGACCGGGCCACGCGAATCTGGAAGCAGCTTCTCGCGGACTACGAGGAGCCCTCTCTCGACCCCGCCATCGCCGAGGAGCTTGACGCGTTCGTGGCGCAGCGTGTCGCCGAAGGGGGCGCCCCGGAACGCTGACCGGCGGCAACGCAGGTGTTGTCTCGCCCGGCGCATTTCGGTCTAATCCCCCCGCCTTAAGGGGAAGCGCAGGCGCCGTGCCACAGGGAGTCACCGATGGCCTATCAAGTCACGGAAAAGGACCTTTACGTCGTCGACGAGTTCATGGCCAAGCCGATTGGCCACCACAGCCCCGACCTGCAGCGGGTACTCAATACGCTCAGGGGTGCCGACGTGAAGGGCAAGCATTGCCTGGTCTGCACCAAGCCCGGCCGCGAATGGCGCCTGGCCCAGCTCTCGGGCGTGCGCGGCAAGCCCGTGAAGCTGCTCGACAAGACCTTCGACAATATCGACGACGCCGAGCGCTACGTCTTTCGCCTGCGCTGGAAGCAGCACACCGGCAAGGCGCTGCCTGAGTAAACGTCGCGATCGCCACCACGCGAGCGGCCCTCTTTAACCACCGACAATCTACCGCCAGGCCCTGGGAGAGCTACACATGACCAGAATCGCGGGCTATGCCGACCGCGTCAGTGTGACGCCGGGAGAGACCATCAACTTCATGGTGAGTTGCGAAGCCCCCTCCTACAAGTGCGACATCGTCCGCCTCATCTGCGGCGACGAGAACCCCGACGGGCCGGGCGTGAAGGAGAAGGTGGTCCGCACCAGCGCGAGCGGCACCTACGAGGGACGCAAGCAGGTCTGCTACGACGGCTCCTTCATGGAGGTGCCGTCCCATCCCGCGATCCAGGGGCTGGAGAGCTTCACATTCCAGGCATTCATCTGGCCGACGACGCCCGATCGCGGCACCCAGGCGCTGATCTCCAACTGGCGCGACCGCGACAAGGCGGGCGCGGCCCTCATCATCACCAAGCAGGACGGCTCGCTCGCGCTCTGCCTCGGCGACGGCGACGGCAATATCGAGGTGACCGCCACCAACCGGCCGTTGATCCCGCACCAGTGGTATTTCGTCGCCGCGACCTACAACGCCGAGACGAAGCAGATCACGCTGGTGCAGCAGCCGCTCAACGACTACCCCAACGTCAACCACGCCCGCGTCCTGAAGAAGAAATCGGAGCTCAGCGGGCCGGGCAAGCACGACGCGCCGCTCACCATGGGCGGCTACTTCCGGCGTGTGGACAAGGGCCGCACGGTTTGCGGCGGCTTCTACAACGGGCGCATCGACAGCCCGCGCGTCGCCAATCGCGTGCTGACCCCGGCGGAGATGGAGCTGGCCAAGACCCGCCCGGTGGACGGAGCGCTCGCCACCTCCATCGTCGGTGCCTGGGACTTCTCCCAAGGCATCAAGACGATAACAGCGACCGATCTCTCCGCCAACGCGCTGCACGGCAGCCTCGTCAACCTGCCGACCCGCGCCGTCACCGGCTGGTGCTGGGACGGCAGCGAGATGAACTGGCAGAACGCGCCGGAGCAGTACGGCGCGATCCACTTCCACGAGGACGACGTCTACGACGCACGCTGGGAGGTCGATTTCTCGCTCACCTGCCCGAAGCGGCTGAAGAGCGGCGTCTATGCCGCGAGGCTTCGGGGCGAAGGCGGCGGCGAGGAATACATCCCCTTCGCCGTGCGCGCCCCGCGCGGCGCGCCCACCGCGAAGATCTGCTTCCTGCTGCCGACCGCGAGCTACATGGCCTACGCCAACACCAACATGTCCACCAACATGGGCGCGGCGCAGATTCTCACCGGCCGGCTCACGGTGCTGAACGAGAAGAACCTGCAGCGCAGCGAGCACCGGGAATACGGCACCTCGCTCTATGACAGCCACATCGACGGCAGCGGCATCTGCTACTCCTCGCGGCTCAGGCCGGTCCTGAATTTCCGCCCGAAGGCGCTGGAATGGATCGGCGGCAGCGAATCCACGCTCTGGCAGTTCAACGCCGACACGCACCTGACCGAGTGGCTGGAGGCGAAGGGCTTCGAGTACGACGTCGTCACCGACGAGGACCTGCACTACGAGGGTCTGGCGGCGATCGAGGACTACACGGTGGTGCTCACTGGCTCGCACCCCGAATACCACTCCAAGGCGATGTGGGATGCGATGTACGCCTATCAGCAACGCGGCGGGCGGCTCATGTACATGGGTGCCAACGGTTGGTACTGGCGCATCGCCTACCACACCGAGGTGCCGGGCTGTATCGAGGTGCGCCGCGCCGAGGACGGCATCCGCACCTGGATCGCCCGGCCCGGCGAGTACTATCACAGCTTCACCGGCGAGTACGGCGGCCTTTGGCGCCGCAACGGCCGGCCGCCGCAGGTCATTGCCGGCACCGGCTTCAGTGCTCAGGGCTTCGACATCTCGTCCTACTACGTGCGCCAGCCGGACAGCTTCAAGAAGGAGGTCGCCTGGATCTGCGAAGGCATCGGCAAGGACGAGAAGATCGGCGACTTCGGGCTGATCGGCGGCGGCGCGGCGGGGCTCGAGCTCGACCGGGCCGACCCGCTGCTGGGCACGCCGCCCAACACCTATGTGCTGGCCAGCTCCGAAGGCCACACGGACCTCTACCTCGTGGTCTGCGAGGAGCTCGACGTGAACCGGCCCAACTGCGACGGCACGCAGGACCCGCTGGTGCGCGCGGACATCGTGTTCTACGAGACCCCGAACGGGGGCGCCGTGTTCTCCACCAGCTCGATATCCTGGTGCGGCAGCCTCGCCCACAACGACCACGACAACAACGTCTCGCGCATGACCGAGAATGTCCTGCGCCGCTTCGCCGATCCGACCCCGTTCTGAGCGAGACCCGGACCGGACGTCACCGGGGGCCGCGATGAGCGGCCCCGTCCTGGAGGTCGAGGACCTCACCAAGCGTTTCGGCAAGGTCACCGCCGTCGATGCGGTGAGCTTCGCGGTCGGACGCGGGACGACCGCAGCCCTGCTCGGCGCCAACGGCGCCGGCAAGACCACCACCCTGGCGATGGTCCTGGGTTTGCTGCTGCCAAGCGCAGGCTCCGTGCGCATTTTCGGCAGAGACCTCGCGGCCAACCGCTACGCGCTACTGCCGCGCATGAACTTCTCCTCGCCCTACACCGACCTGCCGCACCGGCTCACGGTGCGCGAGAACCTGACCGTCTACGCCAAGCTCTATGGCCTTGACGGCGTGCGTCGGCGGATCGAGCGGATGGCCGAGACCCTCGACCTCGGCGACTTCCTCAAGCGGCCCACGGGCAAGCTCTCGGCCGGCCAGCGCACGCGGGTCGCGCTCGCCAAGGCGCTGCTCAACGAACCCGAGCTGCTGCTGCTCGACGAGCCCTCGGCCTCGCTCGATCCCGACACCGCCGACTGGGTGCGGGGCGTGATCGAGCGCTACCGGTCGGAGACCGGCGCCTCGATCCTGCTCGCCTCCCACAACATGGCCGAGGTCGAGCGGCTCTGCGACGATGTGTTCGTGATGGCAGGCGGCCGCATCGTCGAGAGCGGCCCGCCCGAGACCATGATCGAGCGCCACGACCGCAACACGTTGGAGGAGGTCTTCCTCGAGATCGTGCGCGGCACCTCCAGCCTCAGTGAGGCGGCGCAATGATAGGGGACGGTGCGGCACGGGTGCTGCCTTTGCATGGCTCCGCACAGCGGATCGGCGCGATGGTGCTGCGCCACACCTATCTGCTGCGGCGCTCCTGGCCCCGCTTGTTGGAGCTCACCTACTGGCCCACGGTGCAGATGATCATTTGGGGCCTGGTCACCATGTTCCTCGTCACCAACAGCACGTGGTTCGCACAGGCCGCAGGCGTCCTGCTCGCCGGCGTGATCCTTTGGGACGTGATGTTCCGCGGTCAGATCGGCCTTTCCCTGGTGTTCATCGAGGAGATGTGGGCGCGCAATCTCGGCCACCTCTTCGTGAGCCCGCTCAGGCCGTGGGAGCTGATCTGCGCGCTCATGCTGATCAGCCTGATCCGCACGCTGATCGGGATGACCGGCGCGGTGGGCCTCGCCTTCGTGCTCTACGCGTTCTCGATCTTCGATCTCGGCTTCGCGCTGATCGGCTTCTTCGTGAACCTGATCGTGATGGGCTGGGCCGTGGGCTTCTTCGTCTGCGGCCTGGTGCTGCGCTACGGCCTGGGTGCGGAGAGCCTCGCCTGGTTCCTGATCTTTGCGCTGGCGCCGTTCAGCTGTGTCTACTATCCGCTTTCGATCCTGCCGGACTGGCTGGAGCCGGTGGCCGCAATCCTGCCGTCGGCCCATGTCTTCGAGGGCATGCGCGCGCTTCTGGTCGATGGCACCTTCAGCGGCGATCACATGATGCGCGCGACCGTGCTCAACATCGGCTGGATAGCGGTCGGCATCGGCACGTTTCTCGCCTTCCTGCGCAGCGCCCGCATTCGCGGCCTGTTGCATCAGATCGGGGAGTAACCCTTAGAGCGTGTCCGTCTTTGACGGACACGCGACAGGCCGCGACTGCGGCCCGCCGCCCCTGCGGCGCCCTCGCGGAGGCGCCGGCCGCAGGCCGGCTGCCGTGAGCGAGAAAAGGCTAGGTCGTTTCCGTACAAAGCAGAAACGACCTAGCCTGCGGGGCCGCTGACTCCCGCCGATTCGAAGGTCGCCATGCCGTTGTGCGTGGCCACCGCCATACGCATGAGCGCGGCGGCGAGCGCGGCGCCCGAGGCTTCGCCAAGCCGCAAGCCGAGATCGAGCAGTGGGTCGAGGGAGAGCGCCTCCAGCAAACGCCGATGCCCTGGCTCTGCCGAGCGGTGGGCCACCTGGGAGTGGTCGAGGCCGTCGTCCCGCAGCTTCGCAATTATCGCCGCGGCGGCGGTGCAGGCGAAGCCGTCGAGCAGTACGGGCACGCGGCTCTCCCGTGCCGCGACCACGGCGCCCGCGATCGCTGCAAGCTCCCGCCCGCCGACGCAGCGGAGCGCGGCCAGCGGATCGCGGCGTGCGTCGGCGTGCCGCGCGAGCGCCGCATCAACGACGGCCGCCTTGCGCGCGAGCCCGTAGGCATCGACACCGGTCCCAGGCCCCACCCAGGTGGCTCCGTCCCCACCGCAGAGCGCCGCCGCGAGCGCGGCTGCGGCGGTGGTATTGCCGATGCCCATCTCGCCGAGGCAGAGCAGGTCGGTGTCCGCGTCCACCGCCGCCATCCCCGCCTCCAACGCCTTGACGCAATCCGCCTCGCCGAGCGCCGGCGCTAACGTCATGTCGTCGGTCGGCCGGTCGAGGTCGAGGGGCATCACCGTCAATTCTGCACCCAGCACGTCGCAGAGCTGATTGATCGCGGCCCCGCCCTTCTCGAAGTTGGCGACCATCTGCGCCGTGACCGCCGGGGGATAGGCCGAGACTCCGCGCGCCGCGACCCCGTGATTGCCGGCGAAGACGACGACCTGGATATGCTCTGCGCGCGGCGGATGGCGCCCCTGCCACGCGGCGGCCCATTGGGCGAGGGCTTCGAGCCGGCCGAGGGCGCCGGCCGGCTTGGTGAGCTGCGCATCGTGCGCCCGTGCCCGCTCGGCCGCCGCCTCATCCGGCCCCGGCATGGCGGCCACGCGCGCGCGGAAGGCGCTCAACGAACCGAGCTGGACGTCATCGGGCATGGCGGTTCCGCAAGCCGGTTGCCGCAAGGGGGAAAACGTGGGGTTTCTCGGCGGCGGCACGCTGGCCTATAAGGCTGAGGCAGGATGCCGGGCCGGGGCAGCCCGGACAAGAGGCACATGCGCTACGACGACGGCGACGAGGCTCCCCTCCAACAGAAGGCGTACCGCGCGGTACGGGTCTGGCGGAGCGACCTTCGCGCCGCCCTGCTCTTCCTCACACGGGTGCCGCTGAAGGCGGCGCGGCCCGAAGGCGACACGCCGTCCCTCGGCCGTGCGGTCCGCGCCTTCCCCATCGTGGGCGCGCTGATCGGACTGTTCGCCGGGATCGTCTATGCGATCGCCACAGGAATCGGCCTGCCAGACATCGTGGCGGCGGTGCTCGCCGTCGGCGCCGGCGCGCTCATCACCGGCGCGCTGCACGAGGACGGCCTCGCCGACATGGCAGACGGCTTCGGCGGGGGCAGCACGCGGGAGCGCAAGCTCGCGATCATGCGGGACAGCCGCATCGGCGCCTACGGCGTGATCGTGCTGGTCGTGATTCTGGCGGCGAAGGTGGGTGCCATCGCCGATCTGGAGGAGATCGGCCTCGTGATCGCCTCGATGGTTGCCGCTGCCGGCGTCTCGCGCGCGGCGATGCCGGCGGTCATGCTCTGGCTGGACCCGGCACGGGCCGACGGCCTCGCCGCCGATGCCGGCCGTCCGCCGTCGACCCACGTGTGGACCAGCCTGGCGCTCGCGGCGGTTCTCGCCGTCGGCCTCCTGACCTGGAGCGGCCTCGTCGCCTTCCTCATCGCCGGCATCGGCACCGCCGCAGTCGCCTGGCTTGCGGAGCGGCAGGTCGGCGGCCACACTGGGGACGTTCTGGGCGGCGTCCAGCAGTTCTCCGAAGTCCTGTTCCTACTCACGCTTGCGGCGGTTCGATGACCACCTCGACAACTGTGACCCGGTGGTGGTGGGTGCGCCACGCACCCGTCACCGACCACGGCGGCCGGCTCTACGGCCGCACCAACGTGCCCGCGAATACCAGCGAGCGGCCGCGCTTCGAGGGGCTGGCCCGCGCGCTGCCACCAGATGCCGTCTGGCTCACCAGCAACCTGCTGCGCACCCACCAGACCGCCGACGCGATTGCCGAGGCCGGCCACGCGGTGCCGGAGCGGGTCATCGAGGCGGACCTGGACGAGCAGGATTTCGGCGCCTGGCATGGCCTCACCTGGAGCGAGGTCGCATCCGAGCGGGGCAGCGGCCTCGCCCACAAGTACTGGGTCGCGCCCGCGCACATCACGCCGCCGGAGGGCGAGAGTTTCGTCCAGGTGGTTGAGCGCGTCACCGCCGCCGTCGAGCGCAGCACGACGCAGCACGCCGGCCGTGACATCGTGGCGGTGGCCCACGGCGGCTCGATCCGGGCTGCGTTGGCGCTCGCGCTCGGCCTCGATGCGGAGCGCGCGCTCGCCTTCAGCATCGACAATCTCTCGATCACCCGGATCGACCACGTGGACGGTCCCGCCAAGGGCCAGGCCTGGCGCGTCGCCGCAGTCAACCTGCCGCCGGACTGAGCGCCTCCCGGTACTGAGGTCGGCTGCGCCGCGCCGGCGGAGCGCGTAGACTCGCGCCATGACACCCCAGGATGCGCCGAGCCTGTTCGAGGACGCCGCGCCGAGGCCGCTGGCCGACCGGCTGCGGCCGCGCACGCTCGACGAGGTGGTGGGCCAGGACCATCTACTTCACCCCGACGGCCCGCTCGGGCGGATGGTGGCGAGCGGCGCGCTGGCGTCCACCGTCCTCTGGGGACCGCCGGGCTGCGGCAAGACCACCATCGCGCGCCTGCTCGCCGATCACACCGACATGCTGTTCGCGCCGCTGAGCGCGGTCTTCTCCGGCGTCGCCGAGCTGCGCAAGGTGTTCGCCGATGCCCGCGAGCACCGCGCTGGCGGCACCGGCACCCTGCTTTTCGTCGACGAGATTCACCGCTTCAACCGGGCGCAGCAGGACGCCTTCCTCCCCGTGGTCGAGGACGGGACGGTGGTTCTGGTAGGCGCCACCACCGAGAACCCTTCGTTCGAGCTGAATGGCGCCCTGCTCTCGCGCTGCGCGGTGCTGGTGCTCAACCGGCTGGACGACAGCGCGCTGGAGACGCTGCTTACCCGCTGCGAGGAGGCCGAGGGTCGCACGCTGCCGCTCGAGCCCGACGCCCGCCCCATGCTCCGCGCCATGGCCGACGGCGACGGTCGCGCGCTGATCAACATGGCGGAGGCCCTGTTCGCGGCGGGCGCCACCGCGCCGCTGGATGACGAGGCGAGCGTACCGCTCGACGTGCCGCAGCTGATGGAGACCGTGCAGCGCCGCGCGCCGCTCTACGACAAGTCGCAGGAGGGCCACTACAACCTGATCTCGGCGCTGCACAAGTCGCTGCGCGGCTCGGACACCGACGCCGCCCTCTACTGGCTCGCGCGCATGTTGGCCGGCGGCGAGGACCCGCGCTACATCGCGCGGCGCCTGGTGCGCTTCGCGGTCGAGGACGTGGGGCTCGCAGACCCGGACGCGCTGCCCCAGGCGCTCGCCGGCTGGGAGGCCTATGAGCGGCTGGGCTCGCCCGAAGGCGAGCTCGCCATCGCCCAGACCGTGATCTATCTCGGCACGGCGGCCAAGTCGAACGCGAGCTACCGCGCGCTCGGGCGGGCGATGCAGGTTGCGCGCGAGACCGGCTCGCTGATGCCGCCCAAGCACATCCTCAACGCGCCGACGCGGCTGATGAAGGAGCTCGGCTATAGCGAGGGCTACGTCTACGACCACGACACCGAGGAAGGCTTCTCGGGCCAGAACTACTTTCCCGAAGAGATGCCGCGGCAGAACTTCTACGCACCGCGCGAGCGGGGCTTCGAGCGAGAGGTGCTGAAGCGCCTCGCCTACTGGCAGAAGCTGCGCGAAGGCGGCGACGCCGGGCCGGAGGACGAGGCGTGAAGGTCGCACTCGCCATCGCGCTGGGCGGTGCATTGGGCTCGGTCGGGCGCTACTACGTCATGGGTGCGGCCGAGCGCTGGCTCACCTCGCTGATCGGCGGGGGCTTCCCCTACGGCACGCTCACGGTGAACGTGGTGGGCTCCTTCATTCTGGGCGCGCTGGTGCACGGGCTCGCGGTCGCATTCGATGCGGGCGAGGTGGTGCAGCGCTTTCTCTTCGTGGGTCTGCTCGGCGGCTTCACCACCTTCTCCGCCTTCTCGGCGGATAGCATCGCGTTGCTGGAGCGGGGCGAGATCGGTCGGGCGCTGCTCTACATCGTGCTTTCGGTGGTGCTCTCGGTCGGCGGGTTCTACTGCGGTCTGCGGCTGATCCGCGCGGTGCTCTGACCGTGGGCGGAGTCGCCACCCTGGAGATCGCACCGGAGGACGGCGACCAGCGGCTCGACCGCTGGTTCAAGCGGCATTACCCCGCCCTCGGCCACGGCCGGCTGGAGAAGCTGCTGCGCACCGGCCAGATCCGGGTGAACGGCAAGCGCGCCCGCGCTGGCACCCGCCTTGCGCCCGGCGACCGGGTCCGCGTGCCGCCGCTGCCCGATCGGGACGAGGGCCGGGCGCCGCGCCGCTCCGCGCCGCCGCTGGCCGACGAAGACGCCACCATGATGCGGGCGGCGGTCATCTACCGCGATGCCGACATGATCGCGCTCAACAAGCCGCCGGGCCTGCCGGTGCAGGGGGGGAGCCGCATCGCCCGCCACCTCGACGGGCTGCTCGGCGCGCTCCGCTTCGATGCCGCCGAGGCGCCCCGCCTGGTCCATCGGCTCGACCGGGACACCAGCGGCATCCTCTTGCTCGCTCGCCACGCGGTGGCGGCGCGGGAACTCACGGCACTGTTCCGCTCGCGCAGTCTGCGCAAGCTCTACTGGGCTCTGGTGGTCGGCGTGCCAAGACCTGCGCAGGGGCGGATCGACGCGCCGCTCGCCAAGCGTCAGGTGGGCGATGGTGAGCGGGTGGTCACGACCGCCGAAGGCGGCCAGCGCGCGATAACGGACTACGCGTTGATCGAGGCAGCCGGCCGTCGCCTCTCCTGGCTCGCGCTGATGCCGCGCACAGGCCGCACCCATCAGCTTCGCGCACACACCGCCTCGGTCTTCGGCCACCCCGTCGTGGGCGACGGCAAGTATGGCGGCGAAGCGGCGTTTCCCGCCGGCTTCGAGCCGCGCCTGCACCTCCACGCCCGCGCGCTGGAGCTGCCGCGGCCGGGGAACAAGGCACCGCTCGTGCTCACCGCGCCGCTGCCGCCTCACATGGACGCCGCGTGGCGCTTTCTCGGCTTCGATGTTTCGCCCGCCGGCGACGACTTCGCGCCCTTCGAGGACGCGCCGTGAACGCGGCCAAGCCGAAGCGTTTCTACAAGACTGCGGAGGCTGTGGAGACTGAAGGCAGGCACGGCATCGCGCTCGACGGCAAGCCTGTGCGCACCCCGGCAAGCCGTCCGCTCGCGGTACCCGGCGCAGCGCTCGCGAACGCCGTCGCCGAGGAGTGGGCGTCGCAGGGCGAGACCATCGACCGCGAGACCATGCCGCTCACCCGCCTCGTCTGCACCGCGCTCGACTTGGTGCCGGAGCGGCGGGCCGACATCGTGGCCGAGGTCGCAGCCTACGCCGAGACCGATCTGGTCTGCTATCGGACCGACACGCCGCCGGCACTTGCCCGCCGCCAGGCCGCCGCCTGGGAGCCGCTGGTGGCGTGGGCCGACGAGCGGTACGGCGCGCGCCTTGCGGTCACGACGTCAATCACGCCCCTCGCCCAAGCGCCGGAGGCGCTCGAAGCCCTGCGCAACGCGGTGGCGAGCGAGGACGACTTTGCTCTTGCCGGGCTGAGCACGGCGACGCGGGCCTTCGGCTCGCTGGTGATTGCGCTCGCCATGCGCGAGGGCCGGCTCGATGCGGAGGCCGCCGCCGATGCGTCGCTCATCGACGAGCGCTTCCAGTTGGAGCGCTGGGGCGAAGACGCGGAGCTCGCCGCCCGCTGCGCCCGCGTCGCCCGGGACGCTGCGGACGCCGAACGCTTGTTTCGCTTGCTCGCCACGTGACCGCGCGCCACAAATGGCGGTGATGCTTGCATCCGGCAGGCCCTGCGGATAGGGTGACGCGCCGCCGAGCCAGGGCAGGTTCGGCGCACATTAAGGAGTGCGACCTATGGCACGCGTGACGGTCGAAGATTGCGTTGGCTTGGTGCCGAACCGGTTCGAGCTGGTGCTGCTCGCCGCGCAGCGCGCCCGCGACATCCGTTCCGGCGCGGAGCTCACGGTCGAGAAGGACAACGACAAGAACGCCGTCATCGCGCTCCGCGAAATCGCCGACGAGACGATCGATCTTGAGACGCTCCGCCATGAGTTGGAGCACGGGCGCGAGGTAGACACCGAGATCGACGAGCCGGACGAGGATGCCATGGCGGTGCTGGCGGCCGAGGCTGCCTGGGCCGGCGTAACCGGCCAGTCCGCGCCCGTCGAGGAGGAGGCCGGGGCTCCCGAAGGCGAGGACGAGCCGGCAGAAGAGCCGGCGGTCGAGGCAGAAGCGGTAGCGGAAGAGGAGTAGCGCCGGCCGGCGGCGCATCGGGCGCGGCAGGGCCGCCGCCCTCACTGAGGATTTCCGCCGGCGCCGGCCTGGCGCGTCAGCGGACGTGATCCGGCAATACGAACTCGTCGAACGCGTCAAGAGCTACGAGCCCTCAGCGGACGAAGCTCTGCTGAATCGCGCCTACGTCTTTTCCATGAAGGCGCACGGGACACAGACCCGCGCCAGCGGCGACCCCTATTTCGCCCATCCGATCGAGGTTGCCGGCATCCTGACGCAGCTCAAGCTGGACAGCACATCGATCGCGACCGCCTTGCTCCACGACACCGTGGAGGACACGGTCGCCACCATCGAGGAAATCAGCGACCTCTTCGGCGAGGAGACCGCCCGGCTCGTCGACGGCGTGACCAAGCTGAGCCGGCTGGATCTGCAGTCGGACCAGGCGCATCAGGCCGAGAATCTGCGCAAGTTCCTGCTCGCGCTCTCGGAGGACATCCGCGTCCTCCTGGTCAAGCTCGCCGATCGCCTCCACAACATGCGCACGCTGCACTATGTGCCGAGCGACAAGAAGCGACAGCGGATCGCCAGGGAGACCATGGAGATCTACGCGCCGCTCGCGGAGCGCATCGGGCTCCAGGCCTTCAAGGCGGAGCTGGAAGATCTCGCCTTCAAGGAGCTCAACTCCGACGGCTTCCACACCATGGAGACACGGCTCAAGGCGCTCCGCGACCAGGCCGGCGGCATGGTAGAGCGGGTCACCGAATCCCTCACCGAGACGCTCCGAAGCAAGCGACTGCGGGCGACCGTCACGGGCCGTGAGAAGCGGCCCTACTCCATCTGGCAAAAGATGCAGCGCAAGAAGCTCGCCTTCGAGCAGCTCACCGACATCGTGGGCTTTCGCGTCGTCACCGAAGACGAGGAGGACTGCTACCGGGCGCTCGGCATTGTGCACCGCGCCTATCCGATGGTGCCGGGCCGTTTCAAGGACTACATCTCGACCCCCAAGCCCAACGGGTACCGCTCGCTCCACACCGCGGTGCTCGGTCCCGAGCAACGGCGCATCGAGATCCAGATCCGCACCCGCGACATGCACGAGGAGGCCGAGTACGGCGTCGCCGCCCATTGGCTGTTCAAGCAAGCGGGGGACGTTCACGACGACCGTCAACAGCGCTGGCTTCGCCCGCTGCTGGAAATCCTCGACAAGGCCTCGGGGCCGGAGGAGCTGCTCGAGCACGCCAAGCTCGAGATGTTTCGGGACGAGGTGTTCTGCTTCTCGCCTCGTGGAGCGCTGATCACGCTCCCGCGTGGGGCGACGCCGGTCGATTTTGCCTACGCGGTGCACACCGATGTGGGCGACACCACGGTCGGCGCCAAGGTCAACGGGCGCATGGTGCCGCTCTGGACCCAGTTGGAGAACGGCGATCAGGTGGAGATTCTGCGCTCCAGCGTGCCGCAACCGCAGCCCAACTGGGAAAGCTTCGTCGTGACAGGCAAGGCGCGAACCTGCATCCGCCGCTTCACCCGGCTCAAGGAGCGGGAGCAGTTCATCACCCTCGGCCGGGCCGTCGCCGAGAAACTCTGTCGAGAGGCCGGCGCGGACTATTCCGAGAAGCTGCTGGAGGACGCTCTCTCGCAGCTCAAGCAGCGCTCTGTGGGCGACCTGTTGGCGGCTCTCGGGCGCGGTGACCTCACCAGCGGCGAGGTGGAGGACGCGCTCTTCCCCGCCCGCAGGCTCCAGGGCATCGCCCGCCGTGCGCTCTCGGTCGCGCGCGGCCGGCGCGGAACCAAGGCCGGCGACAGCGGCATTCCCGTGCGCGGGCTGATTCCGGGCATGGCCGTGCATCTCGCCGAATGCTGCAATCCGCTGCCCGGCGAGCGCATCGTCGGCATCGTCACCACCGGCAAGGGCGTGACGATTCACACCATCGACTGCGACACGCTGGAGAGCTTCAGCGACACGCCCGAACGCTGGCTCGATCTCGCTTGGGAGGCGGACGCGGACGAGAAAGGCGTCCATGTCGGCCGTCTCAACCTGGTGGTCGCCAACGAGACCGGCAGCCTCAGCAAGCTGACCACGGCGATCGCCAAGAACAACGGCAACATCAGCAACCTCAAGATCACCAATCGCTCGCTCGATTTCTTCGAGATGCTGGTCGATATCGAGGTCAAGGACGCGAGACACCTCGGCAACATCGTGGCTGCCTTGCGGGCGGTGACGTCGGTGAGCAGCGTCGAGCGGGAGCGCGCGCGCCACTGAGCGGGACCCGGCAAACCGGGCGCAAATTGTATAATTCGGGCGCTAGCTCTATGATCCAGGCCCCTGGCCGGCCGCCGGCACGGGGCAACAAGGAGGGAGATGGGGTGTCTCAGGCACACCAAACGAGGCTCGCCGGGCAGAGCAACGAGGCACCCAGCGCCGTGCTCACCGATCGGGAGACCGGGAGCACGGTCGAGCTGCCTGTCCTCGAGGGGACGATGGGCCCGCCGGTGATCGATATCCGCTCGCTCTACGCGGGAACGGGCAAGTTCTCCTACGATCCCGGCTATACCGCGACCGGCTCGTGCAAGTCGAATATCACCTATATCGACGGCGAGCAGGGCGTGCTGCTGCACCGCGGCTACCCCATCGACGAGCTCGCCGCATACAGCGACTTCCTCGAAGTCTCCTACCTACTGCTCCACGGTGAGCTGCCGAACGCGGCGGAGAAGGATCACTTCGTCAACACCATCACCAAGCACACGATGGTGCACGAGCAGATCAACTACCTCTATCGGGGGTTCCGGCGCGATTCCCATCCGATGGCGGTGATGATCGGCGTGGTGGGCGCGCTTGCCGCCTTCTATCACGACACCACCGACATCGACGATCCGAAACAGCGCATCATCGCCTCGCACCGGATGATCGCGAAGATGCCGACGTTTGCGGCGATGGCGTACAAGTACAATATCGGCCAGCCGTTCGTGTATCCGCGCAACGACCTGACCTACGCCGAGAACTTCCTGCACATGATGTTCGCGGTGCCGTGCGAGGACTATCAAATCAACCCGATCCACGCGCGCGCCATGGACCGCATCCTGATTCTCCACGCGGACCACGAGCAGAACGCCTCGACATCGACGGTGCGCCTCGCCGGCTCCTCCGGCGCCAATCCCTACGCCTGCATCGCGGCCGGCATCGCGACGCTCTGGGGGCCTGCCCACGGCGGCGCCAACGAGGCGGTGCTCCAGATGCTGGAAGAGATCGGCACGGTCGAGAACATCTCGGAGTTCATCAAGCGAGCGAAAGACAAGGACGACCCGTTCCGGCTCATGGGCTTCGGCCACCGGGTCTACAAGAACTACGACCCGCGTGCCACGGTCATGCGGGAGACCTGCCACGAAGTGCTCGACGACCTCGGCATCAGCGACGAGCTGCTCAGGATCGCCATGGAGCTGGAGCGGATCGCGCTGGAGGACGAGTACTTCGTCGACCGCAAGCTCTATCCCAACGTCGACTTCTACTCGGGCCTGATTCTGCAGGCGCTCGGCATCCCGACGCACCTGTTCACCGTGATCTTCGCGCTGGCGCGCACCGTGGGGTGGGTCGCCCAGTGGAACGAGATGATCGCGGATCCCGAGCAGAAGATCGGCCGACCGCGCCAGCTCTACACCGGCCCGGCGCAACGCGGCTTCGTCCCGTTGAGGGATCGGCCGTAGCGGTACGCCTGATAGAATGGCGTCCCCAGGAGACCTTACTTTACTCAGATATTTCAACACCTTAGTTTGACCAACCCGCACTAACATTCTACCCGCACCAGTCGACGGGGGCAGGTCAGGGCCGCTAGCGACGCGTTGATGGAGGTTGCCTGTGGGTGGCGTTCTCGTTCTCGGCCTGTTGGTCGGCATGCGTCATGCGCTGGAAGCGGACCATGTCGCCGCCGTCGCCGCGCTGACGGCGCGTAGCCGGGACCTGCGCGGTGCGCTTCGCCTCGGTGCGGCCTGGGGGCTGGGGCACACGCTGACGCTCTTCGCTGCGGGCACCGTTGTGCTCTCGCTCGACGGTGTCATGCCCGAGCGCATCGCGCACCTCTTCGAGTTTGCCGTCGGCATCATGCTGGTGCTGCTGGGGGCCGACCTGCTGCGGCGCCTGATCGCGGCGCGCGTTCACTTCCACATGCACCGCCATGGCGACGGCACGACGCACTTTCATGCTCACAGCCACGCGGGCGAGGCCGATCACGCCGGATCGCGCCATGACCACGTGCACGCGCGCGGCCTGCCCGTGCGTGCACTCGCGGTCGGACTGATGCATGGGCTCGCGGGGTCTGCGGCGCTGATCCTGCTGACGGCGGGGCAGATCGACTCGCTTGTCTGGGCGCTCGCCTACCTTGCGCTCTTCGGCATCGGCTCGATGATCGGCATGGCCGCTCTCTCGGTTGTCATCGCGATTCCGCTACAGCGGCTGGCGCGAAGCCTCTCCTGGGCACACAACGCGCTGGGTGCCGCCGTCGGGCTCGGCACCATGGGTCTCGGCGCCTGGATTGCTTACCGGATCGGCATCGTCGAAGGGCTGACGCTTGGCTAGAGCTTTTCCGTCCCACACGGAGGCATGTCGTTTCTCGCGCACGCGAGCGCGAGGAAGGCCAGCCGGTACGTCGCGGCCGCAAACCGGGCGCGACTCACGAGCTCGGGCATGGCGAAATTGGGGGCAGACCCGGAGCAAATTTGTCCAACCTTTCCGAAAGGTTGGACAATCGGGGGCGATAAGCCATTGAAGATTAAAGGAAAACAGAAAGAAATGGCGTCCCCAGGGGGACTCGAACCCCCGTTTCCGGCGTGAGAGGCCGGTGTCCTAGGCCACTAGACGATGGGGACGCGGCCCCCTGGAGATAGCCCAGAAAGGCCGCGAACTCAACCGTCGGCAGGGACGGGGGTGTACGTCGTGATTTTGCGAGGTTGAGAAATGCCGTGGTTTCGCTACGATGTCTGTTTCCAATATACGGATACAGATGGAAACGGACATGGCTACCGCCGCTCACGACGATCTCGCCGAACAGCGCGGGAAGTTGCTC
>JAJDUK010000085.1 GCA_022826665.1 Alphaproteobacteria bacterium | reverse complement strand
CGTCGTGCGCTACGAAGACATGAGTCGCCGGCCCGGCCCGACCTTCCGCGCCATTTCGGCCTTCCTCGGCCTCAAGCCGCCGCGCGAGCGCCTGGAGCGGGCGATGCGGCACTCGTCCTTCCGCTCACTGCGCGCGCAGGAGGACCGCACCGGCTTTATCGAGCGCACTCCGTCGCAGGAGCGCTTCTTCCGTTCCGGCAAGGTTGGCGGCTGGCAAGAGGTACTGGACGACGCGCAGGTCCGCCGCGTGGTAGAGCGTCACCACACCCAAATGAAGCGCTTCGGCTACTTGCCCTCCGGTTACGAGGATACGCGCGAGCGGGATGCCGGCCGATGAGCAAAGAGGCTGGCTGAGCGCTGCTTACGGTGGACGCGTATCTCGACGCGTTCAAAACGCGCGGGTGTCGTGGCTGCCGCAGACGTTTGCGCCACGTTTCGTCTCACAATAGCCTAGACTAGATGGGCGGATGAGGCGTAGTCGGGGAGAACCGGAAAATGTCTGGAAACAGCTTCGGATCGCGCTGGATTGTTGGAGTGGCGACGGCCGCGGGCCTCGCACTCGGCGGGGCGTCAGTTGCGAAGGCGCAGGAAGGGGAGTGGTATGTCGGGGCGAACATGCCCCTCATGTTCATCGACGACACGGATTCGGTCTCCACCGGTTCCTTCCAGCAGACGCAGATGGGGCCGCAGGGCCTGGTTCAGCACGAAGTGAGCTACAGCGCGACGGTCAGGACGGAGCATGACACGGGGTTCAAGCTCGGCGCCGTCCTCGGCCATCACCTGGATTCCAATCTCCGCGTCGAGGGCGAGATCTTCTTCGCCAGAGCCAAGGTCAGCAAGCTGACCCACAGCAGTATTACCGTGCCGGCACGCTCCTTCACCCTGCAGGACGAACTGGCCATCCCCGTGTCGGGCTCTGCCGACCAGTTCGGTGCGCTAGTGAACGTCTGGTACGACTTCGACACCGGGGACAACTGGACCCCTTACATCGGCGGCGGGCTCGGCTTGATTCGGGTCGACCGGGGCGGCCTGAGCTACGAAACCGGCGCGGTGGCGCAGGCAGTTGCGACCGCGCTGGCCCAGCAGGAAGGAGCACCACCGGGATTTGAACCACCCATCCCCGAAGTGCCCGAACTCTCTGGCAGCGATACCGCGCTCGCGTATCAGATCGGAGCGGGAGTGGGCTACGCGCTATCGGATACGGCCACGCTCCAGATCGGCTATCGGCTGCAAATGGTTGACGGCTTGTCGTTCAGCGGCGCAAACGACGTGGCAACGGTGGGCTCCGACACCAACCTCCGTATCCACTTCCTCGAGATCGGCGTCCGGCAACTGTTCTAGGGAAACGTAAGCGCACCGTTGAGGACGCATTCAGGCGCTGGCGGAGCGGCGAAGGCCCGTTTCAGCGATAACCGCGGCAATCGCCTGCTCGCCGCGCGGCGCCATCAGGTGTGCGCCGGCGACGCCCTTGATTCCCCGCAACTCCTCGATCAACTCGACGCAGATGCGGATGCCCTCGGCCTGCGGGTCCTTGGCGCCATCGAGCCGGGCGATGACCGCATCCGGGATGTGCACGCCGAACAGATTCTCGTTCATCCAGCGGGCCGAACGCGCCGACCGTATGGGCCCGATGCCGACGATGATCGACGTGCGCGCGGGAATGCCGAAGTCCCCGAGCCAGGCGAGGTAGCGCTTCAGCATCGCCATATCGAAGCAGAACTGGGTCTGGAAAAAATCCGCACCCGCCTCGATCTTGGCCTGAAGGCTGGTGGGCGCCTCACCCGCCTTGGGCTCGCGGGGCGCATCGGCGCCGCCGATCAGCAACCGAGGCACGGAGGCGAGACTACGCCCGCCCGGCAGCACGGCCTCGTCCCGCATGGTGCGGACCAACGCCATGAACTCGTTGGACTTGAGGTCGAAGACCGGCTTCGTCTCAGGCTGATCGCCGGCGTCGACCGAATCGCCGGTGAGGCAGAGCAGGCTATGCACACCGAGCGCCGCCGCCCCCAGCACGTCGGCCTGCAGTGCGAGGCGATTGCGGTCGCGCATGGTGAACTGAAGCACCGGCTCGATGCCTTCACGGACCAGAATCGCAGCAGTCGCGAGCGGCGAGAGATGCGCGCGGGCGCCGGCTCCGTCGAGCACGTTGACGGCATCGGCGAGCCCCTTGAGGCAACCGGCGTGGGCCAGAACGTCGGCCGGATCAACTGAGTCCGGCGGCCCCATCTCTGCCGTGATGGCGAACTCGCCCGCGCGCAGCACGCGTTCCAGCCGGCCCGCGCTCTTCGCCTCGTCTGCCATGGCCCTCTCCACCGCTCTCGTGGGCCACCACGCCAGCGGCCGGGGCGCGACCATAGAAGGCGTGGGCCGCACAATCCAGCGCGTATTCGCGCCGATTCAGAGAAGGCGCTGGCGTGCCTTGAGCGCGGTGCCGAGGGTGCCGTCGTCGAGATAGTCGAGCTCGCCGCCCACCGGCAGGCCGTGGGCGAGGCGGGAGATCGCGACGCCGCTCTCGGCGAGCCGATCGGTCAGATAGTGAGCCGTGGTCTGCCCATCCACCGTGGCGCTGGTGGCGAGGATGATTTCGCTCACCTCTGGCGCACCGGCGCGGGCAACGAGGCCGGCGATGGCGAGATCTTCCGGCCCGATGCCGTCGAGGGCCGACAAGAGCCCGCCCAGCACGTGATAGCGGCCGCGGAACATCAGCGTGCGCTCCAACGCCCACAGATCCGCGATCTGCTCGACGACGCAGATGGCCGTGCGATCGCGCTCCGGATCGGCGCAGATGGCGCACGGGTCTTGCGCATCGAGATTGCCGCAGGTGGTGCAGGGACGGACGCTCTCCGCCGCCGTGCGCAGCGCACTCAAGAGCGGCTCCAGGTGGGATTCGCGCCGCTCCAGCAAATGCAGCGCAGCGCGGCGAGCCGAGCGCGGCCCGAGACCGGGGAGCTTGCCGAGATGCCCGACCAGTCGCTCGATCGCAGGGCTCGTCATCGCCCGTCGCCAGTGAGGGGATGGTCGCGGCGCGCCCTCACATGCCGAGATCGAGGCCCGGCGGCAGCTTGAGTCCGCCGGTGACCTCGGCCATGCGTTCCTGAACGAGCTGCTCCACCTTGGCCTTGCCGTCGTTGAAGGCGGCGACGATCAGGTCTTCCAGCACCTCCACCTCGTCACTGCTCACCAGTGCCGGGTCGATGGAGAGGCGGCGCATCTCTCCCTTGCCCGTGAGCGTTACCCGCACCAGGCCGCCGCCTGCCGTGCCCTCGACCTCGAGCGCACCGAGGCTTTCCTGCAGCTCGGCCATCCTGGTCTGCATTTCCTGCGCCTGCTTCAGCATCTTGCCGATGTTCTTCATGGGGTGGCATCTCCGTCGTTTCCGCTATCCGGCGCCGGCCGGTGCACCTTGCGCACACGCGCGCCGGGGAAGGCGTCGAGGACCTGCCGCACCAGGGGATGGTCCATCGCCGCCTGGTCGGCCGCTTCCTGCTTGGCCCGATCCTGCTCGTCGAGGGTGGGCTCGCCCCCCTCTTCGCTCAGCGCGATCATCCAGCGCTCGCCGGTCCATTCCTCGAGCCGCTCCTGAAGTAGGGCGAGCATCTTGCCGTCAGGCGAACGTCCGCAGTTGATCTCGACCGCGCCTGCGGCGACCCGGATGGGGCGTACCTCGGTCCTGAGCCACGCGCTCAGGATCGGCTCCCGCCGGCCCTCTGCGAGCGCGGCGATCTCGCGCAGAGATGTCGGCTGCGTTTGCGGGGCGGACACGGCCACCGGTGCTGGTTGGGGCGCCGGCTCGGGCGTCGATTCGGGCACTACAGCCGGCTCAGCCGCTGCACCGGCGCTTGCAGCACCGCCTGATGCGGGCGCAGGAGCTGGGGCGGACGATGCTGCGGGTGTGTCTTTCGGCTGCGCCCCGTTGCCGCCGGTGCCGATGGCGCGGAGCGCATCGGCCGGACTCGGCAGATCGGCGGCATAGGCGATCCGCACTAGGGTCATCTCGGCCGCAAGCGCAGGCCGCGCCGCTCGGTTGGCCTCTTCCAGCCCCTTCAGCAGCATCTGCCAGGTCTGGGTGAGCGACGGCACCGCCAGCGCTTCGGCCATGGCGCGCCCGCGCGTGCGCTCGGCCTCTGGCACCGCGGGATCCTCCACCGCCGCAGGCACGTGCTTCAGCCGCGTCAGCCAGTGGCAGAGCTCCAGCAGGTCCTGCAACAGGGTCTGCGGCTCCGCGCCGGCGTCGTGTAGCTCGGCAAAACAGTCCAGCGCGTCCTTGATCGCGCCCTTCATCAGCATGTCGAACAGGTCGAAGAGCCGGGTGCGGTCGGCGAGGCCAAGCATGGCCCGCACCGCCTCTTCGGTGATGCGCGTGCCCTCGTGCGCCATGGCTTGGTCGAGAACGGAAAGCCCGTCCCGCACCGAGCCGTCGGCGGCCCTAGCGATAAGCGCGAGCGCTGCCGGCTCCACTTCCGCCCCCTCTTTGGTGGCGATGACGGAGAAGTGCTCGATCAGCAGCTCCATATCGACACGGCGCAGGTCGAAGCGCTGGCAGCGCGAGAGCACCGTCACCGGCAGACGCCGCACTTCGGTCGTCGCGAACACGAATTTGACGTGGGGCGGCGGCTCTTCGAGCGTCTTGAGCAGGGCGTTGAAAGCCTGCTTCGAGAGCATGTGCACTTCGTCGATGATGTAGACCTTGTAGCGCGCCGAGACCGGGCGGTAGCGCACGCTCTCGATCAGCTCGCGCACGTCGTCGATGCCGGTGCGCGAGGCCGCGTCCATCTCGATCACATCGACGTGGCAGTCCTCGGCTATGGAGATGCAGTGATCGCACTTGCCGCACGGCTCGGGCGTCGGGCCGCCGGTGCCATCCTCGCCGATGCAGTTGAGGGCGCGCGCGATGATCCGGGCGGTCGAGGTCTTGCCCACCCCGCGCACGCCCGTCAGCAGGTAGGCGTGGGCCAGGCGGTCCATCGCGATGGCGTTGCTGAGCGTGCGTACCAGGGCCTCCTGGCCGATCAGCCCGGCGAAGCTCGCCGGCCTGTACTTGCGCGCGAGCACGCGATAGGCGGCGGCGTCCTCGCTCATCGGTGCATGGCGTCCTTCGGTCCGCGTTTCGCGGGGGCAGCGCGTGGGGTTGGCGGCAGGAGACCGGCAGACGACCCGGCTTGAAGCTCGTTACGGCTGCTTCCTTCCGGACCTGACCGGGTTGGCGAGTTAGCCGTCCGCCGCCGATCTCCCGCCCGCACTATAGCAGGTGCCACCGGCGACCTTTAAGCCGCGCGCTGGGCCTGCTCGGCGAAATAGTCCAGCACGGCCTCGGTGTCGGTCACGTCGGCCGAGCAGCGGTTCATGTCGAACAGGTTGATCGCGTGGCTGATCGGCAGGCGGTCGAAGACCGCGTCCGACGGTACGATGGTGCGGTAATTGTAAGAAAACGCGTCGAAGACCGTGGCCCGGACGCAGTTGCAGGTGGCGCCGCCGGTAACGATCAGCGTATCGATGGCGCGGTCGATCAGATAGGGCAGGAGGGGTGTGCCGTGGAAGGAGCTCGGCTTCTTCTTGGTGAAGACCAGATCGCTGGGCTCGGGCGCCACTGCGGCCACGATTTCGCCGCCGTGAGTACCCTCGAAGTAGACGTTCTCGCCCGCCTCCGCGCCGATCTTGGCGTCGAAAAGCCCGGCATCGCCGACGGTACGGTCGATGGCGAAGCGGGTGTAGATCACCGGGGCGCCGGCGGCGCGGGCCGCGCCGACGATGCGCTTGGTCTGCCAGACGGCGGGCCAGCCCGTGGCGCAGCTGTAGGGATAGGCGGCGAGGTCGTGGTTGCCCTCCTCCCCCACCATGTAGTTCTGCACGTCGATGAGGAGGACGGCCGGGCGCACACCGAAGCCGACGCGCTTGGCCCAACGGCCGCGCTCGATGGTCTCCCTGTCATCCGCGCTCAAGAACCGTTGCCAATCCGGCATCTCAGGCATCGCGGGCCTCCAACCGTGCGTTGCGGGGGCCCCATCTTAGCCGGAATTGGACCACGCTGGGGGCGGCCGTGAGCGGAAATCGCCCCGAGACCCAAGGCTGGCGGCTCCAGGTGACGCTCGACCGGGCCGCTTTTGAGGCACTGGAGCCGGCGCTCGAAGAGAACGCAGATGCCGTGGTGGCCGAGACGATCAAGGCAATACACCCGATAGAGGAAGCCCCGGTGGACCTACTGCGCGTGACCCTGTTCGGCGCCGCCACGACAGGAGATGACCCAAGGCCAAATCGGTTGTGCACGCTGCTGAGCGCGGCGGGCGTCGCGCCCGACGAAACGTCGGTCGAGCCGGTGGGCCCCGCCGATTGGAAAGCTCAGTCCCTCGCCTCCTTTCCACCCGTCTCGGTGGGGCGTTTGACGATCGTGGGCGCGTACCGGTCCCCGCCCCGCCGACGCTTCGTCATCTGCGTCGATGCCGGCCCCGCCTTCGGCTCCGGCCGCCACGAATCGACCCAAGGCTGCCTGCTCGCGCTCGACTGGCTGGCCAGACGCCGACTCGTGACCCGAGCGTTCGATATCGGCACGGGCTCCGGCATCCTTGCGGTGGCGGCGGCCCGGCTCTGGCCGGCGCGGGTGCTCGCCCTCGACAGCGACCCCGTAGCGGTTGCCACGGCGCGGGAAACGGTGCGGCGGAACGGGCTCTCCCGCCGGGTAACGGCGGTACAGGGCGAGGGCTTCCGTGCGGACACCGTACGGCGACTCGGCGGGGCGGACCTGATCGTCGCCAACATCAGGGCGAAGCCCATCGCCGGGATGGCGCCGGCCTTCGCCCGGCACCTGCGGCCGAGCGGCGCTGCTGTGCTCTCCGGCCTCCTCGCCGGCGAGGAGCGGCTGGTGCTCGCGGCCTTCCGCGCGGCCGGGCTCCGGCTCCGGCGGCGTATCCGGCTCGGCGCCTGGGTCACGCTGATATTGACGCGGTGAGCAGCGCACTGGCAGAAACGCTCCATGCCAGAAGACAACGCGACAACCGACCGGCGAAGCGCGCTGGCGCAGGCGCTCGCCGAGGCCGGTATCGACACGCCAATCCATGAGGTCGAAGCGTTGGTGCAGGGTGTCGCCGCGGCGGCGGTGCAGAATCGAGACTGGCTCCGCCTGATCCACCCCGCTGCCGAGGCAGACGCTGCGCTGGCCGAACGGCTCGACGCACTGCGGCGCTTCTGCGCCGAGGCGCCGGACGGGATCGGCACTCCACAGCAGGAGGCCCGGCTTGCGGCGCTCAGGGCCGAGCTTGCCAGGCGTGGCCTCGACGGCTTCGTGGTGCCGCTCAGCGACGAGCATCAGGGCGAGTATGTGGCGCGCCGCTCGCAGCGGCTGGCGTGGCTCACCGGCTTCACGGGCTCCGCCGGCATGGCGATCGTGCTGGCCGAGCAGGCTGCGCTCTTCGTCGACGGGCGCTATACCCTGCAGGCGGCGGCACAGGTGGACGGGAGCCTCTACGAGCACCGTCACATCACCGAGGAGCCGCCCGACGAATGGCTCAAAGAGCATCTCGCGGAAGGTGCCGCGCTCGGCTACGACCCCCGGCTTCACGGCGCGAGCCAAAGAGACCGGCTCGCTGCGCCCTGCCGCGCCGCCGGTGCCCGCCTGGTCCCGTGCGAGGACAATCCCATCGACGCGCTGTGGGCGGACCAGCCGCCGGCCCCACTCGGCCCCATCGCCCCCCACCCGGCGCGCTTTGCGGGCGCCGAGGCGAGCGAGAAGCGCGAGACCGTCGCCGCCCGACTGGCCGAGAAGGGCGCGGCCGCCGCGGTCCTGAGCGCGCCCGATTCCATCGCCTGGCTGCTCAACGTGCGCGGCGCCGATGTCGCCAACAGCCCCCTCCCCCACTCCTTCGCGATCGTGCACGGCGACGGCGGCGTGGATTGGTTCGTGGACCGCCGCAAGCTCCTCCCCGAGGTTCCGGCCCATCTCGGCAATGCCGTGCACGTGCAGGCGCCGGAAACCATGGCGAACGCGCTCGACGCGCTCGCCGACGCGGACAAGGCGGTGCTGATTGACGAGGCGGTGACGCCGGTCTGGATGGTCGATCGGCTGACGGAGGGAGGTGCCGAGGTGATTCGCGGCGCCGATCCCTGCGCATTGCCCAAGGCCTGCAAGAACGCGGTCGAGCTCGATGGTATCCGCGCGGCCCATCGGCGGGATGGCGCGGCGCTCACCCGCTTCCTGGCCTGGCTCGCGGCCGCGCCACCTGGCTCGATCACCGAACTCGACGCGGTCGCGCGCCTGACGGCGATGCGCGCCGGCGGCGAGCACTACCGGGGGCCGAGCTTCGATACCATCTCGGGCTCCGGCCCGAACGGCGCCATCGTCCACTACCGGGTGACGACGGAGAGCAACCGCACGCTGGAGCCGGGCACCCTCTACCTCGTGGATTCGGGCGGGCAGTACCTGGACGGCACCACGGACGTGACCCGCACGGTCGCGATCGGCCGGCCTGAGCCCGAGCACCGGGACCGCTTCACCCGCGTGCTGCGCGGCCATATCGCGCTGGCGACGGCACGCTTCCCGCGCGGCACCACCGGTGCGCAGCTCGACACGCTCGCGCGCCAGTTCCTGTGGCAGGCGCGCCTCGACTACGACCACAGCACCGGCCACGGCGTGGGCCACTACCTCAACGTGCACGAGGGCCCGCAGCGCATCTCTCGCATGGGCTCGGGCGCGGCGCTCGCACCCGGCATGGTGGTCTCCAACGAGCCCGGCTACTACAAGACCGGCGCCTACGGCATCCGCATCGAGAACCTGGTGACGGTGACGGAGGCCGACGACGCCGACGGGGCCTTCCTCGGCTTCGAGACGCTGACGCTCGCTCCCATCGACCGCGCCCTCATCGAGCCTGCCATGCTGACGGCGGACGAGCACGCCTGGCTCGACGCCTACCACGCGCGCGTAGCGGAGACCCTCGCACCCCTACTGGCGGACCGCGCGGACGCTCTCGACTGGCTCCACGCCGCGACGGCGCCCATAACCGCCGCCTAAGCCTGCCTCCACCGCCCGCACCCTCGCGACGATCCAGGTGGCGGCGTCCTGTCTGTGATCTTCGAGCGGCGCCAAGACTCGAGACCCGTGTCAGCCCCACCGGCGGCGCCGTTCCGTCGTTTGTGCGCCATTCCTCGCGCCTTAACCCGCATTTCTCACCACGGTCGCAGCCTGCGACGCGGTATCGCAATTCCGTGCTCGCGCAGCGTGCTTTCCACGCTCGGACGTTGAAGTCGGATGCGTTTGTCGTTCAACAGGTAGGAGAACACGTAGCCGAGCCCGAGGATCAGAACGCCGATCAGGAAGCAGTAGATGATGGCGCGGTCGGGGTACTGGTCCTTGAGATAGCCGATATAGAGGGGGCCGCAGACGCCGGCCGCCGCCCAGGCCGTCAACATGACGCCATAGACCGCGGACATCTTTTTCGCGCCGAAGACGTCGAGAACGAAAGAGGGCATCGTCGCGAAGCCCCCGCCAAAGCAAAGCATGATGTAGCAGACGAGAGCCGAGAATATCCACGGATCGCGCTCGGTCATCAGAATGCCGAAGACGATCATCTGGCTGGCCAGCAGGATTCTGAACACGCGGATGCGGCCGATGCGATCGGACAGCAATCCCCAGAAGAGCCGGCCGAATCCGTTGCAGAGCGAACTGGCGGCAATCAGCGTCGCGCCATATTCCGCGAGGGTTTCCGGCTCCACCGACGGGTCGGCAAGTCCCCACACGTCCTGAAGCAACGGTGACTGAAAGCTGATGACGGCGATGCCGGCGGCGATGTTGAAGAAGAACACGAGCCACATGACGGCGAATTCGCCCGAATACAGGCAGCGCGCGGTCGAGTCCGGCTCGTCCTGTACGCTGCTGGAAGCGGTGGCATCATCTAGACGACTCGCGAGCTCCGCGGGCGGATCCCGCAGCGCCAGACTGCACGGGATCAACACCGCGGCGAACACCACGCCGAGCCAGATGAACAGAAGCGGAAGATCTCCTTCCGTCTCAACCACCAGCAAGGGCGCCAGTCCTTTACTGAGAACCACCGCGCCGATCCCAAAGCCCATGACGACGATGCCCGTCGCCAGTCCCTTCTTGTCCGGGAACCACTTCGCCACCGTGGCGACGGGCGTGACGTAGCCGAGCCCGATCCCGGCGCCGCCGATCACGCCGTAACCGAGATAGAAGAGCGCGAGACTGTCGAGCTGCAGGGCGAGGCCGGCAATCATGTACCCGCCTGAGAACATCACGCTGCCGGCAAGCGCCAGTCGTCGCGGCCCCACCTTGGGCAGAATCATGCCTGCACCCGCAGCAGACATGCCGAGAGAAAAGATCGTGATACTGAAGGCGAGCGCCGTGTCGGTGAACGACCAGCCGAGCTGCCTCACGAGAAGCGTTTGAAAGAAACTCCACGCATAGACGGTCCCGAAGCAAACCTGCAGGACGGTGCAATAGAGAATTGCCGCCGCGCGAGAATGAGCCACCGGAAGGCTATTCCTTCCCGCCCGGCTGCGAGAGCCCGTCCGCCTTGTCTCTATCCATCACCTGCGAGAAGTGGAGGAAGAGGCGCGCAAGCTCTCCTGCCTCGTCATTGCGCGCGAGCAGCTTCTCGTTTCCTCTGCCGTCGGCCTCCCGCTCCTGTGCGAGCTTCACCGCAAAGGCGAGAACGCCGTCGACCGGTCTGGCTGCCTGGCCGACGAGCCAGATCGCGGCGAGAATGCCGACTACGAAGATGATGGAGATGAGATAGATCTGCTGGCCGATCGCTCTTTGCACCTTCAACGCGATCAGCCCGGTGTCGCTGCCGATGTGGACCGCGCCGGCAACGCCCGCCAGGATCGGACTCGCGACTTCGACGAAATCGCCCATGCCCGGCAGGCTTCGTTCCACCGTCACCATGCTGGTCGTGTCACCGGTCCTGATCTCCTCCGGAATGCCCGGAACGAAGGTGTGCGCCAGAAACTCCCCTGTCTCGCTCGTGATGTAGATGTAGCTGATTCCCTGAATCTCGACGAACTGGTCGATGAGGGACTGCAGAGCCGTCAGATTCCTGTTCAACAGGATGTCGACACTGGCATCGGCGATTGTCTTGGCGATATCCTTGCTGTTCGATTCATATTCTTCGGACAGGTGCGTATCGACCGTGTAAATGCAGAGAACCGATGTCGATACGCCGATTACGCCGAACAGGAAAAATACGCCGAACAGAGTCTTTCGGAAGAGTTTCTGGATTTTCATGTCAGCCGAACCTGTTTTCCCAACTGTCCAGGGGAACGAAGCGGCCCTCGTCCACAACGGTGTAGTAGACCTTCTGCAAACCCTGGCGGCGCTCCGGCCCGAACGACACCAGCTCGCCGATTCCCAAATCGAAATCCCTTATGCTGAAGACGGCCCCCTCCAGCGCACTTCTATCCGGCTTGTCGCCAAGGCGATCCAGGATCTCGACCATCAACTTGGCGTTGAGGAAGCCCTCCAGACTGACGAAGCTGTGCGAGAAGGGCGTGTAATCCTCTCTCAGCAATTCCTGCGGCGGCTGAGGATCGTATCGCGCCATCAATTCCTGGTACTGCTGGACAGCAGGAATCCCCACATCGTGATAACTGGGAACGACCTGCGAGTTGACCAGCAGCTCAGTGTAGCGCTCGCCATCGTCACGCCTTTGCGTGATGAGATTGAGAAGGTTCTCGCTGCCGACGAAGGACACGTTGGCGATGGGCACGCGTAACCCAAGGTCTACCGCGTCGCGGAGAAACGCGGCGCAGGCGGCGTAAGCGCCGATGCAAATGACCGCATCCGGGCGCGATGCCTTCAGGATCTCCACCTGATCGCGCATGATGCCCGTGAATTTGGAGCCCCGCCCGTAGGTTGCCTCGCCGACGATCCGCTCGCCGAACGGTCTCAAGGCACGGCGCACGCCCGCCCAACCACTGCGGCCGTAAGCGTCAGCCTGATAGAAGACTGCGATGCGCTTGCGGCCGATCCCGACGAAGTTCTGAACCAAGCCGGCCGTCTCTTGCCGGTAGGAGGCGCGCAAATTGAAGGCGAAGGGGCCGTATGGCGGCTCCCGCTGCGGCTGGGCGCCGGTGAACGGGAAGAAGAGATAGACCTGTCTCTCCTGAAACTTCTTGAGCATGGGAAGGACGCGCGTGACCGTCGGCGTCCCGACATAGCCGAACAGGGCGAAGACCTCGTCTTCCAGCATCAGGGTCATCGTGTTCTGAACCGACGGGTCGGGCTGATAGCCGTCGTCATAGGTCCTGAGAACGATTCTTCGGCCCCTGACGCCACCGTTGCGGTTGACGTGCTCGAAATAGGCACTGGCCCCGCGGAAGAGCTCAATGCCGAGACCGCGGGAAGGACCGGAGAACGCGGCGGACGTGCCCAGCACGATCTCGCTGTCGGTCACGCCCGATGATGCCGCCGCGCCGGATGGACGCCAGCCAAAACCCAACAGGCAACCGGCAAGGCCGTACCGAAGGACGCTTCTCCTCGTCGACGACCTCATTCGAGGTATGCCCATCTCTCCTCGCCTATGCGGCATGCCCGAAGAGTGGCTTCCCGCCTCGCTTCACGATGGCAAGGGCGACTCCTTGGGGTGCTCGTCCTCTAACTCCGCCTCGTCCTCGGTCGCGTCGTCCTCGGTCTGCTGAGGCGGTTGCGCGGCCAGCGTGACGATCATTTCGGTGAACACGCCGACTTCGGACTCCACTCTGATTTCGCCGCCGTGCTGGCGGACGATATCGCTTGAGAGCGCGAGGCCCAGGCCGGTGCCCTGGTCCGGCGGCTTGGTCGTGAAGAAGGGGTTGAAGATGTCGTCGATGATGTCGGGTGGGATCCCGCTCCCGTTGTCTCTGATCCGGATTTCGACCCCTTCTTCGGATCGCCGGCTGACCAAGGTGAGCGTCGGCTCGTAAGCGTCCCCCTCTGAGCCATCCGGACCGGGATCCGCTGCGTCCGCGGCTTCCTCGGCGCGCCGCCTCTCGGCAGTCGCCTGGCAGGCATTGCCGACCAGATTGAGGAAGACGCGGCCCACGTCCTGAGTGACGACGTCGAGCGACCCCACCGCCGGATCGAAGTCCTGGACGATGTCGAGTTGAAAGCTGTCATCGCTTGCCCGGGCGCTGTGGTAGGCAAGCCGCACATGCTCGTCGAGCAAGGCATTGATGTCCGTCGGTTGCCGGCCGCCCGAATCACGCCCCATGCTGAGCATGTGCTGTACGATCTGATTTGCGCGCTCGCCGTGCTCCCGAATCAGTCTGAGGTTTTCGGTGATGTCGGCGCTGATCTCTCGGATCAGCGCACTGCTCTCGTCCTCCTTCCCGTCGACCGGCTCAGGGAGAACCGTTTGCAGCTCTTCCAGGAGTTCTTCCAGCAGCTGCTCTGTTACGTCTGAAAAGTTCTTGACGAAGTTCAGCGGGTTCCGGATTTCGTGCGCCACGCCGGCAGTGAGCTCGCCGAGCGCCGCAAGCTTCTCCTGCATGACGATCTGGTCTTGTGCTCGCTGAAGGTTCGCGAGTGCGTCCTCGAGCTGCTCGTTCTTGCCCTTGAGCTCCTCTGCCAGCTTCTCGACCAAGTTAAGCCGTTGGACTTCGAGCGCGTGACGGCGAAAGACCTCCAACGCCGCGGCCATGTCCGCGACCTCGCCTCGTCCGTCGACCACCACTTCCGCTTCGATATCGCCCTCGGCCATCCGGCGCATCCGATCCGAAAGCCGCCCGAGACGCCGCATCAGCACGCGGCCGACAAACAGCCATGAGATCAGCACCGCCCCGACGATGCTGGTCACGCTGATCGCAAGCAGGAGATTGCCGCCGGTACTGATCGCCGACGAGGACGCCTGAGCCGCGTTTTGGACGCTCTCACGCGCCGCGCTGACCAACCCCTCTGCCTCGGCGGCGAGTTCGACAGCAAGATTGTTGTTGGACGCGAGCAACGCCGTCTGACGCTCATCGAGAGAAAGTTCGTGAGCCCGCAGATCGAAGCCTTGATCCTGGCCCAGACCCAGGTCGACGAGACGGGACAAGGCGGGTGCAATCCTGGCATGGAGGGGCGTGGCGCCCAGGGCTGACAAGCCGCGCTCGATCTTGCCGGCGGAGGCCTCGAAGCGCTCCCGCAGCGGTTCCAGCAGGGCGACGTCTGAGAGGTCGAACGCGCTCGCCAGAAGCTGGATCGCAATCGTGGCATTTGCCTGCAATCCCGCCATGTGGCGGTAGCGGTTGAACTCCTCCTCCGACATGTGCACCGCGCGGGGCGCCGGCGCCTCGCCGAGTTCCCGATAGCCCGTCATCGTGTAGAAGAGCTGGTCGTCGATGGCCGGAATTAATGCTGCGGCAAGCTCCCTTTGCAGGGCTGCGATTTCGGCGCGCAACGCCTCGCTGCGCTCGGCGAGCAGGAAGCCTTCAGCCACCGACTCTTCGATGGCGCCGACATTCGCGAGCACGGCATTGCCTTGGGCGCGAATGCGCTCGAAGCGCGGCTCCTCCGCTCCCTGATCCGGCAGCGCAGCCACCTGGGCTTCGAAGGCTTGCCGGTCATGTGAGATATCCGCGACGGTGTGGGCGAGTTCTTCCGGCGTCGCTGCGGCGGTCAGCCTCGGCCCGGCGGCGACGAGAGCACCGCTTTGCTGCGCCACGCCGAAGGCCGTCACCATCTCTGGCACGCTGCCCTCGTTGACGCGGCGCTGGACGTCGCCCACATGATCGAAGGAGACCAGACCGACCAGACTGGCGACGACGGTGAGCGCGACGGCGCCCCCGATACCCAGATAGAGCTGGGTCGAGAGTCGAAAGCGACTGTCAAGCAGCCGTCTTGCCAACGTGGTCATGGCTGCACGGCGAGCCGAAGTGTGTCGATGGGATGGTAGCGGCCGTCCCCACCGATCACGGTAACGAAGACGGCGTCCGACCCCTGATTGTCACCTTCGCCATAGCGAAGCCCGAAGCCATCGAGGTCGATGACTTCGGCGCGGCGTAAACTGTCCAATAGGCAGGACCGGTCGATCTCACGTCCACAGCGCTCGAGACCCTCGATCGCGAGGCGGCCCGCCAGGTAACCCTCGAAGGAGACGAAACCCGGTGAGGCTTCTGGTGAATTGGCCGCCAGCGCCTGGCGATACGCAACAGTGACCGCAGGCTCGTCGCCGTCAGGAAAGGGCACCACCTGGGTCACGAAGACGCCGGTCCCTGCGGTGCCAAGCTCTCTTGCCAGAGCGTTGCTGCCCACGAAAGAAATGGTCAGAAAGACCGGATCGAAGCCGATGTGCCGCGCCCAGGCGATCAGCGCGGCGACCGGCTCATAGGCCCCGATCAGGATGACGGCTTCGGGATCCAAACGCTGCACGTCGAGCAGTGCCGTTTTCACCGCGGTCGTGTTGCGCGGATAGACCCCGATCACCACCGGCTCCAGCTCGCGCCGCTCGAGCGCCCGGCGCACCCCGCGATAGCCGGCCTGCCCGAAGGAATCGTCCTGATAGATCACCCCGACCCCGTCGATTCCCAAATCTCCGATAAGGCGGGAGACCATTGCCTCGGTCTCCTGGTAGTAGGACGCGCGCAGATTGATCACGTTCCGCCACTTGGCATCGCGCAGAAACTCGGCACCGGTGAATGGCGCGAGATAGGGAACGCCCATATCGGCAGCGATAGGGGCAGCGGAGCGAGAGGTCGGTGTGCCGACGGCGCCGATCAGGGCGAAGACACCATCCTCCACGACCAGCCGGCGCGTATTGACGATCGCGGCCTCCGGCTCGTACGCGTCGTCGAGAGACCGAAGCGCCAGCGTGCGCCCGTGCACGCCGCCGCGCCGGTTCGCTTCCTCGAACGCCGCCTGGATACCGAGCCGCAGGTTCTTACCCAGGTCCTGCGCGGGACCGCTGAAAGCCGCCGATTGTCCGAAGAGGATATGCTGGTCGGTCACCCCGGGCTCTTCCGCCTGCACCGCCGCGGCACCCGGAAGTGTGAACCAGACGGCCATGAGGAGGGCCAGGCACAAACCACTTGCCCGCTTCTTCCGCTTCCCTGTTGTATCGTTGCAGGTTGGACGCTCTAGCGCTCGCTCTGCGGGCGCGACGGGGCCACCTCGCATAAACGAGACGGGAATGTGTCGAAGCTCCGCCGCTTGTCGCTCACCCGCGTCGAAGCGGGAAAAGAGCCTAACACTTATCCGCATGGCTCGTCGCGATAGAGCGTTATGCAAGTGATGTCGTCGGATTGCGGCGTGTCGCCTGCAAATGCGCTCACGGCCTCGAAAACCGCCTTGTTGGCTTCTTTCGCGTCTTTCGGGGGCACTCCGTTGAAGACCAGCCGCAGCCGCTCCATATCGAACAACTCTGCCTTGGCATTCTCGGCTTCCGTAACGCCATCGGTGTAGAATACGACTGCTTCGCCTGGCGCGACCTGTAGCGTGTCTTCCGCAAAGTCAACGTCGGCCATCACCCCGAGCGCGATCCCACTCGTTACGGGAATCTCGCTGGAGCTTCCATCGGCTTGAACAATGATTGGCGGATTGTGGCCCCCGTTTGCATACACCATTTCCCCGCTTTCCGGATCGAAAATTGCGTAGAAGAGCGTGACGAACATCATCGCTTCGTTATCGTCTTGAAGAACTTGGTTGACCTCCTTCAGCACCGCGCCAGGGCGAGCGGTGCCGATGGCTGCGCCTTTGAGAAGAGTACGGCAAGACATCATGAAAAGGGCAGCGGGAACGCCCTTGCCGGAGACATCCGCGACCGCAATACCGATACGTCCCTCTTCCAATTTCATAATGTCAAAAAAATCCCCGCCTACTTCCCGAGCGGGCGACATACTACCGAACACCTGATACCGAGAATCTGCGGGAAAGACGGTCGGAAGAATCGACTGTTGCATTTTGCTGGCTACATCGAGTTCGTTCTGTATTGCTAGAAGTTTTTCGCGCGATTCTGTTGCCTCTCTCCACGAAATCAGGTTGCGCAATGTTCGTTCGATCGTGACCTTCAAGTCTGCAAAGTCGATAGGCTTGGTCACGAAGTCGAAAGCGCCCCGGTTCATCGCAGTACGAATGTTCTTCATATCGCCGTAAGCTGACACGATCACGGAACGCACGTCCGCATTGACTTCAGCAATATTTTCAAGGAGCGCAAGACCGTCCATCTTGGGCATGTTGATGTCCGAGACCACCAAATCGATGTTCTGATCCTGGCTGAGCCGCTCAAGAGCTTCGATACCATTGTGAGCGAAGACGAACTCATACTGCTGGCGGCGAATCTCCCGGCGCATCTGTTGCAGAACGAGACGTTCCAAGTCAGGTTCGTCGTCTACGACGAGAATCTTGTAGGGAGTCGAACGCATCTCTAGTGTCTCAGCGCTTGGCTCTTGTGTCATTGCTCAACTCGTTTTTTGCGATTCGTGAAAACGCCTGTGGTGTAGTGCTCTTCATACGCCTTAGAGAGGCGCTCGTGTAGCGATGTTCTTGACTCATCTTGGCGCGATCGTTTGACAATTAGGTTTGATCCCAAACTTCATTTACGGCCGGACGATTAGCACCATCACACTTGTGAACGATCCCTTGCTTCCTTCGGCAAGTCTTCGACAGACCTCAGTAGGCTCCGTGTGCACGCGTTGTGACGATTGCGCGTTCGATGTCGGCAACGGCGTTGAACACGTCGCGGCCAACAAGGTCCATGTTGCGGAGCTGTCTTATTCGCGCGCCGGCGCTCTTGAACTCGCCTCCGGGGTAAATGTCGGGCAGAATGCCGCAGGCATCCAGCAGAGAGAGCAGCGCGGTATCCCGGGGATCGGGTATGTCATCCGAGAGAATGAGTGTCTTTATGCGGTCCTTGATCTCGCGCGCCGCCTCGCCATTGACGGTGAGATAACGGCGTCTGCGGAAACCCAAGAGAGACCTCTTATCCTGCTGCTCCAGAATGCCTCGCTCCACGAGTCGGTCGAGTGCCTGTTGTTGAATGGCTGCCGACTCGTCGGCGGACAACGTCTTTATCCAAGTGCCAGTATCGGAAGTTTCCCCCTGTTCGCCAATCTTGGCCAGGATACGGTCGAGCATGGCCTCGCCGATCGGCGTACGGTCCATGACGGTCAGCGTCTTAGGATCGGTGTCGATCCGATAGGTGAACGCCAGATCTACAAGCACGGCGCCGGCCAGGGCGCACTCCACGATGTTGGGGTGTATGGGCAGGAATTCGCTGCCTTTCTCATCCAGAAGCAAGAGACAGGTCTCTTCAACGAATGTCAGCATCGTGCCGTCCTACTCAGATGTTGACGACGGGCAGAAGCAATGGGTCGCCGCCAAATGGTGGGAATTGTGCGGTTGTTACCCTTTCTCGGATTTCGATTCCACCGCGGTCCGAGCGCGACGAAAGACTTTGAGAAGGCCCAACGCAGTCAGTCGCCCACTGCGGCGCCACGTCCCGCCCGCCACCGCGGCATCGGCCTAGCAACCTCGTTGCTCGCTGCCAAATGCAGTGGCGACCGGGGTGGGGGTGACCTTCAAGCCTCATCCAGTTGTCGCGCCGTCAGTGTAGAGGAAAATTGCGTCTCCTAGCGCCAGCGTCAGCAAATCTTCAAGCACATCTTCATTGTAAGGGAGGCCCGGCTTGGCGCCTATGGTCGTGCCACCAGTCATCGGTAGCGGCGTAACCGAGCCGGGGCGCCTATCCACATACGGCGGTTTGCCGGCACGGCGGCCGGCGGCGGCTCTCCGACACTTCAGCGGAACGGCGGCGAATAGAGGGCGCCGCCTTCCGAATAAAGCGCGCTGAGGCCGCGCGGCAAGTCGAGCGGGCTGCCGGCGCCGAGGTTTTTCTCGAAGATCTCGGCGTAGTTGCCTTCCGCCGCAATCGCACGCACGGCCCATTGCGAGTCGAGGCCCAGCATCTCACCCAGAGAGCCTTCCGATCCCAGCATCCGGTTGATCTCCGGGTGATCCGTTCCCTTCGCCAGCTCCATGACGTTGGTCTGGGTTACGCCAAGCTCCTCGGCAGTGATCAGCGCGTTGAGCACCCAGCGCCCGATGTCCGCCCACTGGTCGTCACCGTGGCGCACCAGCGGTCCCAACGGCTCCTTCGAGATGATCTCCGGGTAGATCATGTGCGCGTCCGGGTCGTCGAAGGTCGATTTTGTCGCCGCCAGGCCGGAAACGTCCGTCGTGTAGACGTCGCAGCGCTCCGCCTTGTACGCCGCACGGGCTTCGGCGTTCGTCTCGAGCGGCACCGGCTCGTAGGTGATACCGTTGACGCGGAAGAAGTCGGCCAGGTTGAGCTCGGTGGTCGTGCCCGTCTGGATGCAGATCGAGGCGCCGTCCAGCTCGGTGGCGCTCTCCACGCCGAGCTCCCGGTGGCCGAGGAAGCCCTGGCCGTCATAGTAGTTGATGCCGACGAAGGTGAAGCCCAGGTCGACATCGCGCGAGAAGGTCCAGGTCGTGTTACGCGACAGGATGTCGACTTCGCCGGAGGCCAATGCCGGGAAGCGCGTCTTGCCGGTCAGAGTGACGAAGGAAACCTTGTCTGGATCGCCCAGCACGGCCGCCGCCAGCGCCCGGCAATAGGCCGCCTCGAAGCCGGACCATCTGCCCGTATCGTCGGTATGAGAGAAGCCCGGCAGGCCCGGATTGATGCCGCATCTGAGCGTGCCCGCCGCCCTTACGTGATCGAGAGTGCTTGCGTAACCGTCCGCCGCAAGGACGGTGATCGATACACAGAGGGTAGTCAGGATGCCGACGATTGCGTTGAGCTTCATTTGCTCGTCCTTGTATCGACGATGAACAGAAGCCGATAGGAGCGACCTTGCCAGGGAAGATCGGCAGCGCTGAATTGCCGCAAAAGCGGTCGTAACCGATCTTCGTGGGATGATCCGAATCGCCGAGTAACGCAAGCCTATGCTGGATGTTTTCTCCTCTCAGAGCGACCACAAATTTCTGCACCGCGCCGCCTTCCGAGCGGGACGCGAGACATTATCGTCGCATGGCTGCTGTTGTGGAGTGGGGCCCTGGGATCGGACAATGACGTCAGCACGGTGATCGCGGCATGGGAACGGCTGCCCCGGCGCGTCAAGGCTTCCTCCGCTTGATCAAGACCACCCTGTTCCTGCCGTCCTCGCGCCGATAGTGCGCTTCGTCCATCAGCCTCCGCACGAGATGGATGCCGAGGCCACCTATGGGGCGGTCCGCGACTGAGGAGTCGAGATCGGGCGGCGGTGCATCGGAGAACGGATCGAAGGGCTTGCCGTCGTCGACAATTCCCATAGTGAGGGATTGGCCTTTGGAGGTGAGTGTAATGCGGATGTCCTTCTTCCCTGCTTCGTCGTATCCGTACTGCACGATGTTGGTGCCGACCTCCTCCAGCGCGAGCCTGATCTGAAACATGAAATCGGGCTCCCAGCCATCGGCCGCCGCCAGGATGTCGACCGCCGTGTGAATGCACTCGATTTCGTCCAGCGGCGCTTCCAAATTGAGTGTAAAGGTCGCGCTCATTTTCCTGTTCTCGCTCGATTGGTCGTCTGCCGGTTCGCTCCGGACAGCCTCGCCGGCCTCCCTGGACCGGGCGCCTACTGCTGCGTCGCGCCGAAGGTGCCGACGATGTCGGATTGTTCGAATATGCCCGCCACCTCGGCGTGTCCGGTGCCGTAGAAGCCGCCCTGGATGCGCGTGCCGGACTCGCCGGTCGCGAAGGTCCCGTCCGGACCGACCACGAGGTTGGAGAAGATCACCGTCTCAACGTCGTGCGCCGTCCCGCGGTCGATGTTCTTGATACCGCTGAACGCCGCATCGAGGCCGCCGACGGCCATGTCGTAGTTCAGCGCCGCCGTCCCCACGAGCCGCTCGCCGTGCGCGTCCCCGTCGACGGGCGTTCCCACCATAATGCCGAGCCAGGTTGCGCTCCCGGCCGGAGGGGTTCCCGTGAGCTCGCCCACGGCGATCCCGTACCAGACATCCACCGTGCCCTCTTCGCTCGTCTGGCGCTCGTTCAGGATCGCGAACGAACCGTGCTCCAGCCATGCGCCGAGACTGGCAAGGTCCGCTCCCGTATGCGTCGAGGACTCCCACAACAGGGTGATGCCGTGCTTCGAGCCGATGGCGGTGGCGGCGCCCTGCCTGAGAGGCGTATTGGCAAGCTCGATGGTATCGACGGCGCCGCTCAGGGGCTCGGTCACGGTGCACTGCGTTCCGCTGCACTGCGTCAGGAGACGGAAGGTCGGAATCTCGGCGTTGCCGGTCTCCCCGTGCATCGTGGACAGGATCAGGGAATCGGCGCGGGCGAAGACGTCCAGGCTGCGTTCCTGCTGCACCTCCGCCGTCTCGACCGGCGCCGACAGGCCGGTCAGCTCCCGAATCTCGGCGGTGGTGAGCGCCCGTTCGGGCGCGGAATCGCCGCCGCAAGCCGCGAGCGAGAGGACGGCGGCCATCGCCAGGCCGCAGGCAGAAAATGATCTCATGTCGGTCTCCTCCTGTTGCCGCCGGAGGGCGGGCAGTAGTCAGTCGGCAGCGCGCCTGCCGCCGAACGCCCCGGCGATGCCGTCGCGTTCGAAAATTCCGCCGACCTCCTCCTCGTTGGGGCCGTAGAACCGGCCCGAGATGGTATCGTCGAGGGCGTTGCGCCGGGCGAAGCCGCCCTCCTCAACCGCCATGCCGCGCCAGGTCATGTCGTCCCGCCGTTCGCCGGTCTCGGTATTGGCGATATCGGTGAATTCAACATCGGCGGCCATGCCCGTCCCACCGAATTCCACCGTCACGTCGGCATCGCCCCGGACCACCTGGCCGCGGCTGGGCGAGGCGCGCATGTCGCGGCCGAGCATCAGGCCTTCCCAGCGGGCCGAGCCCTCGGCGGCACTCGGGTTCTCACCGCTCGAAAAGCCGAACGAATAGCTCAATGCCACCGTCGCGCCCTGGTCCGGGAAGCGGTCGCTCTTGAGAAAGGCGGATTCCGTGGCGAACAGGCTGTGGTCGAGCCAGCCGCCGTACACATGGGCGTCCACGTTATCGGTCGATGCTTCCTCCACGACCAGGCTTGCGCCGCGGCGCTCACCGAGCAAGTTTAGCTCTGCGATACCAACGGTTGCTTCGCTCGACCGGAAGAACCGCGTGAACGCAGCCGCACAGGTATCGTCCAGGCACCTGACGCCCACCCGCTCGACCGTGTCGTCGGTTCCGAAATAGCCGAGATGATCGCCCATCAGGAACGTATTGGCGCCGCTCGCGATCCTTGCATAGGAGGCCCGCGCCAGCTCGTCCGCCGTCGGCTGTGGCGGCTCGGAGGAGCCGGTACAGGCCGCCAGTGCCAGCGCGACCGCAGACGCCGCCAACGCGCTCGGATATCCTCTTCTCATTCGACCCTCCCCGGGTTCTTCCGGCGCCGGCAGGGACAGCAGGGACAAAACCGGCACGCGACGGATCATGGCGCGGACGTCCGCCGCCCGCCGAACGCGCCTGCGATGCCGTCGCGCTCGAACACGCCGCCGACCTCCTCCTCACTGGGGCCGTAGAACCGACCCGAGACGGTGTCGCCGGGGGCATACCGCCCGGCGAAGCCGCCGTCCTCCACCGCCATGCCGCGCCAGGCCATGTCGTTCTGCGCAGCGCCGGTTTCGATGTTGACGATGTCGGTGAACGCGACATCCGCCGTGATCGCGGCCGCTCCGAATTCGACCGTCACGTCGGCGTCTCCCCGGATCACCTGGCCGCGGCCGGCGGATGCGCGCAGGTCGCGGCCGAGCATCAGGCCTTCCCAGCGGGCCGAGCCCTCGGCGCTGGGGTTCTCCCCGGTCGAAAAGCCGAGCGAATAACTGGAGACGATCGACGCCCCCCGGCTGGGGCCGGCCTCCTCAGTGAAACGCGTCAGCCGAGTACCGAAGAGGCTGTGCTCGAGCCAGCCGCCATAGGCCTCGTAGCCGCGGTCGGTCCCCGATCTTTCCTGGCGAACCAGGGACACGCCGCGGCGCTCCCGAAGCAGCGTCAGCTCCGACTCCTCGACGCCGAAGCTTCTCACGCCTCTCAGAGATATGAATCCAGCCGCGCAGGTGTCGCCCCGACAGGTCGTGTTCGTCCGCTCCACCGCGTCGTCCGTCGCGAAATAGCCGAGCCGATCGCCCATGAGCAGCGTGTTCGCGCCGCTCACGATCGCGCCGTGCGTCTCCCGCGCCTGTTCCTCTGCCGTCGGAGGATCGAGCGTGCGGGTACAGGCCGCGAGTGCGACCGCGCCCGCCAGCACCGCGATCGTGAGTCCTGTCCTCATCGCGTCTTCTCCCCTTCACCGGAGCCAGGACGGGCGGCCTCCTGGCCACCGTGCCGTGCGCGCGATCCATGTATAACGAGAAGGCTTCGGACCGCGTGCGACCCGGTCCTGAGCACAAGCAGCTTGACCGGAGTGTCGTCCCCGAACGGGGGTGCCCTTCCGGCACGCAGTGCGCGACGGCACCCGGCCCGGATCTCCAGCGATGCCGTCACATTGCCGACCCAACGGGCCGGGGCCGAGGGATCGAAATCGCCCCCCTCGCGCGCGAAAATCGGGGAATGGCGATGGACCGGGTGCCGAGCCTCGGGAGCACTTCGCGCATGTCATTTGCGCCTGCTGGTCGCCGGAGGTCTTCGCCCCGTTGTTGGCCGCGTCCTACAACCGAATGCTGTCCGGCTTGGTGTGGCGCACCGTGACCATGTCGGTGCCCGTCACCGCCAAGGCCAAGGTCATCTGGAAACACAAAACTCATTCTGAGACTCTTACGGCAATAGAAATAAATTATGCGTATTATATTGGAAAAACTAGTATCCTTCTCATAAATTATACGCTAAGCCTGTCACGTCGGAATCGGAATTGAGTCGTGAGCACAGCCGCCGGGGACGATCAAAGCCTGACGCGGCCACTTGAACGCCGTCGCCCTTGGAGATCCAGCCGTCGCGCAGATTGGACTCCAGATCGCAATTCCTGAGCCCATGCCGCGGACTCCGCAGCGAGGCGACGAAGCCCATGCGCTGTTTACAAAAGGAGCACCATTATCGTGAGTATTGGCACGTAAAATCATTCTCCATTGAGTAGAGTTCTACCATCTTAACGACTCGCCCGAGTGGACAGCGTGGAGGTCGCGCTGGCAGCACAACGTGAACCTGGCAGGAGAGATGGAGCCGTGAAGCTACCTTTTTCAGTCGGACCGCTGCGTTGGGTTGCGGCCGTCATTGGCCTCGCTTTGATGGCAGCGAGCGCGGATGCCGCAGCGAACAACCTTCGCATCGCAACCACAGGCGACTATCCGCCGTTCAGCTACGTCGACGATGCGGGCAAGCTCGGCGGCTTCGATATCGATATCGCACTGGCGCTCTGCGAGCGGATGGGCGTCGATTGCGAGCTCCGGCACCACGAGTGGGAGACGCTGATTCCGGAGCTGCGCACCGGGACCTTCGACGTGATCGCCGCCAGCATGTCGATCACCGAGCCGCGCCGGGAGTTGGTCGCCTTCACCGAACGCTACTACAGCAACGTTGCCCGTTTCATCGCGAACAAGGACTCCGACTTCCACCCCGACCGGCCGGCCGGAACGACGATCGGCGTCGCGCGAGCCACAGTTTCGTCAGACTGGCTCGAGGACAATCTGGCTGATGTGGCGACTATCAAGCTGTACCGCAGCCAGTCGGAACTGCTGGGCGACCTCGCCGGCGCCCGCCTGGATGCGGTTCTCGGCGACGGCCTCGGCCTGTACTCCTGGCTCCAGAGTGCGGACGGCGCCGCTTTCCGCTACGTCGGGCAAGGCCTCCGGCTCGACGAGGGCATCGGCCTTGCCGTGCGCCACGAAGACGACGCCTTGCGCAGGGACCTGAACCGCGCACTCGCGGAAATCCTCGCCGACGGCACCTACTTGGCAATCAACGGCCGCTACTTCCCGTTCAGCATTTATTGAGGCCGAAAGGAACTGCGCGATACCTGCTATTGACATCGAAGTGGCCTGGAAACGTCTTTAGGACCCCCGCCTCGAAGGCGTTGCGGAAGCTCTTACATCCCTGGCGGGTGTGTGTCCGCGCAGCGTCGTCGAACCCTGACTGCGCTCCCCGCCCAAAGTGGCTGTCATCGCACAGAGCGTATGCGGTTGCGCCGCCCCGCTTATCGGCTCAGGAATACGAGGGCGAGCCAAGCCGGCAGGCTTCCCGCCGCCGCGCAGATCATTGCCGCGAACGGCCCGAGCCAGCAGCAAGCCTGCCAGTGCAAGCAGGACAAGTTCCGGCCTCGTTTCCGGGCCTGCCTGCCACGTCCCGCCGGAGGTCACAGAGCGCCTCGGGTGGACGGCGCGGAGAGCGCCACGATCGATGTGCCGTTCCCGACGGGAATGGCGAACCGGTTGCCAGGATGCCGCGAATCGGTCTAGGTGCCCGGATACGGCGATCCGGGCCTGGGTCGTGCCTGCGGATGCCGGATGCGACCCGCGCACTGTGCAGCCGTTCAGGAGGAGGGCGCATGTGGGGGTTCCTTTCCGCCGATATGGCGATCGACCTAGGGACCGCGAACACGCTGGTCTACGTGAAGTCGCAAGGCATCGTCCTCGACGAGCCCTCGGTGGTGGCCTTTGTCACCCGGAAGGGCAGGAAGCACATGCTCGCCGCCGGCGACGAGGCCAAGCGGATGCTCGGCCGCACTCCGGGAAACATCGAGGCGATCCGCCCGCTTCGGGACGGCGTCATTGCCGACTTCGAAGTGGCGCAGGAGATGATCAAGCACTTCATCCGAAAGGTGCATAAGCGACGCAGCTTCGCGAGCCCGCAGATCGTCATCTGCGTGCCGTCCGGCGCCACCGCCGTTGAGCGCCGTGCGATCCAAGAGGCGGCCGATAGCGCGGGCGCGCGGCGCGTCTTCCTGATCGAGGAGCCGATGGCGGCCGCCATCGGCGCCAACCTGCCGGTGACCGAGGCGACCGGCTCGATGGTGGTCGACGTGGGCGGGGGCACCACCGAGGTTGCCGTGCTCTCGCTCGGCGGCATCGTCTATTCGCGCTCCATACGCGTGGGCGGCGACAAGATGGACGAGAGCATCATCGCCTACGTGCGTCGCACCCATAACCTGCTGCTCGGAGAGGGGAGCGCGGAGCGGATCAAGAGGGAGTTGGGCGCAGCGTGTCCGCCGGAGGACGGCGACGGCGAGACCGTGAACATCAAGGGGCGCGACCTTATGAACGGCGTGCCCAAGGAGATCGTGCTCTCCCGGCGGCAGATATCCGAGAGCCTGGCAGAGCCTGTGGGCGCCATCGTCGACGCGGTCAAGGTGGGGCTGGAGAACACCGCGCCGGAGCTTGCGGCGGACATCGTGGACAAGGGTATCGTGCTGACCGGCGGGGGTGCATTGCTCGGCAACCTCGACTACGTGCTGCGCCACGCGACGGGGCTGCCGGTTACCATCGCGGATCGGGCCATGCACTGCGTCGCACTCGGCACCGGGCGGTGCCTCGAAGAGATGAAGGCCCTGAAGCCCGCCCTTCACGAAGCCTACTAAAGTTTGGACGCTGCCTGCGCTGCCGCTCCCACGGCAGCCGCTGCAGCATCACTCGGTTGTCCCCCGGCAGCCATTGCGGCGGTGTCGGGCTTCCGGTCCGAAAGGCTGGCTGCCGATCCCCCGCAGGCTTTTCGTCGCATGGTTCCTTGCAGCGGCCGACTCCCGTGCCCGCGTGCCGCCAAGGGGCAGAAGCCGACCGCGAGCGAGCAGTGGGTGAGCGCCCTTGCGATGCGCCCGTTGCCGTCTTCGAAGGGGCGGATCGAGACGAACCAGAGATGAGCCAAGCCCGCGGCGAGAACGGGGTCCATCGAGTGCGATCCTTCGAACCATCCGAAGAACGCGGACAGGATCGCGCAAGGATGGTGAGCTCGGCCTGCGTCGAGTCGGCCCTGGGTTAGTATGGGTGAGCGGTCGTCACCTGGTGAGGGAATGGTCGATGATCAATGCACTGGGAGCTGTCGCCAGTCTCGTCAAGCCGGTCGCCATGCAGGTGCTCCTCGCCTACGAGCGGCTCGAGTCTGGGGTCGCCTACAATCCCCTCTCCGACGAGGTTGCGAGAGACCCCTACGTGGTCTATCGCCGGCTGAGGGACAGGGATCCGATCCACCGCATGAGACTGGTCGATGCCTGGGTCCTGACCCGCTACGAGCACGCCGACGCCGTGCTACGCGATCACAAGCGCTTCTCCGCCGAGGATCGCCGCTTCCACGATGTCGGGCTGACCACCATGCTGGACATCGACCCGCCAGACCACACGCGGCTGCGCGCTCTGGTCTCTCGGGCGTTCACGCCGCGCTCGGTGTCGCGCTGGCACGGACGGGTGCAGGAGATCGCCGACCGTCTTCTGGACGCGGTCGCCGGCCAAGACCGCTTCGACCTGATCGCCGCCCTGGGCTACCCGCTGCCGGTGACCGTGATCGCCGAGATGCTGGGGGTGCCGGCAGAAGACATGGACCGCTTCGAAGGTTGGTCCAACGACATCGCGCTCATCGTCGAGCCGATCCTCACCCCTGTGCAGGTCGAGGGCGTGCGGCGTGCGACCGAGGAGCTGTTCGCCTACTTCGAGACCATCGTGGAGGCGCGGCAGCGCGAGCCCCGGGACGATATCGTCAGCGCTCTGCTGGCGGCTGAGGAGGAGGGCGAAAAGCTCTCCCGCGAAGAGCTTCTGTCCACCATGCTGTTGATCCTGGTGGCCGGCAACGAGACGACGCGCAACCTGATCGGCAACGGCATGCTGGCCCTGCTCCGCCATCCCGATCAATTGCAGTGCCTGCGGGACGCACCCGATCTGCTGGAGCCGGCCGTCGACGAGCTGCTGCGCTACGACAGCCCCGTCCAGCTCGACGGACGCGTTGTCCGCGAGGACCTGGAGATCGATGGCAAGCGCCTGCGCGAGGGCCAGAAGGTGATCGCCCTGCTCGGCGCGGCGAACCGGGACCCGGCCGCGTTCGCGAACCCCGATGCCCTCGATATCAGTCGCACGGAGAAGAGCCATTTGTCCTTCGGACGCGGCATACACTACTGCCTCGGCGCATCGCTGGCGCTCTTGGAGGCGCGCGTCGCCTTCCGGGGTCTGCTCGATCGCTTCGCGTCGATCCGCCTGGCTGCCGAGCCCCGGTACAGGGACGGTATCGTTCTGCGCGGCGTCGAGAGTTTGTGGATCGAGGTGGAGCAACGTGACCGCCCCGCTTGAACCAGAGACCAGGAGCCCGCAACAAGCCCGAGAGGCGATGGATGATGAAGCATCCATTTGGGCCCACCTCCACGGCGGGGTATCCGTTCGACGCCGTGGGCAACAGAGTGGAACGTGCCGAAGGCCAGGCGAGCATTCGCGAGCGAGGAGACTGGTGCCAGCGTCGGCGACAGGTTTGGCGTATAAGGGGCGTTTGCTGAAACGATACCTTCAATCGATAGTCCGCGTGGAGATTTTTCAGGGTGTTTCGGGACGCCTTGGGAATGCATGAAAGAGAGGGATGGTGGAGCCGAGGGGAGTCGAACCCCTGACCTTCGCATTGCGAACGCGACGCTCTCCCAACTGAGCTACGGCCCCATTGCGGCGGCCGGTCGCCCCGGCCGAAGGGGGCCGGATCATGCGGCGGCACTGGCTCGCCTGTCAAGCGGATGTCCCTGCCTTGACGCGGCCGGGGCGCTTGGCTATTCAGCGCTGCAGGATCGCTGATCGAAGGCCTTGCAACCCATGCCCTGGGACCTCGGACTGCCACTGCTGGTCGCGCTCGCCACCCTCATCCTGTCGATCGGGATCTTCTGGTCGGCGAAGACGCTGCTCTTCGATGCGCGCCGGCGCGAGGGTACGGATGACGGCCCCGGCGAGATCGACGGCGGAGCGCGAGACTCTCACTGATCCCCCGTAGAGGGCTCCGTCAGCCGGCGGGGCTCACCGGCACATTATCGATCAATCGCGTCTCGCCCAGCCAGACGGCGGCGAGCACCCTGGCAGGCCTGTCCACCCGCGCGACCGGCTCGAGCGTTTCTGCATCGCAGACCGCGAGATAGTCGATACGGGCGAAGCCTGCGTCTCTGAGCGCGGTCGTGCCCTGGGCGATGCTATCGGCCGACGCCGTGCCCTCGCCCAATGCCGCCGCCATCCAGCTCAACACCTCGAAGATTTTTGGTGCGACCCGGCGTTCCTCCGCCGAGAGATAGGCGTTGCGCGAAGAGAGCGCGAGACCGTCCGTCGCGCGCACGGTCGGGACAGCCTCGATCCGGCAGGGGATGTCGAGGTCGGCGACCAGGCGGCGCACCGTAACGAGCTGTTGATAGTCCTTCTCACCGAAGAGGGCGACATCGGGCAGGCACTGGAGCAGGAGCTTGGTGACGACCGTCGCGACGCCGTCGAAGAAGTGGGGCCGGGAGGCGCCTTCCAGCCCGGCGGTGACGCCTTCCACCCGCACCGAGGTGGCGAAGCCGGGCGGGTAGATCACATCGGTGGGCGGCATGAACGCCGCTTCGACCCCCGCCTCGGCCAGCTTGGCGAGGTCATCCGCCTGCTGACGCGGGTAGAGAGCGAAGTCCTCGTCGGGAGCGAATTGGGTCGGGTTGACGAAGAGGCTGACCACCGTGCGCCCGCCATGCGCACGCGCGGCCCGGACCAGCGCCATGTGGCCCTCGTGCAGCGCCCCCATGGTGGGGACAAGGGCAACCGTCAGGCCGTCGCTGCGCCACTCGGCGACGGACTCGCGCAGGCTGGTGACGCTATCCAGGACTGCAGGCGCCAACCGCCGCCTCCAACTCCCTTTATCGGCCTTCCCGGAGAGAGGCGAAGGCCGACGGCGATAGAATCGGCATTCGGCGAAACGGAGACATTGCCAGAAGGTCCCCGTCCCCCGTGATCAAGCAATCGGCTTCTCCGAGCAGCGCCGTTTCCAGAAGCTTGTCGTCATCCGGGTCGCGGCAGCCCAGCGCAGCACCCGTTATCGATACCCACTCGGCGACGGCGTGGAGCTGGGCCAGATAGACTTCACGGCCCTCTCGCCCAACATAGCGATCGAACTTGGGACGCAGGATACTGCTTCGCAGTTCGCTGAACGTCTCATCGGAAAACAGCAGAACTCCATTTTCGGAGCGGACTGCTTCCAGGACCGCACGCGGCGGCCCATTCGGTCGAAGCGCGGCGCTGATCAGGATGTTCGTGTCCAGAACGACCCGTTCAACTTTCATCCGCCAGCAGCGCTTCGAGCCGAGCCTCCGTTAGACCATTCTTGGAGGCTTCCTCTCCCAGCGCGTCGGCCGTCGCTGTCAGGCGCTCCCAGGCGGCGCCGCGCAGTTTCTCGTACTGTTGCACTGACATCACCACACCGTCGGCTCTGCCCTTCCGCGTCACCCGCACAGGTGCACTCTGCGCCGCATCCAGCAGATTGCCGAATCGATTCTTGGCTTCTCTCGCGGCTATTTCTCTCATGGAATCATCATAAGACCGGCGTCTTCCCGCCGCAAAACTTCAAGCTGGAGCACTCCGATCGACCATTCGACCGGAACGCACGGCCCCGAGGCGTGTGGCCCGGCGCTAGATGATCTGCCAGCTACCGTCGGGCTGGCGGCAGGCGGTGCCGTAGGCTTCCTCCGTGCGGTTGCCGATCGTCACGGTCTGGGTGAACTCACGGCAGTAGGTCCCGTCGTTCTGCTGGTATGTCTGGGTCGGCGTAAATGTACCCATGTTGCCGCTGTCCGGGTTATGCCACGTGCTCGTCGTGCCTACGGGCGCCGTCTCCAACGTCTGTTGCGCTGAATGCTCCATCGCCAGCTGATCGGCGCGGTCGAGCGACTCGCCGATCTCGCTGCCGATCATGGCACCGAGGAGCGCACCGACGCCGGTGGCGACCAGCTTGCCGCGGCCATCGCCGACCTGCGAGCCGGCGACTCCACCCGCCACCGCGCCGAGCAGCGTGCCCAGGCTTTGCTTCTGGCCGGTGGTTTCGGTGCAGGCGGCGAGCGCCAGCGCCGCCAACCCGAGCATCGCGAACTTGAACCTGTGCATGGATCGTCTCCTCACGTCCCTACCGCCGAAGCTGGGTGCGCAACGGCCGGAGCGCCGACTCCAGCCAAACGCTCGAGCCCATGCAGCATGATCTGTGCATAAGCGCCGGTCTTGTCAAATCTTTGTGTTCGGAATGTGGCGAAGCCGGCCCTCGCTTCGAGCCTCTTGCCGTCCTCAGGCCTCGGATTTCGCCTTGGGCACCGTCAGGTTGGCCGTGTGCTCAGGCCCGGGGAAGCGCCGGGCGCGCACGTCGGCGGCATAGTCCCGCACGGCACCGGCAAGCCCGTCACCGAGTTCTGCGTAGCGCTTGACGAAGCGGGGTGTAAACGCGCCGGCGAGGCCCACGATGTCCTCTGTAACGAGTATCTGGCCGTCGCAGGCCGGCGATGCGCCGATTCCGATGGTGGGCACCGCGAGCTCCTGCGTCAGCGTGCGCGAGACCAGCTCAACCGTGTTCTCGATCACGACGCCGAAGGCGCCTGCGGCTTCGACCGCCCGCGCATCGGCCAGGATGCGCCGTGCGCTCTCCTCGGTCCTGCCCTGAACCTGGAAGCCGGCTGCATTCACCGATTGCGGCATCAGCCCGATATGCCCCAGCACCGGCACGCCACGTGCCGTGAGGAAATCGATCGTCTCCGCCATCTCCTCCCCGCCTTCGAGCTTGACCGCCGCGCAGCCGGTCTCCGCCATTATGCGCGAGGCCGTGCCGAAAGCCTGGGCAGGCGATTGCTCGTAGGAGCCGAAGGGCAGGTCCACGACGATGCAGGCCCGTCGGGTGGCGCGAACCACCGCACGGCCGTGGGCGATCATCATCTCGACCGTGACGCCGACCGTGGAATCCATCCCGTAGAGCACCATGCCGAGCGAATCGCCCACGAGGATGAAGTCGCAGGCTTCGTCAACAATGCGGGCAACAGGCGCCGTGTAGGCGGTGAGGCTCACGATCGGCTCGCCCCCCTTGGCGCGGGCGATATCGCGGACGGTGAGCCGCCGGACTGGGCTTTGGTTGGCCATGTCGCTGCCTCCTTGGTGAGGCCTGCGGGCGACCTACGGCCGCCCCGGCGCGTTATGCTGCGCCGCAACAACAACTGATTGTAACAAACTCAACGCTAAAGTGAATATCTTGCTGCAACGCAGCATAATCCTGCCTGGGTCTCAATTGATAGCTCGAACGGTACGGTAGCGGCCGTTCTCGAAACCACCGAAGAGCTGGGCCAGCAGCCGGTGCTGGATGGGCCCGCCCTCCGGGTCGGTCTCCAGATGGCGCTCGGCAACGTAGGTGGTGTGCGCCGCATCGTGAACCAGCACGTGATACCAAGGCTTGTCCTTGGGCGGGCGCGAGCGCGCGACCTGCTCGTACCATTCCTCGGTACCCTGGAAGCACGGATCGACGTCGAAGACCACGCCGCGATAGCCGAATTTCAGGTGGTGGACGACCTGGCCGACCTCGAACTTCGCGGCGCTGACCGTCATGGCTGGTCTCCTCCGCCTGCGGCTCCCGCCCGTAGCGCGCTGCCCGACTCCGCCGGGCGCAACTATAGTGCGTGCCGGCCGCCGCGGACAATCGACCCCGCGCCCGACGAGAGCGTTTGCATTTCATACGGAAACGCTCTCGCGATTTGTCGCTCACGGCAGCCGGCCGTCGCGCGATTCCGCGCGCCTATGGGCACGACGGCCGGAGCCTCCGCGAGGGCGCCGCTGACGCGGCGGGCCGCGGTCGCGGCCTGTCGCGTATCCGTCAAAGACGGACACGCTCTAATGCGCACTCGCTCGCACCGTCGCGCCGGGAAGGCGGTCCCGATCGTGAGGGCGCGTGAAATCGAGCACCGGCCCCTTGGGCACGATGCGGGAGGGATTCACACTGACGTGGCTCCCGTAATAGTGGCCCTTGATATGCGCCATGTTCACCGTGTCCGCGACCCCCGGATATTGGTAAAGCTCCCGCAGGTAGTTGCTCAGGTTGGGATAGTCTTCGATCCGGCGCTTGTTGCACTTGAAGTGCCCCACATAGACGGCGTCGAAGCGCACCAGGGTGGGGAAGAGCCGCCAGTCGGCCTCGGTGATGCCCGCGCCAGCCAGGTAGCGCTGTGTGCCTAGCCTCTCCTCCAGGTCGTCCAGGGTCGCAAAGAGCGCATCGAAGGCATCCTCGTAGGCCGCCTGCGACCGGGAAAAGCCGGTCTTGTAGACGCCATTGTTGACGTGCTCGTAGATCGGCTCGTTGACCGCATCGATCTCGTCCCTGAGCGCCGCTGGGTACAAGTCCGGCTCGCCGTCGCCCCAGCCATTGAACGCCGTGTTGAGCATCCGAATGATTTCGGCGGATTCGTTGTTGACGATGGTTCGCTCCCGCTTGTCCCAGAGCACGGGCACCGAGACCCGCCCCGTGTAGTCGTCCCGCGCCAGCTTGTAGACCTCCCGCAGAAACCGGGTGCCGTTGACGCTGTCGGGGATGCAGCCGGGGCCTTTGCTGAAGTGCCAGCCCTCCTCACCCATGTAGGGGTCTACCACCGAGACCGAGATCGCATCTTCGAGCCCGCACAGCGCGCGCACGATCATCGTGCGGTGCGCCCAGGGGCAAGCGTGCGAGACGTAGAGGTGGTAGCGCCCCGGCTCGGCCTTAAAGCCCGAGGAGCCGTCGGCGGTGACGGCGTTGCGGAAGGAAGTCGTAGCTCGCACGAAGCGCCCGTCACTCTCGGTCCTGTTGTCCCCCTTGTGCCATTCGCCGTCGATCATCGTGCCCATGGTTCGGTCTCCGGATACACGTCGTTGCTTGTGAAGGTGGGTGGATGGCGCCCGGCCTGCGCGGTTGCGGAGCGCTCAGAGAGCTTCCCGCGAGCGGCTGGCGGAGGAGGCAGCGGGGGCCGGCGGCTCCGGCGCGCACGCTGCCGCCGCGCGCCGGGCGCTGCGACTGAGAAGGTTCTTGCCCTCGGCCACCTGCCAGGCAAGGAGGCCGGGGACGCCGATCACCAGCTCGCGCACCCGCTTGACCAGCGAAAGCGCCAGCGCCACCTCGGGCCCGAGGCCGATCATGCCGCCGAGCAACACCAGCACACCCTCCTGCACGCCGAGGGCGCCCGGCACGAAGAAGGCCGCGGTGCGCGTCGCCAGGATCAGGCTCTCGATCAGCAACGCATCGGCGATGCTGACCTCGTAGCCCATGAAGTAGAGCGCAGCGTAGACCTCAGCGGCGCCGAGCATCCAGGCTGTGAGCTGACCGGCCGCGTTCCCGGCCAACAGCCAGCGGTGTCGGTAGAGATCCAGGATCGCCTCGTCGAGCGCCTCGGCGCCGCCGACGGCGTTGTCCCACGCCTTGCCCCTGGCGAACCGCGCCGCCAGGCGGATGATCCAGCCGAAGAATCCGCGTTGCTGGACGACGCAGAGCAGGACGACGACCACGAACCCGCCCGCAACGCAGTAGCCGATGGCGCGCGCGATATCGCTTTCGCCGTGGTGGGCCATCAGCAGGCCGATGCCGACCAGGGTAAAGAACAGCAGGGTGATCGTGCTGAGGGTGAGGTCGACGACGACGCTTGCACCCGCGATCCGGCCAGGCACACCGCGCATGACCAAGAGCCGCGAGCGCACCACGGCGCCCCCCACCTGGAACGCCGGCACCAGCGTGTTGACAGCCTCGCCGATCCAGCGTGCCCAGAGCGCCGTCAGCACCGGCGGCCGATAGCCTTCCAGGAAGAGCAGCCGCCAGACATAGCCGTCCAGCATGATCGGCACGAGACGCACCAGGACCACCACGACGATACCCCAGCTCACCGCGGCGACAGTGGCCGCCACGTCCCCGGCGCCCTGGAAGCACACCAGGCCGATGACCAGCGCAATGCCGACGATGAGTGTGATGTAACCCCAGCGCCTCACCGGAGATTCCTTCTTCCACCATGAGCGCGAGAGGCCCCCGGCGGCACCGGGGGACACTGCATTATACCGGCGCGGCCGCAAATCGGCCCGCTCATTGATCGAAGCGCTCGTGCTGCCCGAATCTTCGCTGCTGCCGCGTCGGGCCAGTGGCGGCGCTACGACGGCCCGAGGAGTTCCGCCGGCGGGCGCCGGAAGGTCATGCGCCCGCGTTTGAAGCCGTAAAGCGGCGGCGCAATCGCTGCCACCGCGTCTGCCGGATCGGTCGCGTCCAGCACCACGAGGTCGGCCGCCTTGCCGACCGCGATGCCGTAATCGTCAAGACCGAGAATGCGGGCCGAGCGCCGCGTGATCATGTCGAAGCAGTCCAACATCTCCGACCGTGCGCCCACGTGGCAGATATTGGCGTAGAGGTTCGCCATGCGCACCAACGAGCAATCGCCGAAAGGCGTGAACGGGTTGAGCACGTTGTTGGACGAGAGCGAGCAGTTGACGCCGCGGCCGAGCAGCCGGTGGGCGGGTGTGACCCCGCGCCGCACGTTGGCCTCATCGCCCCTGCCCATGAGGAAGAGGTCGGTCGCGGGCAGCACGGTGCAGGCGACGCCGGCCTCGGCCATGCGGTCCGCCACCCTCGCCAAGTGCTCGGGGCTTGCGGCCGAGAGCTTGGTGACGTGGCCGACCGTGACCCGCCCGCCGTAGCCGAAGCGCTCGGTCAGTCGGCAGACCTGGTCGAGGTCGAGCGCTTCCGCGCTTTCGCCGAAATCGAGGTGCATGTCGATATCGACATCGAACTCCCGTGCGAGCGCGAACACGCGGTCGATCTGGCCGGCGGGGTCGCTGTCGGTATAGGGCGCAGCGCCCACCACGCGGGCGCCGCGTTCCAGCGCCTCCACCATCAGCTCGTCGGTGCCCGGATTGTTGAGCAGCCCCTCCTGCGGAAAGACGCAGATCTCCAGGTCGATCGCCCAGCGGTAGGCCTCGATCAGCGGCAGCACGCCGTCGAAGCCCCGCATCCCGATGCCGGGGTCGACCTCCAGGTGGGTGCGCATGTGGGTGGTGCCCTGGACGACGCAGGCATCGAGCACGCGTCGCGCGCGGGCGTTCACGTCGTCGGCCGTGAACCCCCGCTTGACCCGCGCCACCTCGTCAATGGCTTCGGCGAGGTCGCCCCGCTCCGCGCGGCAGCGGTCGAGAATGCAGGCCTTGTCGAGATGGATGTGAGTCTCGATGAAGCCAGGCGCCACCAGGCGGCCACCCAGGTCGAGCACCGGCGCGTCGGTCTCGATCGTGGGCGCAATCTCGGCGATGCGCCCGTCCGCGATGCCAATATCGCGGCGGGTGCCGTCGCCGCCGGCGACGAGCGCGCCGCGCAGGATTTGCTCCATATCCCGGCTCCTGCGCGTGCCCCGGCTCCCTCGCGGCGCGCTCTAGCGCAGCATGTAGCGCTGGGCGAGCGGCAGCTCGTCGGCCGGCTCGCAGGTCGCGAGCTCGCCGTCGACGCGCACTTCGAAGGTCTCGGGATCCACGCTGACCTCGGGGCAGGCGCCGTTGTGCAGCATGTGGCCCTTGGCGAGCTTACGCGTGCCCTGCACAGGCACGGTGCGGCTCTCCAGCCCGAGGCTGCCGGCAACGTCGGCCTCCATCGCCGCCTGCGAAACGAAGCTCAGGCTTAGCGCCTCCTTGGCCCGGCCGAAGGCGCCCCATTGCGGGCGCATCAGCAACGGCTCGCAGGTCATCAGCGAGGCGGCGCTGTCGCCCATCGCGGACCACACGATGAAGCCCCCCTTGATCACCAGCTCCGGCTTGATGCCGAAGAAGGCAGGGCGCCAGAGCACCACGTCGGCGAGCTTGCCGGCCTCCAGCGAGCCGATGTGGCGGTCGATGCCGAAAGTGCGGGCCGCGTTGATGGTGTACTTCGCGATGTAGCGCTTGATCCGCTCGTTGTCGCCCTTGGCGGTCTGCTCCGACGCAAGCCGCCCGCGCTGGCGCCGCATCTTGGACGCAAGCTGCCAGGTGCGGCAGATGACCTCGTTGATCCGTCCCATCCCCTGGCTGTCGGAGCCCAGCATCGAGATCGCGCCGATATCGTGCAGCACGTCCTCGGCGGCGATGGTCTGGGCGCGAATCCTGCTCTCGGCGAAGGCCACGTCCTCGGGCACCGCCGGGTTCAGGTGGTGGCAGACCATGATCATGTCGAGGTGTTCGTCGAAGGTGTTCCGCGTGTAGGGGTTGGTGGGGTTGGTCGACGACGGCAGGCAGTTGGGCTCGCCGGTAATGCGGATGATGTCGGGCGCGTGCCCGCCGCCAGCCCCTTCGGCGTGGTACATGTGGATCGTGCGGCCTCTGATCGCGGCCAGCGTTTCCTCCAGAAAGCCGCTCTCGTTGAGCGTGTCGGTGTGGAGCTGGACCTGGAAGTCCATCTCGTCGGCGACGTCGAGGCAGGTATCGATCGCCGCCGGCATGGCGCCCCAGTCCTCGTGGATCTTGAGCCCCATGCAACCGCCGGCGATCTGGTCGACCAGCGAGAGCGGCTTGGCCGAGTTGCCGCGCCCGAGGAAGCCGAAATTGAGCGGCCAGGACTCGGCCGCCTGCAGCATCTTGCCGACGTTCCAGGCGCCGCCGCAGTCGATGCCGACGGTGATCGGCCCGAGCGAGCCGCCCAGCATCGTCGTGACCCCGCTCGAGATCGCGTGCTCGCAAAGCTGCGCGCTGTCAAAGTGGACGTGGACGTCGATGCCGCCGGGCGTCGCGATCAGCCCTTCCGCATCGCGGACCGTGGTCGCGGCGCCGCAAAGCAGGTTGGTGTCCACCCCGTCCATCACCGCCGGATTGCCGGCCTTGCCGACGCCGGCGATCAGGCCCTCCTTGATCCCGATATCGCCCTTGACGATACCCAGGACTGGATCGATGACGACGGCGTTGGAGACCAGCATGTCGAGCGAGCCTGCCGCGCTGTCGAGCCCTGCGACGAGGCCGATACCGTCCCGCAGCGTCTTGCCACCGCCGTGCAGGCACTCCTCGCCTGGCACGCCGTGGTCGTGCTCGATCTCAGCCAAGAGCTCGCTGTCGCCGAGCCGCACGCAGTCGCCGGTCGTGGGCCCGTAGAGCGCCGCGTACTCCGCCCTGCTCATCCGTGCCATCGCTCAAGCCCCCTTGAAGCCGCGGGCGCGGGCACGGGCCAGCGCCTCCTGCTTGACGCTCTCGGAGCGCCGCGAGCCCTGGGTGAGATCGTTGAGCCCCACCATCTCGCCGCTGCCGCCGAATTCGACCAGCGTCACCTCCTTCGTCTCGCCCGGCGCGAAACGCACCGCCGTGCCGGCCGGGATGTCGAGGCGCATGCCGAAGGCAGCTGCGCGGTCGAAGTCGAGATGCCGGTTCACCTCGAAGAAGTGGTAGTGGCTACCGATCTGCACCGGCCGGTCGCCGGTGTTGGTGACGGCGACCGTGGCGGTCGGCCGGCCTGCGTTGATCTCGATCTCGCCCTCCGCCGGAATTATCTCGCCCGGCCGCACGCTCTCGTCCCGCGCCTTCTTGCCAGGGCGGATGGGCTCGTGGACCGTGACCAGCTTGGTGCCGTCCGGGAAGGTGCCCTCCACCTGCAGCACCGGCATCATCTCGGCGACGCCAGGCATGACATCGTCGGTGGTGAGGATGGTCGCGCCGTGCTCGATCAGCTCGGCCACCGAGCGCCCGTCGCGGGCGCCTTCCAAAATCTCGTCGCTGATCAGCGCCACGGCCTCGGGGTGGTTGAGGGCGAGCCCGCGCGCTCGGCGCTTTCGCGCGAGCTCGGCGGCGGTGTAGATCGTCAGCCGCTCCATCTCGGTCGGTGTCAACAGCATCGTGGGCCACCCTGATCAGTTGCTGAAGAGTCGGACCGCCGCTTCCTCGTGGCGGGCGGCGGCGACATCGGCGAGCGGCGCGTAGGAGCGCGCTTCGTCGAGGCCGGGTGCCGGCTGCGCCAGGAGCGCCGCCATCCGGGGCCTGAGCTCGCGCAGCATGATCTGCCCGTCGAGGTGGCCGATCAAGCCGAGCCTGAGCGCGGCACCCAGGATCGTCGCGCAGTACCCGTGCAGACTCACCGCCTCGGCACGGGCGAGGGCGAGGACGGCGCCCTTGAGCACTACGCCTTGCACGACTGCGAGATGGCCGTGCGCCTCACCGGCGCGGAGCCGCACACGATAAGCCGCCGCGCCCGGTGTCTCCATGCGCGCGTGGACGCCGAGCAGCGCGGCGCCCCCCTTGCGCGAGCCCTCGCGCAGCTCACGCGGTAGCGTCATCGCCTCCTGCAGGGCGTCGATCTCGGCGACCGCCGGCCAGTCTGGGGAGGCTTGGTGGGCGGCGGCGAGGAAGGCGCGCTCGGCCGTGGCCCAGCGCTCCATCACCTGGTCGGTAAGGAACTCTTCGAGCGAAGCCGCGTCCGTCACGATCCCGTCGGCATGGAGCGTCTCCAGCCCGAGCGAGAACGACACCGCGCCGCTCGGGAAGAAGCTGTCGCCGAACTGCAGCGCCGCGAGATCGGCCCCCGCGCCGTCCTTCGTGTCCGTGCTGTCGCCGCTCATGCACGCATCAGTCGAACCGAGGCGGCTCGCGCATGGGCTCACGCGGCGGAATCTCGAGCTCTACGCCTCCAAGAGGTCTGAAGAGCGCATGCAGCGCCGTCCCCAGCCCCTTGGTGGGAGCGGGTTCTCTTTCGTCAACATCGCTGGGGATTGGGCTCAGTTCTTCCTTCATCGAGCGGCACCATACTAGCCGCTCCCACAGAGACCAAAGCCTGTTGTCACGGGCGGGCGCCGCCGTCATGGTCCCACCGGCAAACGCAGGCGGGAGCGGGAGGCGGCGATGGCGGCGGCGAGGCAGCAGTACGACGTCCTCTTCACGGGCGGTATGGTGATCGACGGCACGGGCGCGCCGCGCGTGCGCGCCGATGTCGCCGTCGCGGGCAACCGCATCGCTGCCGTGGGGGATCTGGCAGGCGCAAAGGCCGCACGCACTATCGATGCGACCGGGCGCATTGTCTCGCCGGGCTTCATCGACGCCCACACCCACGACGACAACCTGCTGCTGGTGGACCCGGACGTGACGCCCAAGACCAGCCAGGGCGTCACCACGGTGATCGCGGGCAATTGCGGGGTGAGCCTTGCACCCCTTACACCCGGCCGACCTGTACCGCCGCCGCTCGACCTGCTCGGCCCGCCCGCCGACTTCCGCTACCCGCGCTTCGCTGACTACGTGGCGGCGCTGGACGAGGCGCCGCCGGCCGCCAATGCCGGCCTGCTGGTCGGCCATTCGGCGCTCCGCCTCGACACCATGGACGATGTGGACCGCCCGGCGACGGCCGGCGAGATCGACGCCATGCGGGAACGGCTGGCCGAAGGGATGGAGGCCGGGGCCCTGGGTTTCAGCACCGGGCTCATCTACGGCCCCAACAAGGCGGCGACCACCGACGAGGTCGCGGCGGTGGCGGAGGTCGCGGGCGCCGCCGGAGGGCTCTACGTCACCCACATGCGCAACGAGCACGACGGCGTCGAGGAGGCGATGGAGGAGGCCTTCGAGATCGGCCGCCGCGCCGGCGCCGGCGTCGTCATCTCCCACCACAAGTGCGCCGGGCGGCAGAATTTCGGGCGGAGCCGCGACACGCTCGCGATGATCGAGAAGACCCGCGAGACCCAGGCGGTCGGCCTCGACGTCTACCCCTACACCGCAGGCTCCACGGTGCTGCTGGCGGACATGGTGGAGAAAGCGGAGCGCGTAATCGTCACCTGGTCCGAGCCGCATCCGGAGTATGCGGGCCAGGACCTCGAAGAGGTGGCCGCCGCGCTCGGCCTCGATCCGGTGGCCGCCGTGCCGAAGCTGCAACCGGCGGGCGGTATCTACTTCATGATGGACGAAGCCGACGTGCGCCGCATCATCGCCTACGAGCACAGCATGATCGGCTCCGACGGCCTGCCCCACGACCGCCACCCGCACCCCAGGCTCTGGGGCACCTTCCCGCGCGTGCTCGGCCACTACGCACGCGAGCTCGGCCTGCTCGCTCTGGAGGATGCGGTGCGCCGCATGACCGGGCTCACCGCCGCCCAGTTCGGCCTCACCGATCGCGGCGAGGTGCGCGCCGGCGCGTTTGCCGATCTCGTGATGTTTGACGCGGAGACCATCGCCGATGAGGCGACCTTCGAGGCGCCGACCCGACCCGCCGCCGGTATCGACATCGTCATGGTGAACGGCACCATCGTGCGCGAGGTGGGCCAGACCACCGGCGAGCGGCCAGGCCGGGCATTGCGGCGCTAAGCGGTGCCCGCGCAGCGCGTTCAGATCGCGTGGCGGCCGAGTCGGTCGCGAAGCTCCTTCACATTTCGCTTCACGCCCTGCATGTGGGGATTGTGGATCAGCGCCTGCTCGAACGCGTCGAGCGCCTCCTCCTCGTTGCCGAGCCTGAGCTGGCAAAGACCCAAACCGGAGAGCGCGCCGAAGTGGCGCGGCTCGCGCTTGAGAGTCTCAGCGATGTCGGCGATCGAGCCCTCGTAGTCGCCCATCAGGTAGCGCAGCGTCGCGCGGCGGTTCCAGCCTTCGGAAAGGTCGGGCCGGAGTTCGATGACTCCGTTAAGGATTGCGTACGACCGGTTGTACTGACCCGTGGAGAGCGCGATATCACCGGCACGAAGCATGCGGTCCATCTTTTCGGAGCCGGTGTCGAACCAGCGCGCCCAGATCTGCGCCTCAATCTGGCGGACCAGCTGCGGGCTCTGTGCGGCCTTGAGGTCGCGGAAGAGGCCGTCCAGCGCTGGGGCGTTCTGATCCGCCAAGGCAGTCCCCGTAGCGCCGAGCGCCAGCAGCAACGCGAGTGCCAGCGCAGGCAGGCATCGCAGGCAGCGTCTCCAGGGCACCATGCGCCAGCGTAAACCCGCAGCGCCTGACGCGCCAAGCAACTTATCGTTATTCGCTCCAGTCCAGGCTACGCCGCACCGACCTCGTGCCGCACGAGCGGCCGGTCGCGGATCGGCCAGTGCAGCACCGCCGCCGCCACGCCCAACGCCACCGCAGCCATCCACACCGCGTCGTAGGAGCCGGTCGTGTCGTACACGTAGCCGCCGAGCCAGGCGCCGAGGAAGGAGCCGAGCTGGTGGCTGAAGAACACGATGCCGAAGAGCGCGCCGAGGTAACGCGGCCCGAATATTTGGGCGACAAGGCCGCTGGTGAGCGGCACGGTGCCAAGCCAGAGCAGGCCCATCAGCGCGGAGAACACGAGAACGCTCGCCTCGGTTACCGGCGCCACGAGGAAGATTCCGAGGACCGCCGCGCGGCCAAGGTAGAAAAGCGAGAGCACGTACTTCTTGCGGTGCCGGTCGCCGAGCCAGCCGGCGGCGAAGGTGCCGACAATGTTACCGAGCCCGATCACGGCGATCGCCGTTGCTCCCACCATCGGCGCAAGCCCCGCGTCGGTGATGAAGGGCGGCAGGTGGGTCGCGATGAAGTAGACGTGGAAGCCGCAGACGAAGAAGCCGCCGCAGAGCAGCCAGAAGCCGCTGTGGGCGCGGGCCTCGGCGAGCGCTTCGCTCAGCGTCTGAGCGCTGCCCTCGGGCGGCCTGTGGCTGCCGCGCATGCCCACGAGACACGGCAACATCATCGCCGCGATGCCGCAGTAAGCGATAAGCGCCATGGACCAGCCGACGCCGTCGATCAAGGCGCCGCCGACCGGCGCCAACGCGAACTGGCCGAAGGAGCCGCCGGCCGCCGCGACGCCGAGCGCCATGCTGCGCCGCTCCGGCGGCACGGCGCGCCCCACCGGGCCAAGCACCACCGCGAACCCGGTGGCGCTGATGCCGAGGGCGACGAGCACGCCCTGGCTCAGGTGCAGCCCGAGCGCGCCGTCGGCCCAGGCCATCCACAGCAGGCCTGCGACGTAGATCACGGTCCCGAGCAAGATGACTCGCACCGCCCCGTGGCGATCGGCGAGCGCGCCGAAGAAGGGCTGGCTGATCCCCCATACGAGACCCTGGATCGCGATGGCCAGCGCAAAGGTCTCGCGGGAAATGCTGATGTCGAGGCTCATCGGCGTAAGGAAGAGGCCGAAACTGCTGCGGAGCCCGTTGCTGATGGTCAGCACCAGGGCCGCGCAGAGAACGAGCGCGAGTACGCCTGCGGTGGGCCGGGTCATGTGCGAGCCCTGCCGGCCAATAGGGCCAAGCCGCGAATCAACACCATCGCTGACTCAGCCGTGGCGCGCGAGCGCGCGCTCCAGGATCAGGGCGGCGCGGTCGATCTGCGTCTCGCTGGTGCAGAAGGGCGGCACGAAGCGGAGCACGTTGCGATGCTGGCCGCGCACCGAGAACAGCAGCCCCTCGCCCAAGCTTTCGCGGAAGATTTCCCTTGCCTCTTCGCTCGCGGGTTCCTTGGTGGCGCGGTCGCGCACCAGCTCCACGCCCTGCAGGCAGCCCTTGCCGCGCACGTCTCCGATCATGGGGAAGCGCTGCTGCAGGCTTTCCATGCGCGCCTGCCAGTAAGTGCCGACCGCGCGAGCCTTGGCAGGCAGGTCCTCGATCAGGATTTCGTCAAGGCTGGCCAAGCCCGCTGTGCAGGCGATGGGATCGGAGGAATGCGAATGGCCGAAGGTGAGCCCGCCCGCAAGCGCGCGCTCGGCGATCACGTCCGTTGTCACCATGGCGCTGATCGGCAGGCCGCCGCCGAAGTGTTTGGAGAGCGTCATGATGTCCGGCACCACGCCGTGCTGCTGGTAGGCGTAGAGGGTGCCGAGCTTTCCGAGCCCGGTCTGCGCCTCGTCCAGGATCAGCAGCGCACCCCGCGCCTCCAGCCCCGCCTTCAACGCCTTGAGGTAGCCCGGCGGCATCTCGATCACCCCGCCCGCGCTGATCAGTGGCTCGGCGATGACCGCCGCCAGATTGTTCGGGCACTCGCGGTCGAGCAGGTCGAAGGCGATGGCGAGCAGCGGCGCCCACCACTCGTCGCCGTCGGCGCCCACCGGCGAGCGGTAGGCGTAGGGCGCGGGGATCGCATGCACGTCCGGGATGGAGGGGCCGTTGCCGGCGGTGGTTGCGGCGAAGCTGATGGCGCGGGTGACGTCGGTGTAGCCATGGAAGGCCAGGTGCAGCGCGCCGATGCCGCTGCGCCCGGTCGCACGCCGGGCGAAGAGCAGCGCCGCCTCATTGGAATCGGCACCCGACTGGATGAAGAGCGAGCGGCTGAGCGGCGCGTCGAAGGTCTCTGCAAGCCGGGCGGCAAGCCGCAGCTGCGGCTCGTTGAAATAGACCGAGCTCGCGTGGGTCAGCGTGCCCAGACCCTCCCGCACCGCCTGGGTCACGCGCGGGTTGTTGTGACCGATCGCCGAGCACATCTGGCCCGAGTTGAAGTCGAGATAAGCCTGGCCCTCGGAATCGAAGATCTCCGCTCCGTCGGCGCGGACGAAGACCGGCCCGTCCGCCGCCGGAACCACGTCCGAGAGCAGCTCGCCCTGGATCAGATGACGCGCGCCGGCCGCGCGCAGCGCCGCGATGTCCACCGTTGCCTCCCTTGCGGAATCGTCGGGCACGATCCTAGCCCGCATGTCTCGTCAGGGTCACGTCGGCGAGCGCTCGGCCCAGCCAGCGAATATGCGCTCCAGCACCACGACAACGTAGAAGAGCAGAATGCCAAGGGCCGCGAGCGCAATGAGCACGGCAAACATCAGGGGATAGTCCGCGCTTATCTTGCCGCTGTCGAATAGATGGCCGAGGCCGCGTCCATGCGGTTCCACGATCTCCATCAGGTTCGTGCCGATGAAGGCAAGCGTGACCGCAACCTTGAGGGCCCCGAAGAATTCCGGGAGCGTCTTGGGAAGCGCAATCTTCCAGAAGATCGTGAATCGGGACGCGCCGAGCGCGGCGAGGATGTCACGGTATTCCGGCTCGAGAGTGGAAAGCCCGATCGAGACGGAAACGGCGATGGGAAAGAAGGAAATCAGGAACGCGATCAGGATCGTGTTCATGTCGTGCGCGCCGACGAACAGCAGCGCGATGATGGGGACGACGGTCGCCTTGGGTATGGCGTTGAAGCCAACGAGCAGCGGGTAGAGCGCATCCCGCATGGTCCGGTTCAGCCCCATGATCATGCCGAGAAGCACGCCGACGGCCACGGACAGAAGGAGCCCCGCCACGGTTCGCCACAGCGTGTCCCATCCGTACTCAAGGAATAACCAGCGGAACTTCCAGAAGGCGGGTCCAAGATCCGAGGGTGAGGCCATCTTGTAGTTTGGCCAGTCGTTCACCCAAACCACCGCCTCCCAGAGCAGGGCGAACACGATGATCGCGATAACCGGCGCAAAAAGGCGCCAGTTCATTCGCCCTCCTCCCGTGGGGCTCTGCCCTGCGCGATCTGTATCTGGTCCCGAAGTTCTCCCAGCATTTCTGTCCCCTCCGGCGTGTAGAGGAGGCCGAGATCCCGTTCGCCCTTCCACGGGACATCCATCGTGTATTGCGTGAACGCTGGACGGCCGGAAAGCACGATTACCTGATCCGCCAGAAAGATCGATTCCCGTAGATCGTGCGTGATCATGACGCCGGTGAACGGCTCCTCCGACTTCACCTTCTGCATCGTCTGCCAGAGGTCTTCGCGCGTGAACGCATCCAGCGCCCCAAACGGCTCATCGAGGATCAGAACTTCCGGCTTGTGCACGATTGAACGGCACAGCGAGGCGCGCTGGCGCATGCCGCCCGAAAGCTCACTCGGCCGCTTGCGCTCAAATCCCTCGAGGCCGACGAGGGTCAGAAGCTCCAGCGCGCGCGCCTCTTTCTCCCGCTTGGGCATGCGCGGGGCCACGAGCTCGAGTGGCAGCGTCACGTTGCGCAGCACGGAACGCCACTCAAGCAGGACAGGGTTCTGGAACGCCATGCCGACCGAGGACTTCGGGCCCGTGACCCGCTCCCCGTGTAGCCAGACTTCGCCCGCATTCGGCTCCAGCAAACCTGCGATCAGGCGCGTGAGTGTTGACTTGCCGCAACCGGACGGGCCGACCACGGCCACGAAGCCTCCCTCGGGAACCTGCATGTCGACGCCGTCGAGGACGGGCAGCCTTCCGTCCTTGGTCTCATAGGTAAGCTTGACGTCTCTTATGTCGATCAGGGCATCGGTGGGAGGCTGCCCGCTGACAGGCCGAGCTTCCTCTGACCCCTGCGTTTGGCCGCCGGCCGGAGAGGTTTTATCCACCGAAACCGACTCCCCGGCCGGCGTATGTAGAAAACTCTGCCGCGGTCAGGCTACTGGAGCATTCTCATTTCAGCCGCGGGCAGATAGGCATCCGTGAAATAGAGCGAAGCGTCCGGCTCGTTCTGGAACTCGTACGTCTCCGCGATCTGCATCAGCGCCTTCTCCATGCGCGCAGCATCGATGCCGCCGATTCCGTTGGCGCTGGCGTAGTCCGTGAGCACGTTGGCGTCGATGGAAAGCTGAAGCCGACGTGTCTCAAGCGCCGCATCGGCGGCGGGGTTCCGCTTCACCAGCGACTCAATGGCCTTCGCCGGATCGGCGATGGCATCCTTCCACCCCTTCGCGATCGCAGTGATGAACCCCGTGACGTTGTCGGCGTTGGCGGCCGCATAGTCGGTGTTCACGATGATCGCGTTCCCGTAGAGCGCGAGACCGTAATCCGCCATCAGGATGGTCGAAATGTCGTCCTCCGGGACGCCGAGGCGCACGAGGTTCAGGAAGGACGAGAAGGAATAGCCGGTAACGGCATCCACGTTGCCTTCTGCAAGCATCGGCTCGCGGGTCGGGAAGCCGACTGGCTCGACGGTGATTTTGCCCATAACGAGGTCGTTGGCGGTGGCAAAGGCCGGGAATTGGGCCCAGGCACCATCCGGCGGAGGTGCTCCAAGCACCCGTCCCTCGAGATCCTTCGGTACGCTGACGCCGAGGCTCTTGCGGCCGACGACGGCGAACGGCGGCTTGTCATAGATCATCATGACCGCGATGACCGGTGCACCGGGATTCTGGTCCAGGAACTTGACCAGAGAATTGATGTCCGCGAAGCCGACCGGGAAGGCACCGGTGGCGACCTTGGGAATGGCATCCAGTGAGCCCTGGCCGGCGGAAATCTCGACGTTGAGGCCGGCGGCTTCAAAATGGCCATTGTCGATGGCCGCGAAATACGGCCCAGAGGGACCTTCGAACTTCCAGTCAAGCGCGAATGGCATGTCTTCCTGGGCGCTAACAGGCCCTGCCACAGCCAGGGTGGCGGCGGCCAGAATTGCGAGAGCAAATTTTCTCATGGGATACGACCTCCTCCTTTTCGGATTGCTTGGCACCCTACTGGAATCCAATGCCGCCGAAAACCAGGGACGGCTTTCTGCAACTGGCGGAGGCACGACTCTGGCCGCAGCATCCTGAACGGGAGTGGGCGCTCGCCGCGGGCCGTAACCCGTACCATGGTCAGGAGTGCCGATAGGGTCAGCCCCGGACGGGAAGCGCCACGACAGGCGGCACGCGGAGACACGTGCGTTTGCCCACGCCGGCCAGGATCGTCAGCAAGTCGCCCGCTGCCACGGCGACGCAGCCTGCGGTGGGCGCGTAGTCCGGCTGGGCGACGTGCAGGAATACCGCACTGCCGAGCCGCGGAACCACGGGCGCATCGTTGTGGCCGAGGATGACGATCAGGTCGTACACATGATCCGCTCGCCAGAACTCCTCATGGCGGGCCTCGTGCGGCAGGCGCAGCGGCCGGTTGTAGAGCGGATGGCCGGGGTCGTCGCACCAGCCGTCCCGCGGGCTAAGCGGCGTGATGGGGAGCGCCGTGCGCGGCGGCGCCATGCGGTCGGGTCGATAGAAGACCCGGCGGAGGGGAAAACGGCCGGCGGGTGTCGCGCCGTCGCCCTCGCGCTTGTTTGAGCGAACCCCGCCCCAGCCGATGGCGCAGGCAAACAGGCGCCCGCGCCAGCGAAGGCCACCCGGCGGACAGACGACGAGGTCGTCGCCGGACACGCGGCTGCTCACGGTTCGGCTTCCAGGAGTTCGCGGATCGGACGAAAGGAGCGCCGATGCTGCGCGCAAGGCCCAAGCCGCGCGAGCGCTGTCTGGTGCTCTGCCGTGCCGTAGCCGGCGTTCCGCTCCCAGCCGTAGCCCGGATAGTCCGCCGCAAGCCGCGCCATCAGCCGGTCTCTCGTCACCTTGGCGACGATGGAGGCCGCGGCGATCGAAAGGCTCTTGCGGTCACCGCCCACCACCGTTCGCACCGGGCAGGGCAGGCGGGGCGCACGGTTGCCATCGACCAGCGCCAGATTGGGGGCATCGACGAGGCGGGCGACAGCCCGGCGCATGGCGAGCAACGTGGCCTGCAGGATGTTCATGCTGTCAATCTCGGCGACGCTGGCAATTCCCACAGCGGTATCGGCACTAGCCAGAATCGCCGGCTGGAGCGCGGCGCGCTGCTCCGCCTTGAGAAGCTTGGAATCGGTGATTGCAACGCGAAGCCGCGGCGGTGGGCCGCCCCCGCCGAACACGACTGCCGCCGCGACCACCGGCCCGGCCCACGGGCCGCGGCCGGCCTCGTCGACGCCGGCCACGCGTCCGCCGGCTGCGCGTTCCAGCGAAAGATCGGGCTGCTCCTGCTGTTTGCGCCTCACTGCCATGAAGCCGTTCTAGCACGCCTGGCGGGCGCGCCGGCGGCTCAGAACAGCGCGAGTTGCGCCGGGTCGCAGCAGGGCGGGCGGAAGCGCCCGGTGTCGAGGTCGGGCCCGCGCCGCGCCAGTCCGAGGCGCTTCGTCGCCGCGGCGAAGCGCGAAGCGATAAGGTCGGCGTAGGGACCGGCGCCGGTCATGCGGGAGCCGAAGTTGGGGTCGTTGAGCTGGCCCGCGCGCATCCCTTGCAACAGGGAGACCACCCGTTTGGCCTTGTTGGGCGCGTGAACCGAAAGCCATTCCAGGAAAAGCTCCCGCACTTCCAGCGGCAACCGCAGAAGGACATAGCCCGCGCGTCCGGCGCCTGCCTCAGCGGCAGCTTCGAGGATCGATTCCATCTCGTGATCGGTGAGGCCGGGGACAATGGGCGCCACCATCACGCCCACCGGCACCCCGGCAACGCTGAGCGTGCGCATTGCCCCCAACCGCTTCGTGGGCGTCGATGCGCGCGGCTCCATGGTGCGGGCGAGGTCGCGGTCGAGCGTCGCGACCGAGAGCGCGACCGTGGCGAGGCGCCGCCGCGCCAAACGGGAGAGGATGTCCGCATCGCGCGTGACCAGCGCCGACTTGGTGACGATCCCGACGGGATGCTCGTACCGGTCCAGCACCTCGAGCACACCCCGCGTAAGAGCGAGACGCCGCTCGGTCGGCTGGTAGGGATCGGTGTTGGTGCCCATCGCGATCATGCGGCACCGATAGCCCGGTCTGGCCAGCTCACGTTCCAGCTGGGCGGGCGCGTCATGCTTGGCGAAGATGCGGCTCTCGAAGTCCTGGCCGGGCGAGAGGCCGAGAAAGGCGTGGGTGGGGCGTGCGTAGCAATAGACGCAGCCATGCTCGCAGCCGCGATAGACGTTGATGGACCGGTCGAAGCCGAGATCGGGGGAGTTGTTGCGGGTGATCACCGTGCGGCTGGCATCGGGCCGCACCTCAGTGCGAAGGGGCCGCGGCTCCTCGTTGATGGTGTCCCAACCGTCGTCGAACGCCTCCCGTTCGTGCCGCTCGTAGCGCCCGCTCCGGTTGCTCGCCGCCCCCCGCCCTTTGCGCACGTCCCTCATCGCCACAGCATAGGTGGCGCAGAAGAACGTTACAAGAACATTCGCAGACGCGCCGCTATGTGGCGTTACGAGCGAATCCCGCGCAGCCGCTCGCTCCGCCGCCGCAATAGCTCCACCATCGTCAACAAAATGATCGACACGACCACCAAGAGCGTCGCGACTGCCAGAATGGTGGGTCTGATTTCCTCTCGGATCCCTGAGAACATCTTCCAGGGAATCGTTCGCTGTTCCACCGAGCCCACGAACAGCACCACCACGACTTCGTCGAAAGAGGTGATGAACGCCAGCAGCGCGCCCGATATGACCCCGGGCAGGATGAGCGGCACGATCACGACGAAGAAGGTCCGGGTCGGGCTCGACCCCAGGCTCGCGGCTGCGCGGGTGAGCGAGTGGTCGAAGCCCACCAGGGTCGCCGTCACCGTGATGATGACGAACGGGATGCCCAATGCGGCATGAGCGAGGATGACACCGACATGCGTCGAGGCGAGTCCGATCCGCGCATAAAAGAAATACATGCCCGCGGCCGAAATTATAAGCGGCACGATCATCGGCGATATCAACAGCGCCATGATGGTTTTTCTGAAGGGCATTTCGGGCCTGCTGAGCCCGAGCGCCGCCAAGGTGCCGAGGAATGTCGAAATGAGCGTGGCAAATACCGCGATGAGGAAGCTATTTTGCACCGCTCTTTGCCATGAATCCTCGGTAAAAAACTCTTGGTACCACTTCGTACTGTAGCCTGCCGGATCGAAGGCAAGCATTTCGGGCGTGAAAGTAAAATAAGGAAGCTCGTTGAAGCTCAACGGAATGATGACGAAAATCGGGCCGACCAAGAAAATGAAAATCAGCACGCACAGCGTCCGGAACGTATAGTACCAAGCGCGTTCCGAGTGCGTTGCGTGCAGCGGCGGCGGCATGTGCGCTATCCGAGCTTCATGTTGGCGACGCCCACGATCCTGTCATAGAGGAAGTAAAGCAGCAGGACGAGCGCCAACAGAATCACGCCTAGAGCTGCGGCCAAGCCCCAGTTCAGAGTCTCGCTGATATGAAGGGCGATGATGTTCGATATGAACGTTCCAGTTCGCCCTCCAACCAGCGCCGGCGTGATGTAATAGCCGATTGAAAGAATGAAGACCAGAATGCAGCCTGCGCCGATTCCCGGCACGGTATTGGGCATATAAACCTTGACAAAGCCAGTGAACGGCGATGCGCCGAGCGAGCGTGCGGCCCGCATATACGAAGAGGGAATCGTTTTCATGACGGAATAGAGGGGCAGAATCATGAAGGGCAAAAGAATATGCGTCATCGCCACGAACGTACCGATCTTGTTGTGAATCATCTGCAAACGACCGTCTTCGGAAATAATGCCCAGGAAGACCATCAGGTCGTTCAACACGCCCTCGGACTGCAGCAGCGCGATCCACGCGGTCGTCCTGACCAACAGAGAGGTCCAGAAAGGCAACAAGACGAGAATCAACAAGAGATTGCTATGGCGTGGCGGTAACGTCGCCAGGAGGAAGGCAATCGGATAACCGAGTAGCAAGCAGAATATCGTGATGAGCGCACTCATCCATAATGTACGATAAAATAAAAACAAGTATATTCGTCGTTCTTCCGCCTTCCAGGAAATTTCGCCCTTGTAGTCAACCCGAAGGTCAACAGCCGACAAGAAGTAGCTTTCGGTTACGCTGCTCGATTCTTGATAAATCAGCTGCCAAGTTGCAAGGTCTGCCCAGCGTTGGTCAATTGCGATAACTTGGTCCTTGAAGGGGGTCTCGGTGATGCGTTTGGCTCGTCGTCCCGATTTCCGGAACAAGCTCATCACTCCGGACTTTTCGTAATTCAAGCGCCGTCCGGCACGGCCTAACGTCTTATCCTTGAATGACTCCTGAATATCCAGCACCAGTGCTTCGTACACGAATTCCGGCGGCAACTCCTCGCTCCCTGGATCCCAGCTTTGAATAGCTAACGTTGTACGGGGAAGAACGGATGAAACGATTTGGTTGTCGACGCTTCTAAACAACATGTCGATGACGGGAAAAACGAATGTAATCATCAAGAACGCCAGAATAGGGACGACCAACAGGAATGTGCGAATGCGCCTGCGAGCCGTCGCCCGCCGCAGGCTCGTCTTCAATGGCACGCCATCGGCGGTTCGCAGGGTGTTATCGGCGACCGTCGACATGCGCGCTGGCCTACGTCTCGCTCAGGTGCCTTGAAGTAAAGGGGGCAGGACGCAACGATGCGCCCCGCCCCTCCTAAGCTCTGCTACTTCGCGAGCCAGGTGTTGAACACCTCGTCGAGTTCTGCCCGGTGATCAGCCCACCAGACGTAGTCGAAGTCGAAAATAGTCGCGGCGTTATTGGGATCGGTCGGCATATGGGGCTTCATGTCGATGCCGAGATCGGCATGGTTGCCCACGAGCGGCGCCGACGAGTAGCGGGCCGGACCGTAGGAAATGAACTTCGCCTGGTCCGCCAGGCGCTGCGTGTCGGTGGCAAAGTGGAGATACGCCTTCACCGCATCGAGATCCTTGACGCCAACCGGCACGACCCAGCCGTCGAGATCGAAAATCTGCCGATCCCACATCATGGCGATGGGCTGGTTCTTCTCGGCGATGGCCGAGAAGAGGCGGCCGTTGTACGCCGAGGCAATGACGACCTCGCCGTCCGCCAGCAGCTGCGGCGGCTGGGCTCCCTTGGTCCACCAGACCACCTGATCCTTGATGGTATCGAGCTTTGCCAAGGCACGGCTCACGCCCTCGGACGTGCTGAGCATGCCGTAGACATCCGCAGGTGCCACGCCATCGGCGAGCAGCGCCCATTCGAGATTGTTGATGGGCCGCCTCTCCAGCGAGCGCTTGCCGGGGAACTTCTCCAGGTCGAACACGTCCGCGATCGAGGACGGCTGATCACCCTCGAAGACATCGGTGCGATAGCCGAAGGTCGTGGAGTAGACGATCTGCGGGATGAAGCAGTTGGTGCCACCCGGCGACAGCGTGCCGGCGAAGAAATCCTCCGACGCAGGGGTCCCGTCCGGCGCGGGAGCCAGCCACGTGTCGGGATCGATTTCCATGATCAACCCCTCATCGCACGCGGTAATCGCATCGGCTGCGACCATGTCGACGATGTCCCAAGTGACGTTGTTCGACTCCACCTGTGCCCGAACCTTGGCCAGCCCTTCGGCGGCGTTGTCGTCATTGATGATGTTGATGTCGGGGTTCGCGGCC
>JAJDUK010000027.1 GCA_022826665.1 Alphaproteobacteria bacterium | reverse complement strand
GATCGTTTTGTCGATGGTCATGCGCTCGTCTATAGTTCACCTGGGTGGCCTCAGTCCAAGCCATGGTACCCTCCATATCGGTCTCGACACCCGATGGATTACCATGTCTTGAGGCCACCCGCGACTTTAGGAACAAGCTCTCAGACGCGCGGGACATGGATGGCCGGAATGAGTCTGGCCATGACGGTGGGGGAAGTCAGGCGTTCGGGACTCTTGGTTTCTCGCGCATGACCTTGCAGGCCCGCGCTACATTCCGCGCTCGCACCACGCTTCGCGCGTGCGGGACTTAGTTCAGCCCGAAGTCGCCGAAGCGCTTGTTGAAGCGCGAGACCTGGCCGCCGCGGTCGACGATGCGCTGGGCCCCACCTGTCCACACCGGGTGCGACAGCGGGTCGATATCGAGGGTGAGCGTGTCGCCCGCCTTGCCCCACGTGGACCGCGTGGTAAAGGTGCTGCCGTCGGTCCGGACGACGGTGATCTCGTGGTAATCGGGATGAATGTCTTTCTTCATGGCGGGCCCCGCTTGTCGCGCGGCTTTCATATAGACGCGGCGCGCCCGGCGCAAGCGTCTGTGTACCTCTGCGCAGGCCCCACCTCCCCCTGTCCCCCAACTTATTCATTTCCCTCAATCGCCGGGCGCTCGCTCCGCTCGCTTGGCTACGCGCATTCGCGCGCGGCGCAGTCGCGCCGTCCGGGCCTGCGGCCCGGGGGACTGGAGCCAAGCGCCGAGCTGTCGCACTACCCAAGATTTGGCGCGCGGGTACTATCGTGCCGCCACCAGAACGGGGGGCGGCAGCGGTGAGCATCTTCGGATCGGAAGCGAGGCGGCGGCGCTCCGGCGATTCGCCGGCGTCGTCAGCCCTGCCGCCGCGTGGCGAGATCCGCCGCATCCGCTACCTGTTCCGCTTCCTCCGGCCCTACCGCGGAGTGATCGTGGCGGCGGTCTTCGCGCTCTGCGTCAGCGCCGCGGCGGTGCTCGCGATGGGCCAGGGGCTCCGGGTCCTGATCGACGACGGCCTCAGCGCGGAGGAGGTCTCGCGGCTCCACCATGCGCTGATCTACATGGCGGGCATGGTGGCGCTGCTGGCGGGCGGCTCGTTTGCGCGCTTCTACCTCGTCTCCTGGCTTGGCGAGCGGGTGGTGGCCGACATCAGGCGCGCGGTCTTCCGCCGCCTGGTGGGGCTGAGCCCGGCCTTCTTCGAGATCAACAAGGTGGGCGAGCTGCTCTCGCGCATCACCACCGACACCACCCTACTGCAGACCGTGATCGGCCAGCAGGCGTCGTCGGCGCTGCGCAACCTGCTGCTCTTCCTCGGGGCCAGCGCCATGCTTATCGTGACGAGCCCGACGCTCACCGGCTTCGTGGTGCTCATGGTGCCCGTGGTGGTGATCCCCATCGTCGTGCTCGGCCGGCGCGTGCGCCGCTATTCCCGCGTGGCCCAGGACCGCGTGGGCGATGTCGGCGGCCACATGGAGGAGGCGCTCGGCGGCATCCGCACCGTGCAGGCCTTCGGCCAGGAGGAGCGGAGCGGCGAGCGCTTCGGCGACCACGTGGAGGCTGCGTTCCGCGCGGCACTCCGGCGCATCGGCGCCCGCGCGATGCTGACCGCGATCGTCATCCTGCTGGTCTTCTGCGGCGTGGGCCTCGTGCTCTGGATCGCCGGCACCACGGTGCTCCAGGGCGAGATGACCGGCGGCGAGATGACCGCCTTCATGTTCTACGCCGTGGTGGTCGCGGGCTCGGTGGGCTCGCTCAGCGAGGTCTACGGCGACCTGCAGCATGCGGCCGGTGCCGCCGAGCGGCTGGCCGAGCTGCTCAACGAGGAGCCCGCGCTCGCGCCCTCGCCTGCGGTGGCGAAGCCGCTGCTGGAGCCGCAACAGGGCGCCGTGAAGCTGGACCGGGCCACCTTCCACTACCCCGCCCGGCCAGACGCGCCGGCGCTGGAGGGCTTCTCGCTCGCCGTGGCGCCGGGCGAGACGGTCGCCCTGGTGGGCCCCTCGGGCGCGGGCAAGTCGACCGTCTTCAACCTGCTGCTGCGCTTCTACGACCCCGAGGATGGGCGCGTCGCGCTGGACGGAGTCGACCTGCGGGAGGCCTCGCTCGAGGCGGTGCGGCGCTCCTTCGCGCTGGTGCCGCAGGACGCGGTGATGTTTGCGACGAGCGCGCGGGAGAACATCCGCTTCGGTCGGCCCGAGGCGAGCGACGACGAGGTCCGCGCCGCGGCGGAGGCGGCGGGTGCTGCGGCCTTCCTCGACAGTCTGCCGGAGGGTTTTGATACCTTCCTCGGCGAGAAGGGCACCAGGCTCTCGGGCGGGCAGAAGCAGCGACTCGCAATCGCCCGCGCCGTGCTGCGCAACCCGGCAGTGCTGCTGCTCGACGAGGCGACCAGCGCGCTGGATGCCGAGAGCGAGCGCGCGGTGCAGGCAGCGCTGGAACGGCTGATGGCAGGGCGGACCACCATCGTCATCGCGCATCGCCTCGCCACCGTGCAGAAGGCGGACCGCATCGTGGTGATGGACGAAGGCCGCGTGGTCGCCGAGGGCACGCACCGGGCGCTGATGGCGCGGGGCGGGCTCTACGCCAGGCTCGCGGCGCTCCAGTTCGACGACGGCCGCGAAGAGGATTCGGCGCACGACGCCCTCGCCGCCGCGCCCCGCAGCGCGGCCGGGTGATCCCTTGAAGCATTTGTCGCTCACGGCAGCCGGCCTACGGCCGGCGCCTCCGCGAGGGCGCCGCAGGAGCGGCGGGCCGCGGTCGCGGCCTGTCGCGAGTCCGTCAAAGACGGACTCGCTCTAACGCTGAGTCAGCTTAAGCTCGATGCGACGGTTACGGCGATAGGCGATCTCGTCCTCGCGCGCGTCGAGGGGCTGGAATTCGCCGTAACCGGCGGCGCTCAGGTGCTCGGGCGGGATGCCGAGGGCGACGAGAAAGTTCACCACCGAGATCGCGCGCGCCGCCGAGAGCTCCCAGTTGGACGGGAAGCGGGCCGTCTGTATCGGCCGGCTGTCGGTGTGGCCGTCGACCTGCAGGATCCAGGGCAGGTCAGACGGAATTTGAACCATCACGTCCCTGAGGACCTGCGCAAACTTCGCCAACTTGTCGTGACCTTCCGGGCCCAGCTCGTCGGAGGCGGGGGCGAACAGGACCTCGGACTGGAAGACGAAGCGGTCGCCGATGATGGTGAAGTCGCGCCGGTCGCTCAGCACCTCCCGAAGCCGGCCGAAGAACTCGGAGCGGTAGGCGGCGAGTTCCTCGACCTTGGCGGCGAGCGCCATGTTGAGGCGCTGTCCCAGGTTGGCGATGGTGACATCCTGTTCCTGGGTCTTGCGCTCCGAGATCTGCAGGGCTTCCTCGACGCGCCCGAGCTGCTCTCTGAGCGCGTCGATCTGCTGGTTGAGCACGGCGATCTGGTCGCGCTGGCGCGCGCTGAGCTGGCGGTTCTCGTCCAGTGCCGCCTGGGTGCTGTCGTACGAGGACTGGGCCGCGAGGTGAAGAGCCTGTACTTCGGCGAGGCGGATTTCCCGCTCCTCCAGCGTGCGCTGGGCGAGCACCGTGCGCTCCTGCTCGTCGGAGAGGCGCGCTTCGAGCTCCGCCGTGGTGTCGCGCTGCGCGGAGAGATCGGCCCGCACGGCTGCCGTCTCCTCTTCGCTCTGGCCGAGCTCGCCCCGGCTCTCGATCAGCGCCGCCGCCATTATCCCGACCTTGGACTCGAGATCCCGGCGCACCGCGTTCAGCGCGTCGATGTCGCGGCGCAGGCGCTCGACGTCGGAGAGCAGGACCTTGATCTTCTCCTCGCCGGCATCCGCCCTGATGGAGGCCTGGGCTGCTTCGGCGAGCGCGGACTGCCCCTCCCCCGTCATCTCCCTGAGACGCAGCTGGAGCGTGTCGCGCTCGCCGGTGATCATCGAAAGCTCGGCGATGAGCTGGTCCCGGACCGAGAGCGAGGACTGAAGCTGATCCGCGAGCTGGGCGATGTTGATCCTGAGATCCGCGTTGGCCTGCTGCTCGAGGGCGAGCGTCTCGTCGAGACTGTTGAGCTGGGCGTTGAGGTCGTCCTTCGCCTCGGTCTCCTCGGACAGGGTGCGCTGCAGGAAGTACTGCGCCAGCATGTAGACGACGAGCAGGAAGATCATCACCAGGAGCAGCGTCGACATCAGGTCGACGAAGCCCGGCCAGTAGTCGGCGCTAGAGCCCCTTCGTTTCAGGCGCGATGCGGCAAACACCGGGCGGGCCTCCCGCGCTCAGTTCTGGCGCCGATCGTTCTCGGCGACCGCCGCTATGGTCCGTGCGAGGAGCTTGATCTCGCTGCGAAGCTCGGCGACCGACTGCTCGCGGCCGGAAACCACCTCCTCCAGGAGCCGCTGGAGATAGACGTCCAGGTTGCGCAGATGCGCGCGGCTGGGCTCGTCGAGACCGCCCTGTCGGGTGGCGCCCGCCGCGAGGCGCTCCAGCACCGGCCGCATCTCCAGCTGATTCTCCACCAGCTTGACCATGAGGTCCTGCTCGGAGCGCATGTGGTCCGTGAGCGTGGCCAAGCGCTCGGTGAGCGAGAGGAGGTTGGACGAGGAGGCTGCGCGCTGCTCTTCGCCACGCGCGAGCGTTCGTTGCAACTCCTCCAGGCTGTCGGCCGTCTTCTCCAGGAGCGCGCTGACGTAGGCCGGAACCGACTGGTCGCCCTCCACGCCGAGCGTGCCGCCGGTAAGCCGGGTATAGGAGGAGAGCCAGTCCTCCAGCTCGTTGTAGAAGCGGTTCCGCGCCTGGTTCGCCTGGAGGTCGAGAAAGCCGAGGATGAGCGAGCCCGCGAGTCCGAAGAGCGAGGAGCTGAAGGCCGTGCCCATCCCTTCGAGCGGGGCTTCGAGGCCGCCCTTGAGGTCGTCGAAGACGCCGAGCATGTCCTGATTGGCGACCGAGAGGTCGCCGATCACGTCGCCCACCGAGGTCACGGTCTGGAGCAGGCCCCAGAACGTACCCAGCAGGCCCAGGAAGATCAGCAGGCCGATCATGTAGCGCGAGAGATCGCGCGATTCGTCGAGCCGCGAGCCGATGCCGTCGAGCAGGCTGCGCAGCGAAACGGCAGAGAGCGTCATGCGGCCGCGCCGGTCTGCCAACATGGTCGCCAGGGGCGCCAGCAGGCGCGGCTTGCGAGCGGACGACGGCGGCGCGGCGCCCGGCACGTCGTCGCTCTTCACCGCCGCGAGCCAGGCGGTATCCGGCTTCAACAGCAGGACCTGGCGGAAATTGTAGACGATGCCGATGACCAGCGCGCCAAGGATGACGCCGTTCAGAATCGAATTGGCGAAGAACGCATCGCCCAGGGTGTCGCTCAGCACGACCACCACCCCGACCACGAGGGCCAGGAAGAGGCTCATGCGAATCAGGAATGGCCGCTGCCCGCTCATCGCCTGTCCGTCATCCCCGGAACGCCGAGTCTGTGCTCCATGATCGCTCGCAGGCCCATCCAGACGGCTCTTCCCCTGCGACGGTCAACATGGCCCGCGGCAGTCGGGCACATTAGTACAGCGCGCCGCAGGCCGACAACCGGCGGCCTGGGTACAGGGCTGAAATATGTCTGCTCGAGCATGTCTTTAGCCGCCCGAGCGCGCGCGGGCCGCGGCGGCGAGGGGATGCCCGGCCTCGACCAGCCGCTTGAGCCGCTCGTCGAGGACATGGGTGTAGATTTCCGTCGTCGCGATGTCGGCGTGGCCGAGCATCTTCTGCACCGCCCTCAGGTCCGCCCCGTTGGCGAGCAGATGGCTGGCGAAGGCATGACGGAGCGCATGGGGCGAGACCCGGCTCGGCTCGATCCCCGCTGCCTGCGCCAACGCCTTGAGCATCTGCGCAAGGCGATGCCGCGTCAGGTGACCGCTCGCGCCGCGCGAGGGGAACAGCCAGCGGGACGGCGCTCCGTTCGCCAGGTGACGATCGCGCACCGCGAGATAGGCGTCCAGCGCCCGGCGGGCCGGCGCTCCGAGCGGAACCAGACGTTCCTTGTCGCCCTTGCCCCGCACCAGCAAGCTCTGCGTCTCGGCGGAGACTGCGTGGAGCGGCAGCGACACCAGCTCCGAGACACGGAGACCGCTGCCGTAAAGCAGCTCGATCATGGCCCGCAGGCGAAGCCCGTCGGCCTCGCGCTTCGGCGACGCCTCCGCTCTATCGTCCTCAGGCCACGCTGCCGCCAGCAGCCTCTCGACCTCTGCCTCGCTGAGCACGCCGGGGAGCATGCGAGGGAGCGCCGGCGAATCCACCGTCGCGGTCGGATCGTCGTCACGCCGGCCGTCGGTCAGCAGGAACCGATAGAATTGGCGCAAACAAGAGAGCCGACGCGACGCGGTGCGCGCCGCAACGCCGGAGCGGCGTTGTTCCGCCACAAACCCCCGGATCGACGCGGTGTCGGTATCAACCAGCGCCACGCCCGACGGCGCGAGATAGGCGGCGAAGCAGGCGAGGTCGCGCCGGTAGGCGTCGATCGAATTGCGGGCGAGCCCGCGCTCTGCCGCAGCCATTTCGAGAAACGCCTCGATAGCGGCCGCGTCGCCCTCGCGGAGCGCGGCTTCGACCGTCCGTGGCCGCCTACGACGCGTCAAAGCCCCGCCGCGAGCGCCGCTTCCAGGGCGATCGCCCGCGCCTCCTCCTGCAGGTCGGCAGAAACGAGGCTGGAGACCACGGGCCCGACGGTCGCGATGCCTGCAGCGGCAGGGCCGGCGTCGCCGAGCAGGAGCAGCGCCAACAGGACGGTTTCGCCGAGCTGCCTACTCTCGGCCGCCTTCAGCAGTCCGTTCGCCAGCGCCAGCGCCGGCCCCCGCGCTGCCACAGGTGGCTCGTCGAGCAACAGGCGATCCCAGACCTGCGGGTCCACGCGCCCTCCGAGCCCATCGACCAGAATCGCCAGCCAGTTCGCTCGCGCGACCGCCACGGTGCGACCGCCCTCGTCGGCCCGCAGCGCAAGCCACGCGTCGAACTTGGCTTTCGTCAGATGGTCGTCATCGCCGCTCAGAAGCATCAACGGCCAGAGCCGCAACGAGGCGCGTAACGCTTCGGGGTTGCGCGAGCCATGGTCCGTGGCCAGTGCGTACCAGCGTGCAGCCGCATCGAGCTCGCCGGCCGCGATGAGAGCTCGCCCGGCCGCCGCGCCGAACCAGACGTGCGCGGGCGCTGGCGGCACCGTGCCCACCAGATGCGCGAACGCGCGCGCCGCAGTCCCATGAGCCCCTTGAGCCTCAGCAAGAAAGAGCGCCTCTGCCAGCAGCTCCGCCCTGAGCGCAGGTGCCGTCTCTGTCTCGATCGCCTGGAGCATCAAGGCGCGGCCGAGCGGCGGTTCCAGCGATTCGACCTGCGCCAGGGCATCGGCGCGCTCCTCCGACGAGAACGACATGGTTCGATAGAGATCGCGAAGGGCTTCGATGGGGAGCGTGCCGGTCGCCGCCGCGCGCTCCGCCGCCAGCAGCCGTGCCCCCGGCAGGGATTCGGGCGCGACGACAATTGCCGGCAGCACATCGGGCGCTGCTCTCGCCACCGCTTCCACCGGGATCGGGAGCTGCGCAAGCCGCCAGGCGGCGACGCGCAGGGGAGTCGGATCGGCCATCGAATCCACGACCGGCTCGGCCAACCCCGCCATGGCATAGATCGTGTCGTCGAACACCTGGTCGGACGCGGTATCGGTTTCCAGCAGCAGCTCCAGGCCGAGCGTCGCGGCCTCAATCATGCCGGCGTGCGCCTGACAGAGGATGCGCACGCGGCGCCAATAACCATCGCCGGCCCGTCCTGCCTTGCCGAGGATTTGCGCGCAGGCGGCGTCGAGGTCGAACGCTGCGAGAAGGCGGTCGTTCTCGATCCGGGCGGTGAGGCTCTGAGCCCCGGCCGGACCGGCACTCTCCAGCAGCGCAAGAGCAGCGTCGCGCGCACCCATGGCCACCAGGCGCTCGGCCCGCGCGAGGGCGAGCGCACCGGCCTCGCCCTCACCCGCAGGCGGTTGCGACGGCGAGGTGAGCAACCCCAACGCGAGCCGCCGCATGGCGAAGGAAGGCGCCGCGACGGGCAGGCGCGGCAGCAAGGCTTCGATCCTTGAGCGACGCGAGCCCGACCAGAGATCGCCTGGAAACGGCTCGAGTCCCTCGACCGGAATGCCAGCTGCATCAGGATCGATGGCCTCGAGCGCGCCCACGCGGATGCCGCCTTCGGCCGATGCGGGAGCGGCCGAATCGGTCGCGTCGTCGCCCTCTGCGCCTACGACCGAATCGATGTTCGGGGACGCGCCTTCGCCCCCGCCCGGCTCCGAGCCGCTCTCGTCGACGTCCTCGCTCTGCTGCTGCGGGATCAGCCGCAACGGCTCATCGGACTCCTGAGCGATGCCTTCACCCGCGGATGCGATCAGCAGCAGAACAGCCGGAAGGAATGCGCCGACAAGCGCGGACCATGGCTTTCGGCCAACTCGCGAGCGGCAAAGAGGCAGTCGGAACATCCGACTACCCGGGGGTGCTCTCACTTCTCGAAGCGATCATTGGACAGCACCTTTTCGACCGGACCGGGCGGCGGAGGGATGTCCCAGGTCAAAAGAAATCCGATTCCGCCGCCGATGATGAGCAAGAGGATGATGACGAGGACTTTCAACGGGACGTGCCTTCACTCCTGAACACGCGTCGACGCTGAATCAGCCGCGAGGCATTCGACGCTTGTGTGTTAGAATCGGATTATGGCGATGGTGTGGCAGTCTATCGGCGCGGGCGCGGCGCTTCAACGACCCGCGGCCGGGCGGGGCGGAGTGTGCCGCTGAGCCGATGACCGCAGAATTGGGGTGCCCACGGATAGACTGCTCGGTCGTCCTCGTGGGCCTGATGGGTGCGGGCAAGAGCGCGATCGGCCGCCGCCTCGCCAGTCGACTCGGCATTCCGTTCGTCGACGCGGACGAAGAGATCGAACGCGCCGCGGGATGCTTGATCTCGGACATCTTCGAAATACACGGCGAAGCGGCATTCCGCGACGGCGAGCGGCGGGTCATCGCCCGGCTACTGACTCGCCCGCCGCACGTTCTGGCGACGGGCGGCGGGGCGTTCATGGACCCCGAAACGCGCGCGGCGATCCGGGCGTGCGGCATATCGGTGTGGCTGCGCGCCGACCTCGACTTGCTGGTCTCCCGCGTCTCACGGCGCAACAATCGCCCGCTGCTGGCCGGCGGCGATCCGCGCGAAATCCTGCAGCGGCTGATGAACGAGCGCCACCCGATCTATGCCGAGGCCGACGTCGTTGTGGAGAGCGGGGACGGACCGCACGAACAGACGGTGGAGGCGGTGCTTGGCGCGCTCGGCGCGCATGTCGAGGCGCAGCGGCGAGAGCCGGGTCCCGATCCGTCATCGGCGAGCATCGAGGCCTGACCCGGTGAGCACGGCGGACCCTGACCCACGAATCGACCGTGACCGGGAGACGGTGCGTGTCGAACTCGGCCCGCGCAGCTACGACGTCGTGGTGGGTGCCGGCCTCGTCAGCGAGGCGGGACGGCTCATGGCGCCGCTTCTGGCAGGCCGTTCGGCGGTGGTGGTCACCGACCGCGTCGTGGCTGGGCTCTATCTCGACGCGACGCTCGACGCCCTGCGGACGGCCGGCTTCGCGCCCTCCCACCTGACCGTCGAGTCGGGGGAGCGCAGCAAGGACCTGGCGACGCTCGGTGGCGTGCTGGACGACATCCTGGACCGCGGGATCGAGCGGTCGACCGCGCTGGTGGCGCTGGGCGGCGGGGTCGTTGGCGACCTCACCGGCTTCGCCGCGAGCATCCTGCTGCGCGGCGTTCCCTTCGTTCAGATACCGACGACGCTTCTTGCCCAGGTGGACAGCGGTGTCGGCGGCAAGACCGGCGTGAACAGCACCCACGGCAAGAACCTGATCGGGACGTTTTACCAGCCGCGCCTGGTGCTCGCCGACGTGGCAACGCTCGCCACGCTGCCGCTGCGCGAGCGCAGGGCAGGCTACGCCGAGATCGTGAAGTATGGCCTCATCGACGACCCGGCGTTCTTCGCCTGGCTCGAAACCAACGGCGCGGCACTCCTTGACGGCGATCCGGACGTGCTGCGGACCGCCGTCGCCCATTCGTGCCGCGCCAAGGCGCGCATCGTTGCCGCCGACGAACGCGAGAGCGGCAGCCGGGCCTTGCTCAATCTGGGACACACCTTCGCCCATGCCCTGGAGGCGGAGGCCGGCTACGACGGATCGCTCCTGCACGGCGAGGCAGTGGCCTATGGCATGGTGCTCGCGCACCGACTCTCCGCAGCCCTCGGCCTGTGCAGCGAGGATGACGCCGCGCGGGTCGCGGCCCATTTCCGCGCGGTCGGACTGCCCAGCGAGCCAGACGCCCTTCCCGCGATTCGGTGGAACTCAGCCGCGCTGATCGAGCAAATGAAACATGACAAGAAAGTGCAGGGCGGACGGATGACGTTCGTCCTGACACGCGGCATCGGGCACGCCTTCCTCAGCCGGGACGTGCCTACGGAGGCGCTTGCTGCCCTGCTCGACCAAGCTTTCGGTGAATGAAGTTCACGGCGCCTCCGAATTACATCCCTCCACAATCCTCACGACGCACCCATGACGACCGAGACTGCCATCACCATCGGCGCGATCGGCTTGCTGATCGCGCTATCGGGCTTCTTCTCAGGCTCCGAAACCGCACTCACTGCAGCCTCCCGCCCGCGCATGCACCATCTGGCAGGCGCCGGCGACAGGCGCGCGCGTGCGGTCGAGCGGCTCACCGACGATCGGGAGCGACTGATCGGCGCGATTCTGCTCGGCAACAACGCCGTCAACATCCTTGCCTCCGCACTGGCCACAAGCGTTCTGATTTCGGTGGTCGGCGATGCAGGCGTGGCCTACGCGACGATCGGCATGACCTTGGTCATTCTGGTCTTCGCCGAGGTGCTGCCGAAGACCTACGCGATCCGCGATGCCGACCGGGTCGCGCTCAGGGTGGCGCCGGTGCTGCGCCCCATCGTGTGGCTGCTCTCTCCCATCGTCGGCGCCGTAAGGCTGGTCGTCTCGGCCACGCTTAGCGCGGCCGGGGCCTCCCAGGGACCGAGGACGGCGAGCGCCGCCGAGGAGGAGCTTCGGGGCACCATCGCCCTGCAGGCGCAGGAAGGCGCCATGGTCAAGCATGAGCGCGACATGCTCCGCAGCATCCTCGACCTGGAGGAGATCGAAGTCGGCGCGGTCATGACTCACCGCAAGACCATGGAGATGATCGACGCCGACGCGGCGCCTGCCGAAATCCTCGACCAGGTCGTCCGCAGCCCCCACACGCGCCTGCCGGTCTGGAAGGGCGAGCCGGACAACATCGTGGGCGTTCTACATGCCAAGGACCTGCTGCGGGCGATGCATGCGAACCTCGCCGACCTTGACCGACTCGACGTCATGTCGATCGTGACCGAGCCCTGGTTCGTGCCCGAGACCACGCCGCTCGACGAGCAACTCCACTCGTTCCGCGAGCGTCGGGCTCACTTCGCGCTGATCGTCGACGAATACGGCTCACTGATGGGTCTCGTGACCCTGGAGGACATCATCGAGGAGATCGTGGGCGAGATCGTCGACGAGCACGACGTCGCGCTCAGCGAGGTGGTGGAGAGCGACGACGGCTCGTTCCTGATCCCGGGAACCGTCGCGATTCGCGATCTCAATCGGCGTTACGATTGGGATCTTCCCGACGAGGAGGCCGCGACCATCGCGGGCCTCGTGCTGAACGAGGCGCAGGAGATTCCCGAGATCGGCGAGTCCTTCTCGCTCTACGGCTTCACATTTGAGATCCGCGCCCGCAGGCGCAATCAGATCATCCGGCTCCGGGTAATCCCGCGCTCCCGCGCCGTCAGAGGCCACGACGCCTGAGGCAACGGCCCCGCTCGCACGCGCTGCAAAGGTTTGGTTGCACGTCGCCCGTGCGCACCCCATATGGCGCCATCAGCGGGGGCCGGTTGCCAAGAGCGACCGTCGCGACGAGAGACGGGCGCCGATAATCCGAGGTTCCGATTGTCGAATCGTTGCCTCGTGCTATACATGAAGCGGGTTAGTGGGCGAGTCGATGAACAGTTATCTCGATTTCGAGAAGCCGATCGCGGAGATCGAAGGCAAGCTTCAGGAGCTTCGCCACCTCAGCGACGACAGCGGCGTCAACATGCTCGACGAGGTTTCGCGCCTCGAGGGCAAGGTCGACCGCTTGCTCAAGCAGACCTACAGCCGCCTCACCCCGTGGCAGAAGACGCTAGTCGCCCGCCATCAGCTCAGGCCCCACTGCTCCGACTACATTTCGCGCCTGATTACGGACTTCCTGCCACTCGCCGGAGACCGGGCCTTCGGCGAAGACCGGGCGGTGATCGGAGGGCTGGGGCGCTTCCAGGGCCACACCGTCATGGTCATCGGCCAGGAGAAGGGGTCCGATACCGAGGGCCGGGTCGCCCACAACTTCGGCATGGCCAACCCCGAAGGTTACCGCAAGGCGTCGCGCCTGCTGCGGCTGGCGGAGCGCTTTCAGGTGCCCGTGCTGACGCTGATCGACACGCCGGGCGCCTATCCCGGCATCGGCGCTGAGGAGCGCGGACAGTCAGAAGCTATCGCGCGCTGCATCGAAGCCTGTCTCGATGTCAGGGTGCCGGTGGTTGCGCTCATTATCGGCGAGGGCGGCTCCGGCGGAGCGATTGCGCTCGGCGTCGCCAACCGCGTGCTGATGATGGAGCACGCGATTTATTCGGTGATCTCGCCCGAAGGCTGTGCCTCGATCCTGTGGCGCGACGCGGCCCTTGCGGAGACGGCGGCGGAGGCGCTGCGGTTAACGGCGGAAGACCTGCACGCGCTCGGCGTGATCGACGGCATCGTGCCGGAGCCCGTGGGTGGTGCCCACCGGGATGCGGCAAGCACGATCGATCGGGCCGGTTCGGCGCTGGAAGAAGCGTTCGCCGACCTGCGCGGCCTCGACGGCGCGGCCCTGCGTGGTCAGCGGCGGGAGAAGTACCTGGAGCTGGGCGCCGTCGCCGAAGGCTAGCGCGACACCCGCCTCACCTTTACCCGCGCGGCCCTATCGAGAGACCTGGGCCAGTCGCAAATTTCGGATACGCCTGCTTGCAATCTCGGCGCGCACGCGCGGAATCAGCACCGTCACGTAGTAGGCCATGAAACCCGCCGCCATGAGCAGCAGCGGGGCGATCATGGAGCTGTCGATGGACGGCGCGTCGATCTTGGAGATGGTCGCGGGCTGGTGCAGCGTGTTCCACCAGTCGACCGAGAACTTGACGATGGGCACGTTGACGACGCCGACCAGCGCCAGGATCGCGGCGACGCGGGCGCCCTTGGCCGGATCGTCGAAGGCGGCGTGCAGCGCGATGTAGCCGAGATAGAGGAAGAACAGGATCAGCATCGAGGTGAGGCGCGCGTCCCATACCCACCAGGTGCCCCACATCGGCTGCCCCCAAAGCGACCCGCTCAAGAGTGTGATGAAGGTGAAGGCTGCGCCGACCGGAGCACTCGACTTTGCCACCAGATCCGCCAGCGGATGGCGCCAGACGAGGCTGGCCACGCTGCAAAGCGCGATCACGACATAGACGAAGAGCGACATCCACGCCGCCGGCACGTGGACGAAGATGATGCGGTAGGCGTCGCCCTGTTGATAGTCCGGCGGTGCCACGTAGAGGCCGAGCACCAAGCCGGCCACGATCAGCGCCGCAGTCGCACCCGCCGCCCAGGGATAGGTCGCTCGCGCCACGCGGAGAAAGCGCGCCGGGTTGGCGAAGAAGTGGATGCTGGTCCATCCAACCCTCCCTCGCCTCGTCGCGCCCGTTGTCCGTGTCGCCATGCCTGGCCTCGACCTACCCGACCTATTCCACCGTCATGCGCAGCGCCGCCGACGCCGCCAGCGGTCCCAGCACCAGAGCGCCCACGAGCCCGCCCGCCAGAATCGACAGGTTCGCATGCACGCCAACGTCGAGCACGGCGCCTTCCACCGCGCCCACGCCGAATATGAGAACCGGAACATAGAGCGGCAAGACCAGAAGCGCGATAAGCGCGCCGCCGCGGCGCAGGCCCACGGTGAGCGCCGCGCCCACGGCACCGATCAGGCTGAGGATCGGCGTGCCCAGCAGAAGCGAGACGATCAGGATGACCAACCCGTCTACGCTCATGTTCAGGAGGAGCGCGAGCACCGGCGCGGCGGCGGCCAGCGGGAGCCCGGTCGTGAGCCAGTGCGCCACGGCCTTGGCCAGCACGACGAACTCCAGCGGCAGCACGCCTAGCATCAGCTGCTCGAGGCTGCCGTCCTCGTGGTCGGCGACGAAGAGGCGATCCAGAGACAGGAGCGCCGCGAGCAGCGCCGCGACCCAGACGGCGCCGGCCGCGATGCGGCTGAGCAGGCCGAGCTCGGGCCCGACCCCGAGCGGAAACAGCGTCACCGCGATGACGAAGAAAACTACCGCCATCAAGGTGCCGATACCGCCTCGTACCGCGAGCGTTAGCTCGCGACCGATGAGGCGGAGGAAGACGCTTACCACTGCTCTTCCTCCGACTCCCCGTCGTCTGCGGCCATCAGCATGTCGGCGGGGACCGCATGATCTCCGAGATCGAGCCGGTCGGCACCGTGAAGGGCGATCTCACCGTGCGTCGCCACGATTGCCATGCCTCCATCCGCCCGGTGCGCGGCAATCATGGTCTCGACGCGGGCCGATGCGTCGGCATCAAGCGTCACCGTCGGCTCGTCGAGGAGCCAGAGCGGCGCAGGCGCCGCCACTAGACGCGCAAGCGCGAGGCGCCGTCGCTGCCCCGCCGAGAGGAAGCGCCCCGGCACGTCGGCAAGATCCTCGATTCCGAGCGCTTCGAGGGCACCGGGCACAGCCCGCGCCGTCCCCCTGAACCGTGCCCAGTCGCGCAAGTTCTCCGCCGCCGTGAGCGTGGGTTTCACCGCATCGAGGTGGCCTACGTAGTGGAGCCGCTGGCGATGAGCGGCCCAGTCCTGATCGAGCGGCGTGCCCTTCCATGTGAGCGTGCCGCTAGCCGGCCGCAACAAGCCGCAGAGGATTCGGAGCAGGCTCGACTTGCCGGCGCCGTTGGGTCCGACGAGCGTCAGCGCCCCGCCACGGGCGAGGCGCAACGAGACTCCGGAGAAGACCGGACGCTCGCCGCGGATGCAGGCCACGTCGTGCGCCTCGAAACAGGCGGCGCGCGGCGCAGTGCGTGGCTCTGGTGAGGTATGCGGGCTAGCCGGGCCGGGAATCTTGCACCCCTCTCCGGTCGAGCCTAGAAGTTGGGGGATGCCAGCCTATCGGCGGCGCGCGCACGCGGCAAGAAGCCGCCCTGCGTGTCGTGCCGGAAGAAGGAGCAACCCGTTGATCGCCTTGGGACAGGACACGCTTGGAACCCGCCGTACGCTCAGCGTCGGCGGCCGCTCATACGACTACTACAGCCTGCCGGCGGCGGCCGAAGCCGGCCTTGGCGACATCGACCGCCTGCCCTTCTCCCTCAAGGTCCTGCTGGAGAACCTGCTCCGCTTCGAGGACGGTCGCAGCGTCACCGTCGACGATATCCGCGCCGTGGCCGGCTGGCTGAAGGCCGGTCGCGGCGCAGGCGAAATCGCCTACCGCCCGGCACGCGTGCTCATGCAGGATTTTACGGGCGTGCCGGCGGTGGTGGACCTCGCCGCGATGCGCGCCGCCGTGACAGCGCTTGGCGGCGACGCCGGCCGCATCAATCCGCTCACGCCGGTCGATCTCGTCATCGACCATTCGGTGATGGTCGACCATTTCGGCACGACCCAGGCCTTCGGCCAGAACGTCGCGTTGGAGATGGCGCGCAACGGCGAGCGCTACGCCTTCCTCCGCTGGGGCCAACAGGCGTTCGAGAACTTCCGCGTGGTGCCGCCGGGCACCGGCATCTGCCATCAGGTCAATCTGGAGTACCTCGCACAAGTGGTATGGACCGACGAGGTGGGCGGCGCCGCCATCGCTTACCCCGATACCCTGGTGGGAACCGACAGCCACACCACGATGGTCAACGGACTCGCCGTGCTCGGCTGGGGCGTCGGCGGCATCGAGGCCGAGGCAGCGATGCTCGGCCAGCCGATCTCGATGCTGGTGCCGGACGCCGTGGGCTTCAAGCTCTCCGGCCGGCTGCGCGAAGGCGCCACCGCAACCGACCTCGTGCTGACCGTGACCCAGATGCTGCGCGAGCGCGGCGTGGTCGGGAAGTTCGTCGAGTTCTTCGGGCCCGGCCTTGACGATCTCGGGCTCGCGGACCGCGCCACCATCGCCAACATGGCGCCGGAATACGGCGCGACCTGCGGCTTCTTCCCCATCGACCGCGAGACCATCACCTACCTCACCGGGAGCGCCCGGGAGCCCGAACGCATCGCACTGGTCGAGGCCTATGCGAAGGCGCAGGGCATGTGGCGCGAGGCCAGCGCGCCCGATCCCGTGTTCACCGACACCCTGCAGCTCGATCTGGGCCAGGTGGAGCCCAGCATCGCCGGCCCCAAGCGGCCGCAGGACAAGATCCGGCTTTCCGATGCCAAGCCGACGTTCGCGAGCGCTCTGGGCGCGACCTTTGGCGTCGGGGAGGAGGCGGGGCGCGCGCGCGTGCCGGTCGCCGGCACCGACTACCAGCTCCGCCACGGTGACGTGGTGATCGCGGCCATCACGAGCTGCACCAACACGTCGAACCCGAGCGTGATGGTGGGCGCCGGGCTGCTCGCCCGCAACGCGGCGGCGCGAGGCTTGCGCGTGAAGCCCTGGGTCAAGACCTCGCTCGCGCCGGGCTCCAAGGTGGTCTCCGACTACCTCGCAAGCGCCGGCTTGCAGGACGACCTCGATGCCCTCGGTTTCAACCTGGTGGGCTACGGCTGCACCACCTGCATCGGCAACTCGGGGCCGCTGGCGCCACCCATCGCCGAGGCCGTGGAGAGCGGCGATCTGGTGGTCTGCTCCGTGCTCTCCGGCAACCGCAATTTCGAAGGCCGCATCAGCCCGCATGTGAAGGCCAACTACCTGGCTTCGCCACCTCTGGTCGTCGCCTACGCGATCGCGGGCTCCATGACGCGCGACCTCGGCACCGAGCCGCTCGGCACGGGCCACGGCGGCGAGCTTGTCTACCTGCGGGACATCTGGCCGACGGCGGCCGAGGTTCGCGATACCATCGCGCGCGCCGTCACGCCGGAGATGTTCCGCACCCGCTACGGCGATGTCTTCACCGGCGACGATGACTGGCGCTCGATCGAGGCGCCTGCCGGCCAGACCTATGCCTGGGATGCCGGCAGCACCTACGTGCAGCATCCGCCCTACTTCCAGGGCATGGCGGCGGAACCGCAGCTGCCTGAGGACGTCACGGGAGCGCGAATTCTGTGCCTGCTCGGCGATACCATCACCACCGACCACATCTCGCCCGCCGGCGCCATTGGCCCGGAAACACCCGGCGGAGCGTACCTGCTGGAGCGACAGATCGCGCGTCGGGACTTCAACTCCTACGGCGCGCGACGCGGCAACCACGACGTGATGATGCGGGGCACCTTCGCCAACATCCGCATCCGCAACGAGCTCGCGCCCGGCACCGAGGGCGGCATCACCCGCCACATGCCGGACGGCACCGAGATGCCGGTCTACGACGCGGCGATGGCGTACCAGGCCGACGGCGTGCCGCTTGTCGTGTTCGCTGGGAAGGAATACGGCACCGGGTCGTCGCGCGATTGGGCGGCCAAGGGCACGCGGCTGCTCGGCGTGCGCGCCGTCATCGCCGAGAGCTTCGAGCGCATCCACCGCTCCAACCTGGTGGGCATGGGCGTGCTGCCGCTGGAGTTCACCGAGGGCGCGACACGGAAGAGCCTGGGGCTCGACGGCTCCGAGCAGATCGACCTGGAGGGCATCGCCGGCGGAATCACGCCCCGCATGACCGTGATCTGTTGCATCCGGCGCGCCGACGGCTCGGTGCAGGAGATCCCGCTCCGCTGCCGGATCGATACCGCCGACGAGGCCGACTACTACCGCCACGGCGGCATCCTGCACTACGTGCTGCGGGGTCTCGCCAAGGCGGCGTGAGCACGCAGGCCCGAGCGCCCGTCCACCGCCCGCAACCGGCTATTCGGCTGCCTGATCGGCCGTCGGGTCGCCCAGCCGTTCCAGGGCAAGAGCACGCAGCTTGTGCTTCTGCACCTTGCCGCTCGCGGTCATGGGGAACGCATCGACGCTCAACACGTGGCGCGGGCTCTTGAAGCTCGCGATCCGGCCCTTGCAGTAGGCGGCGATCTCATCGCTGGTAACGGTCTCGCCCGGCGCGGTGACGACGAAGGCCACGGCGACCTCGTTGAGCCGGGGGTCGGGATAGCCCACCACCGCCACCTGGTCGATCGCCTCGTGCGTCATGAGGAAGGCCTCGACCTCCGCCGGCGACACGTTCTCGCCGCCGACCCTGAGCTGGTCCTTGAAGCGGCCGACGAAGCGAATGTGCCCGTCGGCGCGAAGCACCACGGTGTCGCCGGTGTGCAGCCAGCCGTCGCCGTCGATGGCCTCGGCGGTCTCCTCGAGCTTCTTGTAGTAGCCTTGGGTGATCATGTAGCCGCGAATCAGCAGCTCGCCTTCCTCGCCCACCGCGATCTCTTGCCCGGTCTCCGGGTCCACGACCTTGATCTCGAAGCCCGGCGCCGGGAAGCCCGAGGCGTCCGAGCGTTGCTCCGGCGTCGAGTTTCCGAACGACATCGTGGCGAATGTGAAGGTCTCGGTCATGCCCCAGCCGGTGAAGGTGGGTAGCATCTCGGTCTGCACCCGCCGTGCGATGCGTGCCGAGCTGGTCATGCCGGAGGGAAAGGTGCCGAAGCGCAGGCTGGAGATGTCCCGCGGCGTCCGCTCCAGGGAATCGAGATACTCCTTGTAGTGGGTGTCGAAGCCGTGAGTGATGGTGCCCTTCTCGGCCTCAACAAGCCTCATGCACTCGTCGGCGTCGAAGCGGTCCAGCAGCACGTGCTTGCTGCCCGCGATCACGGCGATCAGCCCGGCCTCGCTGAAGCCATACATGTGGAAGAGCGGCAGCGGGTTGACGATCACGTCCTCGAAGGTGAGGCCGATGCGGTTGGCCCGCTCGCGCATGTTGCGGATCATCAGGTGGGTGTGGAGCACGCCCTTGGGGTGCCCGGTGGTGCCGGAGGTGTAGCCGATCATCACCGGCTCGTCGGGATCGACCGCCTGGGCACGGGCCGCAAGCGCGGCATCGCTTACCGCGTCGCCATCGGCAAGCATCGCCTCCCAGCCCACCGCGCCGGGCACGCCGCTCTCGCCCACCACGACAAGGCGGCGGAGTCGGGGAAAGCCCTCGATGGCGGCTGCGCGCGGGTCCTGCCCTGCGAGCCCCGGCAGCACCTCCGCCAGCATGGCCGCGTAGTCGACCGGGCCAGAGCGGTCGACGCTGATCCAGGTTCCGCTGTCGGATTGCCGCACCGTGTAGGCCACGTCGTCGGTGCGGTAGCGGGTGTTGAGCGGCACCAGCACGGCGCCGATCTTGGCGATGGCGAAGGTGAGGAAGAGCCATTCGGGCCGGTTGTTCATCCAGAGCGCGACGTGCTCGCCCGTCTCGACGCCGAGCGCCATCAGTCCCTTGGCAACGCGATCCACCTCCCGGTCGTACTCTCGATAGGTCCAGCGCTTGCCGTCGCAGACCAGCGCCTCGCGTGCGCCCCAGCGCCGGGCCGCCTCCCCCGGCAGATCGCCAAGCCGCTCCTTCGGGTACCAATCAGCCATGCCGCGCCCTGCCGCCCTTAGCTCCGCAACCGCTCGCCCGCCGGATCGTAGAAAGGCGTGAGCGACATCGTCGCGGGCACGCGCTCGCCGGCGATATCGATCTCGTAGGCTCCCTCGTCGAGCGCTTGCCAGCGGCGCGGCGCCTCGCTCAGCAGGTAGCCCATGCCGACCGGCCGGTCGAAGCCGTAGCCGTAGGCCGCAGAGGTGATGCGGCCCGCGACCCTGTCGTCCAGGTAAATGGTCTCGTCGTGGAACATGAAGGGCTCGGGCTTCTCCAGCATCACGTGCGCGAGGCGTGCGGTGAGCCCCTCTTCTCGCTGGCGTTCCAGAGCCGCGCGGCCGATGAAGTCGGCATCCTTCTTGAAGGAGACGGCGAAGCCGAGACCGGCTTCCAGCGGGGTCTCGGCCTGGGTGATGTCGTGGCCCCAGTGGCGGTAGCCCTTCTCGCTCCTGAGCGAATCCATCGCGTGGATGCCGCACAGCCCGACACCGAGGTCGGCGCCCGCTTCGAGCAGCCGGTCGAAGATCGGCACCATGTATTCGGTCGCGATGTGCAACTCCCAGCCGAGCTCGCCGACGTAGGAGACCCGCATCGCCCTCGCGTGCGCGTAGCCGATATCGATCTCCTGGCAGGTGCCGAAGGGGAAGGCCTCGTTGGAGAGGTCCGCATCGCTGACTTGCCCGAGCAACGCCCGGGCGTTGGGGCCCATCACCGCGAGCACGCCCGAGCCCGAGGTCACATCGGTGACATAGACCCGCGCGCCGTCACTCAGGTTCCGCTCGATCCAGGTGAGATCGCGCGTCTGGGAGGCCGCCGATGTCACCACCAGATAGCGGTCGTCGTCGAGCCGGGTCACGGTAAGGTCCGCCTCGATCCCGCCCCGCCTGTTGAGAAGTTGCGTGTAGACGATCTTGCCCGCCGGCACCGCGACATCGTTGGCACAGAGGCGCTGCAGCTCGCGCTCCGCATCCGGGCCCTGCACCAGGTATTTCGCGAACGAGCTCATGTCGAGGATACCGACCGCCTGGCGCACGGCGCGGTGCTCCTCCCGCACGGCCTCGAACCAGTTCTGCTTGCCGTAGGCGTAGTCGTAGGCCGGTTCCACGCCGTCGGGCGCGAACCAGTTGGCACGCTCCCAGCCTGCCGCCTCGCCGAAGCAGGCGTTGTGGGCGGCAAGCCTGGCATGGAGCGGGCTGAGCCGCACCGACCGCGCGGTCTCCACCTGGCGATGCGGCCAATGCATCTGGAACAGCAGGCCCAGGCTCTCCTTCGTGCGGTCGACCAGATAGCGGCGGTTGTTCTGGAAGCGGGCGAAGCGAGAGATGTCGAGCTCGGCGAGGTCCACCGTGGGCTGACCCTCGACGATCCACTCCGACATCACCTTGCCGGCGCCGGCGGCGGTGAGGATGCCTTGCGAGTTGAAGCCGGCGGCGACGAAGAAGCGCGCAAGCTCCGGCGCCTCGCCGAGCACGAACTTGTTGTCCGGCGTGAAGCTCTCGGGCCCGTTCATGAAGCGGCGGATCGGCGCCCGCTCCAGCACTGGCAGGAGCTCGATGGCGTTGGTCATCGGCAGCTCGAAGTGGTCCCAGTCCTCGGGCAGCTCGACGAACTCGGCGCCCTCGGGCAGCTTCTCCAGCGGCAGCGGCTTGGCCACCGGCTCGAAAGAGCCGACGAGCAGGCGGCCCGCGTCCTCCTTCACGTAGATGTAGCCGTCGGTGTCGCGGACGATCGGCGCATCGGGAGAAAGCCCCTCGATCGGCTCGGTGACCACGTACATGTGCTCGGCGGCGTAGAGCGGCACGTTCACGCCCGCCATCAGCCCGATCTCGCGCGCCCAGACACCGCCGCAGTTGACGACGGTCTCGCAGGCGATTGTGCCTTGCGCGGTGCAAACGCCGGAGACCGCGCCGTTCCTGCGCTCGAAGCCGGTGACGGCCGTCTCCTCGAAGATGCGCGCGCCGCCAGCGCGAGCGCCCTTGGCGAGCGCCATCGCGGTATCGACCGGATTGGTCTGGCCGTCGCCGGGGATGTAGATCGCGCCCCTGATCCGCGAGACGTCCATCAACGGGTAGAGCGCCTTCACTTCGTTCAGCCCGACTTCGTAGGCCTCGACGCCGAAGCAGTCGCCGAGCGCGGCCGTGCGCCTGATCTCGGTGAGCCGTTCTTCGGTGCGGGCGATGGGCAGACTGCCCTTGCGGCGGAAGCCGGTCGCCTGGCCGGTCTCGGCCTCCAACGTCTCGTAGAGGCCGACTGCGTAGCGCGCGAGCTCGGTCAGGGTCGAGGTCGCGCGCAGCTGGTTGACCAGGCCTGCGGCGTGCCATGAGGTGCCGCCGGTGAGATGGCCCCGCTCCAGAAGAACCACGTCGCGCAGACCGAGCTTGGTCAGGTGGTAGGCCATGCTGCAGCCGATGATGCCGCCGCCGACGATCACTACCTGGGCCTGAGTCGGTAACGCCTCGGTCATCGCTCCCTCGCCCGCGCCGGGCCCTCCCTGTCGCGCTACCACGCGCCGCCGCCGCATTCCCTAGCACGGCCGCGCATGGCGGAAAACGGAGCGGGCGGAACACGCCGATACGGTAGCCGCTTTCAGCACCGGCGGGGTTTGCATTCCCGCGACGCTCTTCGCATAGTGCGCGCCAACCGGGGTGGACCCGGCGATCCAACGTGCCAGAGGAGAGGGAGACAATGGCAGTTAGCGCGGGCGACAAGGTGCCGTCGGTCAACTTCAAGATGCTGACGGCAGACGGGCTTAGCGATATAGCGAGCGACGACTATTTCGGGGGCAAGAAGACGGCGCTCTTCGCCGTCCCCGGTGCATTCACGCCGACCTGCTCGGCCAAGCACGTGCCGAGCTTCCTGGCGCAGGCCGATGCGCTCAAGGCCAAGGGCGTGGACCAGATCGCCTGCGTGTCGGTCAACGACGCGTTCGTGATGAAGGCCTGGGGCGAGGACACGGGCTCCGGCGATACCATCGACATGCTGGCGGACGGCAACGGCGAGTTCGCACGGGCCACGGGGCTCACCCTCGACGGCACCGGCTTCGGGCTCGGCGAGCGGACGACCCGGTTCTCCATGATCGTCGACGATGGCACGATCACCACCCTCAATGTGGAGGAGAACCCGGCGGAGATGGACGTGAGCAGCGCGGAGCACATGCTCACCCAGCTCTAACTCGATCTGCTCCCGCGCAGGCGCCTGCAAAAGGCGCTTGCGCGGCGGGCTGCGCTCACCACATTGTCGTTTATCGGCGGCCGCTAAGGCGCGCGAGGAGCCGCTCGACCCCGTTTCGGCAAGACCGCAGCCCGCACAACTGCCGGCGCGCGGTCGCTCAGGAGGAGACACCAGGCAATGGCACTGCGGATTGGCGACGAAGCACCCAACTTTACGGCAGACACCACCGAAGGTTCGATCAACTTTCACGACTGGATCGGCGACGGCTGGGCGATTCTTTTCTCCCATCCCAAGGACTTCACGCCGGTCTGCACCACCGAGCTCGGCTACATGGCCGGCCTCAAGTCGGAGTTCGAGAAGCGCAACTGCAAGGTCCTCGGGCTCAGCGTGGACGGAGTCAGCGACCACCACGCCTGGTCCAAGGACATCGAGGAGACGCAGGGCCACGCGGTCAACTACCCGCTGATCGGCGATCCCGAGCTCAAGATTGCGACCCTCTACGAAATGCTTCCGGCTGGTGCCGGCACCACCTCCGAGGGGCGTACGGCGGTGGACAACCTCACCGTCCGCACCGTCTTCCTCGTCGGGCCTGACAAGAAGATCAAGCTCTCCCTCACCTACCCGATGAGCACCGGCCGCAACTTCGACGAGGTGCTGCGCGTGCTCGATTCCTGCCAGCTCACGGCGAAGCACAAGGTGGCGACGCCGGTGAACTGGAAGCAGGGCGAGGACGTGATCATCGTGCCGGCGGTCTCTGACGAGGAGGCCAGGAAGGCCTACCCCGACGGCTGGACGGCGCCAAAACCCTACCTCCGGATCGTGCCGCAGCCCGAGTAACGGCACGCTCCGTATTGGCAATTCCCTCCGCTCGCGTCCTTGCGGGCGGAGGGCTCATCCGGCGCCCGGCGGCACCCGGTTCTCTATGGCGAGCGGCGTCAACGCTGTTCGCACCTGCTTGAACGCGACGGCAAGAGTCTCGGCCCAGGACCGGGCGCCCTCCTCCGTGCCGATCAGGTCCTGACGCAGCTCGATCTCGATATGGGGCAGGCCGCGCCCCTGGCCATGCACCGGAATCGAGTAGTCGGACGGACCGACGATGGCGTAGGGCTCGTTGTCGCCGATGGTGAGTCCCGGGCGGAGAGCAACGAGCGCCTCCTTTAGCGGCTGGACGAGCCGGTCGTCATGTTCGTAGAGCAGCCCCACCTCCCAGGGCCGGGCGAAGCCGTCGAAGACCGGCGTGAAGCTGTGGACCGCCACCAGGATCGGCGCCGCGCCAAAGCCGATCGCCCGGTCGAGGCATGCGGCGATGGCGTCGTGATAGGGGCGGAAGAACGCGTCGGTCCGCGCCGCGGCCTCCTCCGGAGAGATCGACTGATTGGCCGGCACGACCGTGCCGTCGCTTACCGCGGGCATCGCCGTGGGGCTCCCCACCGGGCGGTTGCAATCGACCACCAGGCGCGAATAGCCGGAGAAGTACGCCGGCGCGTCGAGCCAGGCGCTGAGCGATCTGGTGACCATCGCCGCACCGATATCCCAGCCGATGTGACGGTCGAGCTCAGCCTGGTCGAGGCCCAGACGCTCCATGTGGGCCGGGACCGCGTTGCTCGCGTGGTCGCAGACCAGGACGAAATGCGGATGAACACTGACCGGCCCGATGCGGGAGTAGGGCCGCGGGTCGTCGGCGCTGAGCCGCGACGGATCGAACCAGGCGGCTCGCGCGTTCACCGCCGCTCCGCTGCTGCCAGCGGCTGAACCGACGCTTGCTCGCGTTCGCCGGCCCCGTCGCAGGCGAGCAGGCGAAGCACGCCGTGCTCCACGGTGAGCGCCAGCCGGCCGTTCACCAGATCGAGCGCGGCATCGCCGAAGAGCTCCCGCCGCCAGCCCTGCAGCGCCGGCACCCCATTTGTCTGCCCCTGGGCGATCCGCTCGAGGTCGGCGGCGCTGGCGATCAGCTTCCGGGCAACGCCGGACTCCTCGCTCTTGAAGGTGAGCAGCACCTTGAGCAGATCGGTCAAGGCCGCTGGCGCCGAAGATTTTTCGGGCCGGGTCGGCAGCATGGGACAGTCCTCGTCGGGGAGCGCGAGGCCGCGCTCCACCGCCGCCAGAATCGCCGCGCCCGTAGCGCTCTCGGCGCTTCGCTGGCTCACCGAGCGCAGCTTGGCGAGCTCCTTCACCGTGCGCGGACGCTGCGCCGCGATCTCGCTCAGCGCGGTATCGCGCATCACCCAGGGGCGGGGCTTGTCGCGCCGGGCGGCCTCGGTCTCGCGCCAAGCCGCGACTTCGCGCAGGATCGCGAAGAAGCGCCGGTTGCCACCGCGCACCTTGATCCGCCGCCACGCCTCCTCGGGCAGGTTCTCGTAGGTGGCGGGATCCGTGAGCGTCGCCAGCTCCTCATCGAGCCACGAGCGCCGGCCGGTGCGCTCCAGCTTCGCCGCGAGCTTCTGGTAGACCACGCGCAGGTGGCTCACGTCGGAGAGCGCGTAGCGCAACTGCCGCTCCGTCAGCGGCCGGCGCGCCCAGTCGGTGAAGCGCTGGGTCTTGTCGATGCGCCCGTGCGCGAGCTTCGCCACCAGCGTCTCGTAGCCGACCGAATCGCCGAAGCCGCAGACCATGGCGGCAATCTGGGTGTCGAAGAGCGGGTGCGGCACCCCGCCGGCGAGCGGCAGCAGCACCTCGACATCCTGCCTGGCTGCGTGGAAGACCTTGAGTACAGGCGCGCGCGCCAGCAGGTCGTAGAGCGGCGCGAGGTCGATCCCGTTCGCGAGCGGGTCGACCGCGACCGGCTCCCCCTCGGCTGGGCCTATCTGCAGCAGGCAGAGCTTGGCGCGATAGGTGCTCTCGCGCATGAACTCCGTATCGACCGTGACGAAATCGGCCTCGCGCCACGCCGCGCAGAGCGCGGCGAGCGGAGCGCTCTCGGTAATCAGCCGGGGCTTGGTCACGGGCCCTCGCCGGGCGCGAAGGCCGTGCCGTCAAGATTCACGAGCGCGACCCGGCGTCAGGCGGCGGCCATTTCGGCCGCCAGAGCTTGCCCACCGTTTTCGACGAGCGCGCCGCTCCGCCCGGTGCCGGTGATCCAGCCGCCGCCGAGCACGCGGTCGCCGTCATAGAGGACGCAGGCCTGTCCCGGCGCGGTCGCTGGCTCCGACTCATCCAGCACGACCTCGGCGATGCCGTTCTCCGCGGGCACCAGCCGCGCCGGCGCACCGGGATGGCTGGAGCGGAGCCGCGCCACCACCGCGCGCGCCTCGCCCGGCTGGGGCGCGTCGCCGCCGATCCAGGCGAGCGGCCCGGTGAAGACCCGGTCACGCAGCAGCGCCGCCTGCGGACCCACCACGACCGCGCGGCGCGCGGCATCCACTGCGAGCACGTAGAGCGGCTCGGGCGCCGCGATGCCGAGCCCTCGCCGCTGGCCCACGGTGTAGTGGATGATGCCCTCGTGGCGGCCCAGCACCTGGCCGCCCTCGTCCACGATATCGCCCGGCTCGGCGGCACCGGGGCGCAGCCGCTCGATCACCCCGGCATAGCGGCCCGACGGCACGAAGCAGATGTCCTGGCTGTCCGGCTTGTCCGCGACGGCGAGGCCCAAGCGATCGGCCTGCGCGCGCACCTCTTCCTTTGGCATGTCGCCCAACGGGAAGCGCAGGAATTCGAGCTGCTCCGGAGTGGTGGCGAAGAGGAAGTAGCTCTGGTCGCGCGCCTCATCCACCGCCCGGTGCAGCTCGGGTCCCTCCGGTCCCGCCACCCGCCGCACATAGTGGCCGGTGGCGAGCGCGTCCGCGCCAAGGTCGCGGGCGAGCGCCAGCAGATCGCGGAACTTCACCCGCTCGTTGCAGCGCACGCAGGGGATCGGCGTCTCGCCGCGCAGGTAGGAGTCGGCGAAATCGTCGATCACCGCCTCCTTGAAGCGCGTCTCGTAGTCGAGCACGTAGTGGCGGATGCCGAGCCGATCCGCGACGCGGCGGGCGTCGTAGATGTCCTCCCCAGCACAGCAGGCGCCAGGCCGGGTGCGTGGCCCGCCCGCCGCATAGAGCTGCAGCGTGATGCCGACCACCTCGTAGCCCGCCTCCGCCAGCAGGGCGGCGGTCACGGACGAATCGACGCCGCCGGACATGGCGACGACCACGCGCGTCTCGCGGCGCGGCTTGGCGAGGCCGAGGTCGAGGGTCTCTGTGAGCATGGCGCGCACTATAGGGTTGCGCGGGCAGGGCGCAACCACCCCTCCCGCGTCTCACGTGGGACACACAACCTTAATTTTGTTGCGGGACACGCCGGGATTCGGCGGGATCGGCAGGATTCCGCTGGGACGACGACCGCGTTGCAGACTGCGAGGGGGCCGCCTTTCGGATGCGGAGCGCCCGCTCCTCCGACCCGCCGTATTCCGTCTGCCTTCACACGTCATGGCGCGACCTTGGCACAGTCGCCAAGCACCGTGCGCCGCACCATGTTCCGGGGTCGCGCGTGTTTGTCAGGCCCCGGTCGCGTCGAGGCCGGCCTGCCAGAACGCGGCCTCCAGCCGTGTCGCGGTGCGGAAGGTCTCGGCAAGCCGCGCGAAGCGTGCGGCGCCGCCGCGCCGCCCAGCGAGCACGCCCAGCGCCTCGATCTCGGCACACATGAACGCCTGGTACTCGTCGCCGGCATACATCTCGATCCAGGGGCCGTAGGGATTGCCCGCGCCGCGCGCCCCAGGCTCGCTCGCTAGGCGAGCCCCGATCTCGCCGTAGCCGATGACGCAAGGCGCGAGCGCCACCCGCAGGTCGAGCAGGTCGCCCGCCAGCCCGCGCTCCAGCACATAGGCCGTGTAGGCAAGGGTCGCGCCATCGGCCTCGACCGCTTCGAGGTCTGTCTCCACGATTCCCCAGTCGGCGCAGTAGGCCCGGTGCAGGTCCATCTCCACCTCGACCAGCGCCTTGAGGCCGTCGGACGCCGCGCGGATCTCGGCCAGCGTGTCCGCCTTGTAGGCGGCGAGCCCGTAGGCGCGGGCGAACTGGATCAGGAACAGGTAGTCCTGCACCAGATAGTGGCGGAACGCGGCCTCCGGCAGAGTGCCATCGCCGAGGCCCTGCACGAAGGGATGCTCGACATACGCCCGCCAGTCGTCCCCGGCGGCCTCGCGCAGCCCCGCGAAGAAGCCCGCCTCTACCTCCGTCATCGTCTTGCGTCCCGCCTGGCCCGCGTGGGATGGTGCGCCGGGCACCCCATCACATCATGTTGCTGGTTTCTGCCGGCAGGGTCACCACCAGCCCGTCCAGCGTCTCGGTGATGACGATCTGGCAGCCGAGGCGCGACGTGCGTGTGAGGCCCAGCGCGAGGTCCAGCATGTCCTCCTCGTCCTCGCACTTCTCCTCCAGCCTGCCGTACCAGGCGGCATCGACGATGACGTGGCAGGTGGAGCACGCCATCGCGCCCTCGCACGCGCCCTCGATGTCGATGCCGTGGCGGAAGGCGATATCCAGCACGGAGTCGCCGATGGGCGCCTCGACCTCGTGGCGGGTGCCATTGGGGTCGATGAAGGTCATGGAGGGCACGGGTCGGGCTGCGCCTATCCTGCAGCGGCCGAGACGCCGGCCTTCCAGCGGTTGGTGAGGCCCGCGTAGAGCGCCCGCCAGGCACCCAGGAAGCGCTCGACCTCGTCCTCGGTGGTGGCCCAGCCCAGGCTGACCCGGATGGCGCAACCGCCGATGCCATCGGGCGCACCGAGCGCGCGCAGCACATGACTGGGTTCCACCTTGCCGGAGGAGCAGGCAGAGCCAGCGCTCACCGCGACGCCCGCGAGATCGAGGCCCATGACCTGCGTTTCGCTCTGCACGCCCGGCATGGTGAGGCAGCTGGTGTTGGGCAGGCGCGCGGCCCCTTCGCTGAAGATGACGACATCGGGCTCGGTCTCGCGCAGCCGCGCCTCCAGCCGGTCGCGGAGCGCCGCGATCTCGCCTGCCCGTGCGAGGTCGTCCCGCGCAAGAGCCGCCGCCGCGCCGAAGCCGACGATGCCGGCGGCATTCTCGGTGCCGCCGCGCAGGCCCCGTTCCTGCCCGCCGCCGGTGATGAGAGGCGAAACATCCAGGCCTGAGCGCACGATCAACGCGCCGATCCCCTTGGGGCCGGCGAACTTGTGCGCGGCAATGCTCATCATGTCCACGCCGAGCGCGGCGAAGGAGACCGGAATCCGGCCCGGCGCCTGCACCGCATCGCAATGCACCAGCGCGCCCGCCACCTTGGCCCGCGACGCGATCTCGGCCACCGGTTGAATCACCCCGGTCTCGTTGTTCGCGAGCATCACCGAGACCAGCGCCTCCGGTCCGTGCGCCGCCAGCGCCGCATCGAGCGCCGCCATGTCCAGCACGCCGTCGCCATTCACCGGGAGGACTATGAGCTTGTCCGCCACCGCCTCCGCCGTGCGCAGGATCGCCGGATGCTCGATGGCGCTGACGATGAGCGCCCGCCGGCCGGCGCCGCGCAGCGCGGTGTTGTTGGCCTCGGTGCCGCCTGCGGTGAAGACCAGCTCCGCCGGGGTGCAGTCGACCAGCGCAGCGATCTGCTCGCGCGCGTCCTCGATGCGCTTGCGCACGTCGCGGCCGAAGCCATGCACCGACGAGGGATTGCCCGCCAGCGTCATCGCCTCGGCCACCGCCTCCACCACCTGCGGCTTGATTGGCGCCGTGGCGTTGTAGTCGAGGTAGATCGGGCCCGAATCGCTCATTCCGCCGCCTGCTCCACGAGCCCGCGCCCGCCGCCCGAGAGCCGGTCGCTCATGCCGAGCACCCGGCGCGCGCACACGTCTTCGAGCGAGACGGCGCTGAGAAAGCCGTGGATGTGGAGGCCAAGCTCGTCCCACAGATCGTGGGTGACGCAGCGCTTCGCGTCTTTCATGCAGCCCTGCCCCGTGTTCGGCGGGCAGCGCGTCGCGCGCAGGTTCTCGTCCACCGCGACGACGATATCCACGATGCGGAGCTGCGCCGCAGGCCGCGCCAGCCGGTAGCCCCCGCCCGGCCCGCGTGCGCTCCGCACCAGGCCCGCGCGGCGCAGGCGGCCGAAAAGCTGCTCCAGGTAGGATTGGGAGATCTCCTGCCGCGCCGCGATCTCGGCGAGCGTCACGGGCTTGGCCTCGCTCGCGCCGCCGGAGCGCATCGCCAGTTCCACCATCGCCATCACCGCGTAGCGGCCCTTGGTGCCGAGCTTCACGCCCCGCCTCCTCGCGCTGCGTCTAGCCGCCCGCGGCGCGGCGGCCCAGCGGCGTCGCGGCCTCTTCGGCTTCGGCTTCGCTGTCGGACGGCGGCGCGGCCTCCGGCTTGGCGGCGGCCTGCTCCAGTTCCTCCACGCGATCCCTGAGCGTGCGGACCTCGTCCAGCAGCCGATCGACGGCGCGGGTGGTCGGGTCGGCGATATCGGGGGACGGCGTACCGTAGGCATCGAACTGCGATGCCTCCTGCTTCGCCGCCGTGGGCCCAGCAGCGCGCGCGGGGATGCCCACCATGGTGGCGCCGGGCGGCACGTCCTTGAGCACCACGGCGTTGGCGCCGATGCGCGCATCGCGTCCGACCGTGATCGGGCCCAGCACCTGGGCGCCCGCCCCCACCACCACGCCGTCGCCCACGGTCGGATGCCGCTTGCCCGGCGACCAGGTGACCCCGCCGAGTGTCACCTGGTGGTAGAGCGTCACGTCGTCGCCGATCACCGAGGTCTCGCCGATGACCACGCCCATGCCGTGGTCGATGAAGAGGCGGCGGCCGATCTGGGCGCCGGGATGGATCTCGATGCCCGTGACAATCCGGCCCACGTGGGACACGAAGCGGCCGAGCAGGCGGAAGCCGCTTTGCCAGAGCCAGTGCGACACGTGATAGAACAGCAGCGCGTGGAACCCTGGATAACAGAAAAACACCTCGATCCTGGAGCGGACCGCCGGGTCGCGGCCGAACACACAGCCGATATCTTCCCAAATACGCTTGAACATGGCGCAGCCGTCCGTATATCAATGGCCGGCGCGGGGCGCCGCCGCCGGCCATTATACCCGTGTGACGGACGGGATATAGAGTTCCCGACTCTAGGGGTCAAGTATCTCCGCTGCGCCATGCTGGGCGGGGAGGCGTGGCCGCCATGCGTAGCCGGCACCTGTCGCACCGTGATCCTGTTCAGCAGCGTTCGGAGCCCATGAGTCGCCCATGCCGGAAGTGATGATCAACGGGCCAGAGGGTCGCCTGCAGGCGCGCTACCAGCAGGCCGAGGACCCTCGTGCACCCATCGCGCTCATGCTGCACCCGCACCCGCAGCACGGTGGCACGATGAACAACAAGATCGTCCACGCGCTCTACCACGCCTTCCTCCGGCAGTCGTTCTCGGTCATTCGGTTCAACTTTCGCGGCGTCGGCCGCTCCCAGGGCCAGTACGACCACGGGCAGGGCGAACTGAGCGACGCGGCCTCGGTGCTCGACTGGCTGCAGATACAGAATTCGGGCGCCGACCGCTGCTGGATCGCCGGATTCTCCTTCGGCGCCTGGATCGCCATGCAGCTGCTCATGCGCCGGCCGGAGATCGAAGGCTTCGTCGCGGTCTCCCCGCCGGCCAACAAGTTCGACTTCACCTTCCTCGCGCCGTGCCCTTCGTCGGGCCTGATCGTCCACGGCGGCGCCGACGACCTGGTGCCCGAGCCCGAAGTGGCGGAGCTTGCGACGAAGCTGCAGAGCCAGCGCCAGATCGAAATCGACTACGAAGTGATCGAGGGCGCCGGCCACTTTTACGAACGCGAGCTCGACACCATGGCCGAGATCGTCGAGCGCTACGTCGCCCGCCGCGTCGACTGACTCCCCTTACGCCGGATGGAAGACCCCGCCGCTCACCGGGTGGGGAACGCCCGTGGTGCGCGGCAGGCTGAGCGGCAGGCTGCGACGGCTGCGCACGGCGAGATAGCCGAAGGCCTGCGCCTCCAGCGCGTCGCCCTGCCAGCCGACCGCCTCTATCGGCTCGCAGGGTGCGCCCAGACGCTCGCCGAGCGCCGCCATGAGCGTCGGATTGTGTCGCCCGCCGCCGGTCACCAGCCAGCGCAGAGGCGCCGCCGGCACGTGGGCGAGCGCGCGGCGCACAGCTTCCGCCGTGAAGGCGACCAGGGTCGCGGCGCCATCGCCCGCCGACAGGCCGCTGACGGGCGTCGGGTCGAATTGGTTGCGATCCAACGACTTGGGCGGCCGCGCGTCGAAGTAGGGGTGCGCCAGCAGGGCATCCAGAGCGCTGGAGTCGACCGTGCCCGAGCGCGCGAGCCTGCCGTAATGGTCGAGGGCGGCCCCGGTCGTGCCGAGCACCCAGTCGTCGATCAGTGCGCAGCCCGGCCCTGTGTCGAAGGCCAGCAGGTCCACGTCGGCAGGCCCGCCGATCCAGGTGACGTTGGCGACGCCGCCGAGATTGAGCACGGCAAGCGGCGCGGCGAGCCCGCTGCGCCGGGCGAGCGCCGCATGGAAGAGCGGCACGAGCGGCGCCCCCTGCCCGCCTGCGGCGACGTCGTTGCTGCGAAAATCGTTCACCACGTCGATCCCGAGCCGGCGGGCGAGCGCCGCGCCGTCGCCGATCTGGTCGGTCAGCCCGGCCTCGGGCTCGTGACGGACCGTATGGCCGGGGAAGCCCGCGACAGCGACCTCCTGCCTGGCCACACCGGCTTCGGCCAGCAACGCCTCGGCAACATCCGCATGGAACGCGTTGAGCGCGCGCTCCGTGTCCTCCCGCGCGCCACGCCCCTCGATCACCGCCCGGAGTTGCGCGCGCAGCGCGGCGGGATAGGGCGCGGTGCGCCACGGTCCGAAGCCCGAGACAGTGACGCCATCGGTCTCGATCAGCGCCGCATCGACGCCGTCGAGCGAGGTACCGCTCATCAGGCCGAGGGCCCAGACGGGCCCATCCGGCAAGGCGCCGCTCATCGGTGCCTTGCGGCAGGCCGGGCGCCGCGTTGTCCGCGCGCGGGCCGTGTGATACATGACCGCGCGCCTCGGCGCCCCGCGCGGGCCGCCGGGCGGAACGGCAGCCAGCGGGTCGAGCGACGGTGTTCTCCTCCGATTTCATGCGCGTGCTGTCGGAGCGCGGCTACATCCACCAGTGCACCGACGACACGGGGCTCGACGGGCTCGCCGCGCAGGGACGCCTGAGCGCCTACATCGGCTTCGACTGCACCGCTGACAGCCTGCACGTGGGCAGCCTGGTGCAGATCATGATGCTGCGCTGGCTCCAAAACACCGGGCATCGGCCCATCGTGCTTCTCGGCGGCGGAACCACCAAGATCGGCGACCCGAGCGGGCGCGACGAATCGCGCTCGCTGCTCAGCGAAGACGCCATCGTGACGAACAAGAAGGGCATCCGCCGCTCGTTCGACCGCTTCCTCAGCTTCGGCGACGGGTCCACCGACGCGCTGCTCGTGGACAACGCCGACTGGCTCGACGGGCTCGGCTACATCCCCCTGCTGCGCGACATCGGCGCCCACTTCTCGATCAACCGGATGCTGACCTTCGACAGCGTGCGCCTGCGGCTCGACCGTGAGCAGCCGCTGAGCTTCCTCGAGTTCAACTACATGATCCTCCAGGCCTACGACTTCCTGGAGCTGTCCCGCCGCGCCGACTGCCTCCTGCAGATGGGCGGCTCGGACCAGTGGGGCAACATCGTCAACGGCGTGGAGCTCGCGCGCCGCATCGACGGTCGCCAGGTTTTCGGGCTCACCACGCCGCTCATCACGCTGGCCTCCGGCGCGAAGATGGGCAAGACCGCGCAAGGCGCCGTCTGGCTCAATGCCGAGCGGCTTTCGCCCTACGACTACTGGCAGTACTGGCGCAACACCGACGACGCGGACGTCGGCCGCTTCATGCGGCTCTTCACCGAGCTTCCGCTGGACGAGATCGCGCGTCACGAGGCGCTCGAAGGCGCCGAGCTGAACGAATCGAAGAAGCTGCTGGCGAACCAGGCGACGGCCCTCTGCCACGGCGCAGACGCCGCCGCCAACGCCGCCGAGACAGCGCGTCAAACCTTCGAGGAGGGCGCCGCCGGTGCGGACCTGCCCGTCTTCGACGCCGCGCGGAGCGAGCTCGAAGCTGGCATCCCCGCCATCGCGCTGTTTCAGACGGCGGGGCTCTGCGAATCGGGCGGCGCGGCAAGGCGGCTCATCCGGGGCGGCGGCGCGCGCATCAACGGCGCGGTGATCGAGTCGGAAACGCGCACCGTCGGCCTCGGCGACATCGGCGACGACGGCCGGATCAAGCTCTCCGCCGGCAAGAAGCGCCACGCCCTGATCCGCCCGGCCTAGCCCCCGCGCGCCAGTCCCCGGCGCGCTCCTATCGGACCTCCGGCACTCAGCCGTTGGCCGGCCCCTCGTCGGGCTGCCAGGGCTCGTAGTCCCCGGTCGCGCGGTCGCGCCTGCCCCGGCCCAGGATATGACCCGGCGGCCGGTAGGCGGCGGCGGTGCCGGTGAGGTTCGGCTGGTGCGGCTTCTCCCAGGGCTGCGCGCGAAGCGGCGCCTCCGTCGGCGGCTCGTCGGTGCTGTGGTGGAGCCAGCGGTGCCACTCCGGCGGCACCCGCGACGCCTCTACCTCGCCCTCGTAGACGACCCAGCGCCGCTCGCGCTCGCCAGGCCCCGACCGTCCCCACCGCTCGCGGTAGTAGCGATTGCCGGCGTCGTCCTCGCCCACCAGCGCGCCGCAGAGCTTGGTGTAGAGCCGTGTGCCGATCGTCGCCATCGTTCCCGCCGGTGCTCCCGCATCCGTTTCAGCCCGACGCCGCCGCTTATGCCACGGCCGCCCGCCACCCGTCCAGAGACCGCGGTCGCCCCTGATCCACCCGGTCCCTGCCCCTGCCCAAAGAATCCGATCTACGGCAACCGCCAAGTGCCGCTATTCTGAGGGTAAGTCATGCGAATCATCCCACCGATACTGCTCTGCATCCTGGTCGGCTTGATGGTCGGGGCCGACACGTTGCTGCCCTTGATCCGGTTCGACCCGCCCGGTCTCCTCTGGGCGGGCGCGGCGATCGTGGTTCTCGGCGTCTGCATCGCGGGGCCCGCGATGCTGCGGTTTCGACGGGCACGAACCAACTTCCATACCTTCAAGGAGCCCGGCGTGCTCGTCACCGACGGGCCCTACGCCATCAGCCGGAACCCGATGTACGTGGGCATGGTTCTGGCGGGCCTCGGAGCCGCGCTGATCACCGCGACGCTGGCGGGGGTCATCCTGGCCGCGGCCTACGCGCTCATCGTTCGCTACTGGTACATCGCCTACGAGGAGCGCGCGATGCGCCGGCAGTTCGGCGAGCGCTACGACGCCTATTGCCGAAAAGTCGGACGCTGGCTCGGGCGACGCCGAAGCGTCCAGTAGGCGGTACGTCGGCGGCTGATTGGCGCGCGGCCGGCCTTTACAATTCTTTACCTGCCGGAAACCGGCAGGAAACCGCCCATCCCCATCTTGAGTCATGTCCGACACCCCATAGCAAGAGAGAAGCGAAGACATGACCGACGACGACAAGACGGAAAACACCCCCGACCGCACCACCCGCCGCAAGGCGCGCCCGCGCTGGATCCTGATGAGCATTGCCGGCGCCCTCGTCATGGTCGTCGGCGGCATGACCTGGAGCGCGGTGGCCTATTCCGGCAAGTCGTGGGACGGCGACAAGATCGAGCGCTTCGTCGAGTGGAAGATCGACGGCATGCTCGACGAGGTCGACGCCACCGACGAGCAGCGCGAGCAGGTGCGTGCGATCACGACCGCCGCTCTGGCCGACATGGAGGAGTTCCGCGACTTCAAGCGCGAGGGCCGGCAGGCGCTGGTCGAGGCGCTCACCCAGGAGACCGTCGACCGCGAGGCGCTCGAAGCGTTGCGCCAGAACAAGCTCGCGACGGCCGACCGCGCCAGCCAGCGCCTGCTCGCGGCGCTCGCCGACGCGGCCGAGGTCCTGACCCCTGCTCAGCGCCAGGAACTCGCGGCGGAACTGGAGTCCCACTGGCGGCACCACCATCGGCACGACTGAGCGCCCTCACCCCAGCCGAAGTAAGGCGTGGAAGGTACCGTGCGGCATCTCCCTCCGCACGGTGCCGGCGCGGGCGGAGCCCTCTTATGACCCTCCCTGCGTAAAGGGGGGCTCCGCCTGTCTCTCTCCGAACGCCCGGCATTGGGCGTATAACAGTGGGCACATCGTCGCCTGGAGGAGCGCATGGTTTCCTTTCTTTCCCCCCTCGCCGTCTGGCTTGCCCTCGGGACGGCGATGGTCGCGTTGTCGGCGTGCGCGCTGCTCACGCCGTTGCCGAAGCAGAAGGATGTCGCCGAGCGTCTGGCGGCCTTCCCCACCGCCGGCCTGCCGCTCGACGGGGCCGTGACGGTCCACTGGAGCGAGCAACAAATCCCGTTCATCGAGGCGGAGAGCGACGGCGACGCGGCGTTCGCGCTCGGCCTCGTGCACGCCCACCTGCGGCTCGGCCAGATGGCGACCATGCGGATGATCGCGCGGGGGCGCGTGTCGGAGATGATCGGCCCCCTCGGGGTCGACATCGACCACGGCCTGCGCACCCTCGACTTCGGTCGCGCGGCGCCTGAAATCGAGCGCGGCATGGATGCGGCGACGCGGCTCTGGGTCCAGCGCTTCGTGGACGGCATCAACCACTACCAGGACACCGCCGCCACGCTGCCGCACGACTTCGACGTTCTCAACCTGGAGCCCGAGCCCTGGACGGTCGAGGACGTGTTCGCCATGGGGCGCCTCGCCGGCACGGACGTCAACTGGCTGGTCTGGATGGACCTGCTCCCGCTGCGCGCGCGGGCCGGCTGGGACGAGCTCTGGGCGCGCCTGGTGGAGGGCGGCGCGGTCTCGGTCGCGGGATCCGACGGCGGCGGGGACACGGCCCGGATGCAGCGCTGGCTCGGCGGGCTCTCGAAGTCCGGCAGTAACAGCCTCGCCGTTGCAGGCCATCGCACCGATACGGGCGGCGCGCTCATGGCGAACGACCCCCATCTCGGCATTCTCGTTCCCAACGTCTGGCTGATCGCCGGAATCAAATCGCCCTCCTATCACGCGGTGGGACTGATGGCGCCGGGGCTGCCGATCTTCGCCATCGGCCGCAATCCGCACATCGCCTGGGGTGGCACGAACATGCGCGCAGCCTCGAGCGACCTCTACGATGTCAGCGATGTGCCGGTCTCGGAGATCGACGAGCGGCGCGAGAGCATCGGCGTGCGCTGGTGGTTCGACAGCGACGTGACCGTCCGCGAATCGGAGTGGGGGCCGATCGTCACCGACGTACCGCTCCTCGCCGACTTCGACCTGCCGCCGCTCGCGCTGCGATGGACCGGTCACGATGCGAGCGACGAGATCGGCGCCATGCTCGCGGTGAGCCGGGCGCGCACCTTCGACGAGTTCCGCGCGGCATTCGACGGCTTCGCGGTGCCGGGCCAGAACATGCTCTACGCGGATGCAGACGGGAATATCGGCAGGGTGCTGGCAGTGCGGCTCCCCAGCCGCAACGGCCCGCCCGCCGATATCGCCCTCGACACGGCCGGCCACGACGCCTCGTGGAGCGCCATGCGCACCGCTGCGGACCTGCCCTTCAGCTACAATCCCGAGGCGGGCTACCTGGTCTCCGCCAACGACCGGCCGCCGGCGACGAGCATCCCGGTGGGATTCTTCTTCTCGCGCGACGACCGGGTGAACCGCATGCACGCCCTCATCGAGGCCGAGACCACCGTGGGCGTCGAGACGCTCAAGGCGGTGCAGCAGGACGTCTACATGGCGTCGTCGGTGGCGCTACGTGACCTCTTCATCGCCAAGCTCGACGCGCTGGGAATGGCCGCGGCAGCCGACGCCAAGGGCAAGAACGCAATCGAACGGCTGCGCGATTGGGACGGAGAATACCGGGCCGACTCGCGCGGAGCCGTGACGTTCGAGCAATTCCGCCACGGCTTCACCACCCGCTTCTACACCCAGCTCTATGGAGAGGACGACGGGCAGGCATTCGCCTCGGTCGACCGGCGCACGGCGCTGCTGGGCGAGGAGATCGCTACCGCCGATGAGAAGACGCTGCGCGCGGCCCTTGCCACAGGGCTGGAGGCGGCTGTCGATGGCTTGGAGTCGTTCGCCGACTGGGGAGAAATGCACCGCCTCAGCCTCGCGCATCCGCTCTCCTACGTCCCGCTGATCGGCAGCCGCTACGAGTTCGTCGAAGCCGGCGTCGGTGGGAGCTCGGCCACGCTGATGAAGACCGCGCACGATCCCACCGCCGAGCGTCACACCGTCAACTACGGCTCCAACGCGCGGCACATCTCCGACATGACGGACCCGGACGAGAACTATTTCGCGCTGCTGGGCGGTCAGGACGGCTGGTTCAACAGCACGACCATCCTGGATCAGTGGGAGCTCTGGCGCCGCGGCGACTACGTCCGCGTGCCGCTGACGCTCGACGAGGTGCGCGCGAGCTTCCCGCACGTACTCTCCCTGAAGAACTGACAGCGTGGCGGAGGCGCCCGCACCGGGACCATGTACGACGCAACCTGGATGCTGCGGCTCTATGCCCGGCGACGCCTTCGCCAGCTTGAGGCGATGGAGCCGCAGCAGACGCAGCGCCGCGTGCTCTCGTCCCTCATTCGCCGCGGCCGCCGCACCCAATTCGGGCGAGACCACGGGTTTTCGACCGCCTGGTCCCTCGACGATTACCGCGCGCAGGTGCCGCTGCGCGATTACGACGCGTTCTGGCAAGCCTATTGGCAGGCGCCCTTTCCCCGCCTCACTGATTGCACGTGGCCCGGCCTCATCCCCTGGTTCGCCGTGTCGTCGGGCACGGCGACCGGCACCACGAAATACATCCCCGTGAGCCGGGAGATGCACCAGTCGAACGTGCGCGCGGGCGCCGATCTGATGACCCACCATCTCGCCAATCGACCCCAGAGCCGGGTACTCGCCGGGCGCGTCTTCATGCTCGGCGGCTCGACCGGCCTGGTGCGCCAGGCATCTGGGGTCTTCAGCGGCGACATCAGCGGGATCGAGGCGTCCGCCATGCCCGGCTGGGCACGGCTGCGCTACTTCCCGCCGCGCGACCTCGAACGCATCGAGGACTGGCAGATCAAGATCGGCCGCTTCGCCGAACGCTCCCTGGATACGGAGATCAGCGCGGTCGCCGGCACCCCGAGCTGGCTGCTGATCTATTTCGAGCGCCTGGCCGAACTCGCCGCTACCCGGCGAGGCAGGGCGGGGCGCCGGATCGCCGACATCTATCCCGATCTCGAACTGCTTTCACACGGCGGCGTCGCCTGGGCGCCCTACCGCGACCGGTTCGCAGCCCTGCTCGAAGGCAGCCGCGCGGAGACGCGCGAGGTCTATCCGGCGAGCGAAGGCTTCTTCGCCATCGCCGACGGCGGAGACGCCGAGGGTCTCCGGCTGCGGCTCGACGCCGGTATCTTCTACGAGTTCATCCCCCTCGACCAGCTCGACAACCCGCAGCCGGACTGCCGCTGGATCGGTGACGTCGAGCCCGGCGTCAACTACGCGCTGGCGGTGACCACCTGCGCCGGCCTCTGGCGCTACCTCGTGGGCGACACCGTGACCGTGGTCGAGCGCGATCCCCCGCGCGTCCTCGTCACCGGGCGGACGAGCTACATGCTCTCCGCCTTCGGCGAGCACGTGATCGGCAGTGAGGTGGAACAGGCCGTCGCGGCGGCGGCGCGGGCGATCGGCGCGACCGTCACCGATTTCGCGGCCGGAAGCCTGTTTCCCGACGAGACCGGCACACTCGGCGGGCACCTCTACATCGTCGAATTGGGCGCGGAGCGCGGAGCAAACGGTCTCGATGTCGAGTCTCACGCGTGCTTCGGCGCCACGCTCGACTCGACGCTCTGCCGCCTCAACGACGATTACGAGACCCACCGCGCGGGCGGCTACGGCATGGATGCTCCGCGCGTGCGCTTCCTCCCGCCCGGCGCCTTCGCCGCCTGGATGGAGAGCCGCGGCAAGCTCGGCGGGCAGAACAAGGTGCCCCGCATCGTCAACGACCGGGCGCTCTTCGCCGGGCTAATCCGGTTCGCCGACACTTACGGGGAGCACGGGGAAGGGACGGCACGGCAATGAAGGGCCATGGCGCCTCCACCCGCCTCTTGATGATCGAGGACGACCGCGCGCTCGCCGAGATGGTCGCCACCTATCTCGGCCGCGCCGGCATGACCCTCGACCATCGGGAGAGCGCCGAGGCGGGCCTCGCCGCCGCCCTTCAAGGCGGCTACGACGCCGTCGTGCTGGACCTGATGCTGCCCGACGGCGACGGGCTGGAGATCTGCCGGGCGATCCGCGCCCGCTCCGACGTGCCGATCCTGATGCTGACGGCGCGGGGCGAGGAGGCCGACCGCATCGTGGGCCTCGAAATCGGCGCCGACGACTACCTGCCCAAGCCCTTCAACCCACGCGAGCTGCTGGCTCGCCTGCGCGCCATCCTGCGCCGCCGCACCCCAGGCAGCCGGGCCAGGCCGGGCGAGACACTGCGCTTCGGCCGTCTCGTCATCGACCGCGCAGCGCGGCGTGTGCTGGTCGACGACGAGGAACGGTCGCTGACCGGCCACCAATTCGACCTGCTCTGCGCATTGGCCGAGAGCGCCGGTCGCGTGCTTAGCCGCGAGCAGCTCATGGACCGGGTGCGGGGCGAATCGCTCGAGGCCTTCGACCGCAGCATCGACGTGCATATCTCGCGCATCCGCGCGGCGATCGAGGATGACCCCAAGAACCCGCGCCGCATCGTCACCCTGCGGGGCGCCGGCTATCTCTTCACCCGCAGCCAGGACGACGACGCGTGAGACGGCGCCTCTTCCTGCAGATCTACTTGACGATGCTCGGCATCGTCGTGCTGTTCGTCGTGCTGGTCTTTGTCGGCTGGTGGCTTAGCCGCGACGACAGCCCGAGGACGGGACTCCGCCAGGGTATCGGCGCGCTGGTAGCGGAAGCACTGCCGCAGCCCGGCGCGCCTCCGTCCGAGATCGATGCCGTGCTGGACCGGCTGAGCGAGCATGTGGCGGGCCGCATCAGCGTCTTCGGGCCGGAGGGCGACTTGCTCGCAAGCCTGGGCCCGCCCCTGCCCTTGCCCGAAGAGCGCACCTCCGGCTGGCGCGGCGGACGCAGTCACGGCTTCGGCATGCCGCTTCCCGACGGGCGCTTCGTGCTCTTTCGCCCCGATCGTGACCGCTCTGGCACGAAGACGATCGGCTTTCTCGCGGCCCTTGCTCTGCTCGCGGTCGTCGTCGCCGTCGGCGCCTGGCCGCTCGCCCGCCGCCTCGCACGGCGGCTGGAGCGCCTCCAGGCCCGAGTCGAAGCCCTGGGCGCGGGCGATCTCGCCGCCCGGGTCGACGTCGAGGGCAAGGACGAGATCGCCGCGCTCGCGCGCAGCTTCAACAGCGCGGCCGAGCGCATCCAGGCCCTCGTCGAGGCCCAGCGCGACACCCTCGCCGCCGCCTCCCACGAGCTACGCTCTCCGCTCGCGCGCATCCGCATGGCCGTGGAGCTGCTGGCGGAGAACGGCGATCCCGCGCTCCGTGCGCGCGTCGAGCGCGACATCGAGGACCTCGACGAGCTGATCGAGGAGATTTTGCTGGCGAGCCGCCTCAGCACCCTGGAGCGACCCGCGCATCTGGAGCGAATCGATCTCCAAGCGCTCTGCGCCGAGGAAGCCGCGCGTGCCGGGGCCGACTTCGCCGGTGGGCCCGCGACGGTGGAAGGCGAAGGCCGGCTGCTCGCTCGCCTGATCCGCAACCTGCTTGAGAATGCCGCGCATCACGCGCCGGGCAGCCCGGCTCTGGTCGAGCTGGAAGTGCAGGGCGGCCTTGCCATTCTGCGCGTCTCCGATCGCGGCCCCGGCGTGCCGGAAGACGAGCGCGAGCGCATCTTCGAGCCCTTCTACCGTCGCGAGGGCCGGCGCGAGGACGAGGACGACGACCGGGGAGTCGGGCTCGGGCTCAGCCTGGTGCGCCAGATTGCCCGCCGCCACGGCGGCGAAGCGCGCTGCCTCGCGCGCGAAGGCGGCGGCGCCAGCTTCGAGGTCAGCCTGCGAATTGGAGGGTCAGCGTGAGGCGCGTCGACCGGCAGTTCGAAGCGTTGGACGCGGAACATGACCCAGCAAGTCGTAACAAAATTGTTGTTGACAGCCCCACGACACTTGGCATTTCATACCATAGGTTGCGGTACTGTCGCCTTGATGAGCTATATGTCGTTGAGGTGGTGGCCGCGCTGTTCTTCGGCTCAGGCCGGTCATCTGGGGGTAGTCCATGCGCATCCAGCGCCACTATACGACGGACGACGGAGCGCCGCGCGAGGAGGTCGCATACCGCACGACCTCGTGCGAGATCCGCAATCCCGACGGCTCGGTGGTGTTCGCGCAGCAGGACGTCGAGGTTCCGGCCGGCTGGTCGCAGGTCGCCTGCGACGTTCTCGCCCAGAAGTATTTCCGCAAGGCCGGCATCGCGGCCCGCCGCCAGCCCGTGCCCGAGGCCGACGTGCCCGAGTGGCTGTGGCGCAGCGAGCCGGACCCGGAGAGCGCCGGCGCCGACGACGAGCGCCCCACCGGCGGTGAGCGCTCGGCCAAGGAGGTGTTTCACCGCCTCGCCGGCACCTGGACCTACTGGGGCTGGAAGGCCGGCTACTTCGATGCCGAATCGGACGCCCGCGCCTTCTACGACGAGCTGGTCGCCATGCTGGCGCTCCAGGTCGCCGCGCCCAACTCGCCGCAGTGGTTCAACACCGGCCTGAACTGGGCCTACGGCATCGATGGCCCGGCCCAGGGTCACTACTACGTCGATCACGAGAGCGGCGATCTGAATGAGGCCGAATCGGCGTACGAGCATCCCCAGCCGCACGCCTGCTTCATCCAGAGCATCCAGGACGATCTCGTCAACGACGGCGGGATCATGGACCTCTGGGTGCGCGAGGCGCGGCTCTTCAAGTACGGCTCGGGCACGGGCACCAACTTCTCCAACCTGCGCGGCGAGGGCGAGTCGCTCTCCGGCGGGGGCAAGTCCTCGGGCCTGATGAGCTTCCTCAAGATCGGCGACCGCGCCGCCGGCGCCATCAAGTCGGGCGGTACCACCCGGCGGGCCGCCAAGATGGTCATCGTCGATGTCGACCACCCCGACATCGAGGACTTCGTCTCCTGGAAGGTGGTGGAGGAGCAGAAGGTCGCGGCGCTGGTCAGTGGATCACAGTTGCTGCACACCCGCCTCAACGCCATCGTCGATGCCTGCCACGCGGGCAGCGGCGCCGATCGCTTCGAGCCCAAGTCCAACCCGGCGCTCAGCGACGCGGTTCGCGAGGCACGGAAGGCGCTGGTGCCCGAGACCTGCATCCACCGCGCGATCCGCTGGGCCGAGCAGGGCTTCACCGAGATCGACTTCCGCATCTACGACACCGACTGGCAGTCCGAGGCCTATCTCACGGTATCGGGCCAGAACTCCAACAACTCGATTCGCGTGACCGATGCCTTCCTGCGGCAGGTGGAGGCCGGCGGCACGTGGGACCTGATCCGCCGCACCGACGGCAAGGTGGCGAAGATCATCGACGCGCGCGGACTCTGGGACCAGATCTCGGAGGCGGCCTGGGCCTCGGCTGACCCCGGCATCCAGTTCGACAGCACCATCAACGCCTGGCACACCTGCCCAGCAGGGGGGCGGATCAACGCGTCGAACCCCTGCTCCGAGTACATGTTCCTGGACGACACGGCGTGCAACCTCGCCTCGCTCAACCTGATCACCTTCAGGCGCGAGGACGGCAGCTTCGACATCGAGGGCTTCGAGCACGCGGTCAAGCTCTGGACCGTCGTGCTCGAAATCGCGGTGGTGATGGCGCAGTTCCCCTCGCGCGAGATCGCGCTCCGGTCCTATCGGTACCGCACGCTGGGACTGGGCTTCGCCAATCTCGGCGGTCTTCTCATGTCGCTCGGGCTCTCCTACGACAGCGAGGCGGGCCGGGCACTTGGCGGCGCCATCAGCGCGCTCATGACCGGCACCTCCTACGCGGCCTCGGCGGAGATGGCCGGCGAACGCGGTTCCTTCCCCGCATTCGACGATAACCGCGACGCCATGCTCAGGGTCATGCGCAACCACCGCGCGGCCGCCCGCGGCGAGACGGGGAAATTCGAAGGCCTCGATATCCGGCCGGTGCCGCTCGATCATGCCAACCTGCCCGACAAGGCACTCGGAAAGGCCGCGAAGCGTGCGTGGGACCGGGCCGTGAAGCTCGGTGAGAAGCACGGCTACCGCAATGCGCAGGCGACGGTGATCGCGCCCACCGGCACCATTGGCCTCGTGATGGACTGCGACACCACCGGCATCGAGCCCGATTTCGCCCTGGTCAAGTTCAAAAAGCTCGCCGGCGGCGGGCACTTCAAGATCATCAACGGCACGGTGCCGAAGGCGCTGAAGACCCTCGGCTACACGGCGCCGCAGATTCGCGCGATCGTCGCCTATGCCGTCGGCAGCGGCACCCTGAAAGGGGCGCCGGCAATCGACCACGCGGCGCTCGCGCGCAAGGGCTTCACGCCGGCCGCCATCGCGCAGGTCGAAGGCGCTCTCGATGCCGCCTTCGACCTCAACCTCGCGTTCAATAAGTGGACGCTTGGCGAGGATTTCTGCACCGGCACGCTCGACCTCGACGCCGGCGATCTCGACCGGCCCGACTTCGACCTGCTCAGCGCCATCGGCTTCAGCGCGCGCGAGATCGAGGCGGCCACGCTCTACTGCTGCGGCGCCATGACGCTCGAGGGCGCGCCGCACCTCAAGGACGAGCACCTGCCGGTCTTTGACTGCGCCAACCCCTGCGGGCGCACCGGCTCCAACCGCTGCCTCTCGACCGAGAGCCACGTGCGCATGATGGCGGCGGCCCAGCCCTTCATCTCGGGCGCGATCTCGAAGACCATCAATCTGCCGATGGACGCCACCGTCGAGGATTGCCGCCGAGCCTACGAGCTCTCCTGGCGCCTCGGCCTCAAGGCCAACGCGCTTTATCGCGACGGCTCCAAGCTCTCCCAGCCGCTGACCGCGCTCGCCCTCGGCGACGGGCTCGACGAGGCGGCGGAGGAAGAGACAGCCGACGCGCCGCCGGCCGTGGCCAGCCGACCTGACCCGCTCGCCGTGGCCGAGCGCATCGTCAAGCAGGTCATCCGCGAGGGTGAGCGGCGGCGCCTGCCCCATCGACGGCGCGGCTACACCCAGAAGGCCATCGTCGGCGGGCACAAGGTCTACCTCAGGACCGGCGAGTTCGAGGACGGCGGACTCGGCGAGATCTTCATCGACATGCACAAGGAGGGCGCGTCCTTCCGCAGTCTGATGAACAACTTCGCGATCTCGATCTCGATCGGGCTGCAATACGGCGTGCCGCTGGACGAGTACGTGGACGCCTTCACCTTCACCCGGTTCGAGCCGGCGGGGATGGTGGTCAACAACGACGCCATCAAGATGAGCACGTCCATCCTCGACTACATCTTCCGCGAGCTCGCCATCTCCTATCTCGGGCGCAGCGACCTCGCCCATGCCGAGGCCGAGGACCTGCTGCCGGACACCATCGGCGGCGGCGAGGAGCAAACCGTGCGCGCACCCATGCTGCTCGACAGAGGCGGGCGTGCCGGTGCGAACGGCGGCACCGACGACCCGGTGAGCGCCGGCTACGTGCGCTCCAACCTGCTGGTGCTCAACGGCGGTGCCGGCGGCGCGGGCGACGACGAGGCCGGCCGGGCAACCGCCCGCCGCGCGGGCACGACGCACGACGCCGAGCTTGCCGCAGTGCGGCCCCGGCATGAGCGGCGGAGCGAGCCTGCGGCGAGCGGTGCGGCGACGGCGGGCGGCCGCGCGCCCCTACACCAGGCGCGTGGCAAGGGTTACGAGGGCGAGGCCTGCGGCGATTGCGGAAATTTCACGCTGGTCCGTAACGGGACCTGCATGAAGTGTGTGACTTGTGGCGCTACCAGTGGTTGTTCCTGACGACCGTCCATCTCCCGCGGTCATGAACCACTGGCACTGGGGAGTGCGTGCAATGCGCACTCCCCTTCTTTCCTCCACCTATTGCAGCGCCCTTTGCCGGAGCCGTCAAGCGGCCTGAGTGACAACGATATATCAGAATTGAATGCCGAAGCAGTCGTCGGCGGCACCATTAGGAGGCTTGAGCAGAGGCACACCGATGAGCATCACCAAGAGACTAGGCTTGCTAGGCACCTTGGCTGTGGCTCTGGTGATGGGCCTCGCGGCGTGTCAGACGTCCGGAACGATGACCTCGCTCGTCACCGACACGGGAGAGGCGACGTTCACATCCTGGCTGGCCAAGCCCGACGGCGAGGGCCCCTTCCCTGCCGTCGTTCTGCTGCACGGCTGCAGCGGGACCGAGAGAAACACGTCACATCAGACGGTCTGGCGTGGCTTGAACGGCCATGCCGCTCTGCTGAACGACTACGGCTACGTCACGCTCATCGTCGACAGTTTCGGAGCACGGCGCATTACCGATGGCTGCCAGACCGGCGGAAAGTACTACCCCGTGCAGGTCAGCGACGCCCATGCCGCCTTCGATCACCTGGCCTCTCTGCCCTTCGTGGACGATGAGCGGATCGGCTTTGTCGGTCTCTCGCTGGGTGGCGGCACCGCGCTGCGGCTGGCGATGGGGTCGAGCGTCGATTCCCGCACCAGAGAGGGGCAAGGGTCCTACACAGCACTCGTCGCCTACTATCCCTGGTGCGAGGCTGCCTGGGCCTACGCCTTGAAGCGTCCCGTGATGATTCTAATCGGCGCGGAAGACGATTGGACACCTGCGTCGCGTTGTACCGCCATGCACTCTCTTGCCGAGAAGGCGACGTTTCAACCCGATTTGGAGCTAGAGGTCTACCCCGACGCGCACCATTCCTTCGACCTGCCCATGCAGGGGCCCTACTACGTGGAGGGCATGAATGGCCGCTTCCATACGGTGGCAGGCAACTCTACGGCTCGGCGAGATTCGCAGGCTCGCATGCTGGCCTTCTTCGCGAAACATCTTGGCGGGCCGTACCCGGCCACGGCCAGCGCGGGAGTCGACGCCGCAGGCCACTCGGGCTTTGGAAACATCTTGCGTGCCGCCTTCGCGATGAACGATTAGTCTCTCGGCCCGACCGGCTAGGGCCTGCCCGTCCCACGCCTCGACCGCACCCATCACGGCAAGAGGGAACGATGACGCCGAGCGCCTTCCGCGCCTTCACCTTCGATTGCTACGGCACCCTGATCGACTGGGAGCAGGGCATGCTCCGGGCGCTCCGCACGCTCGCTGGAATCGACGGCGACGACGAGGCACTGCTCGCCGCCTTCGCCCGGCACGAGCACACGATCCAGGAGCAGAACCCGGCCATGCGCTACCCCGAGGTGTTGAGTCGCGCCTGCAAGGCGATCGCGGCCGACTTCGGCCAGGCTGCGGCGGACGAGCAGGCCGCCGCCTTCGGTGCCTCGATCGCCGACTGGCCGCCCTTCCCGGATTCGGTCGAGGCCCTCGCCTACCTGCGCGAGCACGGGTTGCTGGTGGTGCTCTCGAACGTGGACCGCGCGTCCTTCGCCGTGAGCGCCCGGCGCCTGGGCGATCCCTTCCACGCCGTCGTCACAGCCGAGGATGTCGGCAGCTACAAGCCCGCGCCCGCGCACTTCGAGCGTGCCAAGACGTTGCTCGCGGACGAAGGGATCGCGCCCGGCGAGGTGCTCCACGTGGCCCAGAGTCTGTTCCACGACGTGCAGCCCGGCCGCGCCGCCGGCTTCGCCACCTGCTGGATCGACCGCCGTGCAGGCCGCCCCGGTGGTGCGACGCCGCCGGTGGACGTGGAGCCTGACATCACCTTCACCGACCTCGCCTCCCTCGCCGCCTGGCACCGCGCGGGCGGCGCTTGAGCGCACGGCGGCTTAGCCGGCGGCGACCGAACGCCGCTACTCGTGAACGTCGAAGCGGAAGGACTTGGAGACGATCTTCCAGTCGCCGTCGATCCTGACCAGGCTCAGGAAGTCGGTGAAGTAGCGCGGATGAATCGCGCACTCGCAGGTCACGACGGCGGTGTTCTCGTCCGACATGTCAATGGAGAGAATCTTGTCGAAGCGGGCTTGCCCCGTCGACGCCGGCGGCACGCGGCCCCTCACGATCTCGAACCACTCCTCGCGCGGCCAGTCGACGAACTTGCCGTCCATGTTCGCGAAGAGGCGGCTGGACGGGTGAAAGATCGTGGCGAGCTTTTCGGTGTCGCACTCGTATAGCCCGTCGAAATAGACCTGCACCACATCGGTGATCTCTTGGTAGCTGTTGCTCATTCGTGCTCCCTCCCGGTCCCTTGCGGCCCCTCGGCCGATTCCGCCGGACACGGACCCCGTATAGGCTTTTCTCCCGGCCCACAAGAGCCGCATCACCGGCGCCGAGCTTGATCCCCGGACGGGCCGGCGTGCTACCGTCACACTCTGCGACAGCGAGGGCCGACCGGAGGCCGCGCCGGGGCGCGGGAGGGAGACCGATGAAGACGGTCGTGCGGAACAAGCAGTGGGCGGAGAAGTATCCCGACCTCGGGACCGAGCCGGTGCCCACCGAGCCCTACTACTCGGACGAACACTACGCCCTCGAGCGCGAGCGCATCTTCCGCCGATGCTGGATCAACGTCGGCCGTGTCGACGAAATCCCCGAGCCGGGCGATTACTTCGTGCGCGAGATCGCCATCTGCAAAGTCTCCGTGCTGATCATCCGGGGCTCGGACGGCGTCGTGCGCGGCTTCCACAACGTCTGCTCGCACCGCGGCAACACGCTGGTGCTGGACGAACGCGGCTCGTGCCCCGGCAGCGTCTACTGCCACTTCCATAACTGGATTTACAGCGACACGGGCGAGCTCATCCGCGTGCCCGACGAGGAGAACTTCTTCGACCTCGACAAGCGCGACCATGGGCTCACCCCGGTCAACACGGATTTCTGGGAGGGCTTCGTCTTCGTCCACCTTGAACCGGAACCTGCGGAGACGCTGCGGCAATATCTCGGCGGCGTCGCCGACCAACTCGACGGCTGCCCGTTCCACGAGATGAGATTGATGCAGACCTACAAGGTGGAGGAGCAAGCCAACTGGAAGGTGGCGCTCGACGCGCAGAACGAGCTCTATCACCTGCCGTTCCAGCACCGCCTGATCGTGGGTGATGCCTTCGTTAAGAACGACAAGGGCCTCATTCGCTTCCAGGACGTCAATCTCTACAACTATCACAGCGTCTGGTCGTGCGAGAACAACCCGACCCGCGCACTGCCACCGCTGGAGAGCATGCTGTTCGACGGCGACGACGAGGCGCCCGTGATCCGCATCCCGCAGATGATCGGCGAGTTCGATTTCTTCGTGGTGTTTCCGAACTTCGTGCTGCTGCTGTTCGATGTCGGCAATTCGACGAGCTACATCAGCTACAATTTTTGGCCGCTCGCCGTGGACCGGACGATCTGGGAGATCCGCATGCACTTCAGGGAACCCAGGTCCACGCGTGAGCGGCTGCAGCAGGAGTATTTCAAGTGCATCATTCGCGATGCGCTGCAAGAGGACGCATTCGCGCACGAGAACATTCATGCGGGTCTCGCCTCGCACGCGAAGTCGCACGTGATCCTGCAAGACGAGGAGGCGCCGATCCGCTACTTCCACAAGGTTCTGGAAGATTACTGCGAGTTCTACCGGAACGCGTGAGCGGCGCTGGCGGAAGAAAGGAACGCGCACGATGGCCGACGCCGTGTTGCCGGACGGGTTCGAGGACCTCGCCCCCTGGCTCGGCTGGGCGCTGGAGCCCGAGCGCGCCCGCACGGCGAAGAAAACCGAGTCCTCGATGGAGGAGCTCCGCGCCTTCTACGATGTGATGATGCCGCGCATGGAGGAGATCATCGCCTACCTGGATGGCGTTCCAAGCGACAACAGGCCGGCACCGGCGCACCGCCTCTACCTGATCACCCTCTCACTCGTGGAGGTTTCCAACCTGGTGGAGATTTACAAGCGCCGCGACGTCATCGAGGCCTGCGACCCGCTGCACTTCAACCCGCAGCACTGAGGGGAAGCGCTTCCGTCTCGATCAATCGAGCAAGCGAGCCTGCAACCACTCGGCAAGTTCAGCCTCACCGGCGTGGCCGGCCGCGACGCTCTCCATTATGCGGATCGCTTCCAAAGGATCGAAGACGAGGCGGTAATCGTTATCCAGCAAAAACAGGCGCCCGACGACCCAGGCCACTCGCTTGTTGCCGTCGACGAACCCGTGATTCTTGGCCAACCCATACATGTAGGTGGCGGCCAGCGCGGCGGCATCGGGATCGTCGTACGCCGCGAGATTCACCGGGCGGGCTAAGGCCGACTCGATTGCTCCAAGATCGCGTATGCCGTCTGAGCCGCCGTGCTCGGCAATTTGACGGTCATGGATGGCCAAGACAACATTCAGACCGATCCAGTTCCAAGAATCATGACCTTCTGCGCTCACTTCGCGAGCGCCCGCAGCACCTCGCGGTCGTCGTGCATGACCTCTTCGGCAAGCGCCATCTGGCGCGCGAAGTCAGGGTCGTACGGGGTTAGCCGGTAGCCGCCGTCCGGCGCTTCGGTCAGATAGAGCGTATCGCCCTTCTTCACGCGAAGGCGCGCCATCGCCTCCTTGGTGAGGATGACGCCAGACGATGCACCGACGGTGGTGATCTTGAAGGAGAGCACAGGAAACCTCCATCTATATAATGATCATTATATAGATGGGCTGAGGAAATCTACAAGTGAATAACCGCCCAGGTGGCACGCCGCCGGGACAAATGAGCCTCTACCCCTCATCCCCCGTCTCCCGCTTGGGCGGCAGGTCGAGCTTGAGGCTCAGCTCCTTGAGGTGCCTGTCCGGCACGGTCGCCGGCGCCCCCATCATCAGGTCCTGCGCCGTCTGGTTGAGAGGGAACATGATGACCTCGCGTATGTTGGGCTCGTCCGAGAGCAGCATGACGATCCGGTCGATACCGGGCGCGATGCCGCCGTGGGGTGGCGCGCCGTACTGGAAGGCGTGGTAGAGCGCGCCGAAGCGGCGCTTCACCTCGTCCTCGCCGTAGCCCGCGATCTCGAACGCCTTGACCATCAGATCGGGCTGGTGATTGCGGATCGCGCCGCTGGAAAGCTCCACGCCGTTACAAACGATGTCGTACTGGTAGGCGAGTACGCCCAACGGATCGTCGCTCTCCAGCGCCTCCATCCCGCCTTGCGGCATGGAGAAGGGGTTGTGGCTGAAGCCGATGGCACCGGTCTGCGCGTCGCGCTCGAACATCGGGTAGTCGACGATCCAGCAGAACGCGAACCTGTCCTCGTCGATCAGGTCCAGCCGCTTGCCGAGCTCGAGCCGCACAGCGCCGGCATAGCGCGCGGCAGCATCCGGCTTGTCGCAGCTCAGGAAGACCGCATCGCCGTCCTCAAGGCCCGCGATCGAGCGTATCTCCTCCTGTACCGCGTCCGGCACGAACTTCGCGATCGGCCCCTTGCCGGCCCCGTCGGCAAAGGTGATGTAGCCGAGGCCGGGCGCGCCCAGGTCCTGAGCGAACCCGATCATCCGGTCGAAGAAGCTGCGCGGCCGGTCGGCGATCCCCTTCACCGGAATGCCGCGCACGACGCCCCCCTTGGCAATTGTCCCCTTGAAGGCCTTGAACGTCACCTCCTCGCGCCCGAACTGCTCGGTGAGGTCGACGATCTCGATGGGGATGCGCAGGTCCGGCTTGTCGGTCCCGAAGCGCAGCATCGCATCCTTGTAGGCGAAGCGCGGGAACGGCGGTTTGGTGACCGCGCGTTCGGTGAACTCGGTGAAGACACCGTGCATCACCGGCTCCAGCGCGTCGAACACGTCCTCCTGCTCGACGAACGCCATCTCGACATCGAGCTGGTAGAACTCGCCGGGGGAGCGGTCGGCGCGCGCGTCCTCGTCACGGAAGCAGGGCGCGATCTGAAAGTAACGGTCGAAGCCGGACGCCATGACCAGCTGCTTGAACTGCTGCGGCGCCTGCGGCAGCGCGTAGAAGGTGCCAGGATGCAGCCGGCTCGGCACCAGGAAGTCCCGCGCGCCCTCGGGCGAGCTCGCGGTGAGGATTGGCGTGTGGCACTCCATGAAGCCCTGCTCGACCATGTGCCGGCGGATGCTGGCGACGATAGCACTGCGGCGCACCATGTTCTGGTGCATGCGCTCGCGCCTGAGGTCGAGGAAGCGGTAGCGGAGCCGCACCTCCTCGCCATAGTCGTGCTCGCCGTGAACCGGCAGCGGCAGGGTCTCGGCCGCGTTCTGCACCTGGAGCTCGGCGATCCGCACCTCGACCTCGCCGGTGGGAATCTTGGGGTTCACCGTCTCTTCATCGCGCGTCACGACGGGGCCGGTCAGCGTCACCACCGTCTCCGGCTTCAGCGCCGTCACCGCATCGAACAGCGGCTCACCGGTCTCGGCGACGCACTGGGTGATGCCGTAGTGGTCGCGCAGGTCCACGAAGACGAGATGGCCGTGATCGCGCACCCGATGGACCCAGCCGGAGAGGCGCACGGTCGAGCCGACATCGGACGGCCTGAGCGCGCCGCAGGTATGCGTTCGAAATCGATGCATGGCGGGAGGCCCCGTGGTGCGTGAGGTGGCGGGTGATGCCCGGAGCGGGCCGAGCCGGGCCGGAAAAGCGCATGGAACCGGCCGCCTTGTCAAGCACGGCCCCACGCTGGCGTCGCGGCGCCGCTCAAGTCACATCAATGCAGCGTCGCGATGTCCTCGGCGGTCTCCTCGCCGGGCTGCTTGCCAAGAATGATCATGCTCAGCACCTGATCCTTGGTGACCTCGGCGGTGCGGTGGGTGCCGATCTGGCGGCCGTTCGTCATCACCGTGATCCGGTCCGAGAGATCGAACACGTCGTGGATGTCGTGGGAGATCAGGACCATGCCGATCCCCTCCGACTTGAGCCGGATCACCAGCTCCTTGAAGACCGCAGTCTCGCGGTGCCCGAGGGCAGCGGTTGGCTCGTCCATGATCAGGACCTTGGTGTCAAAATAGAGCGCCCGCCCGATGGCCACCGACTGACGCTGGCCGCCTGAAAGCCGCTGCACCGGTTCGCGCAGGTTGACGAAGTTGGGGTTGATGCGGGCGATGACCTCGCGGGTGGCCTTCTCCATGGCGTTGCCGTCGAGGGTTGCCCAGCGGGTCATGATCTCGCGGCCGAGAAACAGATTGGCGACCGCGTCGAGATGGTCGGCCAGCGCCAGGTCCTGATAGAGCGTCTCGATTCCGAGGTCCCTGGCGTCGCGGGGATTGTGGATCGAGACCTTCTCGCCCTGCATGTAGATCTCGCCGCTGTCCATGCGGTAGGCGCCGGCGAGAATCTTGATGAGCGTCGACTTGCCGGCCCCGTTGTGGCCGACGACACCGAGCACCTCGCCGCCCTGGACCGTGACCGAGACATCCTCGACCGCGTGGGTGCCGCCGAAGCTCTTGTAGATGTTGCGCATCTCGATCAGCGGCGGCGCGCTCATCGTATCCCCCTGCGGGTCAGGCGACGTCGTACTGACGGGACATTCTCGAAAGCACTCCCGCGGCGGTCAAGCGCCCGCCAATCCCTGCCGCGCGGAACGTCCGCCCAACCTACTCCGACGCGGCGCCTTCCTTGAATTGGGCGATGGCCTCCGCCAGCTCCTCGGTCTCTTCGCAAGACGCGCAGATTTCCTGCAGGGTCGCGAGGTGTCCTTCGGCCTTGGCCAGATCGCCGACGATCAGATAGGCCTCGCCGATATATTCGTGGGCGCCGAGGTGCCGGGGGTCGAGGTCGAGCGCCCGCCCGTAATTCTCGAAGGCATCGTCGAGCCGGTCGAGATGACGGTAGCTGTAGGCGAGCAGGTTGAAGACGTCGGCGTTGCGCGGATTGGACTCGGCCGCGCGCTCAAGGACTGCCGCAGCGCGCTCCCAGTTGCCGGCCTCGATCGCCTGCTTGCCGCGCTCGATGTTGCGCTGGTCAGCCTGGGACGCTGCGTTGCTCGTGCTGCTGGAGCTCCCCGCAGCCGTCGCGTCCGACACGGGAAGCATGGCCACGGCGCCGCCGAGCAGCAGGATGGCGGCGAAAACTCTCATGTGAATCGTCATGTCGCACCTCTGCGGCTGAGTTGGGTCGACGGCCTCGTCCGGCCCGACCACGCCGCCGGCCTCAGTGCGGCGGCTGGTAGTTGGGCGGCTCGCGCATCACCCCGACATCGTGGATGTGGCTCTCGCGCAGGCCCGCCGCCGAGACCCGCGCGAACTGGCAGTTGCGCTGCATCTCGGCGAGCGTGGCGCAGCCAGTGTAGCCCATCGCCGCGCGCAGGCCGCCGACAAGCTGATGGATCACCTGGCTGAGCGGACCCTTGAACGGCACCCGCCCCTCGATCCCCTCCGGCACCAGCTTGAGCCGGTCGCTGATCTCCGCCTGGAAATAGCGGTCGGCCGAGCCGCGCGCCATGGCGCCGAGCGAGCCCATGCCGCGGTAGGACTTGTAGGAGCGGCCCTGGTAGAGGAACACGTCGCCGGGGCTCTCCTCCGTGCCGGCGAAGAGCGAGCCGATCATGGCGCAGTCGGCACCGGCGGCGATCGCCTTGGCGAGGTCGCCGGAGAACTTGATGCCGCCGTCGGCGATTGCGGTGACGCCGTGCTTGCGCGCCACCTCCACCGCGTCGATGATCGCCGTGAGCTGGGGTACGCCCACACCCGCAATCACGCGCGTGGTG
>JAJDUK010000010.1 GCA_022826665.1 Alphaproteobacteria bacterium | reverse complement strand
GCGCCGGCGAAACCCTCGAAACCGATGACCGACAGATCCGATGAACTGCAGCACTATATCAGGCCCGGCTGCTCCTAATCCCAAGCCACCAGCCGTCGGACTTCAGCAAATAAGTGCACTTCTTCACCGTCACTAACAGGTGTCGTTGCAATCCAGGGCCTCGGCCGAAACGAGCTCGCCGTTGGGGTAGGCGACGCTGTAGTCGTCCAGCATCACCCGAGGCCCGGCGCCTTCGACGTGCGGGACCCGGAACTTGCGGACCGTGACGACGACGTCGGTCTCGACGCCGTCGAATTTGGTCTTGATCGGGATCTCGAGCATGTGGTTCACTTCCTCTTCTCTGTCGATGCCGCGAGGTTCACCGGTCGCGGCTTCCGGCTCACAACAGCGCCGCCGAGGGCCAACTCGGCGGCGCTGACGTTCAGACTCATCGCGAATGGAGAGCGGCACCGGCGCTCAGCGCGCCCGACGTGCATCACGCCCCCCCCCGGCGACCCATCACGCGGCCTTCTCCCGGTCGGGGTTGGGCTCGGGCCGCGGGATGTCGGACGGCCACTCGAGGTCGGCGGGCCAGTGGTCGGAAAGCCATTGGGCGACGCGAGCAGCGCGGCGGGTGGTGATGTCGTGGCCGGCGCGGAGCCGCCCGTAGAAATCGCCGCTGCCACCGGCGTAACGACCGACGCTGTGAGGGCTCAATCCAGAGTGGGCCGCCATCACGTCGATGATCTCGATGAGCTTTGTTACCGTGATCATGGCAATATGTTGCCGATATCACGGTAACAAGTCAACCGGGAAACGGGTTGTGCGCCGCGCGAGGAATGGCAATAATGTGCCATGCGAGCGCAGTTCCGAGACGCACTGTTGGCGCACCTTGAGGCCGAGGGCCTATCTGTGAACGCTGCTGCTGCGCTCACGGGCGTGCCTCAAAGTACCCTGCAGGGCTACGCAGCCGCCAATCCGACGCAGCCGCCTCTGGCGACGGCCGCATGCATTTGTGAAGCGCTGGGCATGACTTATGTGCTTGGCCCGCGCGACGGCCGCTCGACCGGCAAGGGGCCACCCACAACACAGATCGACGCATGGCCCGTAACGTCGGCACCGCCGGACGGCAGCCCCTCCCCCACGGGCTGTCTATGGTTCACCGACCGCAGCCTGCGCCACTACCGGCTTTGCCCATCGACGATCACGGCCGTCTGGCTGCTCGACGATTCAATGGAGCCGCTCTTCTTGCGCGGCACCGGGGCGGTGGCCGACACCGCGCGCCGCAAGTGGGTGGGCGGCGCCTTCTATGGAATTCGATTGGCGGGCGTCGGCGAGGACGCGATCCGCCAGGCGCGAGAGGAGTCCGGCAGGCGGATGCTGGTGGCAAGGCGCCGCGATATAGCAGCTGTTCCATGGGCCGAGGACGAGTCTCTGATAGGGCAGATCGTGTGGGCTGGGAGGTTCTTCGTGCCGAGGGGGGGGGTAGAGGGTAACGAATGAAGCGGGCGCTTCTAATCCTCACCGCGTGCGCGCTGCTGCAGACCGCTGCGGCGCCTGCGACTGCGCACGTGCCGCTGAGGTGCGGTGGCATCGTCGAAGGGCCGCTCGAAAACACGGTGGCGTACAAGCGCGGGATCGTGGACGAGGTCAACAAGGCCATGAACGAAGGCCGGGCGTTGCCCCACAGCAAGCTGACCGATCTTTTCTCCCGCTACGTGGAGGCGGATGGGACATTTGCACTGTCACTGGAAAGCCTGCTCCGCTGCATTGAGAGCGAATGACCCGCTCGATCACCCGCTACTAATCAACACCTCCCCGACCCGCCGCTTCGCGCTCTTGGCGTTCGCGGAATAGCTGGTCGTCACCTCCTCGAAGGCGAAGCCCTGAAAGGTCTCGCGGACCTCGGGCCGGTCGTTCAGCGACAGGATGAAGCGGCCCTTGAGGCCGCGCAGGATCTCCGCCATGCGCGCGAACTCGTCCCTCGAGAATAGCCCCTTGCCGTAGTCGCTCTCGTGACCCCAATAGGGCGGGTCGATGTAGAAGAGCGTGAACGGCCGGTCGTAGCGGCGGATGAACTCCTCCCAGGGCATGCACTCGACGTGGACGCCGGCCAGTCGCTCGTGCATGCCCCGGATGAGCTGGCGCATGCGCTTCGGCCTCATCCTGTTCGGATAGTGAACTCCGAAGTTGGTGCTGGAGCCGCCCGGCTTGCCGCCGAAGCGGAGGCTCTGCATGTAGGCGAAGCGTGCGGCGCGCTGGACGTCGGTCAGCGTCTCGGGCGCGACCTCAAGCAGCCGATCGAACTCGGTGCGCGACGCCAGCGACCAATCGAACTGGCGGTCGAGCTCGTCGGGGTGCTCGCGGACGATGCGGAAGAGGTTGACGAGATCGCCGTCGATGTCGTTGACGATCTCGGTCTGCGGGCGCCTGGCGCGCCGGAGGAAGATCCCGCCCATGCCGACGAAGGGCTCGGCATAGCAGCTGTGCTCGACCGCCTCGATGCGCTCGATGACGCGGCCGGCCAGGTTGCGCTTGCCGCCAAGCCAGGGTGCGAGCGGCTTGGCCGGCTGGACGTCACGGAGCGGGCCGGGGGTTGAATCCTGAGTCGACGGCACTGAGCGCTCCCACGATAATGCTCCCGCCCCGTGCGGGGTGGCGGGACGGCCAAGGCTTGGCCTGCTGCGGTCGTGGGAGTTCAGGCTCCCGGTTCGGGATGTTCGCGCATCCCGGCCCCCGCCCGGCCTTTCCGGAGGCCCGCCGGCAAGGGCAATCCGGTCGATTCCAGCATGCCGGGCGCCGAATGTTCATCGGACCATGGTCCGATGAACTTCCGCGCGCCGATGCGCCATGATCGCCGCGATGGCAAGGTATCTCGCGCGGGCGGCAACGCCGTCGGAGCTTCCGGCGGGCGCGTCTGCGCCCTCTGAAATCCTACTCCTCCCCGCGGGCGACATCCCGACGCGGCCGCACGACGGGCGTGCGCCCTGGCGCAACGCGGACGCGGACGCGGTGGTCGCCGCGACGCGGGAGCTCTCGCTGGACCTTCCGATCGACTACGAGCACCAGACCGAGCGCTCGGCGCAGAACGGGCAGGCCGCCCCTGCGGCGGGGTGGATCAAGCGCGTGTTCGCGCGCGACGGCGCGGTCTGGGGCGCGGTGGAGTGGACCGAGCGCGCCGCTGCGATGATCGCGGCCAAGGAGTACCGCTTCATCTCGCCGACCTTCATGTACGACAAGGCGACTCGGGCGGTTCACCGTCTGACGGGCGCCGGTCTCACCAACGATCCGGCGCTCTACATGCGTGCGCTGGCGCAGGCAAACCCTGAAGACCATGAGGAGGACCAGATGGACCTCGCGAAACTGCGGAAGGCTCTGGGCCTTCCCGACGACGCCGACGAGAAGGCGATCCTCGCTGCGGCCACGGCCGCTGCCGGGGCGCAGACCGCGTTCGCCAGCGTCGTCAAGGCGCTCGGCCTGGCCGAGGACACCGCAGCCGCCAGCGCGGCCGCTGCGGCGGGCGCCCTGGTCACGGGCCGCAAGGCGGTCGCCAAGGCGCTCGGCCTCGCCGAGGACGCCGAGGGCTCGGCGATCGAGACGGCGGCGACGGAGGCGAAGGCCGCCGCGTCCGCCTCCGCCCCCGACCCGGCGGCGTTCGTCCCGCGCTCGGAGTTCGACCGCGTCAGCGAGCGCCTCACCGCGCTCGAGACCACGGGCGCCGAGGACAAGGCCACGTCGGCGGTCGACGAGGCGGTGAGGGCGGGCAAGCTCGCGCCTGCGAACCGCGACTGGGCTCTGGCCTACGCCAAGAAGGATCCCGGCGGCTTCGCGGACTTCGTGAAGGACGCGCCGGCCGTCGTGGTGCCTGGCCGGCGGGCGATGCCCGCGCCGTCGTCGGGCGGCGACACGCTGACCGAGGACGAGCTGGCGGTCTGCCGCGCGACCGGGCTCAGCGAGAAGGACTTCATCGCGTCCCGCAAGGCGCTGGCGGGCGAGGCCGAGGAGACTGGCAATGGCTGAGCGCGCAACCCCCCGCCGGACGGGGATGATCGACTACGTCGAGAGCTACGACGTGGCGGCCTCGACGAAGATCGAGGCCGGCAAGATGGTGGCGCTCAACGCCGCCGGCAACGCCAAGGAGTACGCGGCCGCTGCCGACGGCGTGACGGCGACCGAGATCGTCGTCGGGCGCTGCGAAGAGACCGTGGACAACGCCGACGGCAGCGCCGGCGACAAGAAGGTCCGCGCCCGGATCGGCGTGTTCCGTTGGAACAACGACACGGCGGGCAAGCTCGCGACGAAGGCCCACATCGGCGACACGGTCTACGGCACGGACGCCGAGACGATCCAGACCGACGCGCAGACCGCCGCTGGCGGCAACGCCGAGGCGGCCAGGGTCGGCATCCTGATCGCGGTCGACGACGAGGGTGCCTGGGTCGCGACCGGACTCCCCTTCCGCTTCGACCCGAAGATCTGACGGAGGCCGCTTCCATGATCATCAACCGAACCAACCTCAACACGCTGTTCGCGGCCTACAACGCGGCCTTCCGGCAGGGCCTGATCGGCATGCAGGCGAACAGCCAGTACGGCATCGTCGCGATGACGGTGCCGTCGAGCACCTCCGAGGAGGTGTACCCCTGGCTCGGGAAGATTCCGGGCATGAAGGAGTGGGTCGGCGAGCGCGTGGTGGAGAACCTGCGCCAGCACGGCTTCGCGATCCGCAACAAGGACTACGAGGACACGATCTCGGTCGACCGGAACCAGATCGAGGACGACCAGTACGGCGTCTACTCGACCATGTTCGAGGCGCTGGGCGAGGCCGTGATGGCCCATGCCGACGAGCTGGTCTGGCCGCTGCTGAAGGCGGGGTTCGCGACGGCCTGCTACGACGGGCAGTTCTTCTTCGACACGGACCACCCGGTGCTCGACGCCGACGGCGGCACGACCACGGTGTCGAACGTGGACGCGACCGGCGCAGACGTCGCCGGCGGCACCTGGTTCCTGCTCGACCTGCGCGGGACGATGAAGCCGATCGTCTTCCAGCAGCGCAAGCGCGCCGACAACCTGGTGCGCATGGACCGCGAGGAGGACGAGAACGTCTTCATGCGGCGCGAGTTCGTCTACGGCGTCCACTGCCGCGACAACGTCGGCTTCGGGCTCTGGCAGAGGAGCTACGGCTCGAAGAAGGCGCTGAATGCCGCGGCCTACCAGCGGGCGCGCACGGCGATGCTGGGCATGAAGGGCGATTACGGCCGCCCGCTCGGCATCATGCCGACGCACCTGGTCGTGCCGCCCGCCCTGGAGAAGCAGGGGCTGGAGATCCTGAACGCCGAGCGCAACGCCGCCGGCGCCACCAACGTCTATCGCGGGACGGCCGAGCTGGTCGTCGTGCCGTGGCTCGCGTGATGACGGCGGTCACGATCTCGGCGCGGCAGGAGTCGCGCTGGCGCTGCGGGGTGGAGCACACGCCCGCAGCGGTATCCTACGAGGCCGGCCACTGGACCGACGACCAGCTCGCGCAGCTCCGGGCGGATCCGCTGCTGGTCGTCGTCGACGGCGCTGGCGCTGCGGCGGCCGTCGACGCTGCCGTCGCGGCCGAGGCCTCGGCCATCCCCACGACCCCGACCGTCCAGGCCGCGCTCGAGACCGCCCTCAAGGCGCTCGGCCGCGCCACGCCGGAGGAGGTCCGGGCCTTTGCCGCCGAGGCGGCCGAGATCGAGGGCGTGCGCGCCGCTCTGCACGGCGAGAGCGCGCCCGATAACCTGATCGAGGCGGCGATCGCCGTGCTCGTCCTGGGCAAGGACCCGGCGTCCTGGATCGCCTCGGGGGCGCCGCATGTGACGGCGCTCGAGAAGGCGCTCGGCGTGGACATCACGGCCGACCAGAGGGACCAGGCCTGGGAGTCGTTCCTGGCGAACGACGGCAAGGGCCTGACCGGGGGCTGATCGCATGCCGGGCATGGACCTCACGGGCGAGTGGCAGGAGGCGAAGGCGGGCCTCTCGATGAGCGACGGCGACAGCTACGTGGTCGAGTTCCACGGGCCGGCCGACACGCTCATCCGCGCGCTCGACGTCGAAGGCTCCGGCCCGCCGGCGTCGGACGAGGACGCGCTGGTGCACTTCAACCGCGCGGATCCGAAGGGCACCACCCACAACCCGCAGGCCGAGGAGCCGCTGGAGTTCGAGGCTCGCGCGGGCTGGTCCTGGTGGCTGAAGGCCGACGGCGCGTCCCGCATCGTCTCGGCGGAGATCTGACATGCCGGCGCGGCGGCGTGGCGGGGGGAGCGGCTCCTCCAGCTCGGAGGGCGGCGGCGATGGCGGGGGTGCGACGACCTTCGACGGGCTGACCGATACGCCCCGGCGCAAGGTCGCCGGGCAGTATCCCAGGGTCAACGCGGCCGGCAGCGCAATCGCCTACCACGACGCGGACGGCGACGTCTCGGCGGTGCGCGCGCTCGCCGACGAGAACCGGGCCACGCTCGACGGGCTCGGGCACGTCACCGAGACGCGCGGCGACTTCGCCGCCGCCACGGCCGACGACCTGGCCGCGCTGTGGGGGATGTACCCGTCCCGCGACGGCACGTTCACGGACGCCGACTTCTCGATAGCGGGCACGATCGCGAGCCCCGGCGTGAGCGCCGTCTACCTGCGCGCTCCCGCGGGTGTCTCGACCGGCGGGGCGCGGATACTGGTGGACCCCTCCAGCGGCGCGGCCGACTACGGAGAGCCGAATTACGCGGACCCGCTGGACACCGCTGCGTGGCATGCCTACGCGGCGCCTGACGACGCGCGCGCCCATGCCGCCTACTACCGGCTCCAGACCGGCGAGGACGCGCAGATGCTGGTGTCCGGTGACGGCGCCAACTGGACGCTCCAGCTCGCGCCGCTGACGCGCTCCGTCGACGCGGCCGGCCGGGCCGTCGACGTCTACGGCTGGCGCGACGGCGCGGCGCGCTCCACGCTGCCCGCCGACGCCGCCGACCGGGTCACCCGGATCGCCTACGTCGGGCGCGGCCTCGTGCCCATGTCGTTCGCGAGCGCGCTCGGGCGCTACCTGCACTTCATCCTGCCGCTCGCCTACGAGCTCGACCTGATCTCGATCGCCGGCGACAACCGGGTCGGCTCGTTCGCGACCGCTACCGACGTCACCCGCCGGCTCTACCACTCCGGGCAGCTCGCCGCGGACGCGGGCGATATCGACGTGCTGCTGCGCGTCGTGGAGGCCGCCTGATGTCCGTCCGCCGCCTGTTCGAGGCTGACCCCAATCCGCTGGCCGGGACCGCCAAGCGCTACGCCTTCGCCGAGCACACCGGCGGGGTGCCCGCCGAGGAGCAGTCTCTGCTGCTCGGCGCGACGCCGACGCGGCGCACGCTCGGGCAGATCACATCGAGCTTCGCGAACCTGCAGATCGCCGGCGATCGCGCCGTCAAGACGCTCACCGACACCATCCGCGTCTCGTGGACGGACGACGGCACGCTGCACGAGCTGCGGTGCGTGGCGGGCGCGGTGCGCGATCTCGAGCGCACGGACTCCGATAGCGAGACCGCGCTCACGCACTACGTGCTGGCGCGGAGCGCCGACGGCACCGAGGCGTGCCGGGTCGGGATCAACGAGGCGGACCGCGCGCTCGTCCAGGACGCGGGCGGCGACTACGCGGCGCTGCCGTCGGCGATCGAGGTGACGGTCCATGACGAGCGCTGGCGCGAGGGGATGCTCGGCCAGCGGGTCCAGGATCTGCGGGCGGTCGAGACCCAGCACTCGGTCGCGCTGCACCGTGCGGCCGCGAGCGTCGCGGCCGCCGGGACGATCCCCGAGACCGTCGGCTACGACGGCGAGGACGTGACGGGCGCCCTCGGCGCCTGGTCGCGCTACGACGACCCCATCACCATTCCGGGCGGCGAGCACGAGGTCATCGCGACGGGCACCGCGCTCTACAACTTCGATCAGTCGCGGTGGCGCGCCCCGACCGACTGGGTCTACCAGCTCGGCGACGACGGCTTCTCCACGATGTACGCCGCAGCGGAGGCCGGCCCCTGGCACGTGCCGCCGGCGACGGCCACCGACGAGTGGGTGCGCTACCGTCAGGGCGACGGGACCTGGGCCGCGCACCGGCTGCGCGGTGCGGAGACCGTCTACGTGCAGTGCCTCGACCGCACGTTCGGCGACGCCGACGACGGCACCGCCATCCTCGCGCTGCCCACGTTCGGCGGGCGCACGTTCAATCTCACGGCCGCGCAGATCCTGCTGCTGGTCTGGGAGTGGACCGAGGGCACCCGCGACGGGGCGCGCACCTGGCTCGACATCCCGACGCCGCTCATCCGCGCGGTCGCGCCGAGCGCCGGCACTCCCGCCTGGCAGGCCGGAGTGACCGCGCGGGTCAACTTCCGAACGGACTTCGCGTCGTACGTCCGCATGATCGGGACCGCGATCGCCACCGGCACCGACGACGAGATGGCCTGCTTCCTCCGCCTCGAGAACACCGGCGAGGCGGACGGCACGCGCCGGCTCGCGACTTTCAACCAGGTGCGGGTCTGGAGCCGGCGCAACGCCAATCTCCACGGCCGGCTGACCGGGTATCTGCTGCGATGACCGCCCGCTATCTCGCGATCGACTACCTCGACGGCGAGCACGACCTGCCGGACCACGGACTCATCCGGGGCGTGGGCGTGAGCGTCGCGGCGCTGCACGCGGGCGGCCTCGACCACACCGTCTACACGGTCGCGCGCAACCGCGTCGCCACCATCGACGACGCTGCAGCGGGGTGGGATCCGCTCGTCGAGCCGGGCTGGTATCTCACCACCGAGAGCGCCGCCAAGCGCGTTCAGCGCACGCGGCCGCGCTCCGAGACGGGTGCTGCGAAGCACCAGTTCAATCTCGACCTGCGGCGCTTCCAGAACATCTACGCGCAGGCCGACCTCGATCTGCAGGAGCTGCTGGTGTGGGAGCGCACCGACCGCCGCGAGGTCGCGGGCCACTCCTGGGTCGAGGACCTGCTGCACGGCTGGATGATCCCGTGGACGCGGCGCTGCGTCGCCACGGCCGAGGCGTACCGGGCGCTGCTGGCGCAGGAGACTCCGGACGCCACCGACCTCGCGAACGCGAAGACCGCCTGGCGCGAGGCCCTCCACGGTCCCGACTCCGGCGCGCGCGCAGGCTTCGGCTACATCCGCGAGCTCGAGACGCTGGGCGTGAAGACCTGGTACGGCGCGGCGGACCGCAGCACCACCGTGTGGCGCGCGACCGCGCTGCTGACCGGGCTGATCAGCTATGCCACCGACGCCGATACCGGCGGCTGGGCGGCCGGCTCGCAGTTCACCGTGAGCTACCCGGACGGCCAGTCGGTCGCGACCTGGCCCATGCGCGCGTCGGTGCTCGCGGTCGAGGAGATCGCCTGATGGCCGGCGAGAAGATCACCATCCTGCGCGGGCCGGTCCGGACCATCCGCCCGGCCGCCAAGGCCGACGCGGCCGCCGGCGACATCGGGATCTGCGGCCTCGCCGCCGGCTTCTGGCTGCACGACGTGAAGAAGGACGCGGTTGGCGAGTTCTGCATCGAGGCCGCGCTGGTGTCGGTGCCGAACGACTCGAAGGTCCACAAGGCCGGCGAGCTCGCGGACGTCACGGAGACGGGCATCAAGTTCGTCACCGCGGAGAGGGATGCCACGAGGGGGGCGCCGCTCCCGATCGGCGTGGTGTTCGCCGACGCAAAACGCACCGACGACCGGGTCCTGGTCGTCTGGGGCTATCGATAGAGGGGATGGAGTTGTCCGAAACCAAGCACACGGATCCGCACGTCGACACGCACAGCGGCACCCACAGCTCAGCCTACGACGACGGGCGCGACGCCCTGGCGCGCTACGTGCTCGTCGAGCACCTGCGCGCCACCGGCGCCGAGTTCGACGTATATGCGACCGCCCTCGATCACAGCACCTGGGATCACCGGATCATCAACGCGGCCGCGACCCTGGCGCTCGGGCTCGATGACTCCAAGCCGATCATGGTGGCGGCGTCGCGGGCATGGAGCTTCATCGGGACGACCTTTATCGAGGCGGGAAAGTGGCACGACAACCACTGGCCCGTCATCTCCATCTGCGACCGCGACCGCGTCGTGGCCGCCGTCCTCGCGCTCGACGACGACGACGCGAAGACCCTGCTCGGCCCGCCGTTCAGCGCGGAGACGGAGACCCGCGAGGAGGCGGAGACGCGCGGCGCCGCGGCCACGGCGATCGCCGAGCGGATCCTGGCCACCGTCGGGAAGTTCGTGACGCTCAAGGCCTTCGGCCAGATCAAGATCACGGAGGGCACGGTCGAGGGCGCGACGCCGCAGACCCGGACCTACGCGCCGGGCGTCGCCGGCGGCGATCGTCTCGAGCTCAGCGACTGCGCGATCCGGGACGCCGGCGTGCGGATCGAGCCGGTGACGGGCAACCCCGCGCCGGGCGACCTCGTGGTCAGCGTGCGGAACGGTCTGCCGGGTCGCACGATCGTCCTCGAGAGCGCCGATGCCAAGCCGCGGCGCTATGAGGTCGTCAGCAGCGGCACGGTGCTGCTCTACGCGCGGGATCTCAAGGTGGCCTGGAGCCTGACGCTTCAGGCCAAGAAGTGAGGACTGACCATGACGATCAAGCACCTGCAACCGAAGATTCCGGGCCGGGGCGACATGCCCTCGACCGATCGGTACATCGGCCAGGCGGACATGACGCCGTGGGAGCGGGAGTATCGGAAGTACGACCAGATGCACTCCTACGTCATTCTCTCGGAATGGACGGGGCGCGACCGCGACTTCATGGCCTACTGGAACCTCCAGTTGCAGAAGAAGCTGGAGGAGCTGGGCCATCCCTCCGCCAAACCCATCATGGCGATCACCCGCTGGCATCAGCCGATCTGGCGCGACGGACAGCCGCCAGGAGACGCGCCGGCTGACAAGTGGGACGAGTACGAGGCCGAGACCGCCGCTCTGTGGGACCGGCTTCCGCAGGATGAGATCGACGCCATCCGGGGCATGACGGACGAGGACAAGGCCGCCCGCGAGGCGTTCGAGAGCATGACGCCGGAGCAAAAGGCGGAGCACGCGCGGGCCGTCCGGGCCAGCGGTGGCGGGCTTCGATCCACCCGCAGCCACGTGGACGGCCGCATCCTGAACGAGCGAGGCGAGACCATCGGGCGCTGGGACGACAACGAGGACGGCATCCGGCAGTGGGCGATCACCAAGAGGCTCGACCCGGATGCGGAAGTGGAGAAGCGGCTGGGGGGTGCAAACGCAGTGCCGCAGGGCCTGATCAAGCGGGTCGCGGGCTACTACGAGAGCAACAAGGATCGCGCCGATCGCGGCCACGGTGAGAACTGGCTGCGCGTGCTGGTCGCCTTCGGGGCGCGCCAGGAGGCCGGCCTGAAGCCTTACACCGCCGCCGAGGCGCGGGAGAGCGAGAAGATCTGGAGCGGCTGGAAGCCGGTCCGCGAAGCGCTGGAGCGGCTCGAAGCACAGCAGAGTTCCGGGGCGGCGGGTGTGCCCGCACCTTCGGACGCAGCCGCGGACTCCTCCCTGTCCTGCGGCGCGCAGGACGCCGAGGCTCAGCTTGAGAAGGCGCTCAAGGTCATCAACGAGCGCCCCGATGTCGAGGTTCGGAAGTACAATCCCGACACCAACACGCTCGACGTGCTCAGCCCGGCCACGGTGACTCAGCCCGTCCTGGAAATCCCGCCCGAGCACAAGGACGGCTTCATCGAATATCTCCAGGTCGAGCGGGAGTGGGCCAGGGTGAACAATGGTGCCTACCACCCCGTCGTGAAGCACGACGTGTTCGGCAAGATGATCGAGATGGTGGAGGCCGGGGAGGACGGCAGCGACCTCAAAAGCCAGTACGATCAGTTCCTCAACTGGATGGACGGCAGGTTCGGCCAAATACAGGCCGACGGCTCCATCCGAGAGTACAAGTCAGAGGCCGCCAAGGCGGCCGACGCCCAGGTCGCGCAGCAGAAGGCGTTGCGGGAAGCGATCCCCGGCGACAACGCTGCCCTCGCGGCACGGACGCAGAAAATCCTGGAGGAGGCAGCCAAGGATGCGCCGACGCCCGAAGACATCGCCGCCGCTGTGGCGGCAGGTGACTGGCACGCGGTGGCCGCCCTCGCCAAGGCAAAGGCCAAGGCGCAGGTGCCGCCGAAAGGCTATGTCTGGTTCGGCTGGATCAGGCAGGGCAGCATCGCCAGCGGCCAGTACATCTGCATCGGCGATGGCGAGTACGAGGAGGCTATCCTGTATCTGGCGTCGGACTTTGGCGGCACCGAGCCGAAGCCTCGCCTGTATCAGCAGAACGCCCTCAATGGGCCATGCCGGGTGAAGCATTCCCACGACTGGAACGGCTGCCGCCGCGAGGGGCCGTTCCTCAAGACGTGGGAGGAAATCCGTGCCGAGTACGGCAACATATAGGGCCGAGGTCGCGCGGCTGGCGCAGGAGCGCTGCTAGTGACCTACGCCCGTCGCCTCGACCTCGAGCGGCGCTTCGGCGCGGGCGAGATCCGCATGCTCGCCCCGCTGCCGGAGGGCGCCGAGGATATCGACGCCGAGGGGCGCTTCGTCGACGGCGACGGCACGGTGCTGGATCCCCAGCCCGGCGACCCCAGGATGGCGGCGGCGCTGGCGGACGCCGACGCGGAGATCGACGGCAAGATCGCCGTCGCCTACGACCTGCCGCTGCCCGCCGGCACCTGGCCGCTGCTGGTCATGATCGCGTCCGACCTGGCGCGCCACCGGCTCTACGACGACCAGAGCCTGGAGGAGCCGAAGAACCGGGCCATGAAGGCCCGCTCCAGGCTGACCGGGATCCAGAACGGCAAGTCCTACCTGGTGAACGACGCCGGCGCCAGGGCGCCCCGGCGCTCCGCTGCGGCGGTGACCGGCGCGGAGCCCCGCTTCGACCGCGACGCCATGAGGAACGTCTGATGCCGGGCGCCGCGATCACCGTCGACGTCGACGACCGCGAGTGGCGCGCCGCCTTCAAGCGGCTGCGCAAGCGCATGAAGGACCTCTCGCCCGTCATGGACGAGATCGGCGCCTCGCTCGAGCACACGACCAAGCGGCGCTTCGAGACCGAGACGGCGCCCTCCGGCGAGCCCTGGAAGCCGTCGATGCCGAGCTACGACCGGGGCGGCAGCGGCGTCCATCCCAAGGGGGGCGGCCACACGGATCGCGGCCAGACGCTCACCGACACCGGCAGGCTCAGGGCGTCGTTCACGCGCCAGGCCTCCGAGGACGAGGTGATCGTCGGCACCAACGTCGTCTACGCCGCGATCCACCAGTTCGGCGGCAAGACGCGGCCCCACGTGATCCGGCCCAGGCGCAAGAAGGCGCTGTTCTGGCCCGGCCTCAATCACCCGGTGAAGAAGGTGCAGCATCCCGGCTCCAAGGTGCCGGCGCGGCCCTTCCTCGGGATCTCGTCCTCCGACGAGAGGCGCATCGGCCGGATCTTCGAGGACTGGCTGGAGCAGGCGGCATGAGCGGCGCGGCGGCAACGGGAAAGCTCGCGGCGGCCGAGAGCTGGATGGTGGACGAGTGCCGCCGCCTGGCGGGCGAGGCCTGCCGCAGCATCGAGTCCGGGCCGGGCGACTGGTCGGACGGCTACCTCAAGCGGCTGCTCAAGAGCGTGCCCGCGGTCCGCGTCGCCTTCCTCGAGGCGCCGGCACACGACGGCAGCGAGCTCACGCTCGACACGAGCTGGGTGGTCTACGTGCTCACCGGCTGGCAGGGACCCAGCGAGCAGAGGCGACGCCACGAGAACTATGCCCTGGTCGAGCTGCTCGCGCCCTGGCTGCACAACGCGAAGATCCCGGAGGTGGGGCTCATCCGCGTCGCCGGCTTCCGCAACATGTGGACCGAGGAGCTCGACCAAAGGGGCCTGGCGCTGTTCGCGATCATGCTCGGCCTGCAGATGGATCTCGATCCGGACCAGGCGCATGCGGCGTACAACGAGTTCCGGCGCGCCGGCGTCACCTGGGACCTGCCGGGTGTGGGCGACGAAGACGATGCCGGCGACCTCTTTGGCGTCCGGCAAGAGGAGGACGACGACGATGCATAAGCAGTTCGTGAAACCCGGCCCCGGCCTCAAGGTGCGCTTCGAGCAGCCTGAGCGGGGCCACATCCCGGAGGAAGGCGCCGAGGTGCCGCTGACCACGTACTACCGCCGCCGCCTCGCCGACGGCGACCTGGTCGAGGCGTCCCGGCCGAGGACGCCCAAGCCCACGCCGCCTGCGGGCGGCAAGAAGGAGGAGGCAGGTAAATGACGATCGGCTTCAACGACGTCCCGGTCAACAGCCGGGTGCCGTTCCTCTTCGTCGAGTTCGACGCGTCCCGCGCCGGCAGCGGCGAGCAGACGTTCCGCTCGCTGCTGATCGGCCAGCGGCTCTCCACCGGCGTGGTCGCGGCGGCTGTGCCGACCCAGCTCGTCACCGTGGGCGACGCGGCCTCCGCCTTCGGCGCGGGCTCGATGCTGCACCACATGACGGAGTCGTACCGGCGCACTGATCCGATCGGCGAGCTCTGGGGCGTCGCCCTCGACGACCTCAACACCGGTACCGCCGAGATCCAGATCATCACCGTCGCCGGCACCGCAACGGCCGGCGGCACCCTCGCGCTCTACGTGAACGGCCGCCGCGTCGCGGTCACGGTCTCGACCGGCGACGCCGCCACCGCAGTCGCCGCGGCGATCAAGACCGCCATGGACGCGCTGGGAACGAAGCTCTCGGCGACCGCTGCCGTCGCCGACGCGGTGGTCACCGTCACCGCGCGGCACAAGGGCCTGGCGCCCGAGCTCGACATCCGGACCAACTACAGGCCGGACGACCGGCTGCCGGCCGGCATCACCGCCGCGATCGCGACCACGGGCGGCACGACTGCGCTGGGAGCGGGCGCCCCCGGCGTCCCGGACGCGATCGCCGCGATCGGCGACGTGCAGTACAACGTCATCGCGACCGCCTACGCCGATGCCGACAACATCGCCGCGCTCGAGACCGAGCTCGCATCGCGCTGGGGGCCGGCCCACCAGAACGACGGCGCGGCCTTCGGCGCCTTCCGTGGCCTGGCCGGCACCGTCGCGCAGGGCACGACCTACGGCGACGCGCGAAACTCGCCCCACAGCACGATCATGGACTGCGGCAAGACTCCGACGCCGCAGTACGAGTGGGCGGCGGCGGTCGCCGGCGCCGTGGCGGCGAAGGGGTCGATCGATCCCGCGCGGCCGTTCCAGACGATCGTGCTGCCCGGCATCCTGCCGCCCGAGGTCAAGGACCGGCGCACCTTCGCCGAGCAGGACGCCCTGCTCTCCGACGGCATCTCGACCTACGACGTCGACCAGGCCGGCGTGGTGAGCATCCAGCGGCTGATCACGACCTCCCAGACCATCAACGGCGTGCCGAACACCGCCTATCTGGACGTCAACACGCCGCTGACGCTTTCCTTCCTGCGCGCGAACTTCCGCAACCGCATCCGGCGCAAGTTCGCGCGCCACAAGCTCGCCAACGACGGCACCCGGATCGGCCCCGGCCAGGCGGTGATCACGCCCGGCATCGGCCGGGCCGAGGCGATCGCCTGGGGGCGCGAGATGGAGGAGCGCGGCCTGATCGAGGACTTCGACCAGTTCGAGAACGACCTGATCTGCGAGCGCAACGCCGACGATCCCAACCGGCTCGACTGGCTGATGTCGCCGAACCTGATCAACCAGTTCCGCGCCGGCGCCGCGCAGATCGCGTTCATCTCGTAAGCCGGCCGGAGCGGAGAGCAACACCGCCCGCAGCGCGGGCCGAGGAGAGGAGGAGAGAATGGCTGAACGGATCGGGGGCGTCGCCTACCTCAAGGTCGACGGCACCCAGTACGCCATGGCCGGGTCGTTCACGTACAACCTGGGCTATCCCAAGCGCGAGCCCAAGATCGGGCCGGACGGCCCCCAGGGCTTCACCGAGATGCCGCAGATGGCGCGCATCGAGGGCGAGGTCAGCGACACCGGCGGGCTCAGCCACAAGACCCTGCTGAGCCTCACCGACGCGACGGTCACGCTCGAGCTCGCCAACGGCAAGACCGTGGTCGTGCGCAACGGCTTCTTCTCGGCCGACGGCGACGGCACCACCGAGCAGGGGAACTTCCAGTTCGCCATGCACGGCCTCTCGGGGGATATCAGCTGATGGCGGCGCCCAAGACGATCACGCTCTCTGAGCCCATCCAGGCGCACGGCGAGGAGGTGACGGAGCTGACCTTTCGCGGCCCCACCCTCGGAGACCTGGAAGAGTACGAGCTGACCACCGCCGGCCTGAGCAAGGGCTCCACCATAATCGGCCTGACGTCCAAGCTGACCGGCCTGCCGCCGTCGTCCATCAGGAAAATCGAGGGGCGGGACTTGGCCAAGATACAGGAAGTGGTCACGGGTTTTTTCGACGAGTCCCTGCAAACTGGCGAGACGTGAGGGCCGAGGTGGCCTGGGCCTTCGGCTTCCCGCCCAGCGAGTTCGAGCGCATGACTTGGGCGCAGCTCGAGAGATGGGGCGACGACGCGGCCCGCATCGCGAAGCAACTGAGGGCGAAGCGCTAGATGGCCCGCGACATCAAGCTCGGCATCAGGATCACGGCGGACGACAAGGCCAGCCGGACGCTGGAGCGTCTGGGCACGAAGGTTCAGCATGTCGGCCGCTTCCGTGGCCTGGACAGGCTCGCGAGAAGCGCGGACGCACTGAGCGGTGCCTTTGGGAACATCGGGACCACGCTGTCCACCAGAGTCACGGCACCTCTGGCCGCCATCGCGGGCTTCTCGATCTATTCGGCGGGCAAGATCGAGCAGTTCGAGGTGCAGTTCGAATCGCTGCTCGGCAGCAGCGAGGCCGCGAAGAAGATGGTCAAGGACCTTGTGGACTTCACGGCCAGGACGCCGTTCCAGCTCGATGGGGTCGCCCAGGCCACGAAGCAGCTGCTCGCCCAAGGGGTTGCGGCAGAGGACATCCAGGGCGAGTTGAAAGTGCTCGGCGACATCGCCGCTGGCACCGGTAAGCCGCTTGGAGAATTGGCGCAAATCTACTCGAAGTCACTGGCGAAGGGCAAAGTCCAGACCGAGGAGCTCAACCAGCTCTCCGAAGCCGGCGTGCCGATCATGGATGCCCTGATAGAGCTCGCCGCCAAGTACGGGAACACCATCTCGAAGGACGATATCTACGAGTCGGCCGAGAGGGGTGAGATCTCGTTCAGGGCTCTGCGGGAAGCGATGGGCCTGCTCACCGAGGAGGGCGGCGTCTACGAGAACCAGATGGAGAAGCAGTCCAAGACGCTCTTCGGCCGGTTCTCGACCCTCAAGGACAACGTGATGCTGCTGTCCGCCGAGATCGGCGACCAGCTGCAGGACACCTTCCAGGTGAAGCCCGGCATGGAAAAGCTGACCGAGTGGATTCAGGGCCTCACCACCGACTTCAGGCTGTTCGCCGACGAAAACCCGGAAGCGGCGGACATCATTCTCAAGGTAGGCGCCGGCGCTGCCATCGCGGGGCCTGCGCTGGTCGGCCTCAGCCTCGGGCTGAAGGGCGCGTCGTTTCTCTTCGGCGGTCTGGCGCTCCTCGCAAACCCGTTTGTGCTGACCCTGACGCTGCTGGCCGCCGCCGCCGTGGCGGCCTGGTACTACTGGGACGAGATCGAGGCGCGCTGGGAAACCGGCACGGCCAAGCTGAGAAGTTCTTGGGACGAGTTCACCGCCTACATCCGCGGGGAGAGCGACAAGTCGCTCTACGAGGTCATGGTCGGCCCGCCCGATCCGGAGCGCAACATGGAGCTCTTCGGTCAGCCCGAGCAGCCGTCGGCCGGGGAGGTCACGCACCAGTCCTTCAAGGGGCTCATCGACGCCTGGGACAACACCTTTGCCTGGATCGAGCGCAACACGCCCGCCAGGCTCCAGTTTCTGAACAAGCCCATCTCCTTCGAGGGCATCGACGCCTGGGGATGGCTCCAGCGCCAGTGGGACGGCCTGGACGTCGGTGCGCTGGAGATATCGTTCCCCGAAATGCCGGACGTCTTCGGCTGGATCGAGGATCAGTGGGATCGCCTGTGGGCCAAGCTGGCCCTCAACGTCCGCGACGTGCTGGGCGATACCGCGACGGACTTCATCTTCGGCGACGCCTTCGGCCGCATTGCCGCGCCCGTGCCTGCGGCCAACGACAACGCAGCACTGCTCGGCGCCGCGGCGTTTCGGCGATTGCACCTGGGGGCGCCGGTCGAGACGCCCTTGAGCCGCGCTGCGGGCGCGAACCCGAGGGACGTGGTCGGCCGGCGCGACAGGATGGTGATCGAGGTCGATTTCCAGAACCTGCCGCCGGCGACACGCTACCGTACCAGGGGCAACCTCAACCCCGACGTCGACCTCGAGCTCAACGCGGGCTACGCGATGGAGAGCTTCTGACCGTGGCGTGGCAGGACGACCTGATCCCGGCGAGCTTCCGGGGCGTGCCGTTCAAGATCGAGGCCCACGAGGCCGAGGCGGCCGGCCGTCGGCTCCACGTGCACGAGTATCCGGGGCGCGACGAGCCCTATCCGGAGGACCTGGGCAAGAAGACCAAGGAGTTCGAGGTCACGGCCTACGTGATCGGCGACGACTACTTTGCGCAGCGGGACGCCCTGGTCGACGCCTGCGACCAGCCCGGCGCCGGCGCGCTCGACCATCCTTATCTCGGCAGCCGGCGGGTGATGTGCGGCGGCTGCAAGGTCTCCGAGTCCACGCGCGAGGGGCGGATGGCACGGGTGACCATGACCTTCGTCGACGCCGGCGCCAACCGCTACCCGGCGGCGACGGTCGACACCGGCGTCGAGGTCGAGGCAGCGGCGCAGGCCGCCGACGCGCTGATGCTGACCCGCTTCGAGCAGGACTACGCGGTATGACGGCGCCGTCCTACATCGCGGACGAGGCCGCGAAGGCGGTCGTGGCGATCGCGGACGAGCTGGCGACGCCGATCGCGCGCGAGATGGCGGCCGAGGCGGTCGCCCTGGTCCACACCCCGGCCACCCTCGGCGCCCGGCTGGTGGCGGCGGTCGCGGAGATCACGGACGCAGGCCGCCTGGCCTCGCTCGCGGATACCGGCGCGACCCTGCCGGCGGTCCCGGACACGACGTCGTGGCGGCGCGTGCAGGCCAAGAACCAGGAGGCGCTCACCGAGCTGGTGCGCGGCGCCGCCACGGTGGCGCTGGCACGGCGCTCCGCGATCGAGGACTACATCGACCGGCAGGCGGCCACGGAGCGGCGCCGCGAGGTATCGGACCGCCTCGACGACCGCAGCGCCTACGCCGACACCCCGACCTTCACCGCATTCAGGCGCCTCAGGGCCGCTGTTTCGGCCCACGTCGCGCGCGAGGTCGAGGCCCTGCCTCGGGTGACCACTGCCACGCCCACCGCTGTGCGGCCCTCCCTGGCCCTCTCGTACGCCATCTACGGCGACGTCTCGCGGGCGGGCGAGATCGCCGCCCGCAACCGCCTGCCCCGGCCGGGCTTCGTGCCGGCGCGGCCGCTCGAGCTGGTCGAATGACGGACTTCGCCCTCCTGGTGAAGGGCCGGCGCTACCGGGGCTGGACCTCGGCCACGGTGACGCGGGCGATCGAGAACGTCGCCGGCACCTTCCAGTGCACGCTCTCCGAGCGCTCGCCTGGCGAGGACGCGCCCCGCAGCGTGCGGCCGGGCGACGCCTGCGAGGTGCTGCTCGAGGGGGAGCGCCAGCTGCGCGGCTACGTGGACACGGTCCGCGTCTCCTACGACGCGCGCTCGCACACCATCGATATCGGCGGCCGCGACGCCACGGGCGACCTGGTGGACTGCTCGGCCGCGTCCCAGCCCGGCGAGTGGAGCGACGCCCTGCCGCTCGCGATCGCGCAGGCGATCGCCGAGCCCTTCGGCGTCGAGGTCTCCGAGCAGAGCCCCGGCGAGGCCTTCCGCAAGTTCCGCATCCAGGAGGGGGAGACGGCCTTCGAGGCGATCGAGCGGCTCTCCCGGATGCGGGGCGTCCTGCCGCTGGCCGACGGCAACGGCGGCATCGAGCTCGGGCGGCCGACGCGCGGCAGGGCCGCTGCATCGCTCGTGCACGGGGTGAACATCCTCTCTGCAACGGGGGAGCAGAGCTGGGTCGACCGCCATTCCGAGTACACGGTGAAGGGCCAGCAGCGCGGCAGCAACTATTTCGGGCCGGAGGTGGCGGCGCACGTGAAAGCGACGGCGCTGGATCCCGGCGTCACCCGCTACCGGCCGCTCACGGTCATCGCCGAGCAGGGGCTGAACGAGGCCGAGGCCGAGGACCGCGTGCGGTTTGAAGCCTCGGTCCGCGCCGCCCGCTCGCGCCAGGTGACGGTCACGGTCCAGGGCTGGCGGCAGGGGGCGGGCGACGGCGCGCCGCTGTGGGCGCCCGGCCTGCTCGTGCCGGTCCGCGACGGCTGGCTCGGCCTCGCGCGCGACCTGCTGATCGCGGCAGTGGAGTTCTCGGTCGGCGACGGCGGCACCACCACCCGGCTCACCCTGATGCCGCAGGACGCCTTCCAGATGCAGATCGAGGCCGAGGAGGCCGAGGAGAGGGGGTCCGGATGGTGGGGCTGAGCCGCCCGCGCGGCGCTCTCCGGCAGCTGTGGCGGCGCGTCCTGCTGCTGGCCGGCCGCGCCGTGGTCACGCTGACCGATGACAGCCCTCAGCTGCGCACTCTGCAGTTGCAGGCGCTCGCCGACGAGACGCTCGACGACGTCGAGCACCACGAGCCCTACGGCTTCTCTTCGCACCCGCACCCGAAGGCCGAGGCGATCGTGCTCTCGCTGGGCGGCGAGCGCCAGAACGCGGTGGCGCCGGTGGTGAGCGACCGCCGGTACCGCCCCACGGGCCTGCAGCGGGGCGAGGTGATCCTCTTTACCGACGAGGACGAGGCCGGCGCGCCGCACCGGGTGATCCTCAAGCGCGGGCGGCGGCTCGAGCTCCACGCAGGCCGCTCCTCGATCGTCATGACCGACGCCGGCATCACGATGACGGCGGTCCGGATCGACCACAGCAGGGCCGGCTGATGCCGGGCGTGGCGCGAGTCGGCCGGGACACCGCCGGCGGCACCCAGCTCGGCGGCGGCAACGGCTTCGTCTATATCGACGGCGCGCTCGAGGTCGTGCGCGGCGACGCCGTGGCGGCGCATCCGCCCTGCCCCGACGTTCCGGTGCACTGCTCGCCGACCATGGCCGGCGCCAGCGCCTTCGTCTTCATCGGCGGCATTCCCGTCTGCCGCGCCGGCGACGCCGCGACCTGCGGGCACGCGTCCACCGGGTCGGCGTGGGTGTTCAGCGAATGACCGACATCCTGCTGCGCTGGAACGAGAGCCTCTCGGTCGGCGATATCGAGACGGACGGCGCCGATCTCGCCAGCGAGGACGGGCTGAAGACCGCCATTCTGCTGTCGCTGTTCACCGACCGGCGCGCCGAGGCCGACGACCTGCCGGACGGCGAGGTCGACCGCCGGGGCTGGTGGGGAGACAGCCTCGCCGAGGACGGCTTCCGGCTCGGCTCGCTGCTGTGGACGCTGAGGCGCGAGAAGCAGACCACGGAGGTGCTGCGCAAGGCCGAGAGGCATAGCCGTGACGCCCTCGCCTGGATGGTCGAGGACGGGGTGCTGCGCAAGGCCGAGGCGGACGCGGCGTGGCGGCCGCCCCAGCTCATGTGCCTGGACGTCAGGGTCACCAGGCCGGACGGCACCATCCTTGAATACCAGTTCCTCGACGCGCTGCAGGCCGGCTGATGCCGTTCCCACGCCCCACCCTGCGCCAGATCGTCACCCGCGTGGCGGCGGACATCCAGTCCCGCCTGCCGGGCACCGATGCCCTGCTGCGCGTCACCCTGCTCGGCATCCTGGGGCGCGCCCTCGCCGGCGCCATCCACGAGCTCTACGGCTACGCCGAGTGGATATACCGCCAGATCTTCCCCGACACGTGCGGGGAGACGATGTTGCTTCGCTGGGCGGCGATCTGGGGGGTGGAGCGGCAGGCTGCGAAGATCGCCAAGGGCACCGTGACCTTCACCGGCGCCCCCGGCACCAGCATCCGCCGCCGCGACGTTCGCCTGCGGTCGGGCGCGGGCGTCGAATACCTGGGCAACCAGGGACGGACGGCGATCGGCGACGGCGGGACCCTGGAGTTCAGGGTGCGGGCGGCGGAGGCCGGCGCGGCGGGCAACGCGGACACGGGCGTGACGCTCACCCTGGTCTCGCCCATCGCAGGCGTGGAAAGCGCGGCCCCCGTGAGCACGGCGATCGCCGGCGGCGCCGACATCGAGGGCGTCGAGGCCCTGCGCCAGCGAGTGCTCGAACGCATCCGAAACCCGCCTCGAGGCGGCAACGAGGAAGACTACGAGGCCTGGGCGCGCGAAAGCCACCAGGACGTGACGCGGGCCTGGGCGCGCCCCCGCGCGAGCGGGCTCGGCACCGTGACGGTGTATGCGATGACGGACGACGTCACGGAGGACGGCATTCCAGCCGCCGCCGTGATTCTCTCCATGCGGGACTACATCGCCCGCAGACGGCCCGTGGGGGCGGAGGTGACCTCTGCCGCGCCTGTGGCCGAGGCGATCGACATCACCATCACGAGCGTGACGCCGGACACGGCGGACGTCCGCGCGGCGATCGCGGCGGAGCTCGCCGACACCATCCTGAGGGACAGCGAGCCGGGCGGCACGATCCTGCTCTCGCACCTGCGCGAGGCGATCTCCACGGCGGCCGGCGAGACCGACCACGACATCACGGTGCCGGCGGGCGACGTGACGGTCCAGGCCAACCAGATCCCCGTGCTCGGCGATATCACCTGGCCCGGAGGCTGAGATGGTCCAGCCGCTCGACCAGGCCGCCTACAGCGAGCAGGTGCACGGGCTGCTGCCGACCGGCCGCGCCTGGGCGACGGGGGTGGGCACACGCATGGCCCGACTGGTCGCCGCGTTCTCGTCCGAACTCGCCAGGGTCGACACCAGCCTCACCGCGCTCCTAAACGGGGCTCTGCCGGATCACGCCACGGACCTGCTGCCGGACTGGGAGCGGGTCGCGGGGCTGCCCGACAGCTGCTCTGGGGGGGGGCTGGCTGACGACGTCCTGCAGCGGCGCGCCGCTGTGATCGAGAAGATCGTGACCAAGGCCAACCTCAATCCCGCGACGTTCGTCGCCACCGCGCGGCGGTACGGCGTCGACATCGACGTCATCGAGTTCGACCAGCCCAGGGCGGAGGCGGTCCAGGGCCTCGATACCAGCGGCGGCAGGTGGCGCTACGTCTGGTGGATCAAGCTCCCGGCCGGCAAGGTCCGGCGCTTCCACGTCCTCTCCACCGTGAACACGCCGCTGCGCACGATCCAGCGGAGCGCCGAGATCGAGTGCCGACTGCGCAAACTGAACCCTGCGCACATGCTGCTGCTGTTCATCTACGACGTCGCGCCCGTGCTGCCGGCGCTGCCGGACATCAGCGGCTACCGGAACGTCAACGTGGAGTACACCCTGCCCGAGGCGGCTGGCGGCAACGGCGCGCTCACCTATGCGCTGAGCCCCGACGTGCCCGGAATGACGTTCACCCCGGCGAGCCGGGTCTGGGACGGCGCGCCGACGGCCGTGGCGGACACGGAGATGACCTATACGGCCACGGACGAGGACGGCGACGTCGCCACCAGGACGTTCGAGCATTCCGTGGCCGCGCCGCCGGCGCTGACCCTGCCGGCGGTGGCGGACTTCCGGCACCGGCACCTGGAGAACCTCACCAAGGTCTTCCCGGCAGCGACGGGCGGGGTCGAGCCATACACCTATTCGCTGGGTCCGGCGGTGTCCCATGGCGGCCACACATACGCCGGCTGCAGGGAGATGACGTTCAGCTCCGCGACCCGCACGTGGTCCGGCACCTATTGGGGCGGTGACCCCACGGGAACGACGCGGCGGAACGTGAACATCGTCTACAGCGTGGTGGACGCGGCGGGCCAGAGGGCCTCGCAGACGGCCACGGTCACCACGACCTGATCGGAGGGGGGGCGGTGAAACGAGCGTACTACAGCGGCGCGTCGTCGTCGCCGCCGTCCTCGGCCGAGGCGCCCAGCGAGGGCTATCCCACGGAAGGCGACAGCTCGCGCAACGTCGATCCGACCGTCGTCGGCGCCTACACCTTCTACATGCTGGTCGAGGCGATCGTCACGGTGATCGAGCAGGCCTCGCTCTCGCCCGATCACGATCCGAACCAGTTCCGGGACGCGCTGCTGCAGCTGTTCATCACCCCGACCGAGCTGGCAGCGGCCATCAGCACCATTCCGGCGACCGACCTCTCGGCCTACGCGCGGATCGCCAACCCCACCTTCACGGGCCAGCCCAAGGCGCCCACGCCGCCGGCGGGCAACAACACGACACGCCTGGCGACGACGGCCTTCGTCAGGGCCGCGCTCGCCGCGCTCACGATTCCGGGTGCCTTCACCCCGACCAAGGCCAACCTCTACGCGGCGGTGAAGGAGATCCTGCATCCCGGCGACCAGGCAGCCGTGACCGCCGACGACGCCGACAAAGAGATCGATATCGCCTTCACCCCGACCAAGGCCAACCTCTACGCGGCGGTGAAGGAGATCCTGCATCCCGGCGAGCAGCATGGCGTGTCGGCCGACGACGACGAGATGGAGATCGATTTCGCGATCCCGGACTACAGCGTGGGCGTGCTCGCCGACGCCGCGACGGTGCAGTGGGATGCGGCGGCGCACGCATCGGCGAAGTTGACGCTGACCGCCGACCGAGCCCTGGCGATATCGAACACCGTCGAGGGGCAGAGCTACTTCCTGTGGGTGAAGCAGGACGCCACGGGAGGCCACGCTCTCACGCTGCCGGCCGACGTGGACCTGGGGGCGCTCACCGGCGTCATCGATCAGGATGCCGACGCGATCACGTTCCTCGGCTTCACGCGGGTCTTCAACGTGCTGCGGCTCGTCGCCCAGCGCTTCGACTACGGCGGATAGGGCGGATGGGCGTCCCTCTGCCATACGTCATCATCTACGGCAGCGAGCGGCCTCAGATCGAAGGGCCGGACGCGAGAGGCTCGGGAACAGAGGGTCCTGACGTCCGCCCCTTGGTCGAGGGTCCTGACGTTGCGGGCGATCCCGTCGAGGGGCCGGACAGCCGTGCGGGCTATTGGCGCTCGCTTCCCCCAGGCGAAGGGCCTGACGTTCCTGGCGCGCGAATTCCGGGCCGATGGACCGAGGGTCCTGACGTTCCGGGAGACCCCGTCCCGCAGCCGGACCGTGAAGGCGCTCCCATCCCGCAGCCGGACCGTGAAGGCCCGGACATCGTGACCACCACGTGCTCCTGGCTGGTAGAGGACGGGAAAATGGGCCGCCGTGAAAGCTACAACACCCCCGGTGACGTGCCCTGCAATTATGGATCGATTCATGGCAGGCGCCGCTCGGTCAGCCGCAGTGAAGGCGCTCCCGTCCCGGTGCCGCCCCTCGAAGGCGCTCCCGTCCCGGCGCCGCCCCTCGAAGGCGCTCCCGTCGAGGGGCCTCGCGTCTGGATCCCGGCATCGAGAGAACCTCCGGTCGAGGGGCCTGACGTCTCCGGGGGGCGAGGATGGGTACCCGCGCAAGAAGGTCCTGACGTTCCGGGAGACCCCGTCGAGGGCGATCCCGTTCCGGGAGACCCCGTCGAGGGCCGCCCCGTTCCGGGAGACCCCGTCGAGGGGCCGGATATCCCAGGCAGTGGCACGGAGGGGCCGGACATCCCTGATCCGGACTGGTACTGACATGCAACGGACCGATCTTTTTTCGACGCCGCTCTACACCCAGGACGTGGAGGGCGCAGATGCGCTCAACCAGCTCCTTCGCGCCGACATCGTGGAGTGGGAGTCGATCGACCCCGACGGCATGCCTCGCTCCAACCGCTCGGCCTCCTGGCACAGCGGCGTGAACGCTTTCGAGCGCGCCGCCTTCGTCCCGCTGGTCAAGGCAGTGGTGGAGGCCGCGACGGACGTGTTTTGCGCGGAGGGCTACGCCGGAGGATCGCGCGTGCGCCTGACCGAGATGTGGGCGAACGTTCTCAGGCCGGGCGGCTTCAACGCCATCCACGATCACGGGGGCTGCCTGTGGTCAGGCGTCTATTACGTCGCCGCCCCCGAGGGCATCGGCGACCTGGTGCTGCTCGATCCGCGAGGTAATGCACCATTTCTGCGGCGGCCGAGTTACGGTGAGGCGCGGAAGATGGCCTCCAGAATCGCGCCGTTGCATAACATCTCATGCCGGCCCGGTCGGCTCGTGATGTTCCCGTCCTGGATCCAGCACCACGTCGAGCCGAACGAGAGCGAGGAGCCGCGTATCAGCGTCAGCTTCAACATCGAGCAGGTGTCGCGCCGCCGGCCCGCCGAGCCCACCGGCGTCCCGGCGTATGTGCTGGTCCCGGAGGTGCTCTCGCGGGACGACATCACCTGTGTCTACAGCCAGCTCGGCGATTCGGCCTGGCGGGCGGGGAGGGTGGGTGATGGCAGGCCGAGGCCGGAGATCCGGAACAATGACGTGTTCTGGGCCGACGGATCGTTGGGTGAGCCCTGGCACTGGCTCTATGCGAAGCTCGCCCGCCAGGCCGAGCTGGTGAACGAGCGGGTCTACAAGGTCGACATCTCCGGTGGCGGTCAGACCATGCAATTCGCCCGCTACAAGCCGGGGCGAAAGTACGGCGAGCACGCCGACGCCGACGTCGACCGAGGGGGGCCTGCGGCGCGCAGGACCCTCTCTTGCGTCGTCGTACTGAGGAATGCCGAGCGCGGCGGGGCCACCACCTTCCCGCGGGCAGGCGACAGCACCCCGTACCAGGTCGCCGGCGACGCCATCTTCTTCCGTGCCGACGAGCGCCATGCCGCCCTGCCAGTCGAGGCCGGCGTGAGGGACACCCTGGTGGTGTGGTTCCAGCGGGCGGGAGGGGACTGAGGGATGACGGACCGGGCCGCAAAAACGGACGCTGTGTTGAGCGCATTCAGCGGGACGACCTACAGGTGGGGAGAGCGAGACTGCCTGGCGATCTCGTCTGCCGTTGCGGAGGCGCTGACCGGCGTACCAATCTCCCCCACCGTCCTCGCCGCGGAATATCAGTACAAGACAGTGCCCGCCCTCGTGGAGTCCGCGCTGCAGCGCTACGGGAGCTGCGAAGGCTGGTTTCGGGCCGTTCTGCTGTCGCACCCACATGCATCTGAGATCGTCGACGCCAGCGCTCAGCCAGGAGACCTGGTGGTGATAGGCGGGGCTATCCGAGCGGAGGGATGCGACGAGGAATACAGCCCGATGCCGCCGCTGACAGCAGTGGGCGCCTGCCAGGGGTCGCACGGCCTGTTCGCTTGGTTGCCCGTGCAGCCCGGCAGAGCCATGCGGCTGCTCCCTCTCCAGCCTGGCTGCGACCAGCTCCTGACCGTGCGTTTTGCCGAGGCTCCCCCTTCCCGATAGGCCCCGTTTCAGGGGTCTTTTCGGGCCTATTTCCGGCCCATTTTTCCGGCGATTCTCACCGACATCTGTCGCTGATTCGCAGCGACTTTTGTCCGGCTACAACCGCGTCGTCACATTCCAGGACGGGCTGATCGACATGCTGGCGAAGCACGCGAAGAAGGGCCGGCTGGTGTACGTCGCCGGCAAGATGCAGACCAGGAAGTGGCGGAAGGACGGCGAGGACAGCGACCGGTTCTCGACGGAGATCCTGCTCGTCCCCGGTGGCCGCGTGCAATTTTTGGACAAGCCTGCCGGCACCAACGGCAACGGCTCCGCGCCGGCCAATGGTGACGACGCGCCGGCGGCCGCGAACGCCGAAGATTCGGGCCAGCCGTTCCCATTCTGAGCCGCCCGTCCTCGCAGCGGGTGACCTCCCGCCCGCTCGCCCCGGGGGCCGTGTTCCGCGTCTTCTCCCGCGCGGGGCACGGCCCCTTCCCCGTTCAACCACGGCACGCGGCCAAGCGCCCTGCGGGCGCCGCCGCGCGCCATTTGCATGGGAAGCTTCGCCATGTCCGGCTACAGCCTCACCGCCGACGACATCGCCTTCCGCTCATGCGGCGATGACGAGTGGCTCGTCATCGCGGACGGCGAGACCGTCGGCACCGTCATGAAGCGCCCCGCCTACACCACCCCGGATCACGGGGTCTACTACGTCCACCTCTACGACGACTTTGCAGGACCCGTGCCGGTCGAGGATGCGCGCGCCGTGCGCGCGACAGTGGCCGAGCTGCTCGTCGACCGCGACCTCGCGCCCGCGATGCCGATGGTGCACCCCGCCTGGCGGGCGCAGCAGCACGTGGCCGCCTGATAGCGTCACCGCCGGCACCCTGGGGGCCGCGTCCGCGCCGATTGCCGGCGCGTGCGCGCGCCCCCGTTTCCATGCAGCACGACCAGAGCCCCGTCCCGCCGGGCAGCCGCGCGGGTGCGCCGCGCGCCTCCCCGCCGCCGTGCGCCGCCGAGAGTCCGAGACCGGCCGGAACGCGGGCACTCTCTGGACGGAGCGGGGGAGCCCCATGAACGCCACCCGGATCGCCAAGGCCCTCGGCGAGCGCGCCGAGGAGGTCTGCCGTGCCTACCTGCCCCACGGGCGCAGGCAGGGCAGGTACTGGACCGCCGGCGACATTCGCGGCGCCCGCGGGCGCTCGCTCTTCGTCCGCCTGACACCTCCCGGCGTGCCCGGCAAGTGGACCGACTCAGCAGAGGGGACGCATGGCGATCTCCTCGACCTCATCCGCCACCGCATGGGCGGCGTACCGCTGCGCGACGCCATGGCCGAGGCCCGCGCCTTCCTCGCCCTGCCGGCTGCGCCGGCAGCGGGCTCGGGCACGACCTACAACCCAAGCGAGGCGGCACGCCGCCTTTGGCAGCGCTGCCGCGCCATCGACGGCACCCATGCCGAGGCGTACCTCAGGGCACGCGCCATCCATCGATGCCGCTTCCCAGCGCTGCGCTTCCATCCCTCTCTCTTCTACCGCGACGGCGGCGGCGTGCGCCGCCTGCCGGCCCTTGTCGCCGCCGTCACCGCCCACGCAGGGGAACACCCTGGTTCGGAGGAACACTCCGGTCCAGGGGAACACCCCGGTCTGGACGACCGCTCCGGTCCAGGCCAGCAGTCCGCTCACGGCGCCATCGTCGGCGTCCATCGCACGTGGCTCGATCCCCGGCGTCCCGCGAAGGCAGACGTGTCGTTCCCGCGCAAGGCCCTCGGCCGTGTCCACGGCCATGCCGTCCGCTTCGGCGACCCCGACGCCGGCACCCTCGTGGTGGGGGAGGGCATCGAGACGATGCTCTCCATCGTTACCGCCGTGCCGGCCGTCATCGCTGCAGCCGCGCTCTCGGCCGGTGGCCTCGGCGCATTCACGCCGCCGGCTGGCATCGCCCGCCTCGTGGTGGCCTGCGACAACGACGAGGCAGGAGAGCGCGCCGCGCTTCGCCTCCGCCGGCGATGTTCTGCTCTGCGCATCGAGTGCGCTGTCGTCGTCTCCCAGACCGGCGACTTCAACGAGGACATCGTGACCCTCGGCCCGCACGCCCTGGCCGCGCGCATCGCGCCCCTGATCCGCACCGCCGCGGCGCTGCCGGCAGGCAGGAAAGAAACAGGAGGCCGTGCGTGTTGAAATGGAATCCTCTTCCGTCGTGTCCCCCAATTCTTCCACGCGTGCTCGCACCAGCAACCCTGCGGGTCCTCCGGTCGCTTCGCTCCCTGCGGCCTGGCCCAAGGAACTCTAAGGCGGGCCGTGAAGTTCGGCGACCGTGAAGATGGCTTGCGTGTAATCGCCGACCGCCTCGTCTTGCAGCGCGCCGGCCCCTGACGCGGGGCCGACGCGTCACGCTGCACCGCATCAAATCCATTCGCGGGACCATTCGTCGCGGCGCCTAGACGCCGGGCAGGCCCAAGCGGGCCGGCCCGGCACGGCGCCGTAAGGACCACTGGAATGGATTTGCTGCGGAGCACCGTTCCCACCGGCACTGCCGCGCCATCTTCCGCACCATCGCCGAACTTCCGCACCACCCCGCCCAAGAGTTCCTAAGGCCAGGTGCTGATCCTGCGCGCGCGTGAAGAAGGAGGACACCACGACGGGGCACAGGGTCCCGGAGGTTGGACAAGGGAGACCGTCATGATCGACACCACAACCGCTACCGCGTCTGCAACTGCCACCGTTTGCGAGAGCATGGCCCTCTACGGCACGGCGCCCGAGCGCGGCGAGCTCGACAGCAGGGTCGTCTGGGACGAGGACGACGCCATCGATGCGCTGAGCGAGGCCATCCGCGTCATCGTGGACGGCGTCACCGTAGACGGCACACAGATGGCCGACGAGCGCGAGCCGCTGATGTGGGGCTTCGTCAACATGCTGCACAGCCAGGTCGCCAGGCTCGACCGCGCCGTCGACCGCATCACCCCCGAGATGCGCGACCTCGAGACCGCGCAGGACGGATCGGAGGTGAAGGCATGGGAGTTGCAGACCCTCACGGATCGGGCCCAAAACCTCGGCGACCGGCGCGACGCCTTCGAGAAGATGCGCGACATCGCAGCCGACGCCTACCGTGCTGAGACCGGCGATACATGGCGCCCGCGCCACGGCTCGCACACGAGCCGCACAGGGACGCTCACCTCTGCCGCCATCGACGCCCGTGACTTCAGGCGCGCCCGCAAGGACCGCGAGACACAGGCGCACCTGCCCGACGGCACCCTGGTCGCGATCACCGGCGGCAAGACCGTCAGCGATGCCGACGCGGTCTGGAGCACGCTCGACCGCGCCCGCGAGAAGTACGGCGACATGGTGCTGGTCCACGGCGGCGGCCCCGGCGTCGAGAAGATCGCGGCGAGCTGGGCCGAGGCCAGAGGCGTCAACCAGGTCGTCTGCCGCCCGGACTGGAGCGCTCACGGCAAGGCCGCGCCCTTCCGCCGCAACGACGAGCTGCTCAACCTGCTGCCCAAGGGCGTCATCGCGTTCCCAGGCTCAGGGATCACGGGCAACCTGGTCGACAAAGCGAAGCGCCTCGGCATTCCCGTCATGGTCGTTATGCCGAGCTGATCGGCGCCCGAGACACAAACAGCGGTCGGTGCCTCACGGCACCGGCCGCTTTCTGCGTTCTCACGACGGACCTCAATGCGAGCAGTCCGGTGTGGTCGACTGCCGGCATCCGTATCGGCCAACGGTGTGCGCGCTCGTCGGCCTTTGCCGCCGCGCTTCGCGCTGGCGGCGCTCGCGCTCGCTGCGGCAGCTGCCCATCCCACATCCCTCCGCGCCCCGCGTCTGGCTCGGCGCGTACGCGCCATCGCCGGACGCTCGCCTCGCAGAAGACAGACGGACCGTGGCTCACTCCGCGAAGGCCTGCCTGCGATTAAGCAGCGCGTCGCCGTCGCCGGCCATCGCAGCAGCGCGCGCATGGACTGCCCGCGCTCACGCTTGTGCCGGTGACGAAAATCGCGGCAATGAAGATGGCGATGGTGCACCAGCAAGTGCGACCGCTACCGCCGTGCTGAACTTCACCTCCGGAAGACGAACTGCGAGACCCCTGTGCACCCTCCCCGTCAGTGCCGCCGCCGATGGCGACGAGCGCCGTGACACCCTGCCCGACGGCGATGCAGCCGTCACTGCATGACCCGGCGTCACCACGCCCGGCACCGTCGACGACAGGCGTGACGAGCTCGCTGCGCCGACAGCGATCGCAAGCGTCTTCACCTCGTCCCGCTTGCCGTTCCGCCGACCGTTTCCTCGTCGTGAGTGCTTCCTATGCTTGCAACTCGAAGCCGCGCAACGACCTGCAACACCGCTCCGCCGGATGCGTCGCGAGCGCTGACGCCAAGGCATCGATCGACCCGATCGTTTGTCCTGCAACGAGTTGGGGCCCTGACCGTTTCTATATCGAACTTGTGTCCCCCCTCGACGCTTGCGCGCTTCTGTTCTCACACCTGACGCAGCTCGCTGCAGGCCTACGACAACACTACGCTCAGGCACGCGGGGGATACAGTCTGCTACGATACTTCGTAGAAGAGCGTAGCTCTGAGGTGCCGGAATAACTGCGTCGCATTTTGCGTCGCTCTAAGATACATAATATTTTTGCCATTCGAAGCAACGACTTGAGCGTCACGTTCGATAGGGCGTCGGGCATGGCGCTCCGATAGACATGACCCTGTTCCCATACCCGCATCCCGTTCTGCACCCGCATTCAGGGCAGGGCCAACTGCTGCACATTGCGTTCGGTAGCACGTAATCTAGTCAAAATCGACGACAATGTTTCCGTCAGAGGCCCTCCAATCGTCCAATAAACAACCCCGTTTCAGCTTCAAGGTTCCGCCAAACTCCGGTCCCGGCGTCGCGATGAACACGAATCGCCGTCGCGAATGCCCACCGCTTCACGGAAAATGGTGCGCGCATCGGCGCTACAGAGGGGACAGGAACCATGCCCGGCACGATCAGCAAGCACATCCGCATCGACGAGGAGCTCTGGAAACGCCTCGAAGCAGCGGCCGGGGAACAGGATACTACCGCAAACCGCCTTCTCGCCGAGCTCGCGGAGCGGTGGTTGGAGACCAGGGAGTGGCCGCAATCCGAGGTGCAGGTCCGCGTCGCGCGCGCTTCGCTCTTCGCCGCACAGGCCATTGCGCTCGACATGATCGCCGCAGGCCGCAAGACCGAGGTCGACCAAATCCTCGAGCACGTGGCCACCATCGTTCCCGGCGTCGCTCCCGAACCGTTGCCGGAGGGAGAGGCGGTCCCTCAGAAGCGCGGTCTAGACCGGGAAGACTCGTGAACCTTGCGCGCTGTCAGCCGCCGACGGCGGCGCGAGGCGAGAGCCAGTTCGGTGCGGCCGGCGCTCGCACCAAGGGCCGCCTGCTCTCCACGCTTGTCACGCCTGTGCTGTCGGGCGGGCGGCCTTTCCCTGTCGGTGAGAGAGTTGGGGCGCGTATTCGCTCGCTCAGCGCCTCAACGGGGCCCGCGCTCAGTCGCGGGATGCTGGCCTCAACCGGGAACCCGACAGGGAGAGGCCGCGCGCCCGATCTCAAGCAGCAGGCGTTGACGGCTATCCGGGTATGGAAGCCCGCATTCCGATCAATGGCGGAGGAGACCGACGCCAGCAACCATGAGGGCACGGTCGTTGCGCTCCGCCGGTTGTGCAACCAGCTGTCGAACGCGCTCGGGCTTCTGCCAACGGTGGCGCGACAGGTGGCCGGGGGCGCTGGGTGATCGATACGCCCCCGGCCCCGAAGCGCCCTTTCCTGCAGCAGGGAGGCGGGGCGCCCCGGTTCTCTCACGCTTGCGCCTCGGAGTCTTCGATGATGTCCTCTGCCGGTTGGAACGCTTCGTGGATCACCTCCTCCAGATGGACGTCAATCCTGAACTCTTCTTCCGGCTCAGCCTTGCCCGGACGCCGCGCTGCCTTGAGCGACCGTGGCATGGCTCATGACTGCTGAAGACCACTCGGCCAGCGATGTGTCGAGCGGCTCGACGCCGGCAGCAGCGGCACCTGGAAACAGGTTTCTGCCGGGCGTTCCGGGCGCCGACATCGAGCGAATCATCAACGCTGCGCCGGGCGACGAGATCGCCAGCGGCAAGTTCGACAGCCCGGAGTCCTCTGCTGCGCTCGCCGCCAACGCCTTCGGCTTTTTTCTCCACCGGCCGCAAATGCTCCCGGCTTTGCCCGGCTGCAAGAACTTGTCGTGGCCTGCCTGTTCTCTGTCGCTCGAAGAGACCGTGCGTTTTCCGTGGCGCGGTGGCCGCCGTCCGGTGCTGGACTGTCTCGTGGTCACGCCCTCCGCTCTCATCGGCATCGAGTCCAAGCGCTTCGAGCCCTATCGCGGCGGCAAGCCCGCAGAATTCAGCGACGCCTACTGGCGTCCGGTCTGGGGAGACCGCATGAAGGGATTCGAACGAGTGCGGGATCGGCTTCGCGAGAGCCCACGCCTGTTCGACTTTCTCGATGCGGCGCAACTGGTCAAGCATGCCCTCGGTCTGCGTTCCGAAGTTCACGGACCGGGCGGACATCGCGGCCTTCTCCCCGTCCTGTACTACGTCTACGCGGAACCTGCCTGCTGGCCCAGAACCGGGCAGCGCGTCGACACCGCCGCCGTTGCCGCGCACCGGGAGGAGATTGCCCGCTTCGCAGGGCTCGTAAAGGGCGACGAAGTGGCCTTCATGCCTTGCACCTACCGGCATCTGCTGGAGGCGTGGAGGCACGATAGCGGGGAGGAAGTCGCAGCCCATGCGGAAGCGGTAGAGGTGCGCTATTCGCCCTGACCGCTCTCAGGCGGTCGAATTCATGGGCTCGCTGCGGTCCACCACCTTCTCGGCCGTGCCCACGATCAGCGGATCCGGCCCTGTTACCACCGCGGGATCACGGTCCGGATAGGGCAGGTTGGCAAGAAAGTGCTGCATGCACCCGAGCCGCGCGCGCTTCTTGTCGTCGGACTTGATCACCGTCCAAGGCGCGTCGGCGGTGTCGGTGTAGAAGAACATCGCCTCCTTGGCCTGCGTGTAGGCGTCCCACTTGTCCAGAGAGGCAAGATCGATGGGTGAGATCTTCCACTGCTTCAGCGGATCGGTCTTGCGGCTCTCGAACCTGAGCGCCTGCTGCTCCTGGGAAACCGAGAACCAGTACTTGAACAGACGGATGCCGCTGCGCACCAGCATCCGCTCGAACTCGGGACACTGGCGCATGAACTCCAGGTATTCCGAGCCGGTGCAGAAGCCCATCACGCGCTCCACACCGGCGCGGTTGTACCAGGAGCGGTCGAACAGGACGACCTCGCCCGCTGCCGGCAGGTGTCGGACGTAGCGCTGGAAATACCATTCGCCGCGTTCGCGGTCGCTGGGCTTTTCCAGGGCCACCACACGGGCGCCGCGCGGGTTCAGGTGTTCCATGAAGCGCTTGATCGCGCCGCCCTTGCCGGCCGCGTCGCGTCCCTCGAACAGGACGACCACCTTCTCGCCGGATTCCCTCACCCAGTGCTGCGCCTTGAGCAGCTCGATCTGGAGCCCGGCCTTGAGGCGCTCGTACTCGGCCCGCTTCATGCGCTTCGCGTAGGGGTAGATCCCTTCCCGAAACACCCGCACAGGGTCTGCCGCGGCCGCTCCCTCCGGCCCCGTTCCGTTTCCCCTTGTCGTTCCTTCCTGCATGTTGGGCCTCACTTCGGGATAGATATGCGACGGCTTGCCGATGTCCGTCCGGGACTGGCGACGATCTCCCTCGTCGCCGGCGCAATTGTCATCGTCGGCCCCTTCCCTTCTGCCGTCCCGGCGCACAGCGATGGAGCAACGGCAGGTGCTGTCCCGGGGCCGACGAGACAGCCGCTTCACCGACTACCATTTTCGGCTTCTGGGGTTTATGTCCGCGGGGCGATTGCGGCGGCGGCGGCGAATCAACCATACGGCCATCGCGAGCACGTAGCACGCGACGAGCAGTGCGACGCCGGCGATCAAGTCGGACGAGGCGGGGTCGAGCGGCACAGCGCCGCACCTATATCAGAGCGATTGCTTTCGAACCATCAACCTGACCAGGCGGACAACGGTGGGTGCCCTCGACGAACGCGCGGTACTTGACGACAACCTCGTGTTCTCAGCCGTCGCCAGGAACATGGAGGTCGTCGAACCGCCGATAGTCGCGTTCGATGATCGTCCTCAGCGCGACTCACGACAACAACCGGATCGACGGCTATCTGAGCAGACGCCTGATTTCGGGAGACGCCGCGATCCCGCCCTCCTTCACGTAGCCCTCGTGATTGCGCTCGATCGTCCTGGGGTCGTACAGGTAGTTGACCAGCAGGCCCGCAGAATCCGACAGCCCCTTGGCGGATACGTCGCCGAGCCAGTTGATCCGTTCGAGACGTGCGCCGTTGCGCAAGTGGAAGCGGGCGACAGGGTCCAGGGAGCGGCCGCCGGGGCCGGTCTCCAGGAGATAACGTGCGCACAGGCGCGTCAGCGGCTCCCGCATGCGCCCCGCGACCTCCTCGTCCCGGTGCCAGCCCGGGGTCGAGAGACGCTCCATCGCCTCGGTCTCGTCCGTCGAGACCGCCGTGTTGGCGCTCTTGTCGAGCGACGCGAGCCATGCGCGGAATCCGGGTATGGGCGAGAGAGTGGCGAAGGTCTTGAGGTTGGGCAGCTCGTAGGCGAGCTCGACCACGACCTGCTTGATGAGGAAGTT
>JAJDUK010000061.1 GCA_022826665.1 Alphaproteobacteria bacterium | reverse complement strand
CCCCGGGGGGGGTTGTGGGTGTCGGGGGGGGGCCCTTTCCGTCCCCCCCCCCCCCGGGGGGGGGGGGGGTTGGGGGGGTGGGGGGCCTGGGCCGCCCTGATTCCTCTGGGGTCGCAGGGTGCTCTAGTGGCGGAGGGCTGCGCCGCAGCGACCGAGTGTCCGTTAGCGTGATTGTTCGCTTGCCGATGGGAGGCGCCGCCGCGCCATGACGCGGTTCATCGTCATGCGCCTCCTCACGATCGTCCCGATCATGTTCGGGGTGTCGTTCTTCGTCTTCATCCTGGCCCACCTTGCGCCGGGCGACGTCACCACGACGCTGACGGGGCCTTACGCGACCGAGGAGACGCGCGAGCAGATCCGCGAATCCCTTGGCCTCAACGAGCCTATTCCGGTCCAGTACGGCAAGTGGCTGAGCCACATCCTCCAAGGCGAGTTCGGCAAGTCCATCGCCAACCGGCGCATGGTCGCCGAGCTGATCTTCCCCAAGTTCGCGAACTCCCTGATCCTGGCGCTGACCAGCGCGGCGCTGGCCTACGTCATCGGGCTCTTCGCCGGCATCTTCGCGGCCTCCAGGCCCTACGGCTATTTCGACCGATTTACCATCGCAGGCACCCTCATGTTCGGCAGCATTCCGCCCTACTGGTTCGGGCTGCTGCTGGTGCTGCTGTTCTCGCTGACCTGGCGCTGGCTGCCGGCGACCGGCATGACCAAGATCGTGGGCGGCGGCGGGCCGATCGACGTGATCCTGCATCTGATCTTGCCAACCATCGCCGCGGGCGCGGCGCCCGCGGCGATCATTGCTCGCACCGTGCGCGCGACCATGCTGGAGATCCTGAGCCAGAACTACATCAAGGTCGCGCGCGCCAAGGGCATCCGGCGCGGCGTGATCCTGCGCAAGCACGCACTCCGCAACGCGCTGCCGCCGATTGCCACGATCTGCGGTCTGCAGCTCGGCTACCTGCTGGGCGGCGTGCTCTTCGTCGAGGTGATCTTCGCCTGGCCCGGCATCGGCTATCAGCTCTGGCAGGCGATCCAGGCGCGCGATATCCCCACCATTCAGGGCGCCTCGCTGATCATCGGGGTCGCCTTCGTGCTGGTGAACCTCGCGGTCGACGTGTTCAACGCATACACCGACCCGAAGATCCGCATCTCCGAGGGAGTGCGCTCGCGATGACCGACGCGCCGGGCCTCCACGGCCAGTCGATGCGGCAGCGCTCAGCGGCCGACCTCCGGCGCGAGAACCTCCACATCATGTGGCGGACGCTGACGCTCGCCTGGCATGCCTATGCCAAGGACAAGGCAGCAGTGGGCGCGCTGATCTTCATGATCATCGTGGTGCTGATCGCGATCTTCGCGCCCTACATCAGCCCGCACGACCCGACCGAGGCGGTCGGCACCCGCGGCGGCCTGCCGGGGACCGACGGCCTCCTCCTTGGCGGCGACATGGATGGCCGCGACATGCTCTCCCGCCTCTTCTGGGGGGGGCGGGTGTCGCTGCTCATCGGCGTCGTGCCGACCGTGGCGGCCACCTTCATCGCCGTCGTGCTCGGCCTCTTCGCCGGCTACATCGGCGGCTGGGCTGACCAGGTGGTGATGCGCATCCTCGATGTCTTCTTCGCCTTTCCGCTGGTGCTGCTCGCCATCGTCATCGCCGGCATCCTCGACCCCGGCGTCGCCACGCTGATCCTCTCCATCACCGTGGCGCTCGTGCCCTACATCGCGCGCCTGGTGCGAACCACCACGGTCTCGGTCAAGCAGGAGCCCTATATCGAGGCCGCGCGCGCCGGCGGCGCCACGACTCCCACCATCCTCACCCGCTATATCCTGCCCAACATGCTGGCGCCGGTGATCGTCTACTCGACCACGCTGATCGGGCTCATGATGGTGGTGGGCTCCGGCCTCTCCTTCCTCGGCCTCGGCATCCAGCCGCCGGACGCCGACTGGGGCACGATGGTCTCCGACGGCCGCGCAGTGCTGAAGAGGGCGCCCCACGCGACCGCCTTCCCCGGTTTCGTCATCGTCATCGTGTCGCTGGCCTTCTCCTTCATCGGCGACGGCCTGCGCGACGCGCTCGATCCGCGCGCCAGGGTGCGCTGAGGGGAGGGCGTCGTGAGCGAGCCGGTTCTCAGCGTGCGCGGTCTCAAGACCCACTTTCGGCTGCGCACCGGCACGTTGAAGGCGGTGGACGGCCTCTCCTTCGAGCTTCAGGCCGGCCGCGTGCTCTGCATCGTGGGCGAATCCGGCTCCGGCAAGAGCGTGACGGCGCAGTCGATCATGCGCCTGATCGAGCTGCCGGGGCGCATCGTCGACGGCGACATCTCGTTCCGCGACCAGGACCTTCTGGCGCTCACCGAGCACGAGATGGAGGACCTGCGCGGCAACCGCATCGGCATGATCTTCCAGGACCCGATGACCTCGCTCAACCCGGTCTTCACCATCGGCGAGCAGATCGTCGAGACCATCATCGCCCACACCGGGGCGAGCAAGGAGGAGGCCCGCGCCCGCGCGGTGGAGCTGATGCGCCTCGTCGGCATCCCGGAGCCCGAGGGCAGGCTCACCGACTACCCGCACCAGTTCTCGGGCGGCATGCGCCAGCGCGTGCTGATCGCCATCGCCATCGCCTGCGAGCCCGACATCCTCATCGCCGACGAGCCGACCACGGCGCTCGACGTCACCATCCAGGCGCAGATCCTGCGCCTGCTCTCGGACATCCAGAAGAAGCTCGGCAGCGCCATGATCCTCATCACCCACGACCTCGGCGTGGTCTCGGCCATGGCCGACGACGTGCTGGTGATGTATTCCGGGCGGATGGTCGAATACGGCGACGTGAAGACCATCTTCCGCAACCCCCGGCACCCGTACACGCTGGGGCTGCTGGATTCGATCATCAAGCTCGACGATTCCCGCGAGTCCGAGCTGCGCTCGATCTCGGGGCTGCCGCCGATCCCCATCAACCCGCCGCCGGGCTGCGCCTTCCGCGACCGCTGCGTGAAGGCGATGGACGTCTGCGGCACCCAGGACCCGCCCTGGGTCGAGACCGCGACCGGCTCCACCGCCGTCTGCCACGCCGTCGAGGCGGAGGAGGGCGCCGCAGGGGCCGGGCAGGGGGCCGCGCCATGAGCGACATCACCACCGGCGGCGCCGGCCGCGGCGCGAACGGCGGCGAAGGCCCGCTCCTCTCGGTCGAGGGGCTGGTCAAGCACTTCAAGCTCGACCCCAAGGGCCTGTTCGACGCACCGCCGATCCTGCGTGCGGTCGACGGCGTCGACTTCGACGTGATGCGGGGCGAGACCCTCGGCCTCGTCGGCGAATCCGGCTGCGGCAAGTCCACCACCGCGCGCCTCGTCCTGCGCCTGATCGAGCCCACCGCAGGCTCGGTCACGCTGGACGACGTGGACGTGCTGGCGTGTTCCAAGAAGGAGCTGCTGGCGCTCCGCCGCGAGATGCAGATCGTCTTCCAGGACCCGCTCTCGTCCCTCAACCCGCGCATGTCGGTCGGCAACCAGATCGCCGAGCCGCTCCGCTTCCACGGCATCGGCGACAAGGTGGACCGCTTCGACCGCGCCCGCGAGTTCCTGGAGGTCGTCGGCCTCAGCTCAGACTATTACGACCGCCTGCCGCACGAGTTCTCCGGCGGGCAGAACCAGCGCGTCGCCATCGCCCGCGCGCTCATCCTCCGGCCCAAGCTGCTGATCCTGGACGAGCCGGTGTCTGCGCTCGACGTCTCGATCCGTGCCCAGATCCTGCGCCTGCTAATCGATCTGCAGGGGCGCTTCCAGCTCACCTACGTCTTCATCTCCCACGACCTCTCGGTGGTGAAGCGCTTCTGCAACCGCACCGCCGTGCTCTACCTCGGCCGCATCGTGGAGATTGCGGAGAGCGAGAGCCTCTACCGCGAGCCGCTGCACCCCTACTCCCAGGCGCTGATCAGCGCGATCCCCGAGGCCAACCCCGACGGGCCCCGCGCCGACTCCCTCGGCGGCCTCGAAGGCGACGTGCCGAGCCCGATCAGCCCGCCCACCGGCTGCCCCTTCCACACCCGCTGCCCGCACCGCATGCCCGAATGCTCCGAGCGGACCCCGGTGCTCAAGGAAGTCAAGCCCGGCCACCAGGTCGCCTGCTTCCTGCACTAAGCGCGGCAACGGACGAAGCCTTTGCCAAGTATGGAGCCGGGCTGCGCAGCAGCCCGGACGGCGCGCATGCGCCGCGCGCGTAGCGCGGAGGCAAGCGAGCGGAGCGAGCGCCCGCCGTTGAGGGAAACGAAAAAGTGCGAGCGCCCGGCGATTGAGGGAAATGATCAAGTCAGGCCCGCCGTCGAGGGAACTGAAAATGCTCGCGACCGATTGCCAGCTGTTCAGACTAGTCGTATAGTCTGGTCTCATCGAATACGGAGGCGGCGATGGACCGGATCGGTGCCTACGAGGCCAAGACGCACCTGCCTCGGTTGCTCGACCGCGTCGCGCGGGGCGAGAGCCTGACCATCACGCGCCGCGGCAAGCCCGTCGCGCGGCTGGTACCCGTGGCGGGCGACCGCGAGCGGGCAAGGGAAGCCGCCGCCCGCATCGTCGAACGCCGCTGTCACCTCAAGCGGGTGCCCCTGGCGGACCTGCTGGCGACGATCCACGAGGGACATCGATATTGACGGCCATCGTCATCGACAACTCGGTGTTCCTTTCCTGGTGCCTGGGAGACGAGGACGACCCCAGGGCAGCCCACGCCATGCAGCGTGTCGCGGAGGAAGGCGGCGTGGTTCCCCGCATCTGGTGGTACGAGTTGCGCAACGCCCTCCTGATGAACGAGCGGCGCGGCCGCATTAGCCCGCAGCAGGTCTCGGATACCCTCGACGACAGTCTGGCGCTGGGTATTGCCATCGACGACGAGCACGATGCATCGCTGCTTCTCGAGCTGGCCCGCCAACAGGAGCTCTCCGTCTACGACGCCGCCTATCTGGAGGTCGCCTTCCGCCGCAGCCTTCCGCTGGCAACGCTCGATCGCCGTCTCCACGAGGCAGCCGAGGCGATCGGGGTATCCACGAACGGCCCCCACCAACCGCCGCCTGCCTGATGCGGCCTGAGACGGCAATGACCTGACAGTTCGGTTCGCTGCCGCGCAGCCGCCGAGCCCCCGCCCGCTCCCCACTTCGTCATGCCCGCCCCCCACTTCGTCATGCGCGGACTTGTTCCGCGCATCCACGGCTTGCAGCATTGGGACATGAGAAAGGGCGGGGGCTGGGTCTACATCATGACCAACCGACCCAACGGCACGCTCTATCTCGGTGTCACCAATGACATTGTGCGTAGAGCGTGGGAACACCGCGAGGGCTTGGTTGAGGGGTTCACCAAGCGGTACCGTCTGACCCGACTCGTCTACGCGGAGCGCCACGAGGGCATTGCCTCGGCCATCCAGCGCGAGCGGACCATGAAGCACTGGCCGCGCGCCTGGAAGGTCAATCTCATCGTCGCGCAGAACCCCGATTGGGACGACCTCTACGAAACCCTGCCGTAGCCATGCGGGCATCCCTCTCAATCAACTACTACATCGTCATGCGCGGACTTGTTCCGCGCATCCATATCGGCCCCGTGCGGCGGCGCGACGTGGATGGCCGCAACAAGTGCGGCCATGACGTCCGAGTGCTGGCGCATGCTGCGAGCGCCGGCACACGGTCCATTGCCATCTATCGCACTCAGTGCCACATCAGGGGACATGCCCGAAGCGTCCGCGGACGGCGTTCGCCAACGGGACGATCATGGAGGTGGCCTGCAATGGTTATGCAGTACACGAGCAAAGCGTTGGCGGCGGCGCACGAGACCGCGCAGGGTCTCGCGGATGCCGGCGTCATGGCGAAGCGCACCATGCGGGCGTTCGACGAGATGTGCCTGACGCCGGTGGAGGACATGCCGCCCGAGACGATCCGCGCGCTCCGCCTGCGCGAGAACGCCAGCCAGGCGGTGTTCGCGCGCCATCTGAACGTGACTGCGGGCCTGGTGAGCCAGTGGGAGCGGGGCGAGAAGCGCCCCCGCGGCGCCTCCCTCAAGCTTCTGACCCTGGTGGCGAAGAACGGCCTCAGCGCGGTTGCGTGAGGCTAGGCTGGGGCGTGTGTTTCATCAATGGACAGGAGTGCTGCGCCCATTCAGCTCACCCTCCAGCAGTAACACGTGTCTGGCGCTTACCCCATTTGTACAGCCAGAGTACTATCTTCGATAATCTCTCATGTACTATTTTCCCAAGAGAGCCCGAAGATCGCCAATGCCTAAACAGTCGTCTCCGCGGCGCTCTGCTTCCCGTTCATAGCTCTGCTTGCCAGCGCTTTCAACGCTGCGCATATCACTGTCGACGAAACAATCCCTCAGTACTCGTCTTCCACATTTGAGACTTAGACCCTCTTCCTCACTAGACCTATCCGTAACAGAAGATTCGAACAAGACAAAATAGGACGATTCGCCTATTTGGAAAGAGAATACCCCAAAATCCTCGAAATCTTTACATCATTCCTTAAAGCTGTGTCCCATTCAGCGCACAGTTCCACATTCTCGGCTTCTAGAAAATCGTATACAAACGAAAGTTCTGTAAAGCAAGCATATAGATCGGTAAACGATAGATTCAACTCCACGCGTCCTGCGCGCACTTGAATGTTCTGAAGCGTTCCTATAATCATCGACATTTTCGAGAAGAAACTTTCGTGAGGAGTAGCGATAAATCGACCTTCAAAGCTTAAGGAAGGAAAATCATCGCCCACAAACTTAATAGACATCTCTTGGCCGTTCCAAGATAGCAACTTCATCATTTTCCCGATATTCTCGATGGGCAATTTTTCGGCCCACAATTCCTTGATTTCCACGGACAATCGTCCTTCTGCCGAAATAATAGCAATGAAGCACCAAGTTTCCACTGCTATCTTAAACTCGTTTGTTGGCAAATTGGGGATACCAGGTGTCCTCATCGAGCCCTCAAAAGAAATGACATCGCCACTATCAGTCTGTATCACTGTATTGCACTTCATACCGTCTCGCCGAATTTGTATCCGACCGTGGTCACTCCCAAGCTCAACCGGAACGTCAATACCAAAGCGAGAATCAACGACGCGAAATTTCGACACCGGGAGATAGTCAGATAGTCCCAACTCATGGTCAACTACGTCCGCGATTCCGTCTATGGGACCGAAGGTTATCTCTGCGCGATAGTTCTTATCTTCGTAGCCTAGTGTTTCACAAATAGATCGCTTCTTTGTACTGTATTCGGCTGAATTATCCCTGACTTGAGCGACCAACCAGGCTACTAGATCGTGCGTATGCTCATCTTTCTCGCAAAAGCATATCTCCATGTAAGTCTTATGGGTCTGTATTCTATTCGCGCTGGCCTTGCGGCCACACATTAACGCTCTCTCTATTAGATCAGTCCAAAAGTGCCGTATATAGATGCGCTTTCCTCCGGCGTCATCATAGTGAAATAGCGCCACAAAGAATGGAAGTTCATCTTTTGCCATTTTGAGCGCATTGCTAACCTTTATTCTCGACTTAGTAGCGTTTCCATGGGTCGATTTTATTTGAACCAGTGCTTTCCTTATGCCCGGTCCTTTATCTGCGGTCTGAGGAACGCTCTCCTTTGGTGTAACTTCGATTATGAAATCCCAACCGTGATCATCCTCGTCCGAACCGTTGCAAGTGACTTGAGCGTGCGCGCACAGCAGGGCAAATTCCTTTTGGGCTGGACGTCCAAGACGGTGACTCATTCGGGTGCTCTAAGGTGTTACGGGTTGGTGGTTCTATGCTGGTGCCGCCGGGCTCTCCGTCCTCTTCCTACTCCCTATACCCTGCATCGGTCTGGTCCAACATGCGCATGAAGGCCGTGAACTCCAGCGCGCCGATGTCGCCCACGTGCGTGGAGAAGTCGTCGATCTCGCGGAGCGACTTCTCGCACACGTCGGCCGGCACATGCACCAGGCTTGAGTTCATAGCGAGCGCGTCCACCTGTGTCTTGCACGCGGTCTCCAGGCGATGCAGGTAGAGGAGGGCCTCGGGGATGGTCCGCCCCACGGTGACGAGGCCGTGGTTGCGCAGGATGAGCGCGCGGTTCCGGCCCAGGTCGCGCACCAGCCGCGCCTTCTCGTCCTCGCTCACGATCGCGCCTTCGTACGCGTGATAGCCCACCATGCCGTGGAAGAGCGTCGCATCCAGGCTGATCGGCAGCAGCCCGCATTCCAGCGCCGCCACTGCCATGCCCGCCGGCGAGTGCGTGTGCATGACGCAGTGGGCGTCCGGCGCGCCGGCGTGGATCGCGCCGTGGATGGCGTAGCCGGCCGCGTTCACCGACCACTCGCTCTCGCCCACGATCGCGCCTTCCAGCGTGATCTTGACCAGGTTCGACGCGGTCACCTCGCCGTAGCGCAGCCCGTAGGGGTTGATGAGGAAGTGCCGCTCCGGCCCCGGCACGCGCACGGTGAGGTGGCCGTAGATCGACTCGTTCCAGCCGAAGTGCTCGACCAGCCGGTAGGCGGCGGCGAGCTGCACGCGAAGCTCGGCCTCGCTCGGCACCAGCTGGATGGTCTTGAACTTTGCCGTGGCTCTACTCATGTGCGTGTCCTCCCTTCGCCTCGCATGTCGTTCGCGACGGTCGCACGGACGTGCCGCCCCCCATTCGTCATGGCCGTTGCGGCCATCCACGAAACCAACCCGGTCTCGCCCAATGCCACTGGATGCCCGGATCAAGTCCGATGGGTTGGACGCCCCCTCCCGACGGCATCGCAATGTGCCAAGGTTGTGTCTGTAGCCCACGACCTGAGGGAGGAGGCATCCATGGACGAGGTTAGCATCATCGGGATCGATCTGGCGAA
>JAJDUK010000101.1 GCA_022826665.1 Alphaproteobacteria bacterium | reverse complement strand
GCGGCCTGGCTGGGCCTGGTGCCGCGCCAGCACTCGACAGGCGGCAAGCCCCGGCTCGGCAGGATATCGAAGATGGGCCAGCGCGATCTCAGGCGCCTGTTGATCGTGGGCGCCATGTCCGTGGTTCGCGCGGCCGTGCTGTGCGGCGAGACCGGGGACCCATGGCTCGCGCAGATGCTGGCGCGCAAGCCGAGGATGGTTGTGGCGGTGGCGCTGGCCAACCGGATGGCGCGGATCGCCTGGGCATTGACGGTGAACAAGGAGGTCTACCGGCTTCCCGCCGCCGCCTGAAAGGGCGGAGACGCGCGGGCAGCCTGTGGGGATGCGGGCAGGACGGATGACGGGTAAGGGCAAACGGTCAATCAGACGGGGTCGGCAAAACCAGCCATGGCCGGCGTGCGTTCGAGCACGGAAGTCCGGTTTGGAGCCGATCCGCGTATCACCATACGGGCCCGCGGCCCACGACGTGCCGCAGCGAGAGGCCGGACACACGGAAGCACCTGACCGCATGCTCCCGACCGTCGCCAAAAAATGCTTGCATCAAAGGGGGCGTCCACACACGGGCATGACGAGAGAATTTACCGGGTCGGGGAGCCTGCGCAACCAACCCAAATTATGCGAACATCGGAAATTAGGACTCTAGGCCTAGGCCCCATCGTCGGGTGCGAGGCAGTTGCTGAACGATGCAGCCATGTTGCGGAGCAGCGTGAAGTAGAGCTCAGGGCCATCCTCGATCGTGGCGCCGATGGGATCCACGGTAGCGGTCTTCACGTCGCTGCCTTCAATGACGGTTCTGACTATGCGCTGGTCGAATTGGGGCTCGTCGAACACGCACACCACGCCGAGCGAGTGCAGCTTGTCTTGAAGTTCGGCGATGCGCCGCGCGCCGGGCGCGCGCTCGGGGCTGACGACCACCGAGCCCGCGGCGGTAAGCCCGAAGCGGTCCTCGAAATAGCGGTAGCCGTCGTGGAAGACGATGAACGGCACGCCGCGAGCCGGGGCCACTTCCTGGGCGATCTCCCCGGTCAAGTGGTCCAAGCGGTGGAGCAAGGCGTCGACGTTGGCCTCGTAGGTCGCCGCATTCGCCGGATCGACGTCGGCCAGGGCGCCGCCGATCGCGCGCGCCAAGGTCCAGCCGTTGATCGGATCGAGCCAGACATGCAGGTCGAAGGCGCCGTGGTCGTCCATGTCGTCGGCATGGTCATCGTGGTCGTCATGCCCGTGGCCATGGCCGTGATCGTCGTGACCCGCGTCGTCGTCCATACCCCCGTGGCCGTGGCTGCTGTGGTCGTGGTCCTCGAAGGCGCCGCCCTCGCGCATCGGCCTTCGCACCAGCCCCGCTGCGTCGATCAGCTTGACCACGTGGGCGTTGTCGGCGAGCGCGTTCACCGGCTCAACGAGCGCGGTCTCCATCGTGTCGCCGATCATGAAGACGATATGGGCCTCCTCCAGCGCCGCCGCGTCGGAGGGGCGCATGGTGAAGGTATGCGGCGACGAGTGGCCCCGGATGATCAGGTGAGGCTCGCCCACGCCCGCCATCACGGCGCTCACCAGCGAATGCACCGGCTTGATCGAGGCGACGACCCGCAGTTCGTCGTCTGCTGTCGCGGGGCTTGCGGCCCCCCAGCCAAGCAGCGCCGCCGCGGCGAGCGCAAGGGGGAGGCGTCGTGGTACGATGCGTGGACGATCCATGGTCGCGTCTCCGTCGATCAGGCGGGCATGGTCCAATAGATGTTATAATGTAATGCTGCGCTTGTACACTGACCCTCGGAAGCCGGGCGTCAGCCGAGCGGCGTGTTGAGAAAGGCGATGAACGATACCAGGCCGACGAGGGTGACCAGGGCGGCGCCCGCGTAGTTCATGCCGTGGCGGAGCGCGTTGGCTCCCCCTCCAACCGAGCGCTCCATGACCCGCATCGCGGCCTGCCTTGCGAGGATGGCGCCGACCCCAAGCACGCAGATGCTGGAGCCGATGCCGAGCGACATCGCCGCCACAAGCAGCGAGCCCGGAACGATCATGTCGTTCGCCACCGCATAGAGCATGATCAGCACAGCGCCGGGGCAGGGGACCATGCCGGCCGCGAGCGCCAGGATCCCGCCTTCCGCCTTGCCGCCGTGGCTGTGGCCGTGATGGTGGTGGTGGCCGTGGCCGTAATTATGGCCGTGGTCATGAGGGTGCGGGTGATCGTGACGGTGAGGCGGGCTGTGACCGTGGCCGTCCGCGTGCGTGCCGCCTGCGCGTGCCCTCAGCGAGGCGCGCACGGCCTGGTAGAGCATGTAGAGGCCGATGCCGACGATGATGAGGAAGCTCGCGGCGCGCACGCCCGGCACGTCCGAGAGCCCCAGCCCGAAGCCGCCGCGCAGCACGAGGTCAGCCAGCCAGACAATGACGATAGCGGCGATGACGTGGACGATGGCGATCTGCAGGGCCATCACCACGCCGCGCATCACCCGCGCCTCGCGCCCGAGGAAGTAGGAGACGACGACGAACTTCCCGTGCCCCGGCCCGAATGCGTGGATGGCGCCGTAGGCGAACGCGACCGCAAGGGCCAGGAGGAAGGCGCCGAGATTCTCGCCCCGCTCGATGGCGTTCATGTGGAAGGCCACCTCGGCGTTGGCGCGGCGCTGGAAGTCCATCAGGAAGTCCGACACCCCGTCGAACAGGCCGCCGCCCTCCTCGACGATCTCGACGTCTACGGGGGCCGGGGCAGGCGCTGTAGAGTCGGTCTGCGAGAGCGCGAGCGGCGCCGTGAACAGGCTCGTCAGAAGCAATACGCACACCAGACCCAAGAGCGCGAGCGGTCTGCGGAGACTGCGTCTGCGGGGCCGGTGACTCATCGGGGCCTATCCCTCGCAGGCGAGCGTGATGGGTTGGGGATGGCCGGATTGCGCGCCCTCGCCGCGTGCGACGCGGAACTTGCATCCCGGCGTCATCTCGCCGCTCACCAGAAGGAAGGGAGAATCGGAAGGGCTGAAATCCACGAAAATATCGCGATCGAACAGGCTGACGGTCACCGGTTCTGCTTTCGGATCGAGGGGCGGCGTAAGGCCCACGGAGAACTCGTAGACGAGTTGCGCCTGCTCGATCCGCGCCGCAAACCGATCCACGTCGAACCCCTCCTGTTTCTCCTCTCCCGACCAGATGTGCACGAAATAATCGGCCGGTGAGAGCGGATCGAAGGTCTCGGCGCGCAGGTTCCCGACCTCAAGCGAATTGAGCGTTCCGTCGCCATCCAGATCGTAGGTTTGGATGGTGTGGGCGCTGTAGAAGTCGTCGAACGTCCACGAAAAATCCAGGCCGCTGACCCGCTGCCGGTCGAACGAGACGGTGATCGTGGTCTCGACCCATACGTCCGGATTGGCGCGCGACTCGGTCGCTGCCAGCGCTACGGTGAGGGCGACAACCGGCGCCCATAGCCTGAGCATCGCCGCCATGGAGGGACGTTGTGACATGTCGCGTGACATGTCAAGGGCAGGGGTGCCGGCGCGAGGGCGGCGCCGCGCGGCTAGAGCATTTCCGTTTCGCACGGAAACGCTCTCTCACTTTGTCGCTCACGGCAGCCGGCCTATGGCCGGCGCCTCCGCGAGGGCGCCGCTGACGCGGCGGGCCGCGGTCGCGGCCTGTCGCGCATCCGTCAAAGACGGACGCGCTCTAAGGCGTGAGGTCCACAGGCCCTAGCGCGATCTGCGCCGGAGAGTCGGTCAGCGCTTCCATCACCTTCCTCTGGCTGCCGCGCAGCGCTTTCTCGGTCAGTTCCGCGGCCCGTTCGCCATCGCCCTCGATCAGCGCGTCGACCAGATCGTCGTGGAAGTGGTGAAACTCGTGCTCCCGCCGCTGCATGGCGAGCCCCAAGTGCACGATGCGCTCGTGCTGCTCCATGAGGCCGACGACCAGGGTGACCAGGCGCTGGTTGCCGGTGCATTCCGCGACATAGCGGTGGAAATCGCGGTTGGCCCGCAGGTAGGCCGCCTGGCCGGCCCTGTCGCCTTCCGGATAGGTCGCGTGCGCGGCCTCGTTGAGCGCGCGCAGGCGGACCGCATCCACCTTGCCGGCGGCGAGCCTCACGGCGGTGACGTCGAGCACGAGGCGGAGCTGAAATATCTCCTGAATGTCGCGCAGCGTGACGGGGGAGACCGCGTTGCCCTGCCGCCCGCGTGAGACGATCAGCCCTTCCTGACGCAGGCGCATCATGGCGCTGCGGATGGGCGCCTTGCTCATGCCGTAGCGCGCGACCAGCAGGCCCTCGGAGATTTCCTCTCCCGGCTGCAGGGCACAGGAGATGATCTCGTCCTTGATCGTCGCGTAGGCGGTGTCGTTCAGGTTCTGCACGCCCGCCTGCGGCGGATTGACGGAGGTTGGGGCCTTACCAGGCTCGCTTGTTGGCATGGATGCTCGGGCCCTTGCCGGCTGACCGGAGCGCTGTTTGCTCCGAGCGTAACGCATGTGTTTGCCGGCTACGAGGGGCGGCGGCGTGTTGACACCCTTTGGGGCGTCGCGCGGTTCTAGCCCGCATTTCTCACCAAGGTCATGGTCTGCGCGGCGCTCTCCAGCCTACAGAGCAGGAAAGCCGCGAAGCGCGATGCGGGGACATCGGGGGAGCGGCTTGACGCACTCTGTAGGCCGGAGAGCGTCGCCCTTCGGGTCGCGCCCAGGCGCCCGCCCGCGTCGTCGCGGGCCTCAACCGTATTCCCTGATACGCTTTTCGGCCCGCTCCTTGCGGATCGAACGCCTAGGCGCGACGCAGGCCGTGACCGTGGTGAGAAATGCGGGCTAGCCGGCGCCCCTTGCGCTCACATATTGCGGCTCGGCAACCGGCGCCGCTTGCTTCAACATACTGATCGGCTAGGCTCGGCCCCCCACTCCAAGGGAGAGCCCCGATGAGCCAGGCCGCCGCCTCCGTCACCCGCATCTCGGCACCGAGCGCCCACCCGTTCTCGCCGCCCGATATCGTGCTCGCGACCGACCCTGAGGACGAGCGCATCTGGGTGCCGCTGAAAGAGGGCGTCTGGCTGCGCCCGCTGATGTACAACACCGTGCAAGGCGGCTGGTGCGAGGTGGTCAAGGTCACTGGCGGGGGCTTCGTCTCGCGCCACCGGCACCCGGCGCCGGTCCACGGCCTCGTGCTCAAGGGCGCCTTCCGCTATCTCGAACACGACTGGATCGCCGATCAGGGCACCTACATCTACGAGCCGCCGGGCGAAGTCCACACCCTCGTGGTCGATGACGACTGCCCCGAGATGCACTGCTTCTTCGCGATCTCGGGCTCGGTCAACTACGTGGACGAGGACGGCCAGGACGTCCGCGCCGAGGATGTCTTCCACCGCCTCGACCGCGCGCGCGAGCATTACGAGGAGGTCGGCCTCGGCGCCGACTACGTGAAGAACTTCGTGCGCTAGAACGCACCCTGCCGCGTAGACCCGGAGCGTATCGGCGCAAGTCGGCCGCGCCTTTGCCAGCGGCTCCACGTGTGGCGCCGTTGGCACGACGACTCAAACTACCGTGCATGGCAGCGCCTGCCGCTCCTATAATGCGCCGCCGGTGAGCGAGGGGGAGCAGCCACAATGTATCCAGCACCGATCGACGAGTATGTGCGGCCGGCGACGGTCGCGGACGCGCTCGCCGCACTCGGCCGCTACGACGAAGGCGACGCGGTCTTCGTGGCCGGCGGCCAGAGCCTCATGCAGGCGGTCAAGGCGCGCCTCGTGCGCCCGCGCTGCCTGATCGACCTGCAAGCGGTGGATGGGCTCTCCGGCATCGATGTCGGCGCGGATGGGGTCCGCATCGGGCCGATGACCCGCTACGCGGAGATCGCCCGGGACGAGCGCCTCACCGGCGCCTGCGCCGCGCTCCGCGACGCGGCCCAGCGCGTCGGCGACCGGCAGGTGCGCAACCGGGGCACCATCGGCGGCAGCCTCTGCTGGAACTATGTCGCCGCCTGCATGCCGCCCACCGCGATCGGGCTGGGTGCTGAGCTGGAACTGACGGCGGCCGACGGCGGCACGCGCACCCTCGCAGCGGAGGACTTCATCGGCGGCCCGCTGGAGACGGCGCGGGAGGAGAACGAGATCCTCACCGCCATCACCATCCCGGCGGCCAAGGGGAGCGCCGGCAGCGCCTACAAGAAGTGGGGCTTGGTCACCGATGCGCTGCCGGTGATCGGGGTTTGCGTCGCCCTGGAGGCGGCGGACGGGCGCTGCACCAGCGCGCGCGTCGCGGTCGGCGGCCTCGCGAACGGGCCCACGCGCTCTGGCGCCGCCGAAGAGGCCTTGGTCGGCGTCGACGCCGGCGATGGCGACGGCATCGCGGCCGCGCTCGCCAAGGCCGCAGGCGAGATCGAGACCCAGGAGGACCTCTGGGCCGACAGCGACTATCGCAAGCAGCTCATTCGCTCGCTGGGTGCCGAGGTCACGGCCACGGCCTTCGCGCGAGCGGCGGGCTAGGAGTGGGGAGAGGAATCCAGCAATGAGCACCACCACGATCACGGTGACGATCAACGGCGAGGTCTTCGAGGAGACCGTGCCGGTCCGCATGCTGCTGGTCGACTTCATCCGCGAGCGCGCGGCGCTCACCGGCACCCACATCGGCTGCACCTACGAGGGCGTCTGCGGCGCCTGCACGGTCCAGATCGATGGCGAGGCGGTGAAGTCCTGCCTGATGGTCGCTGCCCAGGCCGACGGGCACGAGATCACCACAGTCGAGGGCCTGGCCCAGGGCGGCGAGCTCTCGCCCTTGCAGCGCGCCTTCAACGAGCAGCACGCCCTGCAGTGCGGCTACTGCACGCCGGGCATCCTGATGAACATGGACGAGTTCCTGCGCGAGAACCCGGACCCGACGGACGACGAGATCCGTCACGGGCTGGTTGGCAACCTCTGCCGGTGCACCGGCTACGCGCACATCGTCGACGCGGTCCGTCAGGCCGCGAAAGAGACCAGGTGACGGAGGCGAAGCGGATGACCGGGACAAGCGAAGGCTGGGTCGGCAGCCACTTCCACCGCAAGGAAGACCATCGCCTCATCACGGGCAAGGGGCGGTTCCTGGCCGATATCGCGCGGCCGGCCGCGCTCCACATCGTGTTCAAGCGGAGCGACCACGCGCACGCCACGATCGAGAGCGTCGACGTGAGCGCGGCCAAGGCGATGGCGGGCGTCGTCGCGGTCGTCACCGGCGACGACATCAAGGACGAGATTCTGCCCATGCCGCAGCCGGTGGTGCAGCCGGCGCTGCCCGCCACCTACCCAAAGCACTGGCCGCTCGCGGTCGGCAAGGTGAAGTGGCACGGCGAGCCGGTGGCGGCGGTCATCGCCCGCGATCCCTATGTCGCTGCAGACGCGGCCGAGGCCATCGAGGTCGATTACGACCCGCTGCCTTACGTCGGCGATGCCGAGAGCGCGCTCGCGGACGGCGCCACCATCGTCCACGAGGATTGGCCGGACAACATCATCTTCCAGATGGATTTCACCGGCGGCGCCGACGAGGAGAGCCAGCGGGCGCACGAGGCCAAGGTGCAGGAGGTTTTCGACAGCGCCGACATCGTGATCAAGCAGCGCTTCACCTGCCACCGGTGCGGCGTGGCGCCGATGGAGACCAGAGGCGCGCTGTTCGAGTGGGACGAATCGGATGGCTTGACCGGGTGGCTCACGACCCAGCGCCCGCACATCGACCGCCTCGCGCTCTCGGACATTCTCGAAATCCCGGCGGAGAAGATCCGCATCATCGCGCCGCGCGACCAGGGCGGCGGCTTCGGCGTCAAGGCGCCGTTCTACCGCGAGCCCATGCTGATCGCCTACATGGCGAAGAAGCTGGGCCGCCCCGTCCGCTGGATCGAGACCCGCCAGGAGCACCTGATGGCGGTGAGCCAGGAGCGCGACCAGATTCACGATCTCGAAGTCGCGGCGGCGAGCGACGGCAAGCTGCTCGCGATCCGCGATCGCGGCCTCGCCGACTGTGGTGATGGCTGCGAGGGGGTCTACTGGGGCTTCCTGATGCCCTTCCTCGGCGCGGTCGAGCTGCCCAACGCCTACGACTGGCCGATCGGCGACATCAAGGTGAAGGTCGCCATCACCAACAAGTCGGCGCTCTCGCCGGCCCGCGCCTTCGGCGAGTTTCCCACGCGCTTCGCCATGGAGCGTGCCATCGACATGGTGGCCAAGCGCTGCGGCATGGAGCCGGCGGACGTGCGCCGCAAGAACCTGGTCGCCACGCTCCCCCACATGTCGATCACCAACGAGTATTTCGACAGCGGCGACTTCATCAAGGTGTGGGACAACCTGATGGCAGAGGCCGACCTGCCAGGCTTCCGCGCGAGCCAGGCGGAGGCGCGGGCCGAAGGCCGCTATCTCGGCATCGGCTTCGGCCTCGGCGTGGAGCTTTCGGGCGTCGCCTCCGAGCTGTTCGTGCCGATGGAGAACCAGCCGGGCTATGGTGCGGCGACCGTGCGGCTCGACCCGCGCGGCAAGGTGCTGGTGTTCGAGGGCGACGCGCCCGGCGGGCAGGGGCACGAGACCACGGTGGCCCAGGCCGTCGCCCACAGCTTCGGTATCCACCCCAACGACGTGGTGGTGACCACCGGAGACACGGGCACCACGCCCTTCGGCTCCGGCACCGTGGGCGCCCGCGCGGGCTCCTACTTCGTCAGCGCCGCGGTCCAGGCCTGCGAGTTCCTGAAGGAGAAGATCGCGCGCATCATGGCCCACGACCTGGCCCTCGCCGAGGCGTCGCCGGCCGATTTCTCCTTCGCGGACGGCTTCGTCACCTACCAGAAGGACGCGAACATCAAGAAGACGTTCCGCGAGGCGGTGGAGCGCGTCATCATGGCGCCGATCAACCTGCCTGAGGGCGAATCCGGCGGTCTCGAGCACACCGCCTTCTTCGAGGCCGAGAAGCCGATGATCGCCTTCAATGCCGATGTCTGCACGGTCGAGGTCGATATCGAGACCGGCCAGTTCAAGATCCTGAGCTGGACCACGTCGGAGGACGTGGGGCAGATCATTAATCCGCAGATCGTCGAGGGGCAGATGCAGGGCGCCATCGTCCAGGGGCTGTCGAACACCATGTTCGAGGAGTTCGTCTACGACGAGAACGGCCAGCAGCTCACTGCCGACTTCGAGAACTACAAGCTCGCGACTGCGGCCGACGTGCCCGACATCAAGGTGACGCACGCGCCGACGCCCTGCCCGTACACGCCGCTCGGGAGCCGCGGCATCGGCGAGGGGCGGCCGTCCGACGTGCCGGGCACGCTCTGCAACGCGATCTGCGACGCGCTCGGGCCCTTCGGCATCGAGATCACGGACCTGCCGCTCAGGCCGGATTCGCTCTGGCGTAAGATTCAGGCGGCGCGCGGGGCTTCCTAGGGCGCATCTCCCTGTCGCGCCGCGCCGGTAGAGGCGATGGCAGGAGACAGAGTACGGATCGGCTCCGGCGCGGGCTTCGCCGGCGACCGCTGGGAGCCTGCGGTCGAGCTGGTCGAACGCGGCGGCATCGACTACATCGCCTTCGAGTGCCTGGCCGAGCGCACCATCGCGCGCGAAACCCTTGCGCTGCGGCGGGGGCAGGGGAGCGGCTACAACCCCCAGCTTGAGGACCGTATGCGCGCGGTGCTGCCGCCGGCCGCGACGCAGGGCGTGCGCGTGCTCAGCAACATGGGCGCCGCCGATCCGCTCGCGGCGGGCCGCAAGACGGCCGAGATCGCGGCCGAGCTCGGGCTCGACGATCGCCGTTGCGCGGTGCTGCTGGGCGACGATGTGCGGGGCGCCGTCGCCGCCCGCCCCGACCTGCCGCTGATGGAGACCGGCGCGCCGCTGGAGAGCATCCTGCCGCGTATGGCGTCTGCGAACGCCTACTTGGGGGCCGACGCGGTGGCATCCGCGCTTGAAACCGGGGCGCCGGTTGTGGTGACCGGCCGGGTCGCCGACCCCTCGCTCTTCGTCGGCCCGATCATCCATGTGCTGGGCTGGGACTACGACGATTACGTCCGTCTCGCGCAGGCCACGGCGACGGGTCACTTGCTTGAATGCGCGGGCCAGGTAACCGGCGGCTACTTCGCTGACCCCGGCGTCAAGGACGTGCCGGGCCTGGCGCGTCTCGGCTTCCCTTTCGCCGACGTGACCGATGCAGGCTCGGTCACCATCGGCAAGTGCGACGGCTCAGGCGGGCGCATCGACGCCGCCACCTGCACCGAGCAGCTCCTCTACGAGGTCGACGATCCTGGGGCCTACGTCACGCCCGACTGCGTGCTCGACATGACTGGCATCGCCTTGGACGAGGCGGGGCCCGATCGGGTGGCGCTCCGCGGCGCGCGGGCGCAGCCGCGCACCGACACCCACAAGGTGAGCATCGGCTACTTCGACGGCTACCTGGGGGAGGGGCTGCTCTCCTACGGCGGGCCCAACGCGGTGGCGCGCGCCCGGCTCGCAGGCGAGATCGTGGCCGAGAGGCTGCGCCTGCGCGGCTTCGCCTATGACGCGCTGGATGCCCGTCTGATCGGAATCGACAGCCTGCACGGGCCGGGCGCGACCCGGCCCGAGCCCTACGAGGTCAGGCTCCGCGTCACCGGCCGCACGCAGGACAGGAAGGCGGCGGAAGCGGTGGGCTTCGAGGTCGCGGCGCTTTACACCAACGGGCCGGCGGGCGGGGCAGGGGACGCGGCGAGCGTGCGCGAGATCCTCGCGGTGCAGTCGGTGCTGCTGCCGCGCCATCTGGTCACGCCCCGCGTCGAGGTGGTGGACGCAGGCTAATGTTGATCGTGCACGACCTCGCCCACGCCCGCGCCGGCGACAAGGGGCATTCCGTCAATGTCTCGGTGACCGCCTATGACGAGGCGGGCTACGAACGGCTCAAGCGCGAGTTGACCGAAGCGCGCGTGGCGGCGGCCTTCGCTCCGCTGGCGGACGGCCCCGTGCGCCGCTACGCCCTGCCGGGGCTCGGGGCGTTCAACTTCGTCATCGAGCGGGTGCAGGGCGGCGGCGTCACCGCGACCGGCGCGCTCGACATCCACGGCAAGAGCCTGTCCTCGCTCATGCTGACGATCCCGCTGCCAGGCAACGAGCCGGAAGGGTAGAGCATTACCCGACCTCACGGGATTACGGCGGTCCGGCCCCCTCACCCCGGCCCTCTCCTCCCCGGCGGGGAGGAGAGGGAGAGTAGGCGGCGCCACCCACGTTCCCCCTCCGCCCTGCCGGGCCGCAGGCCCGGACGGTGCGACTGCGCCGCGCGCGTAAGCGCGTAGGCAAGCGAGCGGAGCGAGCGCCCGCCGTTGAGGGAAACAAAAAGAGTCGGGAGGGGGAACAGTGGGAGGTGGGAGCCGCTCAGGCCGCGGTATCGAGCCAGATCGTGACCGGGCCGTCGTTGACGAGGTGGACCTGCATCTCCTGCCCGAAGCGGCCGGTCTGCACCGGCACGCCGTGCTCGGCGAGGGAGGCGGCGAAGAGCTCGTAGAGCCGCTCGCCCTCGTCCGGCGGGGCGGCATAGGAAAATCCCGGCCGGTTGCCGCGGCTGGTGTCGGCCGCCAGCGTGAATTGACTCACCACGAGGGCGCTGCCTTCGCTCTTCAGGATCGAGAGGTTCATCTTGCCGGGCTCGCTCTCGAAGATGCGCAGGTTGGCGACTTTACGCGCGAGGAACTGCGCCTGCTCGTCGCCGTCGCCCTGCATCGCGCAGACCAAAACCAGCATGCCGTTAGTGATCTCGGCGACGGTCTCGCCTGCGATATCGACGCGGGCTTGCGCGACCCGCTGGATCAGCGCCCTCATGTGTCGATCAGCGCGTGGTAGGTGCGGACGGGCGCCTCGGCGAGCAGCGCCAGGAAGTCATCCAGCGCACCGGCCTCCTCCAGGGAGGCGAGGGAGGCCTTGTGCGCCTCCGCCGAGGTCCATTCCTCGACGATGATCAGCCGGTCCGGCCCGACGGCATCGATCACAAGCTCGACGCGGAGACAGCCCTCCAACCCCGGGTTCTCGCCCACGAAGGGCGCGAGCATCTCGACCACCTCCTGTCGCTTGCCCGGCTTCGCGGTCGCGCGCACCAGCACCAACACGCTCATCTCTCTCCCTCCCTCAAACGGCAGGCGCATGGAGGCCGGGGCTGCGCGCCCCGGCCCCGTGTGCCTCGGCTACAAGGCTATATGGAGTGGAGTCCTGTCAAGTTAGCCGTAATAGCCGCCGTCCTCCATCAGCCGCCTGGTGCGGTCGTCCATGGCCTTGAGTGCGGACTCGATGTCCTTCTCGCCGTTGACGAAGTCGGCGCACTCCTCGCCCATGAGCGCCTGGATGGCGTTGGCCTCCGGAATCTGCATCAGATAGGGCACCGTGTACGGGAAGGCGCGGTAGAGGCCCGCAAGGAAGTTGTGGTCCTGATTGCGCGCCAGGATCGAGGCCCGCGCCGGCTGCGCGCCCGCCGCAACCTTGGCGTCGCCGATCGCGGGATCGGTGTAGTCGCCGGAATTGAAGTACTGCATCCAGGCGAACGCGGCCTCCTTGTTCTCGCCGCCGGAATTGATGAACTGGCCGAGCCCGCCCATCTGCGGCTTGTGATCGCTGCCGGGGCTCTGACCCTTGGGCGGCAGATCGACATGGATCACCTCGTGGAACTCGGTGAAGCCCGGGTCGTTCAGCACCGCCGTGCCCCAGTTCAGCGGGCCATAGACTGACGTGCCATTGGCCATGGACTTGTTCACTTCGTCCTCGGTGGCGTTGGCGCTGACCGGATGCGCGTACTTCATGAGCTGTTCGATGACGCGCATCGCCTCGTAGCCCGCGTCGGTCGCGAAGGCCGGGTTCCAGCCGCCCGGCTCCATCTTGTCGAACCACCAGCCGCCGCAGGTCGCGTGCACGCCCCAGAACACGGTGCCGGCCCAGGCGCCGCGCTGGAAGCAGGAGACGAAGCCGTACTGGTCCTGATCCGGCGCGTGCAGCTCCTGTGCGGCGCTGATCGCGTCGTCCCAGTTCATCGGCAGGGCGATGCCTGCGGCGTCGAAGACGTCCTTGCGGTAGAAGGTGGTCATGACGTTGCCATCGTCGGTGAGCCCGTGAAGCTCCCCGTCGCCCGACGGAATGCGATAGAGATCGCTGACCTGCTTCGGCACGTCGGTGAGGTAGTCGTCGCGCCAGCCGGGATCCTTGGCCAGGTGATCCTCGATCGAATCCATGGCTCCGGTGGCATGGATGGCGGGGAAGCGCCCCCAGTCGATATAGGTGCAGTCGAAGTCCGCCGACTTGACCGCCATGCGCGCGATCACGGTCTGGAAGAAGTCCGAGATCGGCTGCCCCGCGAAGTTCACCTCGACGTTGGGATAAACCTTGTTGAAGAGCGGCTGCACCGCTCGCTGGGTGTCGCCCCAGCGCTTGCCCTCGGCGAAATAGAGGGTGATCTGGCCGCCGACGTCGGCGAAGACCTCCCTAGGCTGATAGGTCGCCGCGATGGCGCCGACCGCCGCCGCCGTGCTCGCCTGCAGGAACCGGCGCCGGGTCAGCCAATTCTTTCGATCGGCCGCAACCTGCGCCTCGATCGATTGCCGCGCCTCATGATCACGATCGTTCATGATCCGCACTCCCTGGTTCTCGGTTATCGAGTTTCTTGTGCCGGGAGACGCTCTCGGCGTCCTTCGCGACGCCACTCAACCGGAATGACGTAAAACGGCTCTCCCGGCCTGATGGACCAAACCGTAGCACGGGGGACAAGAGAGTGGCGAGCGCGCTGCCCCTCCCGATTGCGGCCGCAGGGCCACGGTGTACCATCGGCGCGGACGAGGATAGGAGGAGGCGGGTGACGAGCCGATCCGCTCAGGCGGAGACTGCGAGCGGCGCAACGCGCCGGCTCGGGCGTTGGGTCGCCGAGGCGCCTCGTGCCTGGAGCGAGGAGGCGGAGCGCCGGGCCGCCAGCGCCTTCGTGGACACGGTCGCCTGCATGCTGGCCGGCGCGGACGACCCGGCCCCGCGCGCGGCCTACGCGGGAGTCGCCCGCTGGGGTTCGGGCGGCGCGACGGTCGCGGGGACGGCCGTCGCCGGTACGCCGCACCGGCTCGCCGCACCCTGGGCTGCGCTGGTCAACGGCACGGCGGCCCACGCGCTGGACTACGACGACATCCTGGAGATCAGCAACGCCCATGTCAGCGCGGTGCTGGTGCCGGCCCTGCTCGCACTCGGGCAAGAGCGGGACGCCGACGGCGCGGCCTGCGTGGACGCCTTCATCGTGGGCGTGGAGGTCCTGGCCCGGCTCGGCGAAGCGCTCAACACGGCCCACTACTTCAGGGGCTGGCACACCACGTCCACCCTGGGCGCGCCCGCCGCTGCCGCCGCCTGCGCCCGGCTGCTCCGCCTCGATGCGGCGCGCACGACCGCCGCGCTCAGCCTCGCCACCAGCCTCGCATCCGGCGCCAAGCGCCAATTCGGCACCATGGCGAAGCCAGTCCATGCCGGGCTCGCGGCCAAGAACGGGATCATGGCGGCGGCCCTGGCGGAGGCCGGCGTCACCGCCGCGGCGGACGCCTACGAGGGCGCGCGCGGCTTCGCCGACCTCTTCGCCGGCGTGCCGCGCGAGCGAATGGAGGCGGCGGTCGCGGATTTCGGCGTGCCACCCGCGATCGAGCGCCACGGCCTCTGGCAGAAGGTCTACCCTTGTTGCGGCAGCGTCCATCGCCCCCTCGATGCCCTGCTCGATATGCGGGGGGACGGCGCTTTTCGGCCGCAGACGGTGGCCGAGATCGATGCACTGGTGGCGGAGATCGAGACGCATAACCTGCCCTACACCGCGCCCGCCGATGCGATGCAGGCGCGCTTCAGCCTGCCCTACCTGCTGGCGAGCGCGCTGGTGGATGGCCGGCTCACGCTCGACGCCTTCGCCGAAGACGCGCTGGCGCGACCGGACGTGCGCACGCTGATCCCCATGATCCGCATGCGCCCCGACCCGGATCAGCCCGGCGGTGCCAACGCCGGCGCGGTGACGCTGCGGGCGACGGTGACGGTGCGGCTCGCGAGCGGAGATGAGCGGTCGCGCACGGTGCAGGAGCCGAGAGGCCATCCGTGCAGGCCGCTCGGCCGCGACGCGCTTCACGCCAAGTTCGTGGACTGCGCGGCGTGCGCCCTGCCGCCCGCCGCCCTCGAGACCGCCTTCGAGGCGCTGGACGGGCTCGCCGGCGCGCGCAGCCTGGATGCGGTCGCCACTCATCTGGGAGCGGGACATGGCCAAGGTTGAAACGGGAGCGCCCGACGCCGGAGCCTTCACCCAGGCGGCGACGGTGTTCGACTGCCTCGGGCTCTTCTACGTGCTCGACGAGCCCTACGCGACCCGCTGCCTGGAGGCCGGCGTCAACATCTGCAACGTCACCTTCGCGCTGGAGAGCACCTGGGACCAGACCATGAGCGCGGTGGACGAGGGTTTTAACAAGATCGAGGCCAGCCCCGTGCTCGCGCTTGCCCGCAACCGGGCGGAGATCGAGGAGGCACTGGCGGCCGGCCGGCTCGCGGTGGTTCCCGGCACGCAGGGCTCCAGCATGATCGGCAAGGAGCTCGCGCGCGTCGGCATCCTGGCGCGTCTGGGCTTCCGCTTCTTCGGCCTCGCCTATACCGGCGCCACCCTCTTCGCCGACGGCTGCGGCGAGAAGCGCGACGCGGGCCTCAGCTTCCTCGGCGAGGAGTTGGTCGCGGCGGTGAACGAGACGCCGATGATCCTCGACCTCTCCCACACCGGCCACCGCTCCCGCGCCGAGGCGGTGCCGCTCGCCCGCGCGCCGGTCTGCACCCACTCCAACGCCTGGCACCACGTGCCCAACGACCGCAACACCAAGGACGAGACGGTGCAAGCCATCGTCGCCAAGGGCGGCATGATGGGCGCCTGCTGCCTGCCGCTCTCGGTGAGCCCGGCGGACCAGACCCTCGACCACCTCATCGACCACATCGACCACTTCAAGGCGCTGGTCGGCGTGGAGCACATCGGCATCGGGCTCGACTTCACCGAGGCCTACCAGGAGGCCAAGACGGTGCTGCCGGAATCGATCCGCTGGCGCACGCTCCGTCCCGACATCTTCGGGCCGGTCGAGGCCTTCGTGACTCAAAGCTATCCGGAAGGCCTAAGCGGGATCGCGGAGCTGCCCAACCTCGCGGGGCGCCTGTTCGAGCGCGGCTACGGCGAGAATGAGGTGACCGGAATCCTCGGGGAAAACTGGCTCCGCACGTTCACGAAATTTGTCGGCTGAACTCTGCGCACGGCGCCTCCAACACGTCGTGGCCGGGCTTGTCCCGGCCATCCACGTCTCGCCGCCGTACCGGGTTGACATGGATGCCCGGATCAAGTCCGGGCATGACGACGTATGGGAGAGGCTGGGTCAGAGAGACAGCGTGCGGCCCCGACCGAATGCGAATGGGCCTCGAGAATTCGACATCAGCCTCTTGCGGCGCTGGCCTGGGCCGGGCGAGCGGGCTGCTTGAAGCGGGGCATGACCTCCTCGGCGAAGAGCCGCATGTTGCGCAGCACCTTCTCTTGGCTCAGGCCGCCGAAGCCCATGAAGTTCATGAGCTGCCCGACGCCGCCTTCGTCCCGCATCCAGCGGACCTTCTCGGCGACCGCGTCGGGCGTGCCGAACATGCCGAGGTTGTCGTAGACCTCCTCGAACGGCACCACGTCGAGCCACTCGAGAATGTCGTTGTAGTTCGCGTATTGGGCTGCGACCTTGCTGCGGTCGCGCTCGCCCCAGATCTTGGCGGCGGTGCGGATGTACCACATGACATGGTTCTCCATGTCGGCCTTCACCGCCGCGTCGCTCTCGCCCACGTAGACGAACTCGTTGTGGGTCATGCGCAGGTCGGTGCGGCCGGATTGCGCGCAGAGCTGGTGCCAGACGTCGAAGTAGTTGGTCTTGAGGGTCTCGTAGGGGCAGAGATAGGGGCCGATCAGGCCGTTGATGCCTCGGTCGATGACCTTCTGCACAGTGTAGTCGCTGAGCGCCGCCTGCCAGAGCGGCGGGTGCGGCTTGGTCAAGGGCTTGGGCAGGACCTCGATCTCGGGGAAGCGCCAGAACCGGCCCTCGTAGGCGAAGCGCTCCTCGGTCCAGGCTCGCCGGACGATGTCGAGCGCCTCGCTGAAGCGCTGCTCGGCCTCGTCCATGGGCACGTCGAAGCCCTTGAACTCGGCCGGCTGGTTGCCGCGCCCGATCCCGACATCGACCCGGCCGCCGGAAAGGTGATCGAGCGTGGCCCAGTCTTCCGCGACCCTGAGCGGGTGCTGGAAGGGCAGGACCACGACCGCCGTGCTGATGCGGATGCGGGAGGTGCGTTCGATCGCCTGGGCCGCGAGCACCGGCACCGCCGCGCGGCCGTACTGGCTGAAGTGGTGCTCGGTGAACCAGACCGCGTCGTAGCCAAGCTCCTCGGCGACCTCGACCTGCTCGATGAGCGTGTCGAAGGGCTCGGGGTCGCCGTCCCGGACCGCCGGCACGAGAATCAGCGAGAATTCCATGAGCGCCTCCCGCATCGGGTGTTGCCGTGTGCACTTTGCGCGGTTGACCCGCCGCCCGCTTGTGCCTAGATGCCAAGGGAGCGGCCGCGCTGCCCGGCGGAGCATGGCGGCGCACGCTCCCTGTGGCAATGGTTGGGCAGTATCGGGGTAACGGCTGGCTGGCGGGCGCCGGGCTGGTTATGGTCTGCGCCGCACCGTGCACCGCGCAGAATCGTAGAGGAAGTCATGGTCGACCGTCCAGGCGCCCTCGGGCGCTATCCCCAAACCCGCATGCGCCGCAACCGGCGCGAAGACTGGTCGCGACGGCTCACGGCGGAGACGGTGCTCACGGCGGCCGATCTGATCTGGACCGTCTTCGTCTGCGAAGGCGAGGGCCGGCGCGAGCCGGTGGGCTCAATGCCGGGGATCGACCGGCTCAGCGCCGACGTGCTCGCCCGGGAGGCGCGCGCGGCCTACGACCTCGGCATCCCGGCGCTCGCGGTCTTCCCGCAGACGCCGCAGGCCGCCAAGAGCCCCGACGGTGACGAGGCGCTCAACCCGGACAACCTGGTCTGCCAGGCGGTGCGCGCGGTCAAGGCGGCGGTGCCGGAGATGGGCGTGGTCTGCGACGTGGCGCTCGACCCTTACACCAGCCACGGCCACGACGGGCTAATTCGCGACGGTTACGTGGTGAACGACGAGACCGTGGACGTGCTCTGCCGCCAGGCGCTGGTGCAGGCCGAGGCCGGCTGCGACGTGATCGCGCCGTCGGACATGATGGATGGCCGCGTCGGCGCCATCCGCCGCGCGCTGGACCAGGCCGGTTACGAGCGGGTGCGCATCCTCTCCTACGCAGCGAAGTATGCGTCGGTCTTTTACGGGCCGTTCCGCGACGCCATCGGCTCCACCGGCAATCTCGCCGGCGGCGACAAGCGCACCTACCAGATGGACCCGGCCAACGGCGACGAAGCGCTGCGCGAGGTCGCGATGGATATCGAGGAGGGCGCCGACATGGTGATGGTGAAGCCCGGCATGCCCTATCTCGACATCGTCTACCGGGTGAAGGCGGCGTTCGGCGTGCCGACCTACGTTTATCAAGTCTCCGGCGAGTACGCGATGCTCAAGGGCGCGGGCGAGCGCGGCTGGCTCGACGGCGACGGGGCGATCCTGGAGGCGCTGCGCGGCTTCAAGCGCGCCGGCGCCGACGGCGTGCTGACCTACGCCGCGCTCGACGTCGCCCGGCGCCTGCGGGGCTGATCCCCTCCCATTTGCGGGGCCGGCGGCGGCCGCCGCGTGTATACTCCCGAACCCAGACAGGGAAGCATCGCGATGACCGTGGACGGACCGCTCAACGGCGTCACCGTAATCGACCTGACGCGCGTGCTCGCCGGGCCCTACTGCACCCTGGTGCTGGCCGATCTCGGCGCCCGCGTGATCAAGGTGGAGACGCCGGGCGGCGGCGACGATTCCCGCGCCTTCGGCCCCTTCGTGGGTGGAAAATCCGCCTACTTCATGTCGATCAACCGCGGCAAGGAGAGCATCTCCCTCAACCTCAAGGATGAGGGCGACCGGGCGGTCTTCGAGGAGCTGCTGGCGGACGCCGACGTGGTGATCGAGAACTTCCGCGCCGGCACCATGGAGCGGCTGGGCTACGGCTGGGAGGCGTTGCACGAGCGCTTCCCGCGCCTGATCTACGCGGCCTGCTCGGGCTTCGGCCACACCGGGCCCTACGCGGGCCGGCCGGCCTATGACGTGGTGGTGCAGGCCATGGGCGGCATCATGAGCCTCACCGGCCAGCCGGGCGGGCCGCCCGCGCGGGTGGGAAGCTCCGTCGGCGATATCGTGGCAGGCCTCTTCACCGCGATCGGCATCAACGGCGCGCTCTACCGGCGCACCATGACGGGCGAGGGCGTGAAGCTCGACGTCTCGATGCTCGATTGCCAGGTGGCGATCCTGGAGAACGCGCTCGCGCGCTACTTCGCCTCGGGCGAGGTGCCGGGGCCGCTGGGCACGCGCCACCCCTCGATCACGCCGTTTCAGGCCTACGCCACGGCGGACGGCTACGTGGTCATCTCCGCCGGCAACAACACGCTGTTCGCGACGCTTTGCAGCGCGCTCGAGCGGCCCGACCTCGCCGAAAACCCGCGCTTCGTCGACAACCCCGCGCGCAACGCCAACATCGACGCGCTGGAGCAGGAGTTCGAGGCGATTCTGACGGCGCACCCGACCGCGCACTGGCTCACGGTGCTGGAGGAGGCGGGCGTGCCGTGCTCGCCGATCAACCGGGTGGATGACGTGCTCGCCGACCCGCAGGTCGCGGCACGCAACATGGTGATCCGGGCCCAGGACCCGGTCGCAGGGGAGGTACAGATGGCAGGCAACCCGATCAAGCTCTCGGGCTATCCAGACCCGACCGAACGGCCGCCCGCGCCGGAGCTCGACCAGCACCGGCAGGCGATCGTCGACGGAGAGCAGTGATGCGCGCCGCGGCCTTTGACAGGGCAGGTCGGCGGCAGGGCATCACATTCAGGCGGCTTCGACCGTACTGCGCGGCGGCCGGGGCGCTGGCGCTGCTCGGGATATTGCTCGCGGCAGGCTCGTGCTCGTGGTTCGCGCTCCCCTCCTACGACGACGCCGAGGAGGTCACAGGCCTCGATGCGCCGGTGGAGGTGGTCCGCGACGCCCATGCGATCCCCCACATCTATGCCCAATCGCCGAGAGACGGCGCCTTCGCCATGGGCTACGTCCACGCGCAGGACCGGCTCTGGCAGCTTGAGCTGCAGCGCAGGATCGGCCAGGCGCGGCTCGCGGCGGTGGTGGGCGAGCCCGGCATCGAGACCGACAGGTTCCTGCGCACGCTGGGCCTCTACCGCGTGGCCGAACGCAACTTCGAGATGCTCGCGCCGGAGGTGCAGGCGATCTACGAGGCATATGCCGCCGGCGTGAACGCCTATCTGGAGACCCGCTCCGAGATGCTGCCGCCGGAGTTCGTCCTGCTCGGCCACGAGCCCGAGCCCTGGCGGCCTGCCGACAGCCTGGTCTGGCTCAAGATCATGGCCTGGGACCTGGGCGACAACTTCAGCGACGAGCTGCTCCGCGCGCGCCTCGCCGGCAAGCTCGACCGGGAACAGCTGCAGGACCTCTGGGCCCAGCATCCGGACGACCCGCCCATGGGGCCGCATGGCGAGGCGCCGGCCTTCGATCCTGCCGGCATCGACTTCGCGGCGCTCGATAGGGCCGTGGACGGCGCCGTGCCGGCGCTGCGTGCCTCCGGGCTCGGCTCCAACGCCTGGGTGCTGAGCGGCGCGCATACGGAATCCGGCAAGCCGCTGCTGGCCAACGACCCGCACCTGCGGTTGGAGATCCCGAGCGTCTGGTACCTCGCCCACGTCTCGACGCCGGAGTTCGAGGTGGTGGGTGCGACGCTGCCGGGGCTGCCCTTCCCGCTGCTGGGCCGCACCCAGCATCTCGCCTGGGGCTTCACCAACACCGGGCCTGACGTGCAGGACCTCTTCATCGAGCGCATCGACCCCGACGACCCGGCCCGCTACCTCGCGCCGGAGGGGAGCCTCGCCTTCGACGTGCGCACCGAGACCATCGAGGTGAGCGGCGGCGATCCCATCGAGCTCACGGTGCGCGAGACGCGTCACGGGCCGGTGGTCTCCGACGTGCTGGAGGATACCGAGGAGTACCTGGAGGCGGGCCACGTGCTCGCGTTCTCCTGGACCGCGCTGGCGGACGACGACAAGAGCGCCGAGGCGCTGGTGAATGCCACCGGGGCGGAGGATTGGGAGAGCTTCGTCGAGGCGGTGAGTGACCTTGCCGTGCCGCAGCAGACCATGGTCTTCGCGGACGCCGACGGCAACATCGGCTACGTGGCGCCGGGCCACGTGCCGATCCGCGCCTCGGGCCAGGGGCACATGCCGGTGCCGGGCTGGACCGGCGAGCACGACTGGGTTGATCGCGTGCCCCTCGAGGCGCTGCCGGGGGACCACAACCCGCCGTCGGGCCGCATCGTCACCGCCAACAACCGGATGGTCACCCTCGACTATCCCCATTACCTGACGGACGATTGGACCCCGCCCTACCGCGCGCGGCGGATCGAGGCACTGCTCGACGCCCGGCCCAAGCACGACGTGGCGAGTTTTTCGGCGATCCAGCAGGACCTGGTCTCGCTCGCGGCGGCGCGGCTCACGCCGGTGCTGCTGGAGCTCGCCGAGCCCTCGAACGAGGCTGCGCGGGACGCGCTCGCCGTGCTGGCGGACTGGGACCACGGCATGCAGCGGGACCGCACGGAGCCGCTCATCTACATGGCGTGGGTCAGGGAGCTGATGCACGTGCTCTTCGCCGACGAGCTGGGCGACGTGTTCGAGGACTACTGGAAGATCCGCACCGAGGTGATCCACCGCGCGCTCGGCGAGCGCACGCAGTGGTGCGACGACGTAAGCACCGAGGGCGCGGTGGAGACCTGCGCCGAGGCCGTGAGCCGGGCGCTCAAGGTCTCGCTCGAATACCTCGCGGTCACCTACGGCCACGACATGGACGACTGGCGCTGGGGCGAGGCCCACGCGGTCCACATGAAGAGCCGCATCCTGGGCGAGGTGCCGGCCATCGGCTCCTGGTTCGAGGTCAACATGCCGACGGGCGGCGAGAAGGAGACGGTGAAGGCCGGCGGCTTCGACGTGGACGACCCGGAGCGTCCGTTCGCGCAGAACCACGGTGCGGGCTATCGCGCGGTCTACGACTTAGGGGAGCCCGAGAACTCGGTCTTCGTCATCAGCACGGGGCAGTCCGGCAACCCGCTCTCGTCGTATTACGAGGACTTCGCCGAGCCCTGGCGCGACGGGGAATACCTGCCCATGCTCACCGACCGGACGCGGGTGGAGGACGACGGGTTGGGGACGTTGGTGTTGAGCCCGAGGTGAGGGAGGGGCTGTCAGGCGATAACCACGTCTGTACGCGTAAATCAGCTTCAACTCTGTACTTGAGCTGGCTCCAAATCCAGATAAACCACACTTTCTTCTCGCCGTAAGCCTTCGACGGGATATCTTTTTTCCAGCCTACTCTCTCGTGCGTTATATGCTACAGCGTCTACCAGACACGCTTCGGCCACTCGAGGATTATAATTGTGCAGCCACACGTAGTTGCGTTTTGTCCACGCTAGAATTGCTCTATGGAGCGCTCTACTGTCCTTGTCATACTCCTGCCCACGAACTTCGAGACCCATCACGTTTAGACAAAACGCCAAGATCTTTGCTCCCTTGAAGTTAGGAAATTTCTCCATATCTTTTACTTCGTCATACAACTGGCGCCGTATCTTGAACTTAATGATTTCACCAACTTCTCCGTCTAGCTTACTGAAGCCAAAAAATTCCCTCCAGACGCAATTATGTTGGACTGTCCAATTTAGCCACCTTGGCGCATATATCGCAGATGCCGAAAATATCACCTCAACAATCATCGACGCCAAATGATCGCATAATGACTTCACCATCTCATCTTTTCTAACGCGCTTCTTCCAACTACTATTGACGCCAATCTCTTCCATAAGTTTCACTGCATCTTGGATGAACTTCACTACGACCTGCAGCCGACGCACTTGATCGCTATCCCAGTTCTCGTCAGTCGTTTGATTAAGGGTGTGTAGGTCCAATACCGCATGTGCTATATTGTCTTTAGCCCGGTATATGACATAGGAGTGATCGTGAGGTGCCGTATGCAGGTAATCTCTGATCGTTAACAACAATGCTCTGCAATATGCTCCCCATTGTGCAGCATCCCATTTGCGCTGCTGGTCAAAATCAATATCAAATAGAGAGCCGATAGTTTCTACCATATTATAATTTGAGAACATAGCGTGACTTAGCGGCTTATGATAGCCGATCAAACCTGACTGATAACCGTCGGCTTCGTGATACAAGAATGAATCTCTATTTTGAATCGCCTGATCCAATATATTTTGGGCGAACGTCTCTACCTGAACCCCATATTTTTTTATCTCACTAATGGCCATAAATACAGCTCTTGCCGTCGATGGGGAAGAGTGCACGATGGCGCGACAAAGTCTCTTATCTGCGATCAAGAGGAGAATATCATTTGCATAAGTTTCCGCCTTGGTGCGCTTGCTAGATTGCTTGCGGTCGTGGAGCTTGTAATTCTTGAGTCTTCCTCTATCTGTCGCGTGCTTGATAAGTGGAATTGCAGAGGAAGTGAGTTCATCGGCGACGATTCTCAGATCGTCCTGTGAGCTATTAATGATGTAACGGTAAAGGGTCCGGGCGAAACGCAAGGCATTACTCCTACCGAATGTTGGTGGCCTTATAAATGCAAACCATGCCCAAGTCATGAAAGTGAAAAGGAAAAGGCCGCCAAGTAGGCCCTGCCACATACTGGCAGTCAAGGGCAGGTCACGGGGAACGGGCCACCTCTCAATCAGCCATACTTCGGTTAGAAGCGAAAGTATCCCAACGGCACCAACAACAGAATAAGTGATAGCGTAAAGTGGTAAAGGAGCTATGCGGATACGGAAGCGATATCGAGTGCGCGCAATTGTCCATACAAGGACCATTAGTGCTAGGCTGGTGAGGAATTCTGGAAAACCGAAGAATGTGGGAGCGTTTGGGTCGGGGCGAACGAGACATAGAAACGCATAGCAGCGCTCGTCTAGCACTGTCGGGATGCTCCAGTAGTGCGGTGGTAGAGTTGAGGTGACGGTGCGGCGAGGATTATCGCGTAACGGGCGAAGCAAACGCTCATTGGGAGTGCCGCGCGTGGATTGCTACCATCAGGTCCGTCAAGGGCACGCGCTTGAGGTGCTTGCGGCGTTCGAGGATGCAGGCGGCGGCTTGCTGCGCCCGGTCGCGGTCGTGGGACATGGGGACGAGGCGGGCGACGGGCTTGCCGTGGCGCGTGATGGTCAGGCTCTCGCCCTGCGCAATGCGGTCAAGCAGTCGGGGCAGGTGCCTTCTGGCCTCGGAAGCGCTGATCCGTTCCATCGTGGGCCTCGGTTCAGTGTCGGGCGAGATATAGGCGCGGTCTGAGCAGGCGGCAAGCGGCGTCATCACTATGACGTCATGGCACTTGTTGCGGCCATCCACATCGGTGTCGCGGAGAAAGATGCCCGGAATAAATCCGGGCATGACGATGTAGTAGTTGGTGGAGAGGGTTGCCCTGATACCCGGAACGAGTCCGGCTATGACGACGTGAGGGAGTAACCACGGCGGCGCGTCCCCTCTCCCGCGCGAGACCATGCTTTTGCGCGCGGGACTCCCATTGCGGCGCGCGAGACCCTGCGGGCTTGCGCTACTCATGCCCAGGCGACGCCGCACCACGGTGCGGTGAAAGCGCGCCCCTGACCCCAACTCGTCATGCCCGGCCCCCGGATCAAGTCCGGGGGTGTCAACGGCGGCGGGAATATGCGCCAGAGCGGCGGAGTAAAATTGTACCACGGTCTCGGCGGTAGCTTGTCCCCGTAGTCCACGGGAGGGCCCCGCGCGCGGGGCGACGCGCCCTCCGCGCGGCTGGCGGCGGCCCG
>JAJDUK010000033.1 GCA_022826665.1 Alphaproteobacteria bacterium | reverse complement strand
TGGCGTCATCGCAAGGTTTGTGCGTAGACATACGTTAACGCCGGGAGCCTACGCGGGGATTCTGGCCGCGTAGACGTTGAGGGGGCGTACGTTGGTGCACTCGGCTGCGACCGAGCTCCAGTCGTAGTCACCGGTCAGGGCGATGTGTACCCAGCCCAGGGGCGAGACGTGCTGAAGGAGGCGCGGTTCGCTCAGCTGGCCGTTGCGACGCAGGTGCTCGGCGGCCTTGTCGATGTAGCAGGTATTCCAGTAGACGATTGCTGCGATCACGAGGTTCAGTGCCATGACGCGCTTTTGCTGCGCCTCTGGCGAGCGGTCGCGGATGCGGCCCTGGGAGTGGGCGAACACGGCGCGGGCGAGGGTGTGTCGCGACTCCCCCTTGCTGAGGCCTGCCTGGCAGTCCCTGCGCAACTGTGGGTCTTCGATCCAGTCGAGCATGAATAGCGAGCGCTCGACGCGGCCGATTTCGCCCAGCGCAAGATGGAGTCGATTCTGCTGGCGGTAGGCGCCGAGCTTGCGCAGCATGGCGGAAGGTTTCAGGGACAGGGTTTTGATACCGGCGACGAGTCTCAGGACATCGCCCCAGCATTCACGCACGGCCACCTCGTTCATCGGTCGCCCCATGATCGGGGACAGCACTCGCCATCGCCCGCGGCGACCAAAGCAGGTCAGGCGCCGGTCGGGGAAGTCACGCAATCGGGGGGCGAACGACAGGCCAAGCAGATGGAACAGAGCGAAGACGTGGTCGGACACGCCACCGGTGTCGACGTGGTGGACGAGGGGGTCGAACGCGGCTGCGTTGCCCACGAGTCCGTCGAGCACGAACGGCGCTTCTCCTGCGGTGGCGCCTATCATGTTGGCGTGGAACGACCCATAGGCTCCGGAGAGGAAGGAGTAGATCTTCAGCCCGGGGTCGGGGCCGTACTTCGCGTTGATCTCGCCGGCGTTGCGCCGGGACGCGAAGAACTGGCCGTCGGACGACGTTCTGCTTGCGTCGCCCCAGATGCGCGTGAACGGGAGTGCATGGTGCGCATCGATGATCCGCGCCAGAGCGTCGGCGTAAGTTTCCGGGCGCAGGTACCAGGCATTGGCCCAGGACAGTTGCGCGTGGCTCACGCCGGTAGAGGCGTGCGCCATGCGTTCCAGACCGAGGTTGGTCGCGCCGGCCAGGATCGTGGCCAGGATGGCGGCGGGATTCGAGTGGGTGCGTCCGGAACGCACGTCGTTGAAGGCGTCGAGAAAGCCCGTGCGGGCGTTGACCTCCCACAGAAGCTCGGTGATGCGGATGCGCGGCATGAGCGCATCGACTGCCTGGTCGATACGAGCGGCCGCGGCGGGCGTCACGGGGTCGTACGGAGTGACCCGGAGGCGGTCGTTCTCAAGGCGTGTGCCTTCGAGACGACCCGCGACCAGCTTCGCGCCGACGTCGTCCAGACGCGCGTGCAGCAACTGGCGTCGTCCTGCGATCCAGGCGTCAGCATCGATCTCGATCCCGCCGTCGACGAGCACCGCTTCGGCCTCGTGCGCCGGCGGCAGATAGGCGTCGAAACGGCGGTAGTCACGGCTGCCGGCGACCCACACGTCGCCCGCCCGCAGGCGGTCTCGCAGCGTCGCGATCACGGCGGTCTCGTAGGTTCGACGAGCCGAGTGCGCGCCGTGCGTAATCGCCGAGCGCCACTGTCGGCTCGTAAACGGCATCGGCACGATGTCCGGCAGTTTCCGCTTGCCGGACCGGTTCAGTTCACGCAGGAGTTCCACGGCGCCCTGAAGGCTGCGGCCAGCATCCGGCGCTTCGAACGCGAAGGCGTCCAGAAACGCGGGGGCGAAGCGCCGAAGCTGAGCGTATCGCCCCGTGGCCAGCGACAGCGGATCCTCCGTCGCCAGGGTGCCCAGTTCGTCGATTTCACCGCGCGACCCGGTCAGTCGACTCCAGCCGACCGTCTCGTCGAGCGCGTCGATTAGATCGCGACCGTCTTTGCGGGCGTTCACCATGGCATCGATGGTGGCGCCGAACAGCACCAGCAGGCGGCCAGCCTGCGCCTTGTTGGCCGACCAGGATCGCTCGCGCGACCTCGTCGACCGGGCGAACAGTTGCCCGGTGAGTCGCTCGAACAGGGCAATCGCAGCATCGGTCAACGTCGTCTCGAGCGTCGAGACCTGCGCGGCCAGAGCCGCGATCCTTCGCCGTTCGCCGAAGTCGCTGAGCAGCCCCACTGGCGCGACGGCGCCCTCCCGGGCGAACTTCGACAGCCGGGCCGGATGGATGGCCTCGCCCGGGTCCTTCGGCAGGCCGAGTGCGCGGATGTATTTCAGCCTCTCCAGCAGGCCCTGCATGCTCGCCGCGCTGGTCGAATGCGGCACGGCTCGCAACCACGCCAGTCGAGAACGTGCGAGCGACGGATCCTGCTCGAGCAGTGCCGTCAGCGCCTGCGTGTGCCGCGCATCGAGCGTATCGATGATCGCCTGCGCAGCGAGCCGGCGCGCCCGGGCGCGACCCGCCAGGCCTATGCGCTCCAGCGTGTCCGCGCTCGGCAGCACGAGACGTTGCGCTTTCAGACCGCTACTCAGTCGCTCCAGAATCAGATGGCCGTCGTCGGTGTCGAACGCGGCCCGGGCCGCCAGGAGGACCGCCGAACGCCTGTGTTCGGCAGGCACGAACGCGTGTAGCCCAAGGTGGCGGATGGCGAGGCGGCGGTGGTCGTAACGTGTCGGTTCCCTGGCGGCGTAGCGGTTCAGCGACTCGCCCCTCACCCCGGTCTGTTGCGCAAGCCAGGCGATGAGTTCCGGTGGAGGCTCGATGCCGTCGAGCCATCCCTGGCCCGGATGGCGCAGAAGCGCCAGGTGGACCGCCAGTCCGAGGCGGTTGTCGGCGCGTCGTCGGGTCGCGATGAGTTCCAGATCCTCGTCGGGCAGAACGTAGTGGCGCTCCAGCGACCAGATGTCGGACGGAATCCCGAGCACCCGGTCACGCACCGATGGTGGAACAAGACGACGTGACGGCATGGCGTCTCCAAAAGGATGATCCCGGTTCTGAGACCGCCTACAATATATGGACGATTAAAGAGACGGTTCAGCTCCGCTGAACGGAGCACTCAGTATGCCCACCGAAACCGTCCCCGAACCGAACGATATTGGTACGGCCGCGGCGGCCCGGACCGGCGACACCCTGGGCTACGCCCGCGTCTCCACCAACGACCAGCACCCGGAGGCGCAGAACGCGCGCCTCATCGAGGCCGGAGCCATCCGGGTGTTCACCGACGTCGTCTCCGGAAAGCGCTTTGACCGACCCGGGCTCACCGAGCTCATCGACCACACCCGCCCCGGGGACCGGCTGTGTGTCACTCGCCTCGACCGTCTGGGGCGCTCGCTGCGCGAGCTGCTCGAAACCGTCGACGCCCTCAAGGCCCGCGGCATCCACCTGGTCAGCCTCGAGGAGCGCCTCGACACCTCCTCGGCCGCCGGCGAGCTCGTGTTCCACGTCTTCGGCGCCATCGCGCACTTCGAGCGCCGGCTCATCTCCGAGCGCACCCGCGATGGCATTGCGGCCGCGCGCAAGCGCGGCCGAACACCAGGCCGTCCACCACTCGATCCGGAGACCGTTTCCGCAGCGCAGAAACTCATCGAAGGTGGCCTGTCGCCCGCACGCGCTGCCAAGCAACTTAATATCGGTAGAGCAACCGCTTACAGAATCGCCGCGGCAATGCGCGACGACGACCCCAGGGCCTTATCGTAGGTCTACGCACAAACCTTGCGATGACGCCAGCAGGTAACGGTTCACCGTCGCCTTGTGCAGCACGCCCTTCGGAGCGCGTACCAGTCCCTCCGGAGCCTCGACCCCGTACTCCTCGAGCAGCGCAATGCACCGCCCGGTCGAAAGACGCCGACCCTTCAGATTCGAGGTCCGAAGCTTCAGCGCCGCCACGAGCTCGCAATAGCGCTCGAGCTCCGCGCGCGGGACCTTGCGCGGCTCGCCCCGGTCGGCGCGGCGAAGCCCCCTCGGGCGCAGCTGCCCGGCCAGCGCCCGGTACACCGTCGCGCGAGACACCCCGAACAGCTCCGCGGTGCCCTCGACCAGCGCCCGGCGCCCACCATGGCGAGGCGACAGCTGGTCGAGCCGGCGGCGAAGGTCCAGCAACGCCTCGGCCGGAATCCCACCCCCGCGGCTCATCGCGCCGGCGCGTCGAGCAGCTTCTGCCCCGGCGCCTTCACCGTGCCGTCGCCGTTGACGTACATGTACAGCGTCGTCGTCGTGATCCCCAGGCGCCGGGCGAGGTCCTGGGCATTCGTCTCGCGCGCCGCCATGGCGCTCATCGCCATCTGCAGCATCGCGCGGTCCATCTTGCGCGGCCGACCGCCCTGGCGGCCCCTCGCCCGCGCCGCCGCCAGCCCCGCGCGGGTGCGCTCGGCGATGAGCTCGCGCTCGAATTCCGCAAGCGCCGCGAAAATCGCGAAGATGAGCCGGCCATTCGCGGTGCCGGTGTCGATCTCGGCGCCAGTGCCGGCGAGCACCCGAAGACCCACCCCACGTTCGCGAAGCGCCTCCACCGTGCTCACCAGGTGCTTCAGATCACGGCCCAGCCGGTCGAGCTTCCACACCACGAACGTGTTGCCCGGCTGCAGCGCCTTCAGACACGCTTCGAGCCCGGGGCGATGGTCCTTGCGTCCCGAAGCGAGGTCTTCGTAGATCCACTCCTCGACCACCCCGGCCTCGATGAGGGCATCGCGCTGCAGGTCCAGAAGCTGGCTTCCATCGGCTTTGGACACCCGCGCGTAGCCGATCAGCATTCCCATGGACCTCTCGTCAGATTAGACAGGGAGGTATCCTGCAATCTGGCAGAGATATTCGCAACGGTTTTTCTTGTGGCCATTCCCGCACGAGGCGGCGCCCGCGACGGTCACGAGAAAAACGGTCGTTATTCTGATCCGGCGCGACCTCACGCGCGCCCCCTGCGGCGCCGTCAGGGCCGAGCCACCGAGCACGTGATGCGAGTGCCTCGACCGATTCTCACCGCCCCGGGCTCAGTCTCAGCAATGTGAGTCCGTCGCAGCGAATGTGAGCCCAGTCGCAACCAATTCGAGCCGGAACCCGATTACAGTCTCAGATATTGTGAGCCAGAAACGGCGATGATCTCGCGCCCGATCGCGGATGATCTCAAGCCGCTACATGTAGGCGAGCCACCGAGGCCCAAAAGAACCAAGAGGACTGCTGGACCAATGGCCATGATTCCTACAAGCTTCTTCATCAATCATCGCTCCGCTGAGCTGTCCTCAGGTCGGGATGCCGGCGTCACGTAAGGCGGCGCAGCTCGCCTGGCGCGATACGTCCGGTGTCGCTTGTACATGCTCTCCCGGCTTTCGCCTGCAAGCGGCTTCACATCGAGCCGATGCGCCGTCGCCGGCCACTCGCAGATCGCGTCGTCGGCCATGATCCCGAAGTAGCAGCTCCACAGCACATAGGAGCCCTTCGAGAGCGCGCCCGGGCGCGCCGCTTCGAGCGCGCGCACCCATCGCGCCCGTTCCACGTCCCGAAGCGTGAACCCGATGTCATCGGTGAAGCCGTAGTCCATCACGTGCCAGAGGTAGGTCGAAGCGCTGCGCAGCACCGTCCACGCCGGCCCGTTCCACCACACCCGCTCCGCAATCTCGCAGCGCCGCGGCGACGCCGCGAGCGGGTCGTCCATCGGCGGGATCGGAGTGCCCTTCCAGTGCGTGTACCCCGAGTGCGGGTCGTAGCCCAACCTCGCAATCCACCCTTCTCCGGTCGCGCCGGCGCTCACCGCTCCGGCCCGCGATCGATCATCAGCTCCGGCAGGCGCCGCGCGAACCGTCGCAGCGACCCCAAATCCCGGGCGCCAACCTCCGCCCCGGGCGGCGGGTTCGCGATCGCACGCCCGACCCACGCCAGGTCGTATCCGGTTTTTTCGACCACCGCCTTGACCCCTTCCAGCGTCCACCTTTGCCACGTGCGCACGGCCGCGGCGATGTCTTCGTAGTCGCGTCGCTCCCCGCGCGACACACACGCATGCACCTTTCCTGCCACCACGTCCACCGGGTGCGCGACCCGTACCCCGTTGTCCGCCGTTATCGGCTCCTCCACAGGCATCGGAATGACCCTGCCGCACTCCATCATGCCCACCATCACATTGCGCTCGCCGGGCACCACCACATCCACCATCCCCCCGCCGCCGCGCACTTGCCCGCCGCGCAATGCCGGAATCCTCTTCACGAGCTCGAGCTCCACCTTCCCCGTCGGCGTCGCGAAGTCGAAATCCGTCGATACCCGATGATCCAGGTACAGCGCGAGCGCCGTCCCCCCGTACAGCCGCAGATCCTCCGGCATTTCCCCGAACTGGTCCCACAAGCGCCGCATCGAGGCGTCCATGAACGCAGTCTTGTCAGGGCGTATCGTCACCTGGAACCCCCTACCTCCCTAGTTGCCGCCTTCTGCGATAGCTGTAGCCGTTTGCCATCATTCGCCAGGGCCGCGGTCCGGATGCTCCTGGCCCGTCTGCTATCAAAATCGTCGGCCCCGGCTCAGCGCCGCGCGCGATCTCCGTTCCACCTGGTCGCGGATGATGGCATTTTCAGCGCGTCGCCGGCATCGCGGCACGCGCGCTGATAGCGGTCGTCCGCGTCGGCCACCCCGACCCGCGCCTCCACTACTTCGGTGAGAATGGCCGCCAGCCGCTCCGCCCGCGCCTCGCTCGCCTTCAGCATGCGCCGGAGCTCCGGATACTCCCGTATCGCTTTCATGATCGCCTTGCTCGCAGTCGTCTCGAAGGTCGCGACGCGCAGCGCCTTGATGGCAGCCTCGTCCGCATCGTCTCTCAACCGGATAGTGAGTGATGGCATTATGTTCCCTCCGAAGCCAGGATCTCCGCTATATTGCCATCATCCCGAAGCCCTGCAGAAGCCTGGCGAGCTCCGAAATGCTCTCATTCAAGGCGCAAGAGTCCCTGAAACCCATAGTCGAAGCCCGCGCATGCCCAAACCCCTCCATACGCCCATCCTCATACCCGCGTACCGGCTTCCGATGGAAGGACGATGACGAAACGACCACTCCTGGTAGCCGCTCTTGCGTTCGCCTTTGCCGGCTGTGGATCCATCACCGCAAGAACGGCAACGCCAATCACCAACGAACCTTTCGCGCTCGCGCTGAACACGAATCAGACGACCCCGACACCCAGACCCTCCACTACGCCGGTCCTCGACAAGCCCGAAGGCGCCGAGCGCTGGCTCTGCCGGGACGAGGAGGACTGGAGGCAGCCCGAACGGATTCACCTCGTGGCGATACGACTCGGCGATCTCAACAAACAAGCGAGGATGGCACTCGAGTCGTCGGAAGGAGCCGAACGCGCCGAGCTGGGAGCGCAGATCTTCGCCCGGAACATCGAGACACTCGAATCGGTCACAAAAGGGGAAATCACCCCGGACGAGCGGCTCATCTTCGGCGTCCTCATGCTTGGTAGGGAAATGGGCGCCGTCTCCGTTGCCGGACAAATACACATCGCCACCTACGGCGTAAAGGGCATCTACCGGCGCTGGGACTGGAACCCGAACCCTGTCGAGGGCTTCGACGACGCCCTAATCCTCGAGCCCAACGGAATCGCAAGCTACGTCAACTTCCGCGACGCAGAGGCAAGCCCGGGAACTCGCACCGCAAAGGCAAAGCGATTCTTCCGGTGCGAGCAAGGCTGACACCGAAGCACGCCCACGCACGCATGGGAAGCGACTCAACAACGAATTCCCCTAGAGCCGTAGTACCCCAATCCCCTGACACAGAATCCCTGTTTTGTGTCAGCTGCGCCGGCCAGGCCCCCGGATTGCGCCGGGTCCGGAGCGCTCCGCCCGTCCCTTGCAATCCGTGACTTGGCCTTGAGTGGGTATTTTCCCTGAAGTAGTGTGTCATTTCCGCTTGACACCAGGCCCCTCCCATGCCCGCGCAGACCGAAATGTGGATCCAGCCCCTTCAGTACGAGCACCTCGACGGCGGCCAGGCCCGTCGCCTCACCCCGGCCGAAGTGCATCAGCGCGTCCTCGAGCGCCGAGCGGAATGGCTCGCCTGGGACCTCGACCGCAGGCACGACCAGGCACGCATCGCCGCGGCCCTCGAGGCCGATCCAGATCTCGCCGCCGCCTTCGAGCCCCACGAGCTCCACGGCCAATTCCCCCGCTACGGCATCGTCCTCGACGACGCGCTGCGCCAACGCCTGCTCCATGCGCTGCGGCCATGAACACCGTCGAGCCGCCCACCGCGCCCGGGCACATGCACACGATCACCGTCACCCTGACCGAGGAGGACCTCGCCCGGCTGGCGGTTGTCCAGGCCTGTTACCGCCGTCCCATCGCTTCGGTCGACGGCAGAACCATGCCCGAAATCGAGCCCTCCGCCGGCGACATCTTGCGCGGAGCCCTGTACGAGCTCGCCGATACCGTGCAACGCCACACCGCTCGCCTTCCCATCAACGCGACCTCCGATTCGCATCCCCATTCGTTCTAGCGCCGGCGCCGTGCCCCACGTTTGCGCTTCCCTCCTCGATGCCCGAGGCCACAAGTACCTCACCGGGCACGAGCGCGCGCGTTTCCTCGCCGCGGCCCGCGAGCATACCCGGCCGCACGTGCAGACCTTCGCGCTCACCCTGGCGCACACCGGGTGCCGAATCTCCGAAGCGCTCGCGCTGCGCGCCGGCGACGTGGATCTGGCCACGGCCGAGATTCGCATATCGACGCTCAAGCGCCGGCGAGAGCACTGGCGCGCCGTCCCCGTGCCCGCGGAGCTCGTGCGCGAGCTCGCCCTCGTCCACGCGCTGCGCCGCGCCCAGGCCAGTCCCAAACGCGCAGCGGCGAGGCTGTGGCCCTTCTCGCGCAGCACCGGCACCCGCCACGTCACCGCCCTCATGCGCGAGGCCCGCATCGAGGGACCCCAGGCGAGCCCCAAGGGCCTGCGCCACGCCTTCGGCGTCGCCGCGGTCACCGCCGGCGTGCCCCT